>JBEBRQ010000023.1:0-46404 GCA_040394755.1 Castellaniella defragrans | reverse complement strand
AAGGACACCAAGGTCATCACGCAAGGGATCACCGGCAAGACCGGCCAGTTCCATACCCGCATGTGCCGCGATTACGCAAACGGCCGCGCCGCCTTCGTCGCCGGCGTGCACCCCAAGAAAGCGGGCGAGGACTTCGAGGGGATTCCCATCTATGCCTCGGTCAAGGACGCCAAGGCGCAGACTGGCGCCACGGTTTCGGTGATCTATGTGCCGCCGGCCGGCGCGGCGGCGGCCATCTGGGAGGCGGTCGAGGCCGACCTCGATCTGGCCATCTGCATCACCGAGGGGATTCCCGTGCGCGACATGCTCGAAGTGCGCAACCGCATGCGCGCCGAAAATCGCAAGACCCTGCTGCTGGGTCCCAACTGCCCGGGCCTGATCACGCCTGATGAAATCAAGATCGGGATCATGCCCGGACACATCCATCGCAAGGGCCGGATCGGCGTGGTCAGCCGCTCGGGCACGCTGACCTATGAGGCCGTTGCCCAGGTCACGGAGCTGGGCCTCGGTCAATCCAGCGCGGTCGGGATCGGCGGCGATCCGATCAATGGTCTCAAGCACATCGATGTGCTCAAGATGTTCAATGACGATCCGGACACGGACGCGGTCATCATGATCGGCGAGATCGGCGGCCCCGACGAGGTGAATGCCGCGCAGTGGGCCAAGGACAACATGAAAAAACCAGTGGTCGGCTTCATCGCCGGTGTCACCGCGCCCGCGGGCAAGCGCATGGGCCACGCCGGCGCTCTGATCTCGGGCGGTGCCGACACGGCTGACGCGAAACTCGAGATCATGGAGGCCTGCGGCATCCGTACCACGCGCAATCCGTCGGAAATGGGCAAGCTGCTCAAGGCCGTCCTGTGATGGCGCGCCGATCGGCCCGGCACCGGGCCGATCGGTTGGACGAGGTCCGCCTGGCGGGCCTGTTTTTTGAATCAGAATTGAATGTAGCGAGGGAACGCGAATGCTTGACCTGATCCAGCAGTTGCATTGGGGAGCGATCTTCCAGATCGTCCTCATCGACATCCTGCTGGGCGGGGACAATGCCGTGGTGATCGCCCTGGCCTGTCGCAAACTCGATCACAAGCGCCGCATCCAGGGGATTCTGTGGGGAACCGCGGGCGCCATTGTCCTGCGCGTCATCCTGATCGCCTTTGCCCTCACGCTGCTGGCCATCCCGTATCTCAAGATCGTCGGCGCCTTGCTGCTGCTGTGGATCGGCATCAAGCTGATGCTGCCCGAGGACGACCATCACGACACGATCCAGGGGGCCAGTTCGGTATGGGCTGCCATCCGCACGATCATCATCGCCGATTTCGTGATGAGCCTCGACAATGTGATCGCCATCGCCGGCGCCGCGCAGAACACCATTCCCGATCATCAGCTCGGTTACGTCATTTTCGGCTTGCTGCTCAGCGTGCCCATCATCGTCTGGGGCAGTACCCTGGTCCTGAAACTGATCGACCGCTTCCCGCTTGTCGTCACGTTGGGCGCGGCCTTGCTGGGCTGGATCGCCGGCGGCATGTTGGTGACCGATGTCGCAGTGGACCGGTGGCTCGGTTCGCAGGACGGGGCGGTCAAGATCGCCGCCGAGATCGTCGGCGCCGTGCTGGTGGTGGCCGTGGGCACATGGATCGCGCGCCGCCGCAAGGCTGCGGGCCGTTGATGGCGATGACCGGCCAAGAACCCGGGCGCAAGCCCCGCGAATCCCGACTATCGCTTCTGCAGGGGCTGGCGATCCTGGCGGTGCTGGGCATCGTCGCCAGTCTGCTGCTCTCCAGGTGTACCGCATGATGACTATTGTTCCTCCCAAGCGTCTCGTGATCGCCACGCGCGCCAGCCGCCTCGCCTTGTGGCAGGCGCATCACGTCCGCGACCGCCTGCTGGCGCTGTATCCCGGTTGCGTCATCGAACTGCTGGACATGACCACGCGCGGCGACCAGATCCTGGACCGCACCCTGTCCAAGGTCGGCGGCAAAGGGCTTTTCGTCAAGGAACTCGAAACCGCGCTGCTGGACGGCAGGGCGCATCTTGCCGTCCATTCCCTCAAGGACGTTCCGGTGGATCTGGGGCCGCCGTTCGCGCTGGCTGCCGTCATGGACCGCGAGGATCCGTTCGATGCCTTGGTATCGAACCACTATGCGCGTCTCGAGGATTTGCCCGACGGCGCCGTGGTCGGGACTTCCAGCCTGCGGCGCGAGGCGCAACTGCGCGAACGTTTTCCCCGGTTGCAGGTCCAGCCCCTGCGCGGCAACCTGGATACCCGGCTGGCCAAGCTGGATCGCGGCGAGTATGCGGCGATCATCCTGGCGGCGGCCGGCTTGCGCCGTCTGGGCCTGGCCGAGCGCATTCGCGCCGTCCTGCCCCCGGAACACAGCCTGCCGGCGGCGGGCCAGGGGGCGCTGGGAATCGAAATCATGGCCGACCGCATGGATGTGCGGACCTGGCTGGCGCCCCTGGTTTGCGAGCGCAGCAGCGCTTGCACGCTGGCCGAGCGGGCGGTTTCGCGTGCCCTGGGCGGTTCGTGCCAGGTGCCGCTTGCGGCCTACGCGCGCGAATCCGACGGGCGGCTGGTCTTGCGGGCTCTCGTTGCCGAGCCGGACGGCTCCCGGATTCTGAGGGCCGAGGCCGAGGGGCCGATCATTCAGGCCGAGGCCCTGGGCGCCCAGGTGGCGCAAGCCCTGCTGGACCAGGGCGCGGACGCCATTCTCGCGCGCCTGCTGGCGGCGCCCGGTTCACCTTGAGCGTGGCGGTCATATGCCGGGGCCGGGCCTGCCGCTTGCCGTCCTGACGCGTCCCGCTGGGCGCAACGAAACAATTGCCCGAAATCTCCAGGCCGCGGGCCTGGCGGTGACCATTGCGCCGGCGCTCGTCCTGCGTACTCTCGATGGCCCGGCGCCCGCGCCCGATGATTACGATGTGCTGGTGTTCGTCAGCCGCCAGGCGGTCGAGCGCTACTTTGCCCAATGGTCCGGTGCCTGGCCGGTCGCAACCTTTGCGGCCGCGGTTGGCGAGGCCACAGCCCGCGCCTTGCGTCAACGGGTCCCGGCGGACCAGGTCCTGGCGCCGTCCGCCGATGGCCCGCAGGATTCCGAAGCCTTGTTGGCACTGATCGATGCGCATGGACTGCGACCGGCGCGCGCGCTGATCCTGCGTGGACAGCATGGCCGGGAGTGGCTGGCCACGCAACTCGAACAACGAGGCTGCCGGGTCGGGCGCCATGCCCTGTATGGGCGCGACCCCGTGCGCTGGACGCAAGACCAGTGCCAGGCCGCCATCGACGCGCGTCCATGCATCCTCCTGGTGAGCAGCCTGGAGGGGTTGGAGGCTATTGCCGCCAGTTTCAGCGCCCACGGCCTGGGGTGGCCGCCGGTCCTGTGTGCGGTAACGATACACGAGCGCATCGCGCGGCGGCTACAATGTCTGGCCGAGGCTCGGGTGCCAGCCTTCGAGCGGCCGCCGGTACTCGATGTAAAAATCTGTGCGCCCGATGAGCAGGCGATATTTCAGGCTATATTGGCAGCATCGCGCTTGCGTTGTTAGAAGGAAAATTACGCCGTCATGACCGATCAAGACCGCAGCACGCACTCCGCCGAATCCTCGACGTCTCCTTCACAGCCGGCATCATCCGGCGCCGGGTCCGCATCCGCCCCCGAAACCGCCAACCCTGCATCGAAAGCCCCCCAGTCAACCGCATCAAAAGCCGCATCGGCATCCGCGCCGGCAGCCTCATCCAGGGCAACGCCGGCATCTTCGCCACGCAAGAGCGGTGGCCGATCACTGGCCGTGGCCGTATTCCTGCTGGTGCTGTTGGCGGTCGTGCTGGGCGGCGCTTTGTGGTATCAGAATCAGGAATATCGCAGCCTGCGCGCGGATATGGTGCAGCAGGGTGGCCAGGCCGCGCGCGCCGCCCAGCTCGCCCAGGAAACGGCCAACCAGACGCGTGAGCAGATGAGCAGCCAGGCCGGGCAGATCGAACAATTGCGCCAGGCGCTCAATGATGCGCAGGGCCAGATCCGCGATCTCGACCGTGCGCTGCAAATGATGACCGACAGCGGCTCGGATCTGCTGTTGCTCAACGATATCGATCGCCTGGTCACCATTGCCCAGCAGCAGCTGGGACTCGAAGGCAATGTCGCCAACGCCATCATTTCGCTCGAGGTCGCCCAGGCCCGGCTGGCGCGCGCCAACCGTCCAGCCCTGGCATCCCTGCAACAGACCATCAATGGCGACGTGGATCGCCTGCGCGCCGTCGTCACAGTCGATCTGCCGGCGCTTTCCGCCAATCTCGATCGTTTGTACACCCTGTTGGGCGAGGCGCCTTTGCTGGTTCCCGATGCAGCGGCGCCGCAATCGGCGCCGCCCGTGGCAGTGCCGCCCCAGGCGCCCGCCCCCGCAGCCGTTGGTGCGGATGCGCCCTGGTGGCAACGCATGGGGTCCGAGGCCTGGGACTGGACGCGCGAGGCGGGTACCATGCTGTCGCATGATCTGCGCGGTTTGTTCGAGGTCCGGCGCGTCGATGATGCGGCGGCATTGCTGATCTCGCCCGAGCAGGCCCTGCGTTTTCGCGAAAACCTGCAGCAGCGCATCCTGACGGCGCAATTGGCCTTGATGATGCATCAGTCGAGGATCTGGCAGACTGAGCTGGGCCGTATCGCGAATGCCATTGACCGGCGCTTCGACATGCGCTCCGAGCAGTCGCGCGAGGCGCTGGGCATCGCTCGCGCCTTGCTGGATACGGCAATCGAGACCCGTCTGCCGACAGTAGACAACAGTCTCGATGCGATCGCCGCCGCGCGGGATGCCCTCGATGCCCAGGATATTCCCGATCCAGGGCAGGCGCCGGCCGATCCGGGCGCCGGGGCGGCGTCCGATGCCGGGGATGCGGGTTCCTCCTCGGCCGCGTCTGCTGCGGACGCGCCGGCCACTGGCACGCTGTAAGGAGGAATGGCCATGCGGAACTGGTTCTGGACCCTGATCCTGCTGGTCGTCGCCGTGGCGCTGGCCCTGGTGTTGCGGGAACATGGCGGCAACGTCCTCATCATTGCACAGCCCTGGCGTATCGAGCTGTCCCTGTCCCTGGCGGTCGTGCTGCTGGTGGCTGCCTTTATCGTGTTGCATTGGCTGCTGCGTTGTATCCGCTGGCTGGGCGGCGGCCCAGAGCGTTTTCGTGCCTGGCGTGGCCGCCGGGCACAGGCCCGAGACGTCGAGTTGCTCGAAAGCGGCTGGATCAATGTCCTCGAGGGCCGCTATGCGCAGGCCGAGAAAGACCTCTCCAACCTGCTTTCGCACACGCGCTCGGCGGACCGCAAGGTCCTGGCTGGCCTGAGCGCGGCGCGCGCGCTCCATTTGCTGGGTGAATACAAGCGCCGCGACCAGGTCCTGCTCTTGGCCCGGGAGGGCGCCGGCCAGGATTCCCGCCTGCGCCAGGCGGTCGATACGGTGACCGCCGAGATGTACCTGGACCAGAATCGGCCGGCCGAGGCATTGGCTCTGCTCGAACCTTTGCAGGATGCTTCCTCGCGCTATTTCCATTCGACTCGCCTGTTGCTGCGCACACATCGCCAGTTGGGGAATGACGAGCAGGTCTATGCCTTGACCCGGGTCTTGCTGCGCCGCAGCGCCATCGATCAGGCCCAGGCCCGCGCCTTCATCCGCGATTCGGTGGTCAGGCGGTTCGACCGATGCGATGACGAGGTGGCGCTCAAGACGCTGTGGGCGGATCTCGGCGCCGATGAGCGCCTGGAGCCGGCGATTGCCCTGGCGGCTGCCCGGGCCCAGGTCCGTCTCGGGCATGGCATCGAATCCGCCCGCATCCTCGAGGCGGCCCTGGGGCACGCGCTGGACGATTCGTTGCTGCGCGCCTACGCGCAGTGCGAGCCCGAGCAAGCCGCGCACCGCCTGGCACGTGCCGAATTGTGGCTGAAAGCCAATCCCGATCATCCGGGCCTGCTGACCGCCCTGGGCCAGCTTTGCCTGGGCGCCCAGCTCTGGGGGCAGGCCGAGCATTATCTCGAGCGCAGCCTGGCCCTGCGGTCCGATACCCATACGTATGCATTGCTGGGGATGCTGGATGACGCTTTGGGGCGTTCCGACCTCGCCTTGGCGCATTGGCGCAAGGCGTCGCTGGAGGCCGACGTGGTCGTGCCTTCAGCCGGCCGTCTGCTGCCAGCCGCCGATACCCGCGGCGACCCAAAGATTGCCGATGCGCAGGACCCTCTTGCGGCGAGCGTTCCCGAATCCCGCATTCCCGAGGCCGCCAGCGCAGCCTATGTCGACGACCTCGAGCAGGCTGGCCCGCCGCGCTCGGCAATCGGGGCCGCCGTCGCTCCGACCGAGGCGGGTTCCACTGCCGGCACCGCCGCGCAAGGCGACGACTATTTCGATACCGCGCCCATCATCCCGGGCGTGGACATTTCCCAGACTTCGGATGGCGGCTCACGCAGCCTGCGCAAACGCTGACGGCCTCATTCCGGGTCCAACTTCTTTACCCTTTCATCATTACAGCAAGGTCAAACATGAGTCTAGATCGCGTACCTGCCGGTGACAAAATGCCGGAGGAATTCAATGTCATCATCGAGATCCCGATGAACGCGGATCCCGTCAAATACGAGGTCGATAAAGCCTCGGGCGCGATATTCGTCGATCGTTTCATGGTGACGGCGATGCATTACCCCTGCAACTACGGCTACATTCCGCAGACTATCTCAGACGATGGCGATCCAGTCGATGTGCTGGTCATGGCGCCGTTTCCCATCCAGATCGGCGCCGTCATCCGCTGCCGCGCGTTGGGCGTGATGCAGATGGAGGATGAGGCCGGCGGCGATGCCAAGCTGCTCGCGCGTCCCGTGGACAAGCTCTATCCGCCGTATCGCAACATCCAGTCGACCAGCGATCTCCCGGCCGAGGAGCTGGCCCGCATCCAGCATTTCTTCGAGCACTATAAAGACCTTGAAAAGGGCAAGTGGGTCAAAGTATCCGGCTGGGACGGCATCGAGGCCGCCAAGCGCGAGATCCTCGAATCGGCGGCGCGCTACCAGCAATCGGGCAAGGCGGCATGAGCCTGGTATTTCCCAGGCCCGAGGGCGGCACGCTGATCGTGGCGCGTTCGGGGGAGGTCTTTCCCGTGCGGCGCATCTATTGCGTGGGCCGCAACTATGCCGATCATGCCCGCGAGATGGGCGGCACGGGTCGCGAGGAGCCTTTCTTCTTCTCCAAGCCCAGCGACGCGGTGCTGAGCGTTGCCGACGGCGTGGTCGGAGCGATGCCGTATCCCTCGTGCACGCAGGATCTGCATCACGAGATCGAGTTGGTGGCGGCGCTGGGGTCCGGCGGGCGCGATCTTACGCTCGCGCAGGCAGCCGCCTGTGTCTGGGGCCATGCCATTGGTCTGGACATGACGCGCCGCGACCTGCAGGCCGCGGCCAAGAAGGCCGGCCGCCCCTGGGAGGTCGCCAAGGCCTTCGATCACAGCGCGCCGATCGGCCCGATCCACCCGGTCTCAGCCACTGGCGCGTTGTCGCGCGGCCGCATTGCCCTGGCTGTCAATGGCGAGGAACGCCAGCATGGCGATCTGTCCGATATGATCTGGTCGGTTCCCGAGGCCATTGCCTATCTGTCGACCCTGTTCGAGTTGCGGGCGGGTGATCTGGTCTTCACCGGCACGCCCGCGGGCGTGGGCGCGGTGGTGGCCGGCGATTTGCTGCAAGGTTCGATCGAGGGCTTGGGCACTCTCCAGGTGCGCATCGTTTCCTGATATAGATAGATCTGCCTTTCGGGGCGGCGTGCGATCCGTTCGCGCGCCGCCCTGTGTCGTTTGCGGCCGCCTCGGCTTGCGCGAATAGCCGGCCATCGGCGAGTGGCGCACACTGGACTCCTCATTTGATCGGAGGAGACCGACATGCGGCGCACCCATATCAGCACCTGGCAGCACGGCCAAGGAATGGTCGAATACATGATCGTCGTCGCTCTTGTGGCGGTGGCGGCCATCGCGGTCTACCAGACTTTCGGGCAGGTGATTCGTGCCCAGACCGCGGCCATGGCCAAGGAAATCGCCGGCGAGGACGGTACAGAGCAATCGCGCGCGGCGCAGGCCGCCGCCGAGGCGGGCGCCGAGCAGGCGGCGGCCAAGACCCTCAAGTCCTTCACCGGCAATGCCGGCGCCGGGCAGTGACATGAGCGCGCGTGACAGCCAGAAAGGGCAGGTTCTGGTGCTGGGCATGGTACTTGTCGCCGTTCTGTCGCTGGCGCTGTTGCGCTATTTCGCGACGGGCCGGGTGCTCGCGGCCAAGGTCCGGCAGGTTCATGGCCTGGATGCGGCGGCCTACAGCGGCGCTTTGGTCCAGGCGCGCGCGCTCAACATGCTTGCCTATCTCAACCGTGCCCAGCTTGCCCACCAGCTCGCCATGGCGCATCTGGTGACTTTGGGCAGCTGGGCGCTGTATGGCGGCGCCGAGGCGGGGCAGGTGGCGCGTGGCAATCCGCCCGCATATCTGATCGGCATGTTGTTTGGCGCCGATCATGGGGTGGCGTATCTGGCGTCGGCGCAGGCGGTCGGCCTGGGGGAATGGGCTCGGCAGGATGGGACGCTGGGGCGCGCGCATGCGGCCCATGACCAGCAGATCCACGAACTCTACACGGGACTGGCCCGCGATGTCGTGACGACGCTGCCCGAGGCGCGCATGGCGGCCATTCGCGCGGTTCTGCGGGCGCATTATCCGGACCGGTCCGAGGCTGATCTGCGGCTTTCTCTGGAGCATGACCAATGGCCGTCGCTGCTGCGGCGCTACGCGCCCGACCGGGACCTGTACGATCTGGTGCGGGGCATCGCTGGCCTGTATCCCTTTCTCGGGCCGCGCAATCACACGGCCAGCAATGCCTGGGCAGTGGATCCCCGATGCCCGATGCTGCGCCATCAGCTCCGGCGGCGTGGCGCGACGGTCCTGGATGCCGCAGGTCGCTGGCAGGCTTCGGACACCCAGTCTTTCCACGCCTTGCGCGCCAATCGCTGGGTCGGTTGCTACTACCGCGAATACGCAATGGGCTGGGCCTGGATTCCCGGGCAGGCGGGCGACGGCGCGCCGGGTGATTATTCGGATGCCGCGCCCGGGGATTTCTCCGAGCAGGATTTCTGGCGCTGGGTCCAGTCCGCGACGGACTGGAGCCTGCTCGACCAGCGGGACAATCCGCTGGCCAATTCCTACGCGGTGCGCGATCAGCCTCGATGGACGTCGGGTGGCCTGGCGCCGTATTACGACATGGCATCCAGCGGGGCCGTGGGCACCGCCGGGTTCGAGCTGCGCTTGTCCATCGACGACCCGCAGGGCCTGGCCGTGCATGCGCGCAGCGCGGCCCACAGCTATTTCTCCCGGCCGCGGCCGCGTGAGGACGGCCTGATCGAGGCGCCCAATCTTTTTCATCCTTATTGGCTGGCGCGTCTTGCGCCGCTGTCGGCCGAGGGGTCGGCTGCGCAAGGAGGGCACTGAGATGACGGCATCGATCCCGCGCGGGCAGGCCCTGGCCGAGGCCTTGGTGGCGATGGGCGTCCTGGCTGCAGCCTGGTTGGCGGTCGCCTGGCTCGGCCGTCTCCAGGACATCGACTTGCAGGCCATGCACGCCAGCCGCCGCCAGGCTTTTGCGTATGCGTACCAAGGTATCGAGGCGGCCCCGGCGGCGGCGCCCGGCAGTCCATACTTTCTGGGGACGGGCCAGCATTGGGAAAGCCGCCATGCGCCAAACCTGATCGCAGGGGTCGGCGGCCGGGTGTTCCAGGCGCCGCAGGCGCCTGTGCGCCAGGTTGGCGATCCCACATCGAGCGCTGCGGCGATCCGTCGCGAGTTGCGGCTGGGGGACGAGACGGTCTGGATTTCGGCGGTCGATCTAACGACGGCGGGCGCGAGCCAGGTCGAGGGCGGTTTGCGCGACTTCGATCAGCGCTTGTTGCGACTGACGCACCATACGGCGATCTTGCGGGGTGCGGGGGCGGCATCCGGGGATGCGCAAGTCCAGGCCACACTGGCGGGCGCCGACATGCTGTGGGCGGATGCGGCCGACCATTCGGCCCAGTTGACGCGTGCGCTCGGGGCGCGGGTTGGGCCGCTCGATGCGGCCTGGGGCCGCGCCGATCCGCAGACTGACTGGCTGACGCCCTGGACGGCCTGGATCCCCGCGCGCCATCTGCGTTCCGGGAGCCTGCCATGAAAAAACGTGTTTTGCTGTCTTGCGGTCTGGCATTCATGGCGGCGCTGGGAGGTTTTTGCGTCCATGCCGCCGCGCCCGGGGCGGGGCCTGCGGCCTCCTGGACGGATTGGCGTTGGGGCGTGCGGCAGGATTTCGATCTCCCTGGCTCGCGCTTGACCCAGCAGCCATTCGAGGCTGATACGTCTCCCGCCCAGGCAGCCCGTCGGCTCGTCGGGCGTCGCGACATGGCTTTCGAGCGTCTGATGGTGGTCGATGGCGGGATCGTGCTTTCCGGTATGCGCGGTGGGGCGCACTGGTTCGGCTGGTTGCGTTCCGGCCCCCGGGGCACCCGGGGCATGGTGTCGGTGTTGACGCCTCTGCCAGCGGTCCGATTGGATGCCGGCGATGACATGCCCGAGGGTGCGCGTCCGTTGGTCCGGGTGGCGCAGCGCGAGGGGCAGGCCAGGCTCGTGACTTCTGCGTATGTGTATTCCGCTACGGCGGCGAGCCCAGAGGCCGCGATCCGCCGGTCGCTGGCCCGCGCGGGCTGGCAGCCAACCGAGGCGTCCTGGCCGGGCGCTGAGGCCTGGCGGCGCCCGGGGACTCTTTTGCAGGTGCGTGTGCAGCCCCAGGGGATGCATTCGATCATCTGGACCTGGCGGCGCGAGGAGGCGCAATGAGGCGATTCCGGATTCCACGCAGTGTCGTGCTGGGCGTGCTGGCCCTGATGGCGGGCCTGTTGGCCGCCTGGGCTCTCGATGCCCATGTCAGTGAGCGGGTGGCCCGCATCGAGGCGCGCGCCCGTGTGCCGATGGCCGAGCGTATCGTGGCCGCGCATGATCTGCCGGCGGGCACCCGCTTGCGCCCCGAGCATCTGGCTTTGCGCCGCATGCCGATCGAATGGGCCAGCAGCGACAGCCTGCCTGCCTCGCGCCATATGGAACTCATGGATACCGTGCTGTCGGCGCCCTTGCGGGCGGGCGATCCGGTTCTGCGGGCGCATACCCAGGCGGCGACTCCCGCTTTCTCCAGCCAACTGGCGCTGGGACGGCGGGCCATCACCCTCCCGGTGGATCAGATCAATTCGCTTTCGGGTCTGTTGCAGCCAGGGGATCTGATCGACCTGTACGTTTCTTTCGAGCATCAGCGCCGCCAGATCACCGCCCCGTTGTTGCAAGGGGTGCTGGTGCTGGCGACTGGACGTGCCACCCGCTTCGAGGGGGATGCCGAGGGGGCGGCCTATTCGACGGTGACGCTGGATGCGGCGCCCGAGGATGTGGTCAAGCTCGTGGCGGCGCGCCAGGGCGGTTCGATCACGGCCATCCTGCGGCATCCGGACGATCCGCAGGCGGATCGCCGCGCGGTGCGGGGCGACCTGGCCGCCTTGCTGGGCGTGGCGTCGGCACCGTCGCAGCCCGCTCGCAAGGGTGCCACGATTGTCTATGGCACCGGGACGGGCGCGCGCGTGCCGGGCTTGCAGGGTTCCGCGCCTGCGGTCATGCGGTCCGCCGGCCTGTTTGACCTGCCCGAGGCCCAGGCCCTGGCCAGCGCCTGGATGCACGCGGTTCGTGAAATGGCCGAGGAGGACACGCCATGAGTACTTCGCAAACCGCGAGTTTCGACCGCCGGATGGGCGGCGGGCGCGGGCTGTGCCGGCCGCGTGGCCAGTGGCCGGCGATTCTGTGTGGCGTGTTTGCGGCTTTGCAGATGACGCTGGCCAGTGCCGACACAAGCCTGTCGATGCAGGTCGGGGAGGTCCGTGTGCTGGGCATTCCCGATGCTTTGCGGGTGGCCGTGGGGGACGGTCAGGTGCTCAAGGCTGTCAGCACCGATGATCATGAGGTCATCGTTTTTGCGCGCCGCCAGGGCTCCAGCGCCTTGCATGTCTGGACGGCCGATGGTCATGTTCATCGCTACATGGTTGAGGTCGCCGCCGAGGGGGCGCGTCAGTTGCAGGACGAGTTGCGCGGCATGATCGAGCGCATTCCGGGGGCGCGAGTGAGCGCCGTCGGCGACAAGCTCGTCGTCGAGGGCGACGATCTGTCCGATGCGGATCGGCAGCGTGTCGCCGATCTGGTCCGGCGTTATCCGCAGCTCCTGGATTTCACCAGCACCGTTGGCTGGGATCAGATGGTCCTGCTCGATGTACAGGTCGTCGAGGTGCCGCGTTCGCTGGCGCGCGAGCTGGGCCTGCGCTGGGCCGCGAGTCCCGAGGGCGGGGTGAATGCGTCCGCGGCCTGGGACTTCGGTTCGCCGCGGCATACGGATCGTCCGGGCCAGACGGTGGTGCCCATCGAGTTTCCGGCGCGGGCCCTGGCCGGCTATTTTGGAATCAATGCCTTGCTGTCGGCCCGCATCGATGCTTTGGCGCAGGAAGGGCGTGCGGTGGTGCTTGCCCAGCCGCAATTGCTGGCGCGCAGCGGCGCCACGGCCGAGTTCCTGGCTGGCGGCGAAATGCCCTACAGCACCGTGGACCAGAATGGCCAGACGCGCACTGCCTTCAAGCCTTATGGCGTGTCCTTGCGCATCACCCCGTCGGTCGAGCGCGGCGGCGCGGTACGCTCGCGCATCGAGGTCGAGGTGAGTTCCATCGACACCGCTTTGTCGGTGCCAGAGGGGCCCTCGCTCAAGACCCGGCGCGCCGCCACTGAGTTCAATGTTCGTTCCGGTGAAACTCTGGTGTTGGCGGGATTCCTGTCGCGCGATGTCTCCAGCAATGTCGACAAACTGCCTGGCCTGGGCGATCTGCCGGGATTGGGGGCCTTGTTTCGATCGACCCGTTACCAGCGCAATGAAACCGAGCTGGCCATCCTGGTGACGCCGGTGCTGGTGTCGGCCCAGCATCCGGGCGTGCGCCAGCGTGTCGACCGGGCCTCCGCGATCCTGCGCCAGGCGTTTCCTGAATCACCGCGGCTCATGCTGCCGGCCGCGCAAGGCCTGCCGGCGCCGCGGCCGCTCGATGGCCTTGCCCGCTGGAATCCGCGCGCCCGCGGCCCGGGCTCTCAGTGGGTCGATGGAGGCCAGCCATGATGGAATTCGCCCTGGAGTTCGAGGATGGCCGGCGCCTCTCGCAAAGCTTCGATCTGCCGCTGTCGATCGGCCGCGACGAGGATAGTGGCCTGAGAATCCGCGCCTGGCGGGTCGCCCGGCGCCATGCATGCATCATGGTGCGCGAGGGCGAGGTCTGGATCGAGGATTTCGGTTCACTCGCGGGCACCGAGGTCAACGGGCGGCGAGTTGCCCTGTATGGCCCCCTGGGCGTCAACGACGAGATTGTCATTGGGCCGTGTCTGTTGCGCGTCCTGGCGCTGCCTGGCGCATTGCCGCGCGCCATGGACCCGGCGCCATCCGGTGATGCGGCAAACGATTCCCGGCGGGCCGGTGTTGCCGGTTCGTCCGGTCAGGCCCAGCCCATATCCGCGCCAGCCGCGGCGCAGGCCGCAGCCGAGGCCATTGGCGGTCCGGCGCCGGGCGCGGATGGGTTGGCATTGCGCCGTCGGCTGCATGACCGCCTGATCGAGGCCTTGCAGCTCAGGCGCCGGGATATCGGCCTGATGAGCGATGAGGCCTTGCGCGCCGAGGCGGCAAAGCTGCTCGCCGTCCTGATCGCCGAGGATGAGGCGCCGCCCCCGGCGCACGAGCGCGAGGCGTTGGTGCGGGACCTGCTCGATGAGGCGGTGGGCCTGGGGCCGCTCGAGGGTTTGCTCGCCGACCCCGAGGTGACCGAGATCATGGTCAACCGGCATGACGAGATCTTCGTCGAGGTCCGTGGGCGACTGCGGCGTCACTCGCGGGCTTTCAGCGGCGAGCAGGCGGTGCTGGGGGTGATCGAGCGCATCGTGGCGCCTTTGGGGCGGCGCATCGACGACAGTTCGCCTATGGTCGATGCGCGCCTGCGCGACGGTTCGCGCGTCAATGCCGTGATCGCGCCCATCGCCTTGCGTGGCGCGAGCCTCACCATCCGCAAGTTTCCCGCGCGGCGGCTGGGCATGGCCGACCTGCTGGCCGTGGGCGCGCTGGACGAATTCATTGCTGAATTCCTCCAGGCCTGCGTGCGCCATAAAAAGAACCTCATCGTCTCGGGCGGGACGGGGTCAGGCAAGACCAGCCTCCTGAATATCCTGTCCAATGCGATTCCCGAGGGCGAACGCATCGTGACGATCGAGGATGCGGCCGAACTGCGCCTGAATCACGCGCATCTGGTCAGCCTCGAGGCCAGGCCAGCCAATCTGGAGGGCCGCGGGCGGATCGAGATCCGGGATCTGGTGCGCAATGCCTTGCGGATGCGTCCGGATCGCATCGTCGTCGGCGAATGCCGGGGCGGCGAGGCGTTCGATATGCTGGCGGCCATGAACACCGGGCATGAGGGGTCGCTCACAACTTTGCATGCGAACAGTCCGCGCGATGCGCTGGGGCGGCTCGAGACCATGATCCTGATGGCGGGGATGGATCTGCCGCTTGCCGCTGTGCGCGAGCATATCGCCGCCAGTATCGACATCATTGTCCAGTTGTCGCGCGCGGCGGATGGCCGGCGCATGGTGGCTTCGGTGGTCGAGCTCACCGGTATGGAGGGCGGCCGCATCCAGATGCAGGAATTGTTTTGCGGGCAGGCGGGGCCGCCCGCCGTGTATTCGGGCTGCGGGATCGTGCCCGATTGCTTCGCCGGTTCGCCGCATGTCCTGGACGTCTCGCTGTTTTTGGGCCGCACCGTGTGCGAGGACGGACGGGCCGTTGTTTTCGGGGCGATGCCATGAGCCTGTGGTGGGCGTTGATCCTGGTCTTTGGCCTGGCCGCCGGCGGCGCCTGGATGGCGCTGGGAGTCCTGGCCCGCGGCTGGCATGTCTATGAAACCCGCTTGCAGGAAGACGCCCGCATCCAGCTCGACGAATTCTTTCTGTTCCTGGATCCGGCGCGTTTATGGGGGGGGCTGACCTTGGCGAGCCTCGCCGGGGGCGTCTTGCTGGCCTGGGTGTCGGGGCAGTGGTGGCTGGGGACGGTCGCCGTTGCATTGGCGCTGGCGATGCCACGGTTCGCCTTGCGGCTGCTCAGGGTCCGGCGCGCGCGCCGCTTCGACGAGCAGTTGCCAGAGCTGGTTCAGGCTCTGGCGGGCGCCTTGCGGGCGGGCTCGGGCCTGCAGCCAGCCTTGCGGCATATCGTGTCGCACTCGCCGGCGCCGCTTTCCCAGGAATTCGGCCTGCTGCTGCGCGAGCAGCGCATGGGCGTCGGTTTTCACGAGGCGCTGGCGCACTTGCGGGTGCGCATGCCGACGCAGGCTTGCAGTCTGGTGGTTTCCGCCCTGGGGGTCGCGGCGCAAAGCGGCGGCGGCTTGTCCGATACCCTCGAGGGCATTGCGCAGACCCTGCGGGCGCGTCATCACTGGCAGGGCCGGGTCCGCGCCCTGACGGCGCAGGGCCGCCTGCAGAGCTGGATCATGGCCGGCTTGCCTCTGGTGATGGCCGCGATTCTGCATCGCCTCGAACCCGAGGCCATGGCCTTGCTGTGGACGACGATTCCGGGATGGATCGTCCTCGCGGCGGTGCTGGTGCTGGAGACGGTGGGCGTCATGCTGATCCAGCGCATCATGGCGATCGATCTCTGAGGGCCGGGCCATGTTCTGGATGGGATTGATACTGGCGGTGCTGGCCGTCGTCGCAGGATTCTGGAGCCTGGGCGGACCCTGGGCGCGGTGGCGGGCGGCCGATCCCGGCCCGATGTTGCGCGGCGCATGGGTCTGGCCCTGGGTGCGCGCGCTCGAACCCTGGTGCGCCTGGATGGTGTCCTGGCGCATGCGGCGCCGGTTTGGTTTGCGGATGCGCCAGGCGGGGGCGGGCGAGGTCTGGCGGGTCGAGCAGTGGGTGGCTCTGCGCGTGTTGATCGGTTTGTCGGTCGCGGGCGGGCTGGGTGGAGCCTGCCTGCTGTCCGGCCTGGATGGGCCGGTGTCGGCGCTGTTGGCGGTGCTTGTCGGAATGGCTGGCTCGTGGCTGCCGGATCATGTCTTGCAGCGGCGGACGGTTTTGCGGTTGGCCTGGATGCAGCGCGAGCTGCCGTTCATGCTGGATTTGATGACTTTGTGCGTCGAGGCGGGCCTGAGCCTGCATGCAGCCTTGCGGCAGGTGGCCGAGCATGCGCCCCAGGGGCCGCTGCGCCAGAGCCTGCTCGAGGCGCTGGCAGCCATTCGCGCGGGGGTGTCCCGCGATCGCGCGCTGGACCAATGGGCGCAGGCCTGTATGGTACCCGCGGTGCGCAGTCTGGTGCTGGCCCTCGGCCAGGCCGATCACCTGGGCATGAGCCTGGGGCCGATCCTGCGCGCGCAGGCCGCCCAGCAACGCAGCGACCGCTTCCTGCGCGCCGAAAAGCTAGCCCTCGAGGCGCCCGTCAAGATGCTGTTTCCGATGGTGTTCTGCATCTTTCCCTGCACCTTCCTGGTCATCGGTTTTCCGGTCGTGGTCAAGCTGATGGATATGACATGAGTGCGCGCCGGTGTGTGGGTCCCGCCGATCATGAAGCGATCGATACGGCGCCGAAGGCGCCTCTGGCGATCTGCGTCGCCGATAGTTTCCTCGGCCGCCTGAGAGGCCTGCACGGTTTGCCGACGGTGCCTCCAGGGATGGTGCGCGCCTTGATCCTGCGGCCCTGCCGCGCCGTGCATACTCTGGGCTTGCGCGGGCCGATCGATGTGGTGTTCCTGGGGGCCGACAACCGGATCTTGCGCCACGTATCCGCGCTGCCGCCCAATCGCTGGGCGATCGAGCGGCGCGCTCGCGCGGTGGTCGAGCTGCCCGCCGGTTATTGTTCGGGTTCGTCCTGGTCGGCGGCGCTGTCCCGCACGCTGCTGGATTCGAAGATCATCACGTAGGCGGGGTAGAAACTACAGTACAGCACGGCGGCCATCACGATATTTCCCGGCACCAGGATCCCTTGCAGCAGGCCATTGGGCATACCTGCCGCGATCAGCGTGTCGACGATCCAGTACAGCCCATAGAATAACCCCGCCCAGATCAGGGCGTATAACAGGAATCCCCATTTGTTGCGCCAGCAGGCGACCATGGAAAAGAACAGGGCGCGGGTCAGCGGAACCTGATGCCAGCCGATCAGCGCCGGCGCGTGCCAGAACAGGGCCGACAGCAGCAGGTACAGTATGCCGAAAACGACCAGCGGCCCGCGCATGGCCGTTTCCAGGGCAGTGAAGTTGATCTGGCCCTGGGCGTCGATGGCGCCGGTCAGGGTCGAGACGAAGGGCAGGGTGGCGATCAGGGCCGCGGTGAGGCTGGCGGCCAGGTAGGCCAGGCCCAGGCGGATCAATCGGCCGCCCACGCCGGGCGTCTGTAGCGGCAGCAGCCACATGTCGGGCAATATGCGCACGCCCTGATCGATATTGCGGCAAGCGCACAGGGTAAGGAAAGTCAGCAGCGGGGTGAGGGTGATCAACGCCAGTTGGCCCAGCAGCGGGATGCTCGAGGCCAGCATGATCGAAACGCTCGTGAATACGCTCCAGAAGAACATCGCCAGGGGTTGGCGGCGGAATAATTTGTAGCCCTGGGCGATCCAGGACCAGCCGGCGGAGATAGGCAGTATGGCGGCTTGCATGATGACGCTTCAGGGCAGGGCGGGTGCGGACTGGGTGGTTCGCAGGCGCAGGATGCGTTCGAAATGGCGCGGATCATGCGGTTTGAGCGTCTGCGCGGGGCGCGGCAGGTAAAAATCGTACAGGCGCGAGATCCAGAAGCGCAGGGCGGCCGCGCGCAGGACGATGGGCCAGGCTGCGTGTTCGGCCTCGGTAAAGGGGCGCACATCATGGTAGGCCTGCAGCCAGGCGTCCAGGCGTTTGTGGACGAAGGCGCCGGTCGTACGCTGGATGCACCAGTCGTTGACGCTGACCGCCACATCGAACAGCCAGGTATCCCAGCCTGCGAAATAGAAATCGATGAAACCGCCCATGTGCGGCACCTCATAGGTGCCATCGAACAGGACGTTGTCGCGGAACAAGTCGCAGTGGGCGGGACCCTGGGGCAGGCGCGCATGGACGGGGCCGTCGGCGAACGCCACTTGCTCGGCCAGCGTGCGTTCGAGCAGGCCTGCCTGGTCGTCGCTCAGAAAGGGTCGTAGTTTCGGCGTGGTTTCGCGCCACCAGGGCAGGCCGCGCAGATTGGGCTGGTGGATGCCGAAATCCCGCCCCGCGAGGTGCGCCTGGGCCAATGTGCGGCCAGCGAGCGTGCAGTGCGCGGGGCCGGGTTCTGGCTCGTAGCCGCCGGACAGACGCGTGACGATGGCCGCAGGCTTGCCGTGCAGTTCGGTGATCCGGGTGCCATCGCGCAGGGTCTGGGGGCGGGGCACGGGCACTCCCCGTTCGGCCAGGTGGTACATCAGTTCGATGTAGAACGGCAACTGGGCCGCGGTCAGGACCTCGAACAGCGTCAGCACGTATTCGCCGCCCGTGGTGTCGAGAAAATAATTGGTGTTCTCGATGCCGGCGGTGATCCCGCGCAGGGCGATGAGCTCGCCCAGATCGTAGCGCTGTAACAGGGCTTGGGCATCGTCGTTGGAAACGGGGGTGAATACGGCCATGAGGGATACGCGCGGCCCGCGGGGCCGAAAGTGGTCGAATTCCCGATTTTAGTCCACCTGCGCGCACTGGCGCGGGCGGCTGCCGCCCTCACGGTAAAATGCGGATTCATTCAGAGCATCCCGAATCTATGCCCCAGTTGCCCGAGGCCCGGGCGGACGCGGCGCCCTGGCGCCTGTGCGTGGCGCCGATGATCGACGTCACCGACCGCCATTGCCGCTATTTCCATCGCCTGCTCGCGCCCCAGGCGCGCCTGTACACCGAAATGGTCACGACCGGCGCCTTGCGGCACGGCGATGCGGGCCGCCATCTCGATTTCGACGCCAGCGAGCATCCGCTGGCCTTGCAATTGGGCGGCAGCGATCCCGCCGAGCTGGCGTATTGCGCGCGCATGGGCGAGCAATGGGGGTATGACGAGATCAACCTGAATTGCGGCTGCCCGTCCGAACGGGTCCAGCGCGGTGCGTTTGGCGCTTGCCTGATGGCCGAACCGGCCCTGGTGGCTGACTGCGTGCGCGCCATGTGTGATGCGGTCTCGGTCCCGGTCACCGTCAAGCATCGCCTGGGGCTGGGTTATGACGAATCCTATGGTTTCGTGCGGGATTTCGTCGGCGCCCTGTTCGAAGCGGGCTGCCGCGTGTTCATCGTGCATGCGCGCAATGCGGTGCTCGAGGGCCTGTCGCCCAAGGACAACCGAGAAAAGCCCCCCCTGCGTTACGCGGACGCCCTGCGCCTGCGCCAGGATTTTCCCGAGGCGCGCTTCGTCCTCAATGGCGGCCTGTCGGAGGTCGAGGACTGCCTGGGCTGGATGCGGCAGTTCGATGGCGTGATGCTGGGGCGCGCGGCCTGGCATCATCCGGACGTTCTGTCAGCGTTGAATCGCCGGATCGCGCCCGGCCAGGCGATTCCCGCAGCAGATCGGATTCTCGAGGCTTTGCTGGATTACGCCATGCGCCAGACGGCGGCCGGCGTGCCGCTGCACATCGTGCTGCGCGGCGTGCTGGGCTGGCGCGCCGGACTGCCAGGCGCGCGCCGTTGGCGGCGCATTCTTTCGGATCCCGCCGCCTTGCGGGCGGAAGGTCCGGCGATCCTGCGGCGCGCCTGGGCCGAACTGGGGCCGGCGCCCGTCACGCCATTGGATTAGTTTGTGCTCTGCTCGGCACTATCCGCAGGCCAGTCGCGGATGTAGGCCTTGAGCATGTTGTTTTCGAACTGCTGGGCGTTGACGACGGCGTTGGCGATGTCATAGAACGAGATCACCCCCATCAAGGTCGGGCCGTCCATGACCGGAATATAACGGGCGTGCTTGTCCAGCATCAGACGCCGGGCCTCGTCGATGTCGGTATTGGGCGTGATGCTGACCGGCGCGTCGTCCATGATGTTGCGCACGGTGAAGCCGCCGGCCTGCTCGCCGTGCGTATGAATATGGCGGATGATCTCGCGGAAGGTCAGCATGCCGGCCAGCTGGCCGTGCTCCATGATGACCAGCGAGCCGATATCGAACTGGCTCATGGTTTCGATGGCCTGGCGCACGGGCATGGCCGGCGAGCCCGTATACAGGGTATGCCCCTTGATACGCAGGATTTCATTGACTTTGAGCATGGTGTCAGCCCTCGCTTGCCGTTTGGTGGTTAGAGGCGTCTTGGGAACCTCTGAATAAGCCCGGCGCCGCAGGCGCAGCACAACGGGCGGTCTGCTGCGTTGCAAATCCTCGCGATAGCATGGGCTATCGCTGCGGTTTGCGCCTTGCATCCCATCGTGCAAGCGCCTGCTTGCCGCCGGACTTATTCAGAGGTTCCCTTGGTTTTCTGTATTTTGCATCATCGTGCCGGTTTCCGGTAGAACATTCAGAAACAAATGTTCAAGAGTGGGCGCCCGCCCCGCCAGTGTCGCCGCCAGGGCCTGGGCGGTCTGCGGCGTCAGGCCGGCCTGCGCGCGGTCGATCAGCAGATGATCGAGGACGGGGCCGAGGTCGGCCCGGGCCGGGTCGCATGCCAGCACCCATTGGTCGGTGTCCTGCGCGGGCACCACATAGCCCAGGTCCCTCAGGGCGCGCAGGGTCTGATGCAGGGCGTCCGGATGCGCGCTCAGGCGCTGTTCCAGGAAATGGAGGCTGCGTCCCGGCGGCGAACTGGCGCGGGCCTGCCACAGGATGTGCAGGATGCGGATGGCATCGACCAGGGATGCGCCGGGGCGTCTGAGGATGGCCCAGCGCCGGTGGCGCAGCGCGGGCAGCAGGGAGGCGACCATCGCGCCCATCAGCACGACCAGCCACGACAGATAGATCCATAGCAGGAAGATCGGCAGTGTGGCGAAGGCGCCGTAGATGACGGTGTAGGAGGGAAAGCGCGTCAGGTACCAGGTAAAACCCGCCTTCATGATGGCCAGGATGACCGCCGTGCCGACCCCGCCCAGAAGCGCATCGCGCCACAGCACGCGGCAGTTGGGCACGAAGACGAACAGCGCGGTGAACCCCAGGGCCGAGGCCGTGACCGGCACCACGTTCAGCAGCAGGCTCAGCCATTCGGGCAACTGGCCGATGTAGCCGAGGGATTCGCGCGTCAGCACCGTGGTGGCCCAGAGGCTGGCGCCCGTGAGGATCGGGCCGAGGGAGATGATGGCCCAGTACACCAGCAGGCGCTGGCGCAGGGGACGCTGTTTTTCCACGCGCCAGATCTCGTTGAAAGCCTCGTCGATCGTCATGATGAGCAGGATCGAGGTCACCAGCAGGAATGCGCTGCCCACCGCCGTCAGGCCCGAGGCCTGCGCGGCGAACTGGTTCAGGTAGCCCATGATGGTGTCCGAGAACGAGGGCGGCAGCAGGCTCTCGCTGAGGAAGGCCTCGAGCGCCACGCGAAACTCGGCGAACAGCGGAAATGCGGTGAACAGCGCCAGCACCACCGCCAGCAGCGGCACGATCGCCAGCACCGTGGTGAACGTCAGACTGGAGGCCGAGCGCGTGAGTTTCTTTTCGCCGGCGTATTCCAGCGTGAAGCGCAGGATGTCCATGACGCGGGCGCGCACGCTGCTGGGCGGGGAAGGGTCCGGAGGTGTCTTCATGGGCGGCCAGGCGATGGGTTTGAGTTCATAATAACAGGATGAAAGTCGAACTCAGCGCGGGCCTGCGCCAGACCGCCGTCGTGTGCCTGGCGGCCCTGATCATTCTATGCGTCGGATGGGAGCTCTGGTGGGCGCCCCTGCGGCCGGGCGGAACCCTGATGGCCCTCAAGGCGGTTCCCTTGCTGTTCGCCGTGCGCGGCGTGCTCAAGGGCAGTCTCTACACCATGCAGTGGGTCGCCATGCTCAGTCTGCTCTACCTGATGGAGGGGCTGGTGCGCCTCTGGTCCGATCTCCAGCCCCTTTCGGCCACCCTGGCGGGGCTCGAGGTCGTGTTTGCCCTGGGACTGTATCTCAGCGCCATTCTCTACGTGCGTCCGGCCAAACGGGCGGCGCGCCATGGCGCATAGCCTGGCGGGGCTGAGGGTCGCCCATTCTTTCGCGGACCTGCCCGAGGGGTTCTATTCGCAGGTCCTGCCGGCGCCGCCCGGCGCGCCGCGCCTGCTGCACGCCAATCCGGACGTGGCGCGATTGCTGGGCCTGGACGAGGCCGTGCTGGCATCCCCGGAATTCCTCGCCGTGTGCGCGGGCCAGTCGCCCCTGCCGGGCGGACGCACGATTGCCACTGTATACAGCGGCCACCAGTTCGGCGTCTGGGCCGGCCAGTTGGGGGATGGGCGGGCGCATCTGCTGGGCGAGATCGAGGGCCCCGCGGCCACCTGGGAGATCCAGCTCAAGGGCTCGGGCCGCACGCCCTATGCGCGCATGGGCGACGGCCGCGCCGTGCTGCGTTCTAGCGTGCGCGAGTATCTCGCCAGCGAGGCCATGGCCGGCCTGGGAATCCCTACCACGCGCGCTTTGGCCCTGGTGGTGTCGGACGATCCCGTCTACCGCGAAACCGTCGAGACCGCCGCCGTGGTGACGCGCGTCGCGCCGAGCTTCCTGCGGTTCGGCCATTTCGAGCATTGGGGCCATGCGCCCGCGCAGCAAAAGGTCTTGCTCGATTATGCGGTGGACCGTTTCTTTCCCGAATGCCGCCAGGCGGGCGATGCGCAGGCGACTGCCCCCGCGTTCCTGCGCGCGGTGACGCGCCGCACGGCGGCCCTGGTTGCGCAGTGGCAATTGGCGGGTTTCTGCCACGGTGTCATGAATACGGACAATATGTCCGTCCTGGGGCTGACCCTGGATTACGGCCCCTATGGCTTCATGGATGGATTCGACGCGCGCCACATCTGCAACCACAGCGATACCGCCGGGCGCTATGCCTGGAATGCGCAGCCCGCCGTGGCGCACTGGAATCTCTATCGCCTCGCGGGCAGCCTGATGGTGCTGGGTTGCAGCGAGGAATCCCTGCGGGCGAGCCTCGAGCCCTTCGAGGCCGATTTCCTGGCGGCTTATCATCGCGGGCTGGCGCGCAAGCTCGGCTTGCGCGATTGGCGCGAGGACGACGAGGCGCTGGCCGACGCCTGGTGGTCCTTGCTGCAGGCGCAGACAACCGATTTCACGCTGGCGTTCCGGCATCTGGCCGATGCGGACGAGGCGCCCGGGGCGTTTCTCGCGCTGTTCGCCGAGCCTGACGCGGCGCAGGTCTGGCTGGATCGCTATCGCGCGCGCCTGGCGGGGCAGCAGTGGGCTCCTGCCGAGCGCCGCGCCGACATGCGTCGCGCCAATCCGCTCTACGTTTTGCGCAATCATCTCGCGCAGCGCGCCATCGAGGCCGCGCAGCAGGGCGACGCCGCCGGGATCGAGCGCCTGCTGTCCTTGCTGCGCGATCCGTACACCGAGCGCGCCGATGCGGCGGACTATGCCGTGCCGCCGCCGGCAGGGACGCCCGGGGTCGCGGTCAGTTGCTCGTCCTGATCCGCGGCCCATTGCCCGCCGGATTCGCTCAGAGGTTTCCCGGCCGCCGAAAAATGCCATAATTGGCCACTGAAAATCCTTGCCGTGCCTTCTGGCGAATTCTTGGGAACCCCTGAATTCTGCCGGACTCGTTCAGAGGTTCCCTTGCCGGGGCCTCGATTCCCTTTCGTTTCGATATCGCGCCCATGTCCGGAAACACCCTCGGAAAACTGTTCAGCGTCACCAATTTCGGCGAATCCCACGGGCCGGCGATCGGCGCGGTGATCGACGGTTGCCCGCCGGGCCTGGAGCTGTGCGAGGCCGACATCCAGGCCGAACTCGACCGGCGCAGGCCCGGAACCTCCCGTCACGTCACCCAGCGGCGCGAGCCCGACACCGTCGAGATCCTCTCGGGCGTGTTCGAGGGCGTGACCACCGGCGCGCCCATCGGCTTGCTGATCCGCAACACCGATGCGCGCAGCGGGGACTACAGCAATATCGCCGACACCTTCCGGCCCGGCCATGCGGATTTTTCATATTTCAAGAAATACGGCGTGCGCGACCCCCGGGGCGGCGGCCGGTCGTCGGCGCGTCTGACGGCACCCACCGTGGCGGCGGGCGCGGTTGCCCGCAAATGGCTGGCGCGCGAACACGGGGTGCGCATTCGCGGCTACATGAGCCAGCTCGGTCCGATTCCGATTCCTTTCGAATCCTGGGACGAGGTGGCGCGCAATCCTTTTTTCGCGCCCAATGCTGCCATCGTGCCGCAGCTCGAGGCTTTCATGGACGACCTGCGCCATGAGGGAGACTCGATCGGCGCACGCATCGAGGTGGTTGCCGAGGGCGTGTTGCCGGGCTGGGGCGAGCCCCTTTACGACCGGCTGGATGCCGACATCGCCCATGCCATGATGGGACTCAATGCCGTCAAAGGCGTGTCGATCGGCGCGGGCTTCGATTGCATCACGCTGCGCGGCTCGGAAAATGGCGATGAGATCGGCCCGGACGGCTTCATGAGCAATCACGCGGGCGGCGTGCTGGGCGGCATTTCCTCGGGCCAGGACATCCAGGTTTCGCTGGCGATCAAACCGACCTCCAGTATCCGCATCGAACGCCATTCGATCAATCGGGCGGGCGAACCCGTCATGGTTCAGACCCTGGGGCGCCACGATCCCTGCGTGGCGATCCGGGCCACGCCCATCGCCGAGGCCCTGCTCGCCATCGTCCTGATGGATCACGCCTTGCGCCATCGCGGCCAATGCGGCCAGGACGCTTGACTCACCTGGAGGCTCCATGAATCTGTTTTTGCGCATACGTAATCTGATTCTTCCCGTGACGTTGACCGGTTTGCTGGGTGCTTGCGCCCAGGTCCAGACGACCCAGTCCGGGCTGGTCGGGGTCGAGCGGACACAATACATGTCGAGCATGGTGTCCGCAGCCGATCTCGAGCGCGAGGCGGCATCGCAGTATCAGACCTTGCTGGATCAGGCGCGGGCGCAAAAGGCCCTGGACCGCGATGCCGGCCAGACCCGCCGTGTCCAGGCCATCACCCAGCGCCTGATTCAGCAGGTCGGGACCTTCCGCCAGGATGCCAAGAGTTGGCATTGGGAAACTCACGTGCTGACTTCGAGCGAGGTCAATGCCTGGTGCATGCCGGGTGGCAAGATCGCCGTCTACACGGGCCTGCTCACCCAGATCAAGCCCACGGATGCCGAACTGGCGGCGGTCCTGGGGCACGAAATCGCCCACGCTTTGCGCGAACATGCGCGCGAGCAGGTTTCCCGCCAGATGGCGACCCAGATGGGGATTTCCATCCTGGCGGCCGTCACCGGCAGCCAGGCGACCGCCGATCTGGGGTCGACGCTCAGCCGGGTGATGTTCACGCTGCCCAACAGCCGTTCGAACGAGACCGAGGCCGACCGGATCGGCGTCGAGCTGGCCGCGCGCGCTGGCTACGATCCGCGCGCGGCCGTGACTTTGTGGCAAAAGATGGCGCAGCTCGGCGATGGGGGCGGTCTCGAGCTCCTGTCCACCCACCCCTCGTCGGGCAGCCGGATCACGGATCTCGAACAGGCCTCGGCCAAGGTGTTGCCGCTTTATCAGCAGGCTTCGAAAAAATAGGGTTGCGGCTTGCGGCCGGATCGTCTGGAGGGGCGGGGACAGAGATTTTTTCCACCAGACGCGGCCCATGAACTCAATCATCCTCCCCATCAAAACCAGCAATAATCCCTCCATCCGGGTACCCTGGTACTCCAGATACTAGAATCACCAATGGTCTTGTCCCCCCGCGCGGGACTGCCATAATGCATCCGATGGGCGCGCGTTCGGGCGCGTCCGGCGACTTTTCCGGAAACACGATCATGGCACAAACCCTGTATGACAAGCTCTGGGACGCCCACGTGGTGGATCAGGGCGAGGACGGCACCTGTTTGCTGTATATCGACCGCCATCTGGTGCATGAGGTCACCAGCCCGCAGGCCTTCGAGGGGCTGGATCTGGCCGGGCGCAAACCCTGGCGCATTGATGCCAACCTCGCGGTTGCCGACCACAATGTGCCGACCTCGGCGCGCAGCGAAGGGATCCAGGACCCGGTCTCGCGCCTGCAGGTCGATACCCTCGACAAAAACTGCGAAACCTACGGCATCACCCAGTTTCGGATGAATGACCGGCGCCAGGGCATCGTCCACGTCATCGGCCCCGAGCAGGGGGCGACCCTGCCCGGGATGACCGTGGTTTGCGGCGATTCGCACACCAGCACCCACGGCGCGATGGGCGCGCTGGCCTTTGGGATCGGCACCTCCGAGGTCGAGCATGTGCTCGCCACGCAGACGCTGCTGATGAAGAAAAGCCGCAGCATGCTGGTGCGCGTCGAGGGCCGGCTGCCTTTCGGCTGTACGGCCAAGGACCTGATCCTCTACGTGATCGGCCGCATCGGCACGGCGGGCGGCACGGGCTATGCCATCGAATTCGGCGGCAGCACCGTGCGCGCGCTGTCCATGGAGGGACGCATGACCGTCTGCAATATGGCGATCGAGGCCGGCGCGCGCTCGGGCATGGTGGCCGTGGACCAGACCACGATCGATTATTTCAAGGGCCGGCCCTACGCCCCCGAAGGGGCCTCGTGGGACCAGGCGGTGGCGTACTGGCGCACCCTGCATTCCGATCCGGACGCCAGCTTCGACCGGGTGGTCGAGATCGACGCCGCGCAGATCGCGCCCCAGGTCAGCTGGGGCACCTCGCCCGAAATGGTCCTGCCGATCGATGGCCGGGTGCCCGATCCCGAAAAAGAAAAGGACGCGGTCAGCCGCGGCGGCATGGAGCGCGCATTGCAGTACATGGGGCTCGAGCCCAATACGCCGATGACCGACATCCGCGTGGACCGCGTGTTCATCGGCTCGTGCACCAATGCGCGCATCGAGGACCTGCGCGCCGCCGCCGCCGTGGCCAAGGGCCGTCGGGTGGCCGCCAATGTGCGCCAGGCGATGGTGGTTCCGGGCTCGGGGCTGGTCAAGGCCCAGGCCGAGCGCGAGGGCCTTGACCAGATCTTTCTGGCCGCCGGATTCGAATGGCGCGAACCCGGCTGTTCGATGTGTCTGGCCATGAATGCCGACCGGCTCGAGCCCGGCGAGCGCTGCGCCTCGACCTCGAACCGTAATTTCGAGGGCCGTCAGGGGCAGGGCGGCAGGACCCATCTGGTCAGTCCTGCCATGGCCGCCGCCGCGGCGGTGGCGGGCCATTTCGTCGACGTCCGCCGTTTGAGCTAGGAGCCTCATCATGCAAGCCTTCACGACACACCAGGGTCTGGTCGCCCCGCTGGACCGCGAGAACGTCGACACCGATCTGATCATTCCCAAGCAGTTCCTCAAATCGATCAAGCGCACGGGTTTCGGCCCGAACCTGTTCGACGAACTGCGTTATCTGGATCATGGCGAACCCGGCATGGACAACACACGCCGGCCGCTGAATCCCGATTTTGTGCTGAACCAGCCGCGCTACAAAGGGGCCTCGATCCTGCTGGCGCGCAAGAACTTCGGCTGCGGCTCCAGCCGCGAACACGCGCCCTGGGCGCTGCAGCAATTCGGTTTTCGCGCCATCATCGCGCCGTCGTTCGCGGACATCTTTTTCAACAACAGCTTCAAGAACGGCCTGTTGCCCATCGTGCTGCCCGAGTCCAGGGTTGCGCGGTTGTTCGACGAGGTCAAGGCCTTCCCGGGATACACGCTGACCATCGATCTCGAGCGCCAGCGGGTGATCGCCCCGGACGGCACCGAGTCGCCTTTCGAGATCGACGCGTATCGCAAGCAGTCCCTGCTCAAAGGTCTGGACGAGATCGGCCAGACGTTGCTGCGCGCCGACAGGATCCGCGCCTTCGAGGCCGAGCGTCTGGCGCGCCATCCCTGGCTGGCCAAGCATGTCCAGAACGCTTGATGACACGCTGACCTTGCTTCACTTTGACTGACCTCCGACAGGAAAAAAACATGAGTTTTCGCATTGCGGTATTGCCGGGCGACGGCATCGGCCCCGAGATCGTCGAGCAGGCCGTGCGCGTCCTGCGCGCTCTGGACCTCGATCTGGAGCTCGTCGAGGCGCCGGTGGGCGGCGCGGCCTACGCCCTGCACGGGCATCCTTTGCCGCCCGAGACGCTGGCGCTGGCGCAGGGCGCCGCGGCCGTGCTGTTCGGCGCGGTGGGCGACTGGAAGTACGACTCGCTCGAACGCGCCCTGCGTCCCGAGCAGGCGGTTCTGGGGCTGCGCAAGGCCCTGGGCCTGTTCGCCAATCTGCGCCCCGCGATCCTGTATCCCGAACTGGCCAACGCCTCGTCCCTGAAACCCGAGGTGGTCGCGGGCCTGGACATCCTGATCGTGCGCGAGCTCACTGGCGATATCTACTTCGGTCAGCCGCGCGGCGTGCGGACCCTGGATGATGGCCCCTTCAAGGGCGATCGCCAGGGCTACGACACCATGCATTATGCGGAAACCGAGGTGCGCCGCATCGCCCATGTGGCTTTCCAGGCCGCCGCCGGCCGGCGCGGGCGCCTGTGCAGCGTGGACAAGGCCAACGTGCTCGAGACCTCGCAGTTCTGGCGCGACATCGTCACCGACGTGGCGCGCGAATATCCCAATGTCGAGCTTTCGCACATGTACGTGGACAACGCCGCCATGCAACTGGTGCGCGCGCCCAAGGCCTTTGATGTGATCGTCACCGGCAATCTGTTCGGCGACATCCTGTCGGACGAAGCGGCGATGCTGACCGGCTCGATCGGCATGTTGCCCTCGGCCTCGCTGAACGCCAGCAGGCAGGGGCTGTACGAACCCAGCCACGGGTCGGCGCCGGACATCGCGGGGCAGGGCGTCGCCAATCCGCTGGCCACCATTCTGTCGGCGGCCATGCTGCTGCGCTATTCATTGGAGGCGCCACAGGCGGCCGCGCGCATCGAGGCCGCCGTCCAGTCGGTGCTGGCCGATGGCCTGCGCACCGCCGATATCCACGAGGCGGGAACGACACGGGTTTCGACCAGCCAGATGGGCGATGCCGTGCTGGCCGCTCTGTAATCCACCGGTCCGGGCGCATGCGCCCGGAAGGCATTAGAATAAGCATTTTCTACATTTTTTCGGTTTGGATGGGCAATATGGCACAGGCGGTAGGTTTGGTCGGATGGCGCGGCATGGTGGGGTCCGTCCTCATGCAGCGCATGCGCGACGAGAACGATTTTTCCTTGTTCGAGCCGGTGTTCTTTTCCACCAGCAATGCGGGTGGAGCGGCCCCCGATTGGGCCGATGGCGCGCCGGCGCTGGCCGACGCGTACGACATCGAGGCCTTGCGCAAACTGCCCATCATTCTCACGGCCCAGGGTGGCGACTACACCAGCGCGGTCTATCCCAAGCTGCGCGCCGCCGGCTGGGACGGCCTCTGGATCGACGCGGCCAGCACCCTGCGTATGCAGGACGACGCCATCATCGTGCTCGATCCGGTGAATCGCGCCGTCATCGACGAGGCGATGCGTCGCGGCGTGCGCAACTACATCGGCGGCAATTGCACCGTGAGCTGTATGCTCATGGGCCTGGCGGGGCTGTTCAAGCACGACATGGTCGAGTGGATGACCAGCATGACTTACCAGGCCGCTTCCGGCGGCGGTGCGCGCCACATGCGCGAGCTCCTGACGCAGTTCGGCCTGCTCAATCGGGCGGTCGGCGGCCTGCTCGACGACCCGGCTTCGGCCATCCTCGAAATCGACCGGGGCGTGCTGGCCGCCCAGCAGGACCCGGCCCTGCCGCAGGAAAATTTCGGCGTGCCGCTGGGCGGCAGCCTGATCCCCTGGATCGACAAGGATCTGGGCAACGGCATGTCGCGCGAGGAATGGAAGGGCGGCGCCGAAACCAACAAGATCCTCGGCCGCGGCGCCGGCTTCGACCGGGATCCGGTGCCCGTCGACGGATTGTGCGTGCGCATCGGCGCGATGCGTTGCCACAGCCAGGCCCTGACGATCAAGCTGCGCCGCGATGTGCCCATGGACGAAATCAATGATGTCGTGCGCGCGGGGACCGAATGGGCGCGCCTGGTGCCCAACGACAAGGAATCCTCGATGCGCGCATTGACGCCTGTGGCGGTAACCGGCACACTGGATATCCCTGTCGGGCGGTTGCGCAAGCTGTCGATGGGGCCTGAATACCTCAGCGCATTCACGGTGGGGGATCAGTTGCTGTGGGGCGCGGCCGAGCCGTTGCGCCGGATGCTGCGCATCGCTCTCGGTAACCTCTAAGCCACGAAACACGAAATGACAGAACAAGATCGTCAGATGTCCACGCCCGGCCCGCGGTTCGCAAAATCAAGGCTGGTGTTGACATTGGCGGTGGGCCTGCTGGGGTGCTCCGGGGCTTACGCGGCGAGCTTCGGTCACGCCCGGATGTCTTCCCCGCAAGGCGCGCCCCTGGTCATCCAGATTCCCGTCAAGGACCTCTCGGCCACCGATGCGCAGACCCTGTCGGCGCAGGCCGCTGCGGCGGGGGATTGGGCCCAGGCGGGCCTGACGCCGCCGGTCGCGCTCGATCGCTTGCGAGTTTCGGTCGAACCCGGCATGCGTCCCCAGGAACGCATGCTGCGTATCAGCTCTGTCGATTCATTTTCCGGGCCTCTGGCCGATTTGTTGTTGGATGTGCATACCGCCAGCGGCGTGCAGCGCTATCAGGTTTCCCTGGTCACCAGCGCGCGCACACCCGCCGCCACGCCCGCCGCGGCGGCGGGCGGTTCCTCGGGCGGCTCGGCTGTGGGGGCGGCGCCTGCCGGCGGCAGCACGGCGTCCGCTGACCTGATCCGCGTGCGCCGGGGCGACACCCTGCTTGCCATCGCGCGCCGTCATGCGGTCCCTGGCGTGACGGTCTATCAAATGATGATTGCCTTGCAGCGGGCCAACCCCCAGGCGTTCATTCACCAGAACATCAATCTCGTCAAGGCTGGCGCGCAACTCACGATGCCGGGCATGGACGAATTGCTGGCGATCACGGATCGCGAGGCCAGGCGGCAGTTCCAGACCCAGACGGCGGCTTATGCGGCGCTGCGCGGGCGTCTGGCCGACGGGGCCGGTGCTGTATCGGGCTCGACTCGTCAGGGCCGGGTTTCCGAGGCGCCTGCGTCCGCCGACGCGGCGCCGGCCGTCGGCCGCGGCGACCACTTGCAACTGGGCGATGCGCAACATGCGCGCCCGGATTCCTCGGCCGACTCGCGCACCGCCCAGCGCCTGGCGCGCGCCGATGCGCAGGGCCGGATCGGCCAGCTCGAGGACAATGTCCAGAATCTCAACGAGGCCCTGAAAATGCAGGGCGATGCGGCACGCGATGCCGTCATCGGGGGCGCCAAGCAGATCGGTGATTCGATTTCGGGTGTTGCGCAGACCATCGCCGAGGCCGGGAAAACCGATGCGGCCAATGCCGCCATGCGTCAGGCCGGCGGCGCGTCCCCAACGGCCGCCGCGGGTGCGGCAAATGGGAACGCCGCCGGCGCGCCGGACGCTCCGATCGCGGGCCAGGCTGGTGCCGATTCCCTCGATCCCGCCGTAGTACCGCCCGAGGCGGCCGCCCGGGCGGCGCAGGCCGAGGTCGAGGCGGCCAGACGTTCCCAGGGCGTCGTCAACTGGCTGCAGGAGCACCTGCTGATCGCCATGACCGGCTTGCTCGCGCTCATCGTTTTCATCATTGCATGGCTGCTGCGCCGTGCCGGCAGCACACGCGACGAGACCTATGGCGCGGCCCAGGCCACCGAGGCCAAGGTGCGCGAAACCCTCAAGGACATCGACCTGGAGCTCAAGCCCCGGCAGGACGAGCCCGTGACCAAGGATTGACGCAAAGGCCGGCGCCGTGACCCGTATCGCATTGGGCCTGACCTATGAGGGATCGGGCTGGAATGGCTGGCAGACCCAGACCAGCCGCCGGACGTTCCAGGATGCGCTCGAGTCCGCTCTAGCGGTCTTCCTGGGCCAGCCGACCGCAACGATCTGCGCGGGGCGCACCGATAGCGGCGTGCATGCCCTGCAGCAGGTCGTGCATTTGGATACTGCGGCGGTCCGCCGCGAGGTTTCATGGATTCGCGGTCTCAACGCCCACCTGCCCGGCCAGATCGCCGTGCAGTGGGCGCGTCCCGTGACAGCGGATTTCCATGCGCGCTTCGCGGCGCGGTCGCGCACCTATTTCTATGTCTTGCGCAGCGCGCCGGTGCCTTCGCCCATTCTGCGTGGCAGGGTGGGTTGGGTCCACGATGCGCTGGATGATGCGCCCATGCGCGCCGCCGCCGCACACCTGCTGGGCGAACACGATTTCAGCGCCTTTCGTTCATCCGAGTGCCAGGCGGCCAGTCCGGTGCGCACCCTGAGCCGCCTGGACATCGCGCGCGCCGGCGAATTTTTGATTCTGCGCTTCGAGGCCAATGCTTTTCTGCATCACATGGTGCGCAATCTGATGGGGGTTCTGGTGGCGGTGGGGCGGGGACGCCGCCCGCCCGAGTGGGCGGCCGAACTGCTGACGCAGCGTGACAGGCGGCTGGCTGCGCCGACGTTCATGCCCGATGGCCTGTATCTCGCGCATGTGGCCTATCCCGAGTATCCCGAGTTGCCCCTGCTGCCGCCCGAGCGCGCGCTCGGCGCCCATCTGGGGTGGGCGTGTCCTGGGATCGCGGGGCATTCCTAAGATATTCCATATTTCAAGTCGTATAGAATTTAAAAGCTTTTCAATCTGGATCCTGGAACATTCATGACAGCACTCTTGAGGCTATCCCGCGGGATAGACTGGCTCAATACTCTGGTCGGCAAGGCAATCACCTGGCTGGTACTGGTCGTCGTCATCGTCAGCGCCGCCAACGCCGTATTCCGCAAGGCCTTCAACCTCGGTTCCAATGCCTGGCTCGAAATGCAGTGGTATTTGTTCGGCGCCATTTTCCTGCTGGCCGCCGGCTATACCTTCTTGTGCAACGAGCATGTCCGGGTGGACATTCTGTCGCAAAAGCTCCCCGAGCGCGCACAGGTCGGCATCGACATCTTTGGCGTCGTGTTTTTCCTGCTGCCGGCGTGTTCCCTGGTTTTCTGGCTGTCGCTTCCGTTCTTCTGGGATTCCTATGTGCTTCATGAACTGTCGTCCAATACCGATGGCCTGATCCGCTGGCCCGCCAAACTCCTGATCCCCGTGGGCTTCGGCCTGCTGATCCTGGCGGCGCTCTCGCATTTGATCAAGTGCGTCGGGTTCCTGATCGGCGCCTGCCCCAATCCGATGAAGGTCGGCAGCAGCAAAAGCGCCGAGGAGGAGCTGGTCGAGGACATCCTTGCCCAGCAACGGGCGCAGAATGAGATTGCGGACCAGGGGCGCTGATCATGGAGTTTCTCGTCGACAATCTCGCGCCGATCATGTTCTTCAACCTGATCGTGTTCCTGCTCCTGGGTTTCCCGGTCGCCTTCTCGCTGGCGGCCACCGGGGTGCTCTACGGCCTGGTCGCCATCGACCTGAACCTGATGCAGCCGGCCTTGTTCCAGGCCTTGCCGCAACGGATCTTCGGCATCGTCAGCAACGACACGCTGCTGGCGGTGCCGTTCTTTACTTTCATGGGCCTGATTCTCGAGCGTTCGGGCATGGCCGAGGATCTGCTCGATACCGTCGGCCAGTTGTTCGGCCCATTGCGCGGGGGCCTGGCGATCGCCGTGGTGTTCGTCGGGGCGCTGCTGGCCGCCACCACCGGCGTGGTGTCGGCATCGGTCATTTCGATGGGTCTCATCTCGCTGCCGATCATGCTGCGTTATGGTTATGACCGGCGGCTGGCCTCGGGTGTGATCGCGGCCTCGGGCACGCTGTCGCAGATCATCCCGCCGTCGCTGGTGCTGATCATCCTGGCCGACCAGCTGGGCCGTTCGATCGGCGACATGTACCGGGGCGCCATGCTGCCGGGCCTGTTGCTGGCGGGGGCCTACATCGTCTATATCGTGCTGCTGTCCCTGGTTCGTCCGAATGCCGCGCCGGCGCTGCCGGCCGAGGCGCGTGTCTACGTCGAGCCCGATGGCGGCCGGGGCCTGCGTTCGCTGGCCGTGTTGACCGTGGTCGCCGCGCTGGCTGCGTATTTCGGCTCGAACTATTACTTCCGTTCGCACACCGACATTCCGGTCGACGAGCAGGTCGTGATCGTGTTGCTGATCTGGGGCGTGGCGGCCTTGTTCATGGCGCTGGCCAACAAGTTCCTGCGTCTGGGGTTGCTCTCCCGGATCGCCGAGCGCGTCACGTTCGTGATGATTCCGCCGCTGGCGCTGATCTTCCTGGTGCTGGGCACGATCTTCATCGGCGTGGCCACGCCCACCGAGGGCGGCGCCATGGGCGCCGTGGGCGCCCTCATCATGGCGGTGTCGCGCGGCCGTTTTTCCATGCGCCAGCTCAAGCAGGCCATGGAAACCACGGCGCGCCTGTCGTGCTTCGTGGTGTTCATTCTGGTTGGCTCCACCATATTCAGCCTGAGTTTCCGCGGGGTCAACGGCGATATCTGGGTCGAACAGCTGTTGCTGCACGTGCCGGGCGGCGAGCTGGGCTTCCTGATCGTGGTCAGCGTCATGACCTTTTTCCTGGCGTTCTTCCTGGATTTCTTCGAACTGGCCTTCATCATCGTGCCGCTGCTCGGGCCGGTGGCCGACAAGATGGGCATCGACCTGATCTGGTTCGGCGTTCTCCTGGCGGTCAATATGCAGACCTCTTTCATCCATCCGCCTTTTGGATTCGCGCTGTTCTATCTGCGTTCGGTCGCGCCCAAAGAGGATTACCATGACCGGGTGACCGGCAAGCGCATCGCCAAGGTCGCCACGGGCGATATCTATTGGGGTTCCATTCCTTTCATCGTGATCCAGATCCTGATGGTCGTGGCGGTCCTGGCGTTCCCGGGCATGGTGACCCACTACAAGAGCGATGCGAGCACCATCGATCCGGCCAGCGTCACCTTCGGGCAGGACAGTGCCTACGGGCTGGACTCGTATGGGGGCGATGCGGGGGCGGACTTCAAGTGAATATAGGCGATCAGGATCGGACGGCCGCGCCGCGCCGTACCCGCGTCAAGATCTGCGGGCTGACGCGCGGGGCTGATGTTCGCGCTGCGGTTGATGCGGGGGTGGACGCCATCGGAATGGTGTTCTACCCGCCCAGTCGCCGCTTCCTGGATGCCGGCGCGGCGGCCGCTTTGCGGGGATTGGTCCCGGCTTTCGTGGATGTGGTCGCTCTGTTCGTGAATCCCTCTGCGGCTGAGGTGCATGAAATCATCGACACCGTAAATCCGGATATGTTGCAGTTCCACGGCGAGGAATCCCCCGGATTTTGCGCGCAGTTCGGGATCCGCTACATCAAAGGTTTTCGCGTCGGGGCCCCGGGCCTGGACACCGCCGAGACTCTGGCCGCGCACTGCGCCGCCTATGATCGGGCCGCTGCCTGGCTGTTCGACAGCTTCAGCCAGGGCTATGGCGGCAGCGGCACCGCGCTAGATCTCGCGTTGTTGCGCGAGGTCGCGCAGGCGCCTGCGGCGCGTCCGCTGGTGCTGGCCGGCGGCCTGTCCGCTGGGAATGTGGGCACGCGCATCGCCGAACTGCGGCCCTATGCGGTCGACGTCAGCAGCGGGGTCGAGGAATCCCCCGGCATCAAGGACCCGGTCCAGATCCAGGCATTCATGCGCGCGGTGCGCGCGGCCGATGTTTGCTGAACCGTCCGATCACACAATTAAATTACTAACAAATTAGTCACAATACCGCGATTTACCGCTAGAATGGACTGCGTATCCTCCTGATTGCACTATTCCGGTTGAGGTTGCCAGCCGGCGCGAGGGCTATTCATGCCGGACACTTCCCTGCATCGGTATACACGCGTTTCCCGCTGGTTGAATGTCGTATTGTTCAGTATGACGTCCCTGATGCTCGTCCTGAGCGCGGTGGTTTTATGGGGCATGCAGCGCATCGTCAATCAGGAATTCGAGCGCGTATTTTTCGATTTCTCGGTTCTGGTCGGCTATATCCACGAGCATGAACAGGCGTTGACCCGATTGAACCTGGGGCCGGCGATGGACGCCGACGAGGCATCGGCGATCCCAGCCTTGGTATTCCGGCCCGGATCGACGGATGGGGGCGCCGCCGCATTGTTTTTCGATGGCGTGTCGCCGCAGTTGGATGTGCCGTTCACATTGACTTGCCCGGAGCGTGATCATTGTCCAGCGTACGATGGCCGGACCGCCGAGCTGGGCAAGAACCTCACTGATTTTTATTCCAGATTCTGGGTGTCGTCCGACTTTCCAGCCTCCACCCTGTTCCTGATCGATCCGGCCACGGGCGCCAGCCTGACGATTCCCGCCGTGGACAATGCCGATGCGCCGATCAAATTGACGGCCGATATGGCATTGGCCACGGTGCAGGCCGTCCGCGGCTACGATGGCCGCTCGGATCCGAACGCATGGTGCGCCGGGCGCTCCCGAGTCCGCTGGATGTCACTGGAAACGGATCCGGCCGTCATGGTTGGGTTCATGCCCATCAGCCTCCGCTCTGCCGACGAGGGCGGGCCGGCGGAACCGGCCTTCATCCAGGCGACACTGCTCTTTCCGGAACGGGTCAACTTGTTCTCGTTGATGCGTGGGCCTTTGGTCCACGACGCCTTCTGGCTGGAAAGTTGCGACAGCGGCCAGATCATGGGCGAAGGCAGCCCGCCGCGAGGCACGCATCCGGGCATCAACTATGGATCGAGCGGATTGACGTTTCACTTGACCGAGGCCAGCCTCGGATGGACCGGGTATTACCGGATTCCCTATGATCGTCTGTTCTTTTGCAATATGTGGCTGCTGATCGGCATGATGGTCGTGTTGGCCGGCAGCCTGGGGCTGGGCAGCCTCGGCATGCGCTGGTACAACCGCCGGGTCATCGTCCCGGTGCAGCGTGTGCATGATGAGGTCAGGGAAAGCAATCGCTTCAACCGGACTTTGCTGGAAACGGCGCCGGTGGCGCTGTGCGTGATCGACCAGAAGGACGGCCAGATCGTCTTTGCCAATGCCCTGGCGTTGCAGTGGCTGAATCTCTCGAACGGGCCGCAGGACGCCGGGACCACGCTGGATGGCCGGATACTGGAACAGGTGCTGGGCGCCGAAAAGCTGGGCGTCATCGAGAACTATTGTCCTGGTGACGGCCGGGTGCTGCACATTGCCTACGCGCCCACGCGTTACCGGCAGCGCGATGTGATCCTGTGCGTGCTGACCGATGTCAGCGCCCGCGCCGAGGAAGCACGGGCGCTGGCGCGGGCCAAGCACGACGCCGACAAGGCCAACCAGGCGAAGTCCCTGTTCCTGGCGACCATGAGCCATGAAATCCGCACACCGCTGTACGGTGTGCTGGGCAGTCTGGAGCTGCTCGGCCTGACGACGCTGAACGCCGAGCAGCGCCAATTGCTCGAGCGCATTCAGGTCTCGTCCGACAGCCTGATGCGGATCATCAGCGACGTGCTGGACATGACCAAGATCGAGTCCGACCAATTGGTGCTGGATCGGGTGCCTTTCAATCTGCTGGCCCTGGTGACGAGCTGCGTGGGCGCGTACCGGGACATGGCCAACCGCAAGGGGCTGCTGCTGTTCTGCTGCGTCGATCCGGCCTTGCCGGACACCCTGGTCGGGGACCCGAACCGGCTGCGGCAGATCCTGGGCAACCTGTTGAGCAATGCCATCAAGTTCACCGGGTCGGGCCGTATCGTCGTGCATGTGCGCGGCGACTGCGCGGGCCAGGATACCTGCCGGCTGTCGTTGCAGGTGATCGACAGCGGCGTGGGTATTGCGCAAGAGGCGCAGCAGTACTTGTTCCTGCCGTTCTACCAGATCGATACGCACAACCACACCATACAGGGCACGGGATTGGGGCTGACCATCTGCGCCCGGCTGGCCGATCTGATGGGGGGCTCGATCCATGTCGACAGCCAGCTGGGTGTGGGCAGCCGTTTCACGCTCGAACTCGAGCTGCCGGTGGGCGAGCTCGCGCAGGATGATGAGGCGCCGCGACTGCGGGGGGCCAGGGTCTTTGTGCGCGGCCCCCACCATGAACTCAGCCAGAACCTCTGCCTGTGGCTGCGCAAGTGGGGCGCTGATGCCAAACTGGCCGACATTCCGGATTCGCTTCTGGCTGCCGGCGATATCTTGCTGAGCGTGCTGGAGTCTGAATCCGCGGCTGTCCAGGGGGGAGGGCGCAGGATCAGGGCGGTGTCCAGCGCCGCGCGGATCGATGGCGTCACGACTGTGGATGTCACGGATATCGCCGGCATCGGCCGGGCCATCGAGCAGGCGCTGCACGGCCGCCAGGCGATGGCCGCGCCAGCCGAGGAAAGTCAGTTGTCGCCCTTGGGCCTGAGGGTGCTGGTCGCCGAGGACAATCCCATCAACCAGGCCATTCTCAGTCACCAGCTCCGCTACCTGGGCTGCAGCGTCGCGACGGCCGCCGATGGCGAAGACGCATTGGCCCGGTGGCGGGCGGATACCTACGATGTCCTGTTGACCGATGTGAATATGCCGCGCATGAACGGCTATCAGCTTGCCAGCGCCATCCGGGATTCCGGCGATCAGCGGCCGATTTTCGGCGTGACCGCCGATGCGCAGCGCGACGAGCAAAGCCGCTGCCGCGAAGCCGGCATGACGGCATGGCTGGTCAAGCCGGTGCGTTTGCGCACACTGTGGCGCTTTCTGTCGGGCCATGCCGGGACGGGTCAGGAGGGCGGGGCCGATGCGGCTGCCGTCGATCCGGTGGCCGTGCCCGCCACGAGCCTGTCGCCATTGGAAGACATGCCGGATGGATTCCGGCAGGTTTTCATATCGACCATGCTGGAGGATATCCAGAAATTGGACTTGGCGGTGACGGGCGGCGACCGGCAGGCCGTGCTTGCCCTGCTGCATCGGATGTATGGCGCGCTGGTGGTGGCGGGATTCGCGGAACAGGCGTCGGCGCTGGATCTGCTGGGCAAAAGCCTGCGCGACGGCATGCCGGTGGAGGAGGTCATGGCGGATGCCGGTGGATGTCTCGACAGTTTGCGCCAGGTGTTGAAGTCAGCATGAGAGAGAGCGTCGGCGCGGACGTGGCGCGCATCAACTGGATTACGGGGGAACCACTGATGAACAGAATGCGTATTGCCATTGCCGATGACCATCCGCTGGTGCTGTTCGCGCTGCGCGAGCTGCTCGAGGGGAACAAGATGTTCACCATCGTGGCCGAAGTATCCGGCTCCACTGAATTGGTCGAGCATCTGTCCGGGCCGCGGCCCGCCGATCTGGTGATCACCGACTATGCCATGCCGGGCGATCCGACCTACGGCGACGGCCTGCGGCTGATCGGTGGGCTGGTGCGGCGTTTTCCGCAGACGCGCTTCGTGGTGCTGACCATGATAACGAATCCCACGATCATCTCGATGCTGTATGACTTGGGCGTCATGGCGGTGGTGCAGAAGAGCCACGGTGTGCACGATGTGGTGGCAGCCCTGCAGGCGGCATACGATGGCAGGCGGTACTACCCCGAAACTCCCGGGGCCAACCCGGCGGCGCATTCCGCGTCCGTTCGCGACCGGATGGCAAGCCTGACGCTCAAAGAGCTGGAGGTTCTACGCCATTTCATGCGCGGCGAATCGATGGGCCAGGTGGCGGCCAACCTCAAGCGCAGCGTCAAGACCGTCAGCAGCCAGAAGATATCGGCGATGCGCAAGCTGGGTCTGGACAGCGATCAGGCCCTGGTGGCGTTTTGCATCGAATCGGGCTTGTTTCAATAACGCCGTCCGATTCTTGCCACAGCCGCTTTTCACCGGGTTCACTCTGAAGGTCCATAGGAATTTTCCGATTCCCGATGGTTTGAGAATCGTCTGATTCAATGCCGCGCCGCAATCCGACATAGTGAAAGCGTTCCCCCCGGGGCCGCTCATTCAGTCGTCCGGCGCTTGATAGGGAACGATTTCTTCCCTTTTGCTTTGGATCAGTCATGAAACTTAAAGCCTTGTTTTTTCTTGCCGGTTTGGCCCCGGCCTTTGCATTCGCCGCCCCGACTGTGACTTTTCAGGGTGAGGTGAGCGACCAGACTTGCACTGCCACGATCAATGGGCAAACCAACAGCATTGTGTTGCTGCCCACCGTCCCGGTGAGTGCCCTGAGTAGTGCAGGCCAGGTTGCCGGATTGACGCCGTTCACCGTTCATCTCTCCGATTGCACGGCGCCGACGGTTGCCGCACAGGACATCAACATCACGTTCCTTGGTTATGCTGTGACGAATGGCAATCTGGGTAACTTGGCAGTCAATGATCCTGCTACCAATGTCCAGATCCAATTGACGACTACTGACGAGGGCACCAATGCGATCCAGCTTAATGGCGTGACAGCGGTCTCCGGTCTGTCGCTGCCGATTGGCGAGACCAGCACCAACTTCACGTTCGGTGCGCAATACATCTCGGTTGGCGGCCCGGCTACGGCCGGCGCCGTGACGGCCGTAGCCGAGTACGCATTGGAATATCTGTAAGCCCGCATGGGCCGGGGCCACCTTTTCGTTGATCGGCTATGCGGCGGCACTGTTATTCCAGCGCTTTGATGAAATCGCTCGTTCCGGCGATGGCCGTCCTGGCCATTGCCGGTGCGTCGGCCCATGCCAGTGTGTTGCTGACGGGGACACGGGTCATTTTTTCCGCCGAGCAGAAAGAAAAGACGTTGCAATTCACCAATCCGGATGATCACCCGAATCTGGTGCAGGTCTGGGTGGATACGGGCTCGCCCGATTCCACCCTTGCGACCGCGGATGCCCCGTTCATCGCCAATCCGCAGATTTTTCGGATCGAAGCCAAGGCGGGGCAGATGGTGCGCCTGCTCTATACCGGCGGCGATGAGCTGCCGCAGGATCGCGAATCCGTCTTTTTTCTCAATTTCACCCAGGTGCCGGCGCTCAGTGCCGCCAGCCAGGATGCCAACAAGCTGGTGCTGATATTCAGCAGCCGGCTCAAAGTCTTCTACCGGCCCAAGGGTTTGGCCGGCAGTCCGAGCCAGATGGCCGGGCAGTTGCAATTCCACCTGGCCGACGGTCAGTTGCGGGTGGACAACCCCACCGGCTATCACGCGGTGGTGCGCCAGGCCAGTCTGATGGTCGGCGGCAGCCGCATCCCGCTGGCCGAGTCGGTCACGATTGCGCCCAAATCCAGCGTGTCCTGGAAAATCGGCCGTTCCGGTGACCTGGGCCAGGCCCGTTTGCGGATCGTCCTGGTCAACGACTACGGTGTCGATGTGGTCGATGAACTGCCATTGCATTGATGCGGCTGTGTTTCGATGAGTCAAGCGTGTATTCCTTGCCAGCCTGGGCGCCGCTTACCTGCGGGATGGGCAGCGGCGTTGTGGCTGCTGATCTGGCCGATACTGGGGGTGACCAGTTCGACCGGTGCTCCAGCCGCCAATCCAGCCGTCAGTCCGACCGCGGGACAGGCATCCAATCCGGCCGCCACCCCGGCGCAGGCGGCCGCCGAGGCTTACGTGTTCGACGCCAGCCTGTTTCGCGGCGGACGCATCAGCGTTTCGATGCTCGAGCGCTTCAACAAGGCTGACGATGTCCCGCCAGGGACCTACAAGGTAGATATCTATGTCAATCAGCAGTTTTTTGACCGCAGCGATATCGAGTTCGTCCTCGCGGCCAATGACAGGGTCCAGCCCTGCCTGGATGCCGCGCTGCTGAAGCGGGCCGGGGTGGCGGCGGTCATCGCCGGTGACGAGACGGCTGAATGCCACCCGATCGGGGACGTCGTGGCCGGCAGCTCCAGCCGTTTCGACATGAGCCGGCTGCGATTGGATCTGAGTATTCCGCAAAGCCTGATGAATCGCGTCCCGCGCGGCTACGTGAATCCCGACGACCTGGATGCGGGCGCCACCATCGGTTTCGTCAACTACATTGGCAATGCCTACCATGTGTCCTACCAGAACGATCTGGCGCCCAGCCAGCGTTCGGCCTATCTGTCGCTGTCCGGGGGCGTGAACCTGGGGGCCTGGCAGTACCGCCAGCAATCGACCCTGACGTATTCCTCCCAGGGCCAGGGCACGCGCTGGAGCAATCTGCGCAGCTACGTGCAGCGGCCGCTGCCCGCGCTGGACAGCCAGCTGACCATCGGACAGACCTTTACCACGGGCCGTTTTTTTTCGGGCCTGAGCTATACCGGGGTGAATCTGGCCACCGACGAGCGCATGTTGCCGGATTCGATGCGCGGCTATGCGCCCATCGTGCGCGGCGTGGCGAACACCAATGCGCGTGTGTCGATCAGCCAGAATGGCCGTGAAATCTACCAGACCACGGTGGCGCCCGGGCCTTTCGAAATCACTGACCTGTACCCTACCAGCTACAGCGGCGACCTGGAGGTCGAGGTCATCGAGGCCAACGGAACGGTCAACCGGTTCAGCGTGCCGTTCTCGGCCGTGCCGGAATCCATGCGGCCGGGGACGTCCCGCTACAATTTTTCGGTGGGGCGCACGCGCGACATCGGCGAGGACACCCTGTTCGGCGATCTCACCTATCAGCGCGGCCTGAGCAACACCTTCACGGTCAACAGCGGCCTGCGGCTGGCCAGGGGCTATCAGGCCGCCGTGCTGGGCGGCGTGTACAGCAGCCCGCTGGGGGCGTTCGGCTTGGACATGACATATTCGCGTGCCGACATTCCGGACAGCGGCACGACCAGCGGCTGGATGGCGCATGTATCGTACAGCCGCACGTTCCAGCCCACCCAGACCTCCGTGACCCTGGCCGGCTACCGTTATTCGACCAGCGGCTATCGCGATCTGGCTGACGTGATCGGCCTGCGCGCCCTGGCGGGCACCGGCGTGGCATGGGAATCGCCTTCCTACATGCAGCGCAACCGGGTCGAATTATCGCTGAACCAGAACCTGGGGCGCTACGGTACTGTGTTCGTGTCGGGGGCCGTGCAGGACTACCGCGACGGCCGCGAACGCGACACCCAGTTGCAGCTGGGCTACGGCAAGGCCTTTAGCAACGGCATCAGCGTCAATCTCTCGGTGGGCCGCCAGCAGGTCGGCGGCTACAACTGGATCACGGGCGGCTATGACGGCACCCTGATTTCCGGGCGGACCGAAACCGTCACCATGCTGTCGGTCTCCCTGCCGCTGGGGCGCCAGACCTCCACGCGCACACCGACGCTCAGCACGTCCTACACGCACAGCGACAGCAGCGGCAGCCAATATCAGGCCACCGTATCCGGCATGGCCGATGAGGCGCAGACGCTCAGCTACAGCCTGGGGGCCTCCCATGCCGAGGAGCAGGGCCAGACGGTCTGGAACGGCAGCGTGCAGAAGCGCTTTCCGAGCATCAGCGTCGGGGTCAGCGCATCGCGCGGCGATTCCTACTGGCAGGCCGCCGGCAATGCGCAGGGCGCGCTGGCGGTGCACAGCGGCGGCGTCACCTTCGGCCCCTACCTGGCCGATACCTTCGCCCTGGTCGAAGCCAAGGGCGCCAAGGGGGCGAGCGTGCTGAATTCCCAGGGCACCAGGATCGACGGCAATGGCTATGCGCTGGTGCCGGCCGTGACGCCCTACCGCTACAGCAGCATTCTGCTGGACCCGCAAGGCATGGAGGGCAACACCGAGCTGGAGGATGGCGAGCAGCGCGTGGCCCCCTATGCCGGGGCGGCCGTAAAAGTCGTCTTCAAGACCCGCACCGGCAGCGCCCTGCTGATTCATGCGCGCATGGCCGACGGCCAGGCGGTGCCGCTGGGCGCCGAGGCATACGACGAGAGCGGTGGCATCGTGGGCATGGTCGGCCAGGGCAGCCAGGTCTATGTGCGCACCGAAGACGCCAAGGGGCGGCTCATCCTGAAGTGGGGCGACCATGCCAGCGAGCAGTGCAGCCTGCCGTACGACACCGCCGGCCTCGACCTGGCGCAACCGTTGATCAAGCTCGAAGCCCTGTGCGCGAGCGGACCTGTGGAGTAATCATCATGCCTGGAATCGCTCTTGCCCGCCGCCTGGTCGCCGTGTCGCTGTTGCTGGCCCTGTCGATGCTGTCTGCGCAGGGGCATGCGGCTTGCACCGTCAATAATACTTTTGTCGATTCGGGAGACGGCAGTGCGGCAAAGATCGCCTTCGGCCGCGTCAACCTGGAGAGCACCTACCTGCAGCCCGTGGGGTCGCTGTTGGCCACCACCGTCGTTCCGCCCACTCAGTACACACATGGTGGCACCACCGCGGCCTCAGTGCTCTGGACGTGCAGCAGGGGCGATCTGCCGAATGTCTATTTCCTGGTGGCGACCAATGGCGACGACCGCTTGGGTGGTTACTACGAGACAGGCGCCAGTGATGGGTTGTCCGGCGTATATGCCACCTGGTTCGAACATGTGGGCCTGAAGCTGAGCATGTCGGGTGTGACCCTCAGCCGTCATTGGCAGCGGATTCCCGTCGGCACATATGGCGAGTCAGGCACCCAGGTCCAGATCCGATTGCAGGATGTGCCGGTCATGCAGGCTGAACTATATCGCATCAGCAATCTGCCGCCATCCTCCGGCGCTTCGAGCGATTGGTGTGATTTCTGGTCGATTCCGATGGGACGCGCGAGCACTAACGGCACAGCGTATGCCTGCAACCAGCCCAGTGCCTACATCCAATTGGTCGGCCCCGGACTCGCGCATGATGAAATCGGTGAAGACAGCGCCACTCACTATGATTTCTACGGTTTGGTCGGTGGCGGCAATGGTTTTGGCTATACCCTGTACCAGGCCGCCAGCTTGAGTTCGACCAACTCCTGCGTCGCGCGCAGCGCCACCCCGCATGTGCTGTTCCAGACGATCTCGGCGCAGGAATTGCGCAATGGCGGCTCCACACAGGCCAACTTCTCGGTCGAGGTGGAGTGCAGCAATAGCGTGTTTTCCGGCATCGGTAGCGGGCAGACCGCGCTGGGCATCCAGGTTTCGCCTGGCGCCTATAGCGCCGCACAAGGCCTGGGGCTGGTCAATACCACCACCCACGGTGTCTCGATGCTGGTTTCGGACAACTACGGCAACGACAGCAGCCTGGCGCAGGGCGTGGGCATTTCACTGAAAAATGCCTCGACGGGAGCCGACATGGTGTTCGTGGGCCAGCCCGGCATTACCGGAAGTCTGCCCAGTCCCAATCCCAGCGGCCAGAGTGCCGGCTGGTATCCCGTGCTGGATGGGGCCCAGAACATGGGGAGCACGCAGTCCGGCTACACGCATTATCTGCGGACCTTCACCGCGACCCTGCAACAATTGCCCTCGCGTACTGCCACGCCCGGCAAAGTCTACGCCACGGCCTACGTGCTGGTGAAAGTGCAATGATGCGATCGGCCTGGCGCCTGACCCTGTGGCGGGTCCTGATCCTGCTCCTGACGCAGGCGCCGATGGCCCATGCCGGTGTGCTGGCGGGCGCCACGCGGGTGATTTTCCAGGGGGGGCAGAGGGAGCGCTCCCTGATGCTGGCCAACACCAACCCCTATCCCGTGGTGGTGCAGACCTGGGTGGATCGCGGCGAAGGCGATCCCGATGGGCCGTCCATGCCGTTCATCGCGCTGCCGTCGGTGTTTCGCCTGCAACCGGGCGGCATCCAGGGCCTGCGCATTCTGTATACCCGGGACGCGCTGCCCCAGGACCGCGAGTCCGCCTTCTGGCTGAATCTCTACGAGATCCCGCCGGCCACCACCGGCGAACAGGCCGAGCTGCCGCGAGTGGAGATGGCCATGAACACCCAGCTCAAGATCTTTTACCGGCCCGCCGGGCTGGCGGCGCAGGGCGATGCGTTAGCTGTTGCGCCCACCGCGCAATCGCTGCGATTCTGCCTGCGCCGGCAGGCCGACGAGTGGCAGCTGGTGGGCCGCAACGAGTCGCCTTACCACGTGTCGTTCGCGGCGCTGGCGGTGGCGGGCCGGGGCACGACCTGGCCCGCGCGGCAGGAGCCGGACATGATGATGGCGCCGTTCAGCGAGCGCGCCTATCTGCTGGACACCAGCCCTTTGTCCACGGACGGCGGCGTACAGTATGCGTATGTGGATGACGGGGGTTTTCCGGTGGCCGGCACGGCCCCCCTGGACCAGTGCACGGTGGCGGGGCCGGCCGTCGAATCGCCGGCCGCATAGCCTTTGCGGCGTGGTTTGAATCCGGCCCCCTTGGCAATAAAAAAGCCGTATCCCATTGAGAACACGGCTTTTCTTGGCAATATCTGGCAACCCTTGGCAGGATTTCTGGTAGGCAGTACTGGATTCGAACCAGCGACCTCTACGATGTCAACGTAGC
>JBEBRQ010000022.1:0-47062 GCA_040394755.1 Castellaniella defragrans | reverse complement strand
TAAATTTATACCCCATATTTTTTATTACTATTTTTTTTTTGCCCCACAACATGAAAACCTAACTAACATGCACAACCCAACTCCCACTTTCGTAGGCGGCCGGCGCCCAGGGGGGCGCCGGCCGCGAGCTCTCACAAAAAACCCATAGCTACTTATAGCTGCGCACATCCTCGATGACCTTGCCATCGTTGGGCAAGCTCCCCGCCGGAACCATCTCGACCTGCGCCCGCAGCTTGGTCTGGTCGCGCACGCTGGCGGCCACCGCCTCCACATCGAGCGCGCGGCTCGATTCGACTTTCAGGGTCATGAGGTCGTGCCCCATCTCGCCGGAAATGACCAGACGCGCGCGCCCGATCTCTGGATGATTGCGCAGCACCATCGCGACCTGCTCCGGATGGACGAACATACCCCGCACCTTGGTCGTCTGATCGGCGCGCCCCAGCCATCCGCGGATGCGCACATTGGTGCGCCCGCACGGAGACTCGCCCGGCTCGATCGCCGACAGATCGCCAGTGCCGAAACGCAGCAAAGGATAATCGGGATTGAAGCGGGTCACCACGACCTCGCCCACCTCGCCATCGGGCACAGGCTGGCCAGTCCCAGGCCGGACGATTTCGAGAATCAGGTCTTCATTGAGCACCAGACCCGCGCGCGCCGGCGTCTCGAACGCCACCATCCCCAGGTCGGCGCTGCCATAAGCCTGGAAACCCGCAATGCCGCGCGCGGCGAACCAGGCCTGCAACGATGGCGGAAACGCCTCGCCGGAAAACAGCGCGCAACGCAGCGACGGCAGGGTCACGCCCATCTCGTCAGCCTTTTCCAGGATGATGCGCAAGAAACTCGGGGTCCCCGTATAGGCGCCGGGCGCGAGGTCGGCCATGGTCCGGACCTGCTGCTCAGTCTGCCCCACACCGCCTGGAAATACCGTGCAGCCCAGGGCATGGGCAGCCGTTTCCATCATGGAGCCAGCCGGTGTGAAATGATAAGAGAAACAGTTATGGACCAGATCGCCCGAGCGCACCCCCGCCGCATGCAACGCGCGAGCGAATCCCCAATAGTCGGGACTCACGCCCTCGGGCTCGTAGATCGGCCCTGGCGAGGCGAATACACGCCGCGCCTCGCCCCAGGCCACCGTCGAAAAGCCGCCAAACACTCGATTGACGACATCGCGCGGCCCATGCCCACCCTGCATCCGCGCCTCATACTGGGCGTGCAGCAGCTCGCTCTTGCGCAGCACGGGGACGGCGGCCAGCGCCTCGCGCGAAACCAGCATTGCCTCGTCGATGCCGTGCAACTGCCGCGCAATGGCGGGCGCGCGGCGCCGCGCCGCGCTCAAGGCCCGAGGCAAGTGTTCGAACAACTGCCGTTCACGCTCTTGTGGAGCCAGGGTTTCCCGGCCATCAAAAAAAGAATCCATCGCATCCCTCCCGTAGGCTCAGGCCAGCCAGCGCTTGCGCCGACGATAAAACTTAGTGTCGCGAAAGCTCTTGCGCTCGCCGCTGGACACTCCCAGATAGAATTCCTTGACGTCCTCGTTCTCGGCCAGAGCGCGCGCCTCGCCATCGAGCATCACGCGGCCGTTCTCGAGGATGTAGCCGTAATCGGCATAGCGCAGGGCAATATTGGTGTTCTGCTCGGCAAGCAGAAAACTCACCCCCTCGCGTTGATTCAAGCCGCGCACGATTTCGAAGATTTCCTCGACGATCTGCGGGGCCAGCCCCATCGAAGGCTCGTCGAGCAGAATCATCCGCGGGTCGGCCATCAGCGCGCGGCCGATGGCCGTCATCTGCTGCTCGCCCCCGGAGGTATAGCCGGCTTGCGATCCCCGGCGCTGCTTGAGCCGGGGGAAATATTGATAGACCCGATCCAGTGCCGCGCGCTGTTCATCGCGCGACAGCGCGCGCGTATAGGCACCGGTCAGCAGGTTTTCCTCGATGGTGAGGTGGGCGAAGCAATGACGCCCTTCCATCACCTGAATCACGCCCCGGCGCACCAGGTCGGCCGGGGTCAACTGGTCGATACGCTCGCCGCGGTAATCGATGCTGCCCTTGGTAACCTCGCCGCGCTCGCCCTTGAGCAGGTTCGAGATGGCGCGCAGCGTCGTCGTCTTGCCCGCGCCATTGCCGCCCAGAATGGCGACGATGCCGCCTTCGGGCACCGAGAGCGAAACCCCCTTGAGCACCAGGATCACATGGTTGTAGATGACCTCTATGCCATTGACTTCGAGAATATTGCGGGGTGTCGGATCGGTCATGGTGATGCACTCGGTTGAAGATGTGGCATGGCCTGGCGCCAGGCTCGCGCCGGACTGCGGAAAACAGTCCAGCGCGTGCCCGGCCTGCGCTCAGCCCTCGCAGGCGCGGCGCTCGATCTTGTTGTCGGCCGCGTACTTGTCGGCGAACTGCTTGATCAACGGATCGATCACCTCGCGATTGCCCTCGTACCAGTCGCTGTTGATCTTCCATTCCTTGCCGTCCCAGACCGACATGCGCGCCGCATACGAACCCATATGGTTCTTGCAGCTCAGTTTGTGCGGCAGCAGAATGCCGGTGAAGCCCAGTTCCTCGAGCCGCTCGGCGCTCAGGTCCATGTGCTCCAGCGCCCACTGCGCCTGGCTGCCGGTGATGGGCTTGCCCTTGCCGAACTGCTCTTGCGCGATGCGCACCGCCTCGGCGGTCAACATACCCGTGATCAGACCGCGCACGTAGAGCACGTCGCCCACGGTCTTGCGATCCTCGGCCGTGCCCTGGCCCTTGTCGTACAGAGTTGCCAGAACGTCCTGGATGACCTTGGCGTCGCGATTGGCGCTGGCCTGCAAGGCGGCGGCATTGTAGCCCTTGGCGGCATCCTCGACGCCCTTGACGTCGGACTCGGAACCCGCCCACCAGAAGGCATAGATCTTGTCGCGCGGATAGCCCACGGACTGCGCCTCCTTGAGCGCGGTCGGGTTCATGACGCCGTAGCCGACGTACAGCACGTAATCCGGCTGATCGCGGCGCACCTGCAGCCAGGTCGATTTCTGGTCCAGGCCCGGCGCCGTCACCGGCAGCTTATTGAGCGTGAAACCGTATTTCTCGGCATAGGTCTCGAACACCGGCATGAACTCATAGCCAAAAGGCGCATCCATGTAGACGTAATTGATCTTCTTGCCCTTGAGGTTTTCCGGACCGCCGGCGCGCTGGGCGACGGCCTGCACCATCACGTCGGCGGCCACGAAGTAATTCGGAATCACCGGGAAAACCCATTTGAAGACCTCGCCGTCGGCCGCGGCAGGCGTGCCATAGCCGCCGATGATGAGGGCGATTTCATCCTCGGGGGCCTTCTTGAGCAAGGCATTGGTCACGCCGGTGGAAATCGACTGCACGATCGCCGCGCCGCCGTTCTTGCCCTTCATGCGTTCATAGCATTCGATGCCCTTGGCGGTGTCGTAGGCGAACTCGCACTCCTCGATCTTGAACTTGACGCCATTGATGCCGCCCTTGGCATTGACCAGCTTGAGATAGTCGACCGTGCCGTTGGCCACCGGAATGCCGTTGGGCGCGATGGGCCCCGTGCGATACGAAAAGATGGGCGCGTACTGCTCGGCTTCCTGGGCCAGGGCCGCGGCAGGCGCCGCGATCATGCCCGCCGCCACCAGCAGCGCGGCCGGTAATCTGTTGATCCGCTTCATGGTTGTCTCCTTCGAAGTGGTTTTCAGGAAAAACAAAGACGGACGAGTCCACCGTCAATGTGGGAACGGCCACAGGCGCAGCTTGTGCTTGCCCGTGGCCCACAGGCGTGCCAACCCGTGGGGCTCGACGATCTGGAACCAGACGATGAGCACGCCGAACAGCATCAGTTCGAGGTGCGCGGCGGCGGCGGTGCCCAACGGCATGCCGATCAGATCGCCCAGTTGCGGCAGGCCCAGGCGGATCAGGATCGGCAGCACGACGATGAAGGCCGCGCCAAAGAAATTGCCCAGGATAGAGCCCAACCCGCCGATGATGACCATGAACAGAAGCTCCAGCGACATCTTGAGGCGAAAGGCGTCGGGCTCCCAGGCGCCCAGGTAAAAGAAGGCCCACAGCGCACCGGCCACGCCGATGATGAAGCTGCTGACGGCAAAGGCCGTGAGCTTGGCATACACGGGGCGGATGCCGATGACCGCGGCGGCGACATCCATGTCGCGGATCGCCATCCATTCACGCCCGATTGCGCCGCGCACGAGATTCTTGGCGGCCAGCGCCAGCAGCGCCAGGACCGTCAGGCAAAAAAGATACTTGGCCGGGTAGCTCTGCAGCGACAGGCCGAAAACCGACAGGTCCGGCGCCGTGACCGAGATGGACGGACTGTCCAGGGTCAGCCACTTGACGCGGTAGAACATCCAGTCGGCGAAGAACTGCGCCGCCAGCGTGGTGACCGCCAGGTACAAGCCCCGCACGCGCAGGCTGGGCAGGCCGAACAGCACGCCGAACACCGCGGCGAAGACGCCGCCCAGCAGCAGGGCCACGATCAGCGGTATGCCGGGGATGCGCATGATGACGTTGTAGGCGCCATACGCGCCCACCGCCATGAAGGCGCCCGAGCCCAGCGAAATCTGGCCGCAGTAGCCGATCAGGATGTTGGCGCCCAGCGCCGCCAGCGACAGAATGACGACCGGGATCAGGATGGCCGAGAATTGATAATTGGTGGCCCCCAGGGGCACGATGACAAAAGCGAAAATCAGCAGGACGACCATGGCGATCCGGTCTTGCCGGATCGGAAGGATCTGTTGGTCCGACTGATAGCTCGTCTTGAATTGACCGTTTTCGCGATAGAACATAAGTGTCGATGTCGAATGTGGTTATCTGAGGGATCGGCCCAAGGCCATCCGGTTCAAACGCGGTCGATGATTTTTTCCCCGAACAACCCCTGGGGCCGCACCAGCAGCACGATCAACGCCAGCACATAGGCGAACCAGACCTCGATGCCGCCGCCGATGAACGGGCCGATGTAGATTTCGGAAAGCTTTTCCCCGGCGCCGACGATGAGGCCGGCCACGATGGCGCCGGGCACCGAGGTCAAGCCGCCCAGGATGACCACGGGCAGGGCGCGCAGGGCCAGCGTCGAGATGGAAAACTGCACGCCCAGCTTGCTGCCCCACACCACGCCGGCGACCAGCGCGCTCAAGCCGGCGACGAACCAGACGATCACCCACATGCGCGAAAGTGGAATCCCCACGGACTGCGCAGCCTGATGGTCATCGGCCACCGCGCGCAGCGCGCGCCCGGTCTTGGTTTTCTGGAAAAAGACCACCAGCGCCAACACCAGCAGCGCGGCGATCAGCGCCGCGACCAGCTCCTGAGAATCGATCAGGAGGCCGCCCTCGAACAGATTGCCCAGGATGAAAATCGGATCCTTGGGCATCCCGATGTCGATGTTGTAGACATTGCTGCCAAACACGGACTCGCCAAAGCCTTCGAGGAAGAAACCGATGCCGATGGTGACCATGAGCAGCGTGGTCTCGGGCTGGTTGACCAGATGGCGCAGCGCCAGGCGCTCGACCAGCCACGCCAGGACGAACATCAGCGCGGCGGCGACGGCGAAGGCCAGCAGATTGACCACGATTTTGTTGTCCAGCCCGCTCCAGATGGCGATCCATTCGGAAAAACGCGCCATCGCCAGGGCGGCGAACAGCACCATCACACCCTGGGCGAAATTGAATACGCCGGAGGCCTTGTAGATCAGCACAAAGCCGAGCGCGATCAGTGCGTACAGGACGCCGGTCATCAGGCCGCCGAACAGGGTTTCAAGAAAAAAGCCCATCATTGCCCCCCTTTCAGTGTGAGGCGCCCAGGTAGGCACGAATCACGTCCTCGTTGGCGCGCACCTCGTCGGGCACGCCATCGCCAATTTTCTTGCCATAGTCCAGCACCACCACGCGGTCGCTGATATCCATCACCACGCCCATGTCGTGCTCGATCAGCACGATCGTGGTGCCGAACTCGTCGTTCACATCGAGAATGAAACGGCACATGTCCTGTTTTTCCTCGACGTTCATGCCGGCCATGGGCTCGTCCAGCAACAACAGCCGCGGCTCCATCGCCAGCGCGCGCCCCAGATCCACGCGTTTTTGCAGGCCATAGGGCAGCTGGCCGACGGGGGTCTTGCGATGCGCCTGGATCTCGAGAAAATCAATGATGCGCTCGACGAATTCGCGGTGCGCGATTTCCTCGCGCCCGGCCGGCCCCCAGCGCAACGCCTGCATCAGGATGGAGCTTTTGATCTTGAGGTTGCGCCCGGTCATGATGTTGTCGATCACGCTCATGCCCTTGAACAGCGCCAGATTCTGGAAAGTGCGCGCCACGCCCATTTCGGCCACCTGGCGGCTGTTCATGTGCGAGAAGCGCTCGCCGCGAAAGGTGATCGAACCTTCGGAGGGCGCGTACACGCCATTGATCACGTTGAGCATGGAGCTCTTGCCGGCGCCATTGGGCCCGATGATGGCGCGGATCTCGTGTTCACGCACGTTGAACGAGATATCGGTCAGGGCCTTGACGCCCCCGAACGACAAGGAAATGTTTTGCAGATCCAGAATCGGCGCGCCGATCCGCTGCTCGCGTGTCGCCTCGTTCATCTAGGCCGCCTTTTTCAGAGGGGTGTGCGGGACCACGGTCGCCGCCTCGATGCGCAGATCCGCCGATATCTTGCCCGTGCGGCCATCCTCGAACTTGACCTCGGTTTCGATGTACTGACTGGCGCGCCCCGCAAACAGCGCCTCGACCAGCACGGCGTACTTGCTGGCGATGAAGCCGCGGCGCACCTTGCGCGTGCGCGTGAGCTCGTCATCGTCGGGATCGAGTTCCTTGTGCAGAATCAGGAAGCGCGCAATCTGCGAACCCGCCAATTTCGGGTCGTTTGCCAGGTCGCGGTTGACCTGGTCGATGCAATCGCGAATCAGGGCATAGACCTGCGGCTTGCCGGCCAGGTCGGTATAGCCGGCATAGGGCAGCCCCTGGCGCTCGGCCCAGTTGCCCACCGCCTCGAGGTCGATGTTGATGAAGGCGCAGACCTCGGTGCGATCGGCGCCAAAGGCCACGGCCTCTTTGATGAAGGGGAAGAACTTGAGCTTGTTTTCCAGGTATTTGGGCGCGAACATGCTGCCATCGGCGAGCTTGCCCACGTCCTTGGCGCGATCGATGATCTTGAGCTGCCCATCGGTATCCAGGTAGCCGGCATCGCCGGTGTGATACCAGCCATCCTCGGTATAGGATTCGGCGGTGGCCTGGGGATTGCGGTAATAGCCCGAGAACAGCCCGGGACTGCGAATCTGAATCTCGCCGTCCACGGCGACGCGGATCTCGACCCCCTCGCAGGGCGGCCCCACCGTGTCGTCGCGGACATGACCATTGGCCTGCACGCACACGAACACCGAGGTCTCGGTCGAGCCGTAGAGCTGCTTGAGATTGATGCCGATCGAACGGTAGAACACGAACAGATCGGGACCGATGGCCTCGCCGGCGGTATAGGCCACGTGCACACGGCTCATGCCCAGGGCATTGCGCAAGGGGCCGTAGATCAGCAGGTTGCCCAGCGCGTACTTGAGCCGGTCGAACCAGCCCACCGACGGATCGTCATCGAGGATGCGCGCGCCGACACGGCGCGCCAGGTCCATGCAGCGCGCGAACAGGGCACGCTTGATCGCCCCGGCGTCCTCCATGCGGATCATGACGTGCGTGAGCAGGGCTTCGAGCACGCGCGGCGGCGCAAAGTAATACGTCGGGCCGATGTCGCGCATGTCGATGGCGACGGTCTCTGGCGACTCGGGATGGTTCACGGTGAAACCCGTCACGAGGAACTGGGTGTACGAAAACATGTTCTGGCCGATCCAGGCCGGCGGCAGATAGGCCAGCACATCCTCGCGATCGGTCAGGCCCTCGAAGCGCTCGATCACCTCGGCGCGATCGATCAAGGCGTGATGGCTCAGGACCACCCCCTTGGGCTTGCCGGTGGTGCCGGACGTGTAGAACATGGCGGCCGGGCCGTCGGGATCGATGGCCGCCATGCGCGTCTCGACCAGGCCTGGATTGGCCTGCGCATGATCGCGCCCCGTGCGCAGCAGCTCATCCCAGGACATCAGCATTGCGTCGGTATAGTGGCGCAACCCGCGCGGATCGTCATAGATCACACGCCGCAGGGAGGGGCAGCGGTCGGCGATCTCGAGCATCTTGTCGACCTGCTCCTGGTTCTCGGCCACCACCACGCCAACCTCGGCATCCTGCAACACGTGGGTCATTTCCTCGGCGATGGCGTCCTGATACATCGGAACGGGGATGGCGCCGATGCATTGCGCGCCCATCATGGCCAGATACAGCCGGGGGCGGTTCTCGCCGACGATGGCGACATGATCCCCGGGTTGCACGCCCAAGCCGGCCAGACCGGCCGCCAGCTCATGGGCCTCGCGCGCCACCTCGGCCCAGCTCAGGGTCTGCCAGATCCCGAGATCCTTTTCACGGATGGCGGGACGGTCGCCACGGACACGCGCGTGGTACGCCAACAAAGCGGGAAAAGTTTTCGGCCGGGAGGTATCCTGTACCATATCGTCTCCTGCACTGCCAGGTGTCGTTCGCGCGGCGTCCTGGATGCGCCCCGTCGTTCAAACCGATAAAATCGTTCAAGCACAAGGTACAGCCTGGCCCCGGCCGGAACTGTCATGAATGCGACATTCACGCATCTTCTAGGGTTATCACCACCATGAATCTACACGAGTCCCTGCAGGCTCATGCGGCTTGGTTCGATATACTGGACGATGCCCAGCAGGATCGCGTGATACGCAACACGACCATGGCGCGCGTCGAGGCCGGCACCATCATCGAACACAAGGGGGGCGTGGCTTGCGCCTGGATCGGCGTCCTCGACGGCCTGATCAAGGTTTCCGTGTGCAACGCCGACGGCAAGATGGCCTCGCTCACCGGCGTGCCCAGCGGCGGGTGGATCGGCGAGGGCTCCCTGCTCAAGCACGAGGCACGCAAGTACGACGTGGTGGCCCTGCGCCAAAGCACCATCGCGCGCCTGCGCGGCGAAACATTCTACTGGCTGCTGGACAACAGCATTCCGTTCAACCGCTACCTGCTGCAACAGCTCAACGAACGGGTGGCGCAATTCATCGGCAAGGCCGAGTACGACCGGCTGCTGGCGCCCGATGCCCGGGTCGCGCGCTGCCTGGCCGAGCTGTTCAATCCCCTGCTCTACCCCAGCGACTCGATGCGCCTGGAGATCACCCAGGAGGAAATCGGCTATCTGGCGCGAATCTCGCGCCAACGCACCAACCAGGCCCTGCGGGCCCTGGAGGCCGCCGGCCTGCTCAAGGTCGAATACGGCGCGGTCCAGGTCCTGGACCTCGGGGGCCTCAAGCGCTACGGCATCTGATCCAGGCCGGCCGGGCCACCGCACAGCGGCCCGGCCTTTGACCTGATTCCCGGACGTTCAGGCCAGCCAGCGCTTGCGCCGGCGATAGTGCTTGACGTTGTGATAATCGACCTTGTCGCCCCCACCGAGATAGAACTCCTGGACATCGGGGTTCTGCTTGAGCGCCTCGGCGCTGCCGCTCATGACCACGTTGCCGTTCTCGAGCAGATAGGCATGATTGACGATGTCCAGAGCCGCCCGGGCGTTCTGCTCGACCAGCAGGACACTGGTGCCGCGCTCCTGGCTGATCGTCCGGATGATGGCGAAGATTTCCTTCACCAGCACCGGCGACAGGCCGAGCGAGGGCTCGTCCAGCATGATCAGTTGCGGCTCGGTCATCAGGGCGCGGGCAATCGCCAGCATCTGCTGCTCGCCGCCGGACATATAACCCGCCTTGGTGCGCGAACGTTCCGCCAGCCGGGGAAAATAGGCATAGGCCTGGTCCCTGAGATCGCTGTAGCGGCTCTTGGCTCCGCGGCCGGGATAGGCGGCCAGCAGATTGTCGTCCGGCGTCAGATGCTCGAAGATGCGTCGTCCCTCCAGCACGTGAACCAGGCCCATGCGAACCCGCTGCGGCGGGCTGTAATGGCCGATGTCCTCGCCCCGGAAGGTGACCTGCCCGCGCCGAACCGCGCCGCGCTCGGGCGCCAGCAAGCCACTGATGGTCTTCAGCGTGGTCGACTTGCCGGCGCCGTTGGCGCCGAGGATGGCGACCATCGAGCCTTCCTCGATCTCCAGCGAAACGCCCTTGATGGCGAGAAACACCTTGTCGTAGGCGACCTCGACATTGTTCAGCGAGAGCAGGCTCACGTTATTGGCCTCCTTTGGCGGCATCCTCCTGGACGAGGCGCCAGACGACGTCCTGGTAGGCCTGGTCCCAGCCGCTCAAGGGCACCCACTTGGTGCCGTCCCATTCGGACACGCGGCCCCGGCCGCCGCCCTGGTGATCCTGCCCGTCGATGGTCAGCGGCGGCATCAGGCCCTCGGCGTCGAAGTCCTTGATCATCTCGAAGCCAGCCTTGAGCTTGTCGCCCGTCAGGGGCTCACCCAAGGCGCCGACGGCCTCCCGGGCGGCCTGCGCCATGACGGCCATGCTGGCCACACCGATGTTGTAGTAGGTGGAGCCGACGGCCTTGGCATCGCCCGTCCCCTTGCCCGCGGCGACGACCTTTTCATTGATGCGCTTGAGAATCGCTGAATCGGCGCCGGTGTTCACAGCGGTAAAGCGCTTGACTCCCACGACGGCATCGCCCTGGAAGGAATGCATGTCGGTTTCGGACAGCCAGATCACGGAATAGATGCTCTTGGGCGAGATGCCGTTCGAGATCGCGCCGCGGATCGACACCGCCTGGCCGGGGCCCGCGCCCCAGATGATGACATTATCGGGCCGGAAGCGCCGCACATCGGTCCAGGCAGCCGACTGCTCGGTGCCGGGAACCGCATAGGGGAAGGTCTTGAGCGTGAAGCCCTTGCTGCCGGCGATGGCCTCGAGCAGCGCGATGGGCTCGCGTCCGAACGGCGAATCGATGTGAACGAAAGCGATCTTTTTACCTTGCAAGCCGCCGCCATGCTGATCCATATACTGCAGCAGCAAAGCCGCCTGCGAGCGGTAAATGGCCGCCGACGGGAAGATGAAGGGGAATTTCTGCCCATCGATCGCGTCCGCGCGGCCATGCGCGAAAGTGATCATCGGCAGATGATCCTCGTTGGCGCGCGGCATCACGGCATTGGCGACCGGCGTGCTGAGGAAATCGAAAAAGATGGCGCCCTCGTCGCGAGCCTGGTTGTAGAGCGCGATGCCCTGCTGGGGCTGGCTGCCCTGATCGCGGACGATCATCTCGACCGGATGACCGTCGATGCCGCCTTCGAGGTTGAGCAGCTTGATGTAGTCCTGCTGGCCCTGGCTGTACTCGTCCGACAGAAACGTATAGACGCGCGTGAAATCCAGCAGCGTGGCGATCTTGATGGGCGCCTTGTCCTGGGCATGGGCGATCCCGCCGGCCAGGCCGGCCGCAACCATCGCGGCGCTTGCCAGGCCACCGCCGATCAATGAACGAATGCTATGTCTCATGTTGGTCTCCTTATGTGTGGTAACGCCAAATGCAGCCTCAGCTCTGGGTGTGCCGGAACGGCCAGACGAGGAAATATTTCCGGGCATTGTCATAGATCTTGGCCAGGCCCAGAGGCTCGAACAACAGAAACCCGATGATCATGGCGCCATAGATCATGAGGGGGATATGCGCCATCAGCGAAGCCGAAACCGGCAGCCAGCCGGCATCGACGAGCAGCGCGACGATATTCAGCAGCACGATCGGCGCCAGCAGCACGAAGCCCGCGCCCAGAAAGGCGCCGATCACGCTGCCCAGGCCGCCCACGAGCACCATGGCGACGAGCTGGATCGAAATATCGAAACTGAACTGCTGGGGCGTCACGGCGCGATAGAAGCAAAAAGCCAGGATCGCCCCCGTCACCCCGCCCAGGAGCGAGCTGGTGAAAAACGCCAGCAGCTTGTACTTGAAGATGTTCACGCCGATCACCGCCGCGGCGAAGTCCTTGTCGCGCACCGCCACCAGCGCCCGGCCAAAGCTCGTGCGCTTGATGTTGAGCATCAGCAGCGTCACGATCACCGCCCACAGCAAGGCCAGGAAATAACGTGCGATCGGCGTGTCGATGGGGAAAAACAGGAACGTGACGTCGGGCACCTGCAAAGTCGCCACGGCGCCGCCGGAAATCGCCTTGACGTTGACGATGAACCAATCCACCAGGAACTGCATCGCCAGCGTGGCCATCACCAGGTATAAGCCCTTGACGCGCAACGCCGCCGCCCCGAACAGGCAGCCGATGATTGCGGACAGCAGGCCGGCGGCCAACAGGGCGAACTCGAACGGCACGCCGGCCCGGGTCAGATGGATGCTGGTGTAGGCGCCGATCGCCATGACCGCGCCGAAACCGAAGTGCAATTGCCCGGCGACCCCCATCAGCAGCGTGAGCGCCAGCGTGGCGGTGCTCCAGATCAGCCAGGGCAGCATGTAGCTGGCGAGGTACAGGTCGGACATATAAAGCGGCGCCGCCACCGCCAGCACGAAAAACGCCGCGACCTGCCAGCGGTCGGCCGGCAGCGGCCAGAGCTGCCGCGCCGAGGCATAGCGGGTGTGATGAATACCGGACAGTCGATAGAACATGGGCTATACCCTTTCGATATCTTCGCGGCCAAACATGCCGTAGGGCCGAATCAGGATGGTCAATAGAATGATGACCGAGGTCACGACGTCACGCGTGCTGCCGCCGACCAGCGGATCGACATAGCCGGGGATGACGCTGCCGAGAATGCCCACCACGAGCCCCCCCAGGAGAGCGCCCGGAATGCTGTCGATACCGCCGAGAATGACCACAGCCACCGCCGGAAAGAGCAAAGCGGTCAGAGACCACTCCACGCCCTGCACAGCGCCCCATATCGTGCCGGCGCCGATCGCGCAGATGCCCGCGAGGCCCCATGACACCGCCACCGCATGTTCGACCGAAATCCCCACGGACCAGCTGGAGACATGATCGTCCGACACCGCGCGCAGCTTGGTCCCCAGCCGGGTCCGGAAAAACAGCGCCGCCAGAATGAACAGCGCCAGGGATGCCGCGCCGCCCACCAGATAGATCCGGTTGATGAAAACATCGCCGAGGATCAGCGGCGCCATGCCGATCCCGATATCGAGATGCTTGGGCGACGTCCCCAGAATGCCGGGAATGAGTCCCCGCAGGAAGATATCCAGCCCGAGGGTCAGCATGACGATCATGATGATCGGCTGGCCGACCAGGGTCCGCAGCAGCAGGCGCTCGATCAGCAAGCCAAAGGCAAACAGCGCCACGATGCCCAGCGCAATGGCGACATAGATCGGCAGCCCGAAAGACGTCAGCAGCCATGTCACGTAACCGGCGGTCATGACCATGGCGCCCTGCGCAAAGTTGAGCACGCCCGAGGACTTGTAGATCAGCACGATGCCCAACCCCACCATGCCGTACATCAGGCCTGTCAGGGCGCCGTTGGCCAGGAGTTCGAGAAAGAAGTCGATATTCATGCCGCCGCCTCCACGCCGGTCGGTAAGGCCACATCGCGGATCGCGAGATGACGTTTCAGCACGCCCGACGCGCCGGTTTCATAGGTAATCTGGGCCTCGGACTCGATTGCATCCTGCCCGGCATAGATGGCATCGATGATGTCGCGATAGTGCTCGTCGATGACGCTGCGGCGCAGTTTGCGCGTGCGGGTGACCTCGCCATCGTCCGGATCGAATTCCTTGTGCAGGTTGACGAAACGGCGCAGGCGCGTCCCCTCGGGCAGCAGGGAATTGACATGCTCGATCACATCACGAACCAGGTCGTAAATCGGCGGCTTTTGCGACAGATCCGCGAACGAGGTATAGGCCACGCCGTGTTCCTGCGCCCAATGGCCCACGGCGTCCCAATCGATGACCACCAGCGCCGACAAATAATCGCGCTCGGCGCCGATGACGCAGACGTCCTTGATGTACTGGCTGAATTTCAGGCGGTTTTCGATATAGGTGGGGATGAAGCGCTGCCCGCCGCGCGTATGGACCACCTCGGACACGCGCCCGAGGACCACCAGTTGGCCGTCATCCTCGAGATAGCCCGCATCACCGGTATGCAGCCAGCCATCCTGGAGAACCTCGGCCGTGGCCTTGGGATTCTGGTAATAGCCGTCGAACACATTGCCGCCGCGCACCAGGATCTCGCCCGATTCACTGATGCGCAGCTCGACGCCCGGAAATGGCACGCCCACTGTATGCAGTTTGACCGAGCCCGGATCCTGCGCCGCGCACAGCGCGCAGTTTTCGGTCTGGCCGTAGAACTGGCGCAGGTCCAGTCCCAGGGCGCGGAAAAACAGGAAGACCTCCTCGCCGATCGCCTCGCCCGCCGTATACAGGCGCCGGGCGCGCGCGAGCCCAAGCTGATCCTTGATCGGGCCATAGATCAACGCCTCGCCCAGGCCGCGCCACAGCCGCTGGCCGACGCCAGGCCGCGTGCCCTGCAAGCGCTGGCGCTCGAGCCGGATGGCGAACGGCATGAAGCGCTGGTAAAGCCAGCGTTTGAACGGGCTGGATTCCTCGATGCCGACCTGCACCCGCGTCAGCATGGCCGACCAGGCGCGCGGCGAGGTGAAATACACGGTGGGCGCGATCTCGCGCAGATCGTGCTGGACAGTTTCCTGGTTTTCCGGGATGTTCACGGAAAACCGCAAGGCCAGGGCCGCGCCGATCGAGAAAATGAAATCCCCGACCCAGGCGATGGGCATGTTGGCCATGTGTGTCTCGCCCGGCTCGAAATAGCCCGCCGCCGCCGCATTGCGCACGGCGAACAGGACATGCCGGTGCTTGATCGGGATCGCCTTGGGCGCCCCTGTGGTGCCCGAGGAATGCAGCAGCACGGCGATGTCGTCGGCGCGAGGACGCTGCAGCAATTCATCCCGCAGGGCGGGGTTTTCGCGCAGGCGCTCATGCCCCCTGCGCACGATCTCGGTGAACGCGATCACGCCTTCGGGCACATCGCCCGTCAATCCCCTGGGATCGTCATAGATGATCCACTTGAGCGCGGGATGCCGCTCGCGCAGATCGAGCAGTTTATCGACCTGCTCCTGATCCTCGGCAATCGCATAACGCACCCCCTCGCGGTCCAGTTGCCCGAAAAGCTCGTCGGGGGTGGTGTCGGGATACGCCGGCGAGGGCACCGCGCGCAGGGCGATCGCCCCCAGCATCCCGAAATACAGCGCCGGGCGGTTATCGCCGATGATCAGCACATTGTCCTGCGGGGCAACACCCAGGGCATCGAGCCCGGCGGCGGCGCCCAGGACCTGATCGAGATAATCCCGCCAGCGATATTCCTGCCAGATCCCCTGGTCGCGCTCGCGCATCGCAACCCCGTTGCCGTGCGCGCGAGCATTGTCGGCCAGCACCGCCAGCAGATGATCGTCGTCGCGCCGGCCCGTATCCGGATGGCGCGGATCGGGACGCTCATTCGTCACTTGATACTCCTCCGATATAAGCGGAAATGACATCCGGGTGATTGACCGCCTCGAGCACGGGGCCTTCGGTCACCACGCGACCGTTGTTCAGCACCAGAGCGCGTCCGCAAAGCGCCGTGACCACATCCATGTGATGCTCGATCAGCAGAATGGTCAGGTCCAGCGCCTCCCGGGCATCCAGGATGAAGCGCACGATGTATTCCTTTTCCTCCTGGTTCATGCCAGCCATGGGCTCGTCCAGCACCAGCATCCGGGGCTCGGCGGCGAGCGCGCGGGCCAGTTCGACCCGCTTTTGCAGGCCCAGCGGAATGACCTCGACGGGCTCGTCACGCACGCTCTCGAGCTGCAACAGATCGATGATTTCCTCGGCCTTGTGGCGATGGGCGATTTCCTCTTTTTGGGCCCACCACCAATAGAACAGCGACGCCAGCGCGCTGGGCCGCATGAAGATATGGCGCCCCAGCAGGATATTGTCGAGCACGCTCATGCCCTTGAACAGGGCGACGTTCTGGAAAGTGCGCGCGATGCCGTTGCGCGCGACACGGTGCGGCTGGACCTTGTTGAGCGACCTGCCCTCGAAGGTGATCGTGCCCTGCTGCGGCGGATAAAAGCCGGTAATGGCGTTGATGAGCGTGGTCTTGCCCGCGCCGTTGGGACCGATCAGGCCATAGATCTCGCCCTTGCCGATATCCATGGAGACATCGGCCAGAGCCTGGACGCCGCCAAACCAGCGACTGACATGTTTGAGGGACAGCACGCCCTCGCTCGACCCGGTAGCGTTCGACACCAAAACCTCCTCAGATTTCCACGAGGAATACAGCACGGGCCGCATACCGCCGACAAACCGCGGGACGGATGGATTTATGTACCATGTTGTCTCCTGTCGTTCTTTGGGCCGCTCCGTCACGGGGCCTCTCGTCAAACCTGCGTAAATCAGGCTTCGTTCCGACTAAGGTATAGCGTAGGCGCCACAGCAACTGTCACACGTGTGACATTCACTCGCTTTCTAGGGTAATCACCCATACCGTGACGCAGGCGCCTGCTTTTCCATCAGGCTTATTCCGAGGCCCACCAGGGCCTGTTCAATGCCCGCCCAGATAGGCTGCCGCCACGGCCGGATCGCTGCGCAGGCGCTCGGCCGGCCCCTCGATGGCGATGCGGCCGTTTTCCAGCACATAGCCGTAATCCGCCACCGCCAGGGCCGCCGCCGCGAATTGTTCGACCAGCAACATCGTGACGCCCTCGGACTTCAGGCGCGAGATGATGCGGAATACCTCATCGACCAGGATGGGCGCCAGGCCCATGGATGGTTCGTCGAGCAGTACGATCTCGGGATTGAGCATGACGGCGCGCGCCATCGCCAGCATCTGCTGCTCGCCGCCCGACAGGGTGCCGGCCAGTTGCGCGCGGCGTTCCTTGAGGCGCGGAAACAGGTCCAGGGCGCGCTCCAGATCACCCCTGACATCGCCGCGCAAGCGGCTGCCCGACAGTCTCGGAAAGGCCCCCAGCAACAGATTGTCCGTCACGCTCAGGGTCGGGAACACGCGCCGCCCCTCGGGGGAATGCGCGAGCCCCAGGCGGGCGATCCGGTGGGATTCCAGCCCCTGGATCTCGCGGCCATCCAGGGTGATGCTACCCGCCTCTGGACGCAACATGCCGGAGATCGCCTTCATGGTAGTGGTCTTGCCGGCGCCATTCGAGCCGATCAGGGTCACGACCTTGCCGCGCGGCACCCCCAGACTGATGCCGCGCAGGACTTTGACCTTGCCGTAGCCGGCCTCCAGATTTTCGATTCTCAACATGCTTGCGCTCCCGCCTGTTCACCGCCCAGATAAGCCTCGATCACGCGCGGATCGGCCTGCACCTGGGCCGGCAAGCCTTCGGAAATTTTCTGCCCGAAATCCAGCACCGACACGACATCGCAAATCCCCATCACCACATCCATATGGTGTTCGATCAGGATCACGGTCAGGCCCCGGCTCTTGAGTTTGCGCATGATGCCGAGCAAGTCCTCGATGTCAGGCGCCGTCAGCCCCGCGGCGGGCTCGTCGAGCAGCAGCAGTTGCGGGTCCAGCGCCAGGGCGCGGGCAATCTCGAGCAGGCGCTGCTTGCCGTAAGGCAGGTTGCGGGCCTCCTCTGCGGCCAGGGAGTCCAGGCCCACGAACGCCAGCAGCGCGTGCGCACGCTCCCGCGCCGATGCCTCCTGGCGATGCCAGGCCGGCGTGCGCAAGGTGATGCCCGCGAATCCGCTGGCAAAAGTATGGTGCAGGCCGACCAGGACGTTCTCGAGGGCCGTCATTTCGCCAAACAGCTGCACGTTCTGGAAAGTCCGGGCAATCCCGCCGCCGGCGATCTGCGCGGACGTCTGGCCAGCCAGGTTGCGGCCCGCGAACACCACCGAACCGCCTGTGGCCGTATAGATGCCGGTCAGGACGTTCATCATGGTGCTCTTGCCCGAACCGTTCGGCCCGATCAGGCCGTGGATGGTGCCGCGGCGCACCTCGAGATCGACATTGTTCAGGGCGCTCAGGCCGCCGAACTGCATCACCACCCGATTGACTTCGAGCAGCAGATCGTGCGCGGCATTGGTATTGCCGCCGACTTTGGCCGCCTCGGGATCGGCTGCGGCAGCCGCAGGCGCCTCCTCCAGGCGACGGGCACGGCTGAAGGCATTGCGCAGAAAACCCATGATGCCGTCGGGCAGGTAGTACACGACGAACAGAATCATCAGGCCGAAGATCGACAAACGCCAATCGGTCATCTGCTCGAGCGCGAGCGCGCCGCCGGCCAGCACCAGGGCGCCCGCCACGGGCGCCGCCATGCGGCCGGGCGTGGCGCGGCCGCGCCGCACCGCCATCACTGCGCCGATCACCACCAACACCGCCAGACCCACGGCCAGCGGCCGGAACGTGGCGATGTCATCGAGCATCTTGGGCAACAGCACGATGATGGACGCACCCAGCAAAGCGCCCGACCGGGTCTTGCGCCCGCCCATGATGATGGCCAGCAGGAACAGCACCATCAGCTCGAAGGTATACGTGTTGGGCGAAATATATTGCTCGGAATAGGCGTGCAGCGCCCCCGAGAGCCCGGCCAGACCGGCGCTGATGACAAAGGCGATGACCTTGTAGCGATAGACGGACACCCCCATGCAGTCGCAGGCGATAGGGCTGTCGCGCAGGGCTTCGAAGGCGCGCCCGTAATGCGAGTTCGCCACGCGCTGGGTCACCAGGACGGACAGCGACAGCAGCAACAGCACGACCCAGTAATACTGGGGACCGCTGAGCATGTGCCCGGCGATCACGGGCTTGTCCAGCATGATGCCCAACGGTCCGGCCGTCAGGAAGGTCATCTCGTTGATGAGAATCTGGATGATGGTGCCGAATGCCAGCGTCACCATGGCCAGGTAAGGCCCCGTGACGCGCAGCGCCGGCAAGGCCAGGATGGCGCCGAAGCCGGCGGTCACCACCACCGAGGCTGGCAGCGTCACCCAGAATGGCGCGTCCAGATGCATCACCAGAGTGCCCACGGTGTAGGCGCCAATGCCGAACAGGCCGGCGTGCCCCAAAGAGACCTGGCCGGTATAACCCACGACGATGTCCAGGCCCAGAAGCAGCACGGCATAGATCAGGATCATCTCGATGAGATGCAGGTAATACGGATTGTCGATGGCCAGCGGGACCATCGCCAGCACGGCGGCCAGTGCCACGAAAGATAAAACATGCTTCTTGTTCATGGTCACACCTTTTTGATCGCCGTCTTGCCGAACAGGCCAGCGGGACGCACGGTCAACACCAGCAGCAACAGAATCAGCCCCGGCACGTCCTTGTAGCCGGTCGACAGATAAAACCCCGTCATGGTTTCAATGACGCCAAGCAGCAGACCGCCGACGATGGCGCCCAGGCCGCTGTTGAGTCCGCCCACGATGGCCACCGCGAATGCCTTGAGACCGAGCACCGCCCCCATGGCCGCGCCGGTCAAGGTCAGGGGCGCCACCAGCACGCCGGCGAAAGCGGCAGTCAGCGAGGACAACGCATAGGAAAAAGTGATCACGAGCCCGGTATTGATGCCCATCAGGCCGGCCGCGTCGCGATCCGCGGCGGTGGCCACCACCGCCTTGCCGTAAATGGACCTGCGATTGAACAATTCGATGATGCCCATGATCAGCAAGGCGCCCGCCACCACGAGCAGCTCCATGGGCAGGATATTGGCGCCCAGCACCTTCAAAGGGGTTTCGGACACCGGCGAGGGAAAGCGCAGCGCATCGCGGCCCCAGATGTTCTCGGCGGCGTTGCGGAAGATAATGCCCAGGGCGATGGTCGCCATGATCCAGCCGAATTCGGAACGCGCCTTGATCGCGGGACGCACGGCCACCCGCTCGACCACGGCGCCCTGCGCCATGCCGAAGATGCAGACCAGGGGAATCATCAACCAATAGCTGACGCCCATCCCGACCAGGGTCAGGCCGACCAGCCCGCCCAGCATCAGGGCATCGCCCTGGCCGAAGTTCAGGGTCTCGGACGTCGCATAAGTCAGTTGGTAACCGAATGCGATGACCGCGTAAATCATGCCCAGCGCGATACCGCTATAGGCAAGTTGCAAAAAAATTACCATGTCTCTTCCTGCAGGAACACGCAATGCGGGGAAACGGCGCGGCGCCACCGCATCCGTACAAAGAGAAGGCGGACGGCGCCAGCCTCTGGCGGGTGGCGGCTTGCCAAAGGCGGCGGGCCTGACGTCCCGCCCGGACTCGCCAGGCAAGACGCCACGATACCCATCGACGCGACGAAAGAAGGTCGCCGCGTCGCGCCGATGAATCCCGCCGGGCCGATCACCCGGCGTTGGCGACGCTGCGCTGCTCGTCCTCGGGGTGCGCGAAGATCACGCGACCATTGGAGACCTCGCCCATATAGACCAGATCGGGGCTGTCGATCGTTTCGTGATCGGTGGCGGAATAAGGCGTCCTGTAGGTCATGACCACCCCTTCGACCGGCTGCTTCAGATTTTCCAGCGCCTCGCGAATGTCGGAGCCCTTGGTGTCGCCAGCCTGCTCGATGGCGGCCGCCAGCAGGAACACCGAGTCATAGCCCTGGGCCGCGGAAACCGCGGACTCCATCCGGTCGAGCTTGGGCGCAAAGGTCTTGACGTAGGCGTCGATGAAGGCCTTGCGCCGGGGCGTGTTGGGGTTCTGGATGAACGTCTGGGGCATCAGGGCACCATCCCCGTTGGCGAGCGCCGTGTCGATGAAATTCGCCATGGCCAGCGTCCAGCTGCCGATCAGGGGGACCTTCCAGTCGAGCTTGGCCATGCCATTGGCCAGTTGAGCGAGTTCAGGGCCAATGCCGTAAGTCAGCAGCGCCTCGGCGCCGGCCTCCTTGGCGCGCAGCAATTGCGCGGTCATGTCGACGTCGCCGATATTGAATTTCTCGACCGCCACGGGCTTCACGCCGAGCTTGTCCAGGGCCTTTTCCAGGTCCTCGCGGCCCAATTGCCCGTAATTGGTCGAGTCCGCCATGATGGCGACCTTTTTGAAACCGCGCTTGGTGATGGCTTCGTCGGCGATGATCGGTGCCTGAATATTGTCCGCCGCGGACATGCGGAACACGTAATTGTGCTCGTACTTGGGCGGCAGGAACTGCTGGGTGATCACCGATCCGGTCGCCACATTGATGATCGTCGGGATCGCGGCATTCTGATAGAAGCGGGTCGACGCCAGCGCCACGCCGGTATTGATGAAGCCCACAGTCGCCACGACACGCTCGCGGTTGATCAGCTCCTGGGTGATCTGGACGCCACGCTCATTCTTGGCCTCGTCGTCGCGCTCGATCAATTCGAGCTGGCGGCCGAGCACACCGCCCTTGGCATTGATCTCCTCGGCAGCCAGGCGCACCCCGTTGCGCATGCTCACGCCCATGGAGGACGACCCTCCTGTGAATGGGCCGGATACGCCGATCTTGATCGTGTCGGCGGCATACGCGCCCGTTGCCGTTGCCAGCATGAGGGTCAGTGCCAGGCAAGTCGTGTGAAATTTCATGTTGTCTCCTGTCTTGATACACCGGCGAAAATGCCGGCCACTCCGATACCACCGCAAAAAGTCTATAGACCGCCGCCAGATACTGACGGAAATTGCCTCGGGGGAGGCCGGAAATAAATTCCACACTGGAACGTAAGACCTAGTCAGGCCTCGATATCCGCTTGCAGAGATCCTTCAACCATAGGGAAAACGCCAATCTCGCTCCGGTCAACGGTATGGAGGCCTCGCGGCAGAGGTAATACTGGGAGTCCGGGGCCGCCCTGATGGCGAACGGCTCGACCAGAGCGCCTGTGTCGAGCCAGGCCCCCGCCAGACTGCGCCGGACGATCATGATGCCCCGGCCCGCGCGGGCGGCGGCCATGGCCAGGCCCAGATCGCAAAAGTTGACCCCGCCCTCCGGCTCGGGCCAATTCAGCCCCGCCGCATCGAACCAGGGTTTCCACGGATCCAGCGGGCAGCGCAGCAGATTGGCATGCCGCAGATCGGCCGGCTCGCGCAGCGGACCGAAGCGGCGCAAATAATCCGGCGAGCAGACGGGAAAGACCTGATCGTTGGTGAGCGGATCGGACGCAATGCCCGGATACCGGCCCAGGCCGAAGCGGACCCAGAAATCGGCCTGCGTCGGGCCGATATCCAGATAGGGAACCGAGAGCACGACACTCATGTCGAGATGCGGATGGGCCTCGGTGAATTCATGCAGATAGGGCCCCAGGACGTCATGGCCGAAAGTCGGCGTCGTCACCAGCCGGATCTGCTCGCGCGGCCGCCGCGAACGGCGGTGCATGGAAATATCGGAGAGCAGTTGCAGCGCGATCTCGATCTGATCCAGATACTCGTGTCCCGTCGCCGTCAGCACGACCCCCCGGCTGACACGATCGAACAAGGGCTGGCCGAGCAGGGTTTCGAGCTGGCCGATGCGCTTGCCGATGGCGCTCGCCGTTACGCAGAGTTCCTCGGCCGCCCGGCCGAACGACCCCAATCGGGCCGCCGCCTCGAAGGCCTGGATGGTCTGCAGGGATGGCAAGCGGATATTCTGATGCGCGAATTGAAGCATACGGGCGTCACGACAGCGGGCGCGGGGATCTACTCTGCGCAATTCTGTCACACGTGTTGCAGCCCGCCCATCAGGGTTCACCCGATCATCAATCCCGCCGCCGCGGTCTGGTTCGTCGCCATGTCGATCAGGATGAAGGCCCCCGTGGCCCGCTGGCGCCCGTAGCCGTCCAGCACCAGGGGATCGCGCGTGCGCAGGCTGGCGCGCCCGATGTCGTTCATGGCGAGCGTCCCGTTCCAATCCACTGCCCGCAGTTCATGGATGTCGCGCCGGCTGTGGACCGCCTGGACCCTGGCCTGCGTCAGCCGGGTTCCCTGTTTGAGCCAGTACAGGCGCGCGGGGTTGAGGGCCTGCTGGTCAAGCCAGCAGAGCTCGGCCTCGAAATCGCGCCCCAGCTCGGCTTGCGCCTGGGCGCCGACCAGCAGATCCCCGCGAGACACATCGACCTCGCGGTCCAGGACCAGCGTCACGCTGTCGCCATCGCGGGCCGCCGCCAGCTCCTCCTCGCCGCGCAGGATTCTGGCAATGCGCACGGGCTCCTGGCTGGGCAGCACCCGCAGGGCATCGCCCACGCGCCAGACGCCGCCCGCCAACTGTCCGGCATAGCCGCGAAAGGCATCGCGGCCACTGCCGTTGTGGCGGATCACCCATTGCACGAAGAACCGCGGCTCGGTTTCATCCCCGCCCTCATCGACCGGCAGTTGTTCGAGCAGGGGCAGCAAGGGGGGGCCATCGTACCAGGGGGTCCGTTCTGAAGGCCGGACCACATTGTCGCCGGACAGCGCCGACAAGGGCAGGATGTGAAACGTCTCGATCCCCAACCGCTCGGCCAGTCCGCGATAGGCCGCCCGGATGCGCTCGTAGACCGCCTGATCCCAATCGACGAGATCCATCTTGTTGACGGCCACGATGATGTGACGCAATCCCAGCAGGCGCACCAGAGTGCTGTGGCGCTTGGTCTGGGGCAGCAGATCGCCCTCGGGCACCCGGCTCGCGTCGACCAGGATGATGGCCGCCTGGGCCGTCGAGGCGCCGGTCACCATGTTGCGAGTGTACTGTTCGTGGCCGGGCGCATCGGCGACGATGAACTTGCGCAAAGGGGTAGCGAAGTAGCGATAGGCCACATCGATGGTGATGCCCTGCTCGCGCTCGGCCTCCAGACCGTCGGTCAGCAGGGCCAGGTCCAGGGCGCTGTCCGGGGCGCGCGCGTACTTTGAGCCGGTGATCGCCCGCAACTGGTCGGCAAACACCCCTTTGCTGTCGAACAGCAGGCGGCCGATCAGGGTGGACTTGCCGTCATCCACCGATCCGGCGGTGATCAGTCGCAGCACCTGGGTCTGCCGCGCATCCGGCCATTGCTCATTGATCGCATTCATCAGAAATATCCTTGTTTCTTGCGCCGCTCCATCGACGCCTCGGAGGTCTGGTCGTCCATGCGGGTGGCGCCGCGCTCGGTCACGGTGGTCACGGCCGTCTCGGCGATGATGGCCGCCGGCGTCCCGGCCGTCGACGCCACCGGGCAGGTGCAGGACACATCGCCCACCGTGCGAAAACGCACCGTCAGCCGTTCGACGCGCTCGCCCTCGCGCGGCGGCGTCAGCGGCGTCACCGGCGCCAGCAGATCCCCGCGGCGCACGACCTCGCGTTCATGGGCATAGTAGATGGACGGCAGGTCCAGCCCTTCGCGCTCGATGTACTGCCAGACGTCCAGCTCGGTCCAGTTCGAGATCGGGAACACGCGGATGTTCTCGCCCGGATGCACACGGGTGTTGTACAGATTCCAGAGTTCCGGGCGTTGGGCCTTGGGATCCCACTGGCCGAACTCATCGCGAAAGGAACAGATGCGCTCTTTGGCGCGCGCTTTTTCCTCGTCGCGCCGCGCCCCGCCGATGCAGGCGTCGAAGCCGAACTCCGCGATCGCCTCCAGCAGGGTCGTGGCCTGGGCGGCATTGCGCGAATCGGTCACATGGCGCAGCACCACGGTGCCGCGCGCGATCGAGTCCTCGACGCCGCGCACGATCAGGGTTTCACCAAGCCCGGCGGCGCGCCGGTCGCGAAACTCGATGACCTCGGGGAAATTGTGCCCCGTATCGATATGCATCAGGGGAAAGGGAAAGCGGCCCGGCCGGAAGGCCTTTTCTGCCAGGCGCAGCAGCACCACCGAATCCTTGCCGCCCGAAAACAGCAGGACCGGCCGGGTACATTCGGCGGCCACCTCGCGCAGAATGTGGATTGCCTCGGACTCCAGCCAGTCCAGATGGGTGCGCTGCTTCAATTCATTCATGTCCATTCTCATCCAAGGGCGGGATCGCGCGCCACCACACCGGGACGCTTGTCCGCCAGATTGCCCGCATGCAAACCGCACTCGCGGCTGTCGCGCTGCTCCCACCACCAGCGGCCCGCGCGCGGGTCCTCGCCCGGACGCACCGCCCGGGTACAGGGTTCGCAGCCGATCGAGGGATAGCCCTGATCGTGCAGGGGGTTGTAGGGGATGCCCAGCGCATGCACCAAGGCCCAGACCTGATCGCCGCTCCAGGCGGCCAGGGGGTTGAACTTGCGCAGACCGAAAACCGGGTCCCATTCCTCGGCGTCCAGGGCGGTGCGCGTCACGGACTGCTCGCGCCGCTGGCCCGTGATCCAGGCCGAGCGGCCGGCCAGCGTCCGGCGCAGGGGCTCGACCTTGCGGATCGCGCAGCAGGCCTTGCGCAACTCGATGCTCTCGTAAAAGGCATGGGCGCCATGCGCCTGGACGTGCGCTTGCACGGCCCCGGAATCGGGCCGCACGACTTGCAATACCATGCCGTAGCGTTCAGCGACGGTATCGACCATGGCCAGCGTCTGGGCGTGCAGGCGCCCGGTATCCAGCATGAATACCCCCAGGCCCGGCGCGGCCTGGGCCAAGGCATGGATCAGCACCATATCCTCGACCCCCATCGAGGATGCCAGCAGCGCATCCGGATGCGCCGCGGCGATCCTCTCCAGGTCGGCCAGCAAAGCCGCCCAGGCACGGCCCAACGCTCCTTCGATACTTGTCGACACGCCCGTTCGTCCTCATCGGTCCGGAAAAAACCTCGGACCCGCAGGCCCGCCAAGGGAATCCCTGCATCGGTCCGGCGCCGCCGGACCGATGCAGGGATTCCCAAGAGGCGTAGTGTGTACCGGACAGCGCGGCACCGGAACGAATTAATCGTTGGTTCCTTATAACCGGCACCCCCTGTGTCCACGCGGCGTCAGATCAGTCCCCATTTGATCGGTATGAGCCCGCAACCGGGGACGCACCTTTGCAATGACCGCACAGCACTGATCTTGCGGACTAAAATGAAGCCTTTGTTTCCTCCCATCCTGACAGATCATTCTCTCGAAAGGGCATCCTCATGACGGAATCCACGCCGCACTCGCTACCTTCCTACCTGAATCCAAAAGATCCGGGCCCCTGGGGCATCTACCTCGAGCAAGTGGATCGCGTGGCGCCCTACCTGGGTCCGCTCGCGCGCTGGATCGAAACATTGAAACGCCCCAAGCGCATCCTGATCGTGGATGTCCCCGTCGAGCTGGATAACGGCGAGGTGGCGCACTTCGAAGGCTACCGCGTCCAGCACAACACCTCGCGCGGCCCCGGCAAGGGCGGCGTGCGCTATCATCAGGATGTCACGCTATCCGAGGTCATGGCACTGTCGGCCTGGATGTCCGTCAAGGCCGCCGCGGTCAACCTGCCCTTCGGCGGCGCCAAGGGGGGCATCCGCATCGATCCGCGCAATTACTCCATGGCCGAACTCGAGCGCATCACTCGCCGCTACACCAGCGAGATCGGCAACATCATCGGCCCCAACAAGGACATCCCCGCTCCGGACGTCAACACCAATGCCCAGACCATGGCGTGGATGATGGACACGTACTCCATGAACCAGGGCGCGACCGCCACCGGCGTGGTCACCGGCAAGCCCGTGGCCCTGGGCGGCAGCCTGGGCCGGGTCGAGGCGACGGGCCGGGGCGTCTACGTCGCCGCCTGCGAGGCCGCGCGTGAATGCCACATCGAAATCAAAGGCGCGCGCGTCGCCGTCCAGGGCTTCGGCAACGTGGGCGGCACCGCGGCGCGCCTGCTGCACGAGGCTGGCGCCAAGGTCGTGGCGATCTACGACCACACCGGCATCATCCACAATGCCCACGGCCTGAACATCCTCGCGCTGTTCGATCACGTCCGCAACACGGGCGGCGTGGCGGGCGCGCCGGACGCCGAGACGCTGACCCCCGCCGAATTCTGGGCGCTGGAAACCGAGATCCTCATCCCGGCAGCCCTCGAAGGCCAGATCACCCACGACAACGCCAACCTGGTCCACACCAAGATCCTGGTCGAGGGCGCCAACGGCCCGACCACGCCCGAGGCCGACGACATCCTCTCGGCCAAGGGCACCATGATCGTGCCCGATGTGGTGGCCAATGCCGGCGGGGTCACGGTCAGCTATTTCGAGTGGGTGCAGGATTTCTCGAGCTTCTTCTGGACCGAGCAGGAAATCAATCACCGCCTCGAGGCCATGATGCGCTCGGCCTACAACGCCATGTCCAGCGTGGCGCGCGAGCACCATGTATCGCTGCGCACCGCCGCATTCATCGTGGCCTGCACCCGCATCCTCGAGGCGCGCCAGGTGCGCGGCCTGTACCCCTGATGGCCGCACCCGCCTCCCGGGCGCCCGCGCGCCTGGTGCTGCTGGGCACGGGCGGCACGATCGCCGCCACCGCCGCACGCGCCAGCCAGCTCACCGACTATGCGGTCACCGAAGGCATTGACGCGATGCTGGCGGCGGTGCCCGGCGCCGGGGCGCTGGGCGACATCCGCTGCGAGCAGATCTTCAACGTCGACAGCCGCCAGCTCACGGCCGCGCGGGTGTTGCGGCTGGCACGGCGCATCGACGTCTTGCTGCGCGACCCGGCGGTCGACGGAGTCGTCGTCACCCACGGCACCGACACCCTCGAGGAAACCGCGTTTTTCCTGCATCTCACAGTCCGCCACCCCAAGCCCGTGGTGCTGGTGGGCGCCATGCGCCCAGGCTCCGCGCTCAGCGCGGATGGGCCGTTGAACCTGTACAACGCCTTGCTGGTGGCCCGCGATCCGCGCAGCCGGGATTGCGGCATCCTGGTCGCCATGAACGACCGCATCCTTGCCGCGCGCCATGCGGCCAAGGGCCACACCACCCGGGTGGACGCCTTCGGGGCCGAGGGTCCCGGGACACTGGGCTGGATCAGCGATGGCGTCGTGCGCATTGCGCAACGCCCCATCCTGCCGGCGGCCGCCCCTTTTTCCCTGACGGGGCTGCGCAACCTGCCCAAGGTCGACATCCTGTACGACCACCAGGATGCGGGCGAGCATCTGTACCGGGCCGCCATCGAGGCCGGTGTTGCCGGGATCGTGGTGGCTGGCCTGGGCAATGGCAGCCTCAGCCCGGCGGCGATGCGGGGCTGCGCCCGCGCGCGGCGGCACGGCATCCTGTGCGTCCGCGCCAGCCGCGTCCCACACGGTGCGGTGACGGCCAAGGCTTCGGACGCCCGGGGCCATCTCCTGGCCGCGCACGGGCTCAACCCCCAGCAGGCCCGCATCCTGCTGCGCCTGGCCCTCGTGCACGGCCTGAATGCCGCCGCGATCCGGACAGCGCTGCAAGACGCCTGATACATTCAGGGGCCGGGAATCACGCCCAGGGCGCGGCCCACTCGGGCGAACGCCTCGATCGCCTCGTCGATCTGCGCCGGCGTATGCGCGGCGCTCATCTGGGTACGGATGCGCGCCTGCCCCTTGGGGACGACAGGATAGGAAAATCCGATGACGTACACCCCCTCGGCCAACAGGGCATCGGCCATGCGCACCGCCAGGGCGGCATCGCCGAGCATGACCGGGATGATCGGATGCTCGCCCGGCACCAGATCGAAACCCAGCTGCTGCATCGCCTGGCGGAAGCGCCGCCCATTGGCATGGACGCGCTCGCGCTGTGCGGCGCCCTCGGCGCCGCACAGCAACTCGATCACGCGCAAAGAGGCCGCGACAATGGCGGGCGCCAGGGAATTCGAAAACAGGTACGGGCGCGAGCGCTGGCGCAACAGCTCGACCACCGCGGCATCGGCCGCCACATAACCACCCGAGGCGCCGCCCAGGGCCTTGCCCAGGGTTCCAGTCAGAATATGCACGCGTCCCTGCACGCCGCAATGCTCGGGGGTGCCGCGCCCGCCGCCACCCATGAAGCCGACTGCATGCGAATCATCGACCATGACCAGCGCATCGAATTCGTCAGCCAGATCGCAGATCGCCCGCAGATTGGCGATCACGCCATCCATCGAGAACACCCCATCGGTGGCGATCATCACGTGCCGCGCGCCGGCGGCGCGGGTCGCCTCGAGCTGCGCGCGCAGGTCCGCCATATCGTTGTTCGCGTAGCGGTAGCGCCGCGCCTTGCACAGGCGCACGCCATCGATGATGCTGGCGTGGTTCAGGGCATCGCTGACGATCGCGTCCTGCTCGTCGAGCAGCGTCTCGAACAGGCCGCCATTGGCATCGAAACAACTGGAATAGAGGATCGCATCGCCCATGCCCAGCCAAGCGGCCAACGCCGATTCCAGCGCCTTGTGTCCCGACTGGGTGCCGCAGATGAAACGCACCGAGGCCATGCCAAAGCCGTTCGCCGCCAGTCCCGCGCGCGCGGCCTCGATCAGGCGTGGGTCATCGGCCAGCCCCAGGTAATTGTTGGCGCAGAAATTCAGGACGCAGGCGCCATCGGCGAGCCGGATTCCGGCGGCCTGCGGACTGTCGATGATGCGTTCGGTCTTGTAGAACCCATCGGTGCGCATCTGCCCGATCCGGGCGCGCGCCTCATCCAGGAAGCGCTGTGACATGGGGAACCTTTTTCGGGTCGAAAATCACGAGGATGAAGGGCATCATTTTATCCATCGCGCCGCAATACCGAAGCAAACAAGCCCCTGAACCAATGCGAAAAACACGAAACATGGACTTTTACCAAGAAATAATTAACATAATACAAAAATAACCCCCTGTTTTTGGTTTGTAAACTGATGTAAATTACCCCTATTTTGTAAACGTTGAGAGCGCGTGCATAATATGCGGGATAGGTATCGATTCAAACAATCGGTATTCGCGCCAGGGTTTGCATTCGTGCAAACCCTGGCGTTCTTGATGCACATAACCCGCATCAGAAAAGCCGGGTTACTCTTATTGCCAATTTGAATCCCGGAGCCCGCAAACCCAGCGCGCAAAAAAACCAAAAAACATCCCCAGCATACCCGGCCTGGAAAAGGAAACCAGACCGCGGGCCTTCGTCAGTTCGGCATTGATGTTCCGGGTGCGGATACGCCCCGGCACAAACGGCAGGCAAATGATGGGGTAAAACAAATTAAAGTACGGCCATAGCCATGGCCCAAGCAGGAGCCCGCTCATGAAGACACCGCTTGCTCATCGCAACCTCCCCCACCTGCTGCTCAAGGGACGCGAAGCATTACTCTGTCATTTCCGCCCGATTCTGACGCATTTCAACCTGACCGAGCAGCAATGGCGCATCATCCGCAGCCTGTACCAGCACGGCGACATGGAGCCCAACCAGTTATGCGATATGTGCCAGATCCTCAGCCCCAGCATGACTGGGGTTCTGGCGCGGATGAAGGCCATGGACCTGATCAGCCGGCGCAAGGTCCCGCGCGACCAGCGGCGCGTGATGATCAGCCTGACACCGCGCAGCCTGGATCTCTGTAGCCGCATCGGGCCGCTCATCGATGAACAATACCGCCTGATCGAGGCGACCATTGGCCGCAACCTGATCGAGGAAACCTACGCACAGATCGACCGCCTGCTGAGTGCGCCGCTGGACCAGATTCAGTCGATCAAACTGCATAAATAAAATCGCGCCACGCCCGGAAAGGCTAATACCCGGCGCCGGCCACATCGGTGGCGCCAGCGCGAAAAGCCTGGACCAGCCCCTGGGCTGCCTGGCGCAACAGAAGTGTATCGGTGCCCAGCGCCACGAAACTGACCCCCGCCTCGCAAAAAGCGCGCGCGGCATCCAGCCGCGTGGCAAATATGCCCGCAGCCTTGCCGCTCTGCACGATGCGCCCGATCGCCTCTTGCACGGCCGCGCGCACCTCGGGGTGGTCGGCCTGGCCAAGATGCCCCATCGAAGCCGCGAGGTCCGAGGGCCCGATGAACACCCCATCGACACCGTCGACCGCCAGGATGTCATCGAGCGCATCCAGCCCTTCCCGGGACTCAGCCTGGACGATCAGGCAGATTTCCTCGTTGGCCCAACGCAGGTAGTCCGGCACCCCGTTCCAGCTGGCCGCCCGCGCCAGAGCTGTGCCCACGCCACGGATACCGTCGGGCGGATAGCGGGTGGCCCGCACCAGCGCGCGCGCCTGTTCCGCCGACTCCACCATCGGGACCAGCAGGGTCCGCGCCCCGATATCCAGCATCTGCTTGATGCGCGCCGGATCATGGTCGACCACCCGCACCAGAACGTCGGCGCCTCGGCCCTCGAGAGCCTGGAGCTGGGCGAGAATACTGCGGATGTCGTTGGGTCCGTGCTCGGCATCGATCAACAGCCAGTCGAAGCCGGCCCCCGCCAGCAATTCGGCGCTATACGCATCACACAACCCGAGAAACAAGCCGATCCGGGGCGGCACGGCCTCGCGCAAAGCGGCCTTGAATGTATTGCGGATGACGGGCATGGGGGGCTCCTGGAAATGACGGCCGAGGGATCGCTCGATTTGACGGGCATGAACACACCCAGGCAGGATACCAGTGCACCGTCCGCTGAGAATATCCGAATGATTCGTTAAACGAAACGGCCGGAGATACTGCCCATGGTCCCATAATCGACATGGAACGTATCGCCCGGACGCACCGCCATGGGTCGCGTGAAGGAACCCGCCAGAATGAGCTGCCCCGCCTCCAGGACCACCCCATGCGTCGCGAGCTTGCGGGCCAGCCAGACGATCCCGTTGGCGGGATGGTTCAGCACGCCGGCGGCCACGCCGGTTTCCTCGATCACCCCGTTACGGCTGAGCAGCGCGGGCACCCAGCGCAAATCCACATCCAACGGCCGCACCGCCCGCCCGCCGACCACCACGCCCGCGCTGGCGGCATTGTCCGAGATCGTGTCCATGACCAGGCGCGGCCGGCCGGACTCGGGATCGATCCGGTGGCAGCGCGCATCGATGATTTCGATTGCCGGAACCACATAGTCGGCAGCCGACAGCACATCGAACAACGTCACATCGGCGCCCGACAGGCTGCGCGCCAGGTGGAAGGCGAGCTCGACCTCGATCATGGGCTGGATGAAGCGATCGAAGGGAATATCACTGCCCTCGTCGAACATCATGTCATCGAGCAGCACCCCGTAATCGGGCTCGGAAATCCGCGAGGACAACTGCATGGCCCGCGAGGTGAGTCCGATCTTGCGCCCCACGATGTGCCGGCCTTCCGCGAGCTTGAGCGCGATGCCGGCGCTCTGGATCGCATAGGCATCCTCGAGGGTGAGCCCGGGGTGCTCCAGCGAGGGGGCGCGGACCTGAAAACGCTGGCGCTCCGCCTCGTGCAAGGCCAGGGCCGCGCGCGCAAGCTCATCCTGCGAAAGGCTGGGCGCCGCGGCGCGGGCCTCGACATCGAGCGCGATGGAATCACGGTTTGACATAGCGCGCATGGATATTGTTGTGCTTGAGGGTTCCCGCCTCTGAAAATTCGGTCATTTCCAGGGACAGGGCCAGGTAGCGGCTTTGGAACAGCCCTTCGAAATGGGTTTTCATCATGTCGAAAAGCGCCTGGGCCGTGCGGCGCACCGCCTCGGGATCGCGTCCTGCGCCGATCTTGACCGTCGCATGCACGAAAGCATCGTCATGATCGCCCTCGGCGACGCAATAGTCCTCCAGTTGCACTGCGCGCGAGCGGATTCCGCCCGGAGGAAACAGCCGCTGCTCGAGCAGCACATGATTGGCCTTGCGCAACAGGCCCGGGATGTCCGCCGCCTCGCGGTCGATGTTGTCGGTGTACTCGAAAATCAAGTGCGCCATCCGCATACTCCCCTGAATGAGTCGGCCTTGCTCAGACCGGAAAGACCGCATTGATCTGGCCGGTGCCCGAGCTGCCGAAATACGGCGTGACGATCTCGGCCCTGCCCTGGTATTGGTCCCAGCCGAGGACGCCGAGCAGCATGGCCGTATCGTGCATATTGCCCTCGCCGTGACACTTTTCGGCATACTCGGGCAGCATGGCGCAGAACGTCCGCCAGTCGCCCGCCCGCCACATCTCGATCACGGCGCGATCGACCATTTCGAGAAAGGGGCTCCAGATCTTGGACAGATATTCTTCGGCCATGCCGTTCTGGGCGAAACGATGCGACAGCGAGCCGCTGGCCAGGAACGCCACCGTGCCGTCATAGGATTCTTCGACCGCGCGACGCATGGCGGCGCCCATGCGCGCAGAATCCTCGAGGCTGTGGACCGTGCACAGAGCGGCCACCGACACGACCTTGAAATGCCGATCGGCGTTCATATAACGCATCGGCACCAGCGTCCCATATTCCAGTTCGAGACTGGTGTTCTCGTGGGCGCGCACCCGCACGCCCGCATCCGTGCTGGCCTGCGCCAGCAGGCTGCCCAGCGCCGGATTGCCGTCGTAGACGTACGGCATGTTCTTGATGAAATGCGGCAGCTCATTGCTGGTGTAGACGCCTTCGAACCGGGCCGCGGAATTGATGTGATAACCCGAATTCACCAGCCAGTGCGTATCGAACACCACGATGGTGTCCACCCCCAGCTCGCGACAGCGGCGGCCAATCTCGATATGACCGTCGATGGCCGCCTGGCGGCAACCCTTGTGCGGCCCCTCCTGCTCGGAAAGGTACATCGACGGAACATGTGTGATTTTTGCGGCGAGAGCGACGTTTCCCATTTCTTGCTCCTCCATGGACCCAACAATGGTGATCAGAGTTTCGCGGGGGCTCAGGCGCCCCAGCGCGGAATCGGATGTTCTCCGAAAGACAGGCAGATGTTCTTGGCCTCGCAGAACACCTCGTAACTATAGTGGCCGCCCTCGCGGCCGATGCCGGAGGCCTTGGTGCCGCCAAAAGGCTGACGCAGATCGCGCACATTCTGACTGTTGACGAACACCATACCTGCCTCCAGCGCCCGCGCCATGCGCAGAGCCCGCCCTGTGCTCTCGGTCCAGACGTAGGAGGACAGGCCATAGGGCGTATCGTTGGCGATCGCCACGGCATGCGCCTCGTCATCGAATGGAATCAGGCACGCCACCGGCCCAAAGATCTCATCGCGCGCAATGCTCATGCGATTGTCCACATCCGCGAACACCGTCGGCCGGACCCAGTTTCCGCCCCGCAGGGCCTGCGGAACCTCCGGCGCGTCGACGCCGCCGCACACCAGCCGCGCGCCCTCGCGAACACCTGCCTCGATATAACCAGTCACCTTGCGCAGATGATCGGCCGAGATCATGGGACCGACGATTGTTGCGGGATCCAGGGGATCACCGACCGGCAGGCGGGCCGCGCGCGCCGCGAAGTCGGCCACGAAACGGTCATAGAGGCCCCGCTGGACCAGAATGCGGCTGCCCGCGGTGCAGCGTTCGCCATTGTTCGAGAAGATCATGAATATCGCGGCATCCAGCGCCCGCTCATAATCCGCATCGTCGAATACGACAAAGGGCGACTTGCCGCCGAGTTCCATCGAGAATTTCTTCAGGCCCGCGGCGCGCATGATCCGCTCGCCGGTCATCGTCGAGCCCGTGAACGACACCGCCCGCACCTCCGGATGCGAGACCAGCGCCTCGCCAGCCGTCGCGCCGTAGCCATGCACCACATTGAACACGCCGGGCGGCACACCCGCTTCGAGCGCCAGCCTCCCCAGGCGGTCGGCCGTCAGGGGCGAGAGCTCGCTCATCTTGAGCACCGCGGTATTGCCAAACGCCAGGCACGGCGCGGTTTTCCAGGTGGCCGTCATGAAGGGCACATTCCAGGGGGAAATCAGCGCGCACACCCCCACCGGCTGCCACAGCGTGACGTTCAGATGCCCAGCGTCCGAAGGATAGCTCTCGCCGTCCATGCGCAGCGCCTGCTCGGCGAAAAAATGGAAATTGTGCGCGGCGCGCGGCACCAGCGCCTTGCCGGTCTGCCCGATCACTTGCCCGGTGTCCTGGGTTTCCAGCCTGGACAGTTCGGGGACATCGCGCGTGATCAGCTCGCCCAAACGATGCATGATGGCGGCACGCTCGGCCGCCGGCCGGGCGGCCCAGGCCGGCGCCGCCGCGCGCGCCGCGCGCACCGCGAGGTCGGCCTCGCGCGCCCCGCCGCTGGCCACCTCGGCCAGCACCTCGCCGGTGGCGGGGTTCAAGGTCTGGAATCCTTCCTCGCTCTCGATTTCGCGCCCATCAATCAGATGTTTGATCATGATGGCATCATTCCTTTCGCTCGCACTGTGAAAAATAGGTTTCGTCCCCGACGATGGTGTTGACCAGGCACCCCACCGCGTCGATCTCGGTCTCGACGACATCGCCCGGCCTGACCTCGGCCAGCCCCTGAGGAGTGCCTGTGAGAATCACATCCCCGGGCGAGAGCGTCATGAACGACGACAGGTATTCCACGAGATAGGGAATGTCGAAGATCATGTCCGCGGTCGTGCCCTGCTGCACCACCTCGCCATTGATGCGGGTGCGCAGACCCAGGGCCATGGGATCGGGCACGTCGGCGCGATCGACCATCCACGGTCCGATGGGCGTGCAGCCATCGCGATTCTTGACCCGCAGATTGGGCCGGTACCAGTTCTCGAGATAATCGCGAATGGCGTAATCATTGGCGACCGTGTATCCCGCCACGTGCTCATAGGCCTGCCCGCGGCGAATCCCGCGGCCGCCACGCCCGATCACGACGGCGAGTTCGCACTCGTAGTGCATGCTGCGCACACCCTGCGGCCGCCGGGTCGTCGCAGCATTCCCGATGAACGTATTGGGCCCCTTCAGGAATACCAGCGGCGTCTCGGGCGCCTTGAACGACAGCTCGGCCGCATGATCCGCGTAATTCAGGCCCAGCGCGAACGCCGTGCCGATCTCGACGGGCGGCAGCCAGACCACATCGGCAGGCGCAGCGGTCCGGCCATCGGCCAGGCGCACCATGCCGCCATCCTCGACCGTCACGCGATGGACGGCGCCCTGCCAGGCGATGCGGGCATGTTTCATATCGCACCCTCCCCTGCCGCCAGAGTGAAATCCAGATCCGCCAGGCCGGACGCCTCGATCCGCACCGCAGATCCCGCCTCGGCAAGCGGCGAGCGATAGACCACCCCGGTCAACAGCACATCGCCCTGCCGCAGCGTCATGAACTCGCTGACTGCGGCCAGCAATTGCGCGGGGCCGAGGATCAGGTCCGACAGCGCGCGCTCGTCCACCACGCGATCATCGATGCGGGTGCGCAGGACCAGATCCGGCAGGCGATTGACTGCCAGACCGTCCAGCAAAACCATCGGCAAGGCACCGTCGAAACATTTCTGCCGGATTGCGGGGCGGAAGTAGTCCTCGTGCGGCAAACTGAGGTCGGCCGCCAGCAGACAGGCATCGACCCGGCCAAGCGCAGTCTCCGGGGTCAGCCGGGCGGCATCCGCCCCCATTCTCAGGCCCACGACCGCGCCGACCTCGACGCGCGCCTCGCCCCGGGGCAGGGCGATCTCCGCCCCGAGACGCGCCCAGGTATTGCGCGGCTTGATGTACAACACCGGCGCCTCGGGCAGGCCATTGTAGGGCGGCTGCGCCGCGGCCTCGCCCATCCGGGCGAGACTCACCCGGTCATTCATGATGACGCCGTAGACGGCAGCGCCGGGACTCGGAACGAAATCTGTTGTCATGGCATGTCCGGTTAGAGCCTCGGTTCCCCCAACATTCTGCCTGGTCAGCCCAGTGCGCGGATCAGCCACAGGCCGATGCCGGGAAAGAACGCCAGCAGGACGATCCGCGCAAAGTCCGAAACCAGGAAGGGCGCCACATCCAGCGCGGTTTCCCTCATGGGCACATCCTTTGCAAACTTGTTGATGATAAAGAGATTCATGCCCACAGGCAGCGGCGCCAGGCGCTTGAGGGTCGGCGCCTCGCCATCCCACCGGGCGATTGTTTTCATGACTGCCATGATGAGCCCTCCTCAGTCACGAGCCAGGGCGTAGGCGGCTTCCGATAATCCAGCGCCATCCAGGCCCTTTTTACTGATTTCAGCACGCCATTTCTGCTCGACCGGACGGGCGGCGTTCTTCATGGCTTCGAGGTCGGCGGCGCCGATATCCAGCACCTGACCGCCCGCCGCCAGCACACGCTCGCGGGCATCGACGGCCACCTCATCCCAGACCGTGCCGAACCGCTCGACCAAGGGCATGCCGCTGCGCTCGTCGATCAACGCCTTCAGGTCCGCTGGCAGGCCTTCGTACTTTTCCTTGTTCATCAACAATGCCAACACCGTCGCCGATGGATAGGTCTGGCCAGCCGCCGGCTGGATGTGGTACCTGGTCACCTCGTCCAGCCGCGTGGGCAGCACGACCTCCCAGGCGCCCATCGCACCATCGACCACCCCCTTGGAAATCGCCTCGGTCACCTGCCCGGGAGGCATGGACACGGGTTCCCCGCCAAGGGCCGACAGCGTCCTGGAAGCCATGCGCGTGGGAGTCCGCAGCTTCAATCCCTTGATGTCCTCGAGCCGCGCAATGGGCCTGTTCGCCGTGTGCAGCGCCACCCCGCCATCGACATGCATCGCCAGGACATGATATTTCGAGAACTCGCCGCGGGCATGTTGCTGATAGAAATTCCAGGCCGCGCGGCTGCCCGAGCGCGCATCCCTGACCACGAAAGGCAGCTCGATCGCCTCGGTCACCGGAAAACGACCCGCTGAATACCCAGGCGCGGTCCAGACGATGTCGGCCACCCCGTGCAGGGCCTGATCGACCAATTGCCCAGGGGTGCCGCCCAACTGCATCGCCGGATAGAACTGGCAGGCAATCCGGCCACCCGAGGCCTGGCCCAGTTCCGCGCACCAGGGTTCGAGCACCTTCTGCTGCGCAGGTGTGCCCGCTGGCAGGAAATGGGCGATTTTCAAGGTGACTTCACTGGCCGAAACCGGCGCCGCGGCGGCCAGCGACAAGGCAAAAGTCCAGAACAGGTTCTTCATCATGTCTTTCCTCCATGACGGGCGCTGGCCCCACGAACATCATTCAGTATCGCCGACTGCCATATAACTAATATATTAGCTTTTATCGGATGGTAGGATTATTATGTTAATAGGTCAAGTTTTTCACCATGAATCTTCATGCCGTCAACCATCACGCACCGGAACCTCCCGCAACTCCTGCTCAAGGCGCGTGAAGCTCTGCTTGTCCATTTCCGGATCATTCTCAACCACTTCGGACTCACCGACCAGCAATGGCGCATCGTGCGCAGCCTCGAAGAAAACGGCGCGATGGAGCCCAACCAGCTTTGCCAATCCTGCCAGATCCTCAGCCCCAGCATGGCCGGTGTACTGGCGCGCATGCAAACCATGGGGCTGATCGCGCGCCAACGCGCCGTGCACGATCAGCGGCGCGCAATCATCCGCCTGACACCCAGGGGCCAGGAATTGTACGGTCGGATCGCGCCCCTGGTAGAGACCCAGTACCAATTGATCGAGCAGGCCATCGGGCATGAGCTCATCGACCAGACCTACGCCCAGATCGATCGCCTGCTGGATGCGTCGCTGGACCGGATCCCCGGGGTGGAACTGCCTGCGGTCGATGACAGCCTCCCGAAGGCCGGCCGCCGCGAAAAAGGGCACCGCCCCACGCCAGATATGCAAGAATAGGCCCCTTTGGAAACCAGGGTTGCCGCGGTGGCCCGCCTGGGCAGCGCCATACTTTCGAAGTCCGGAAGAATGGCCCCGAGAGGCAGGGCGTGAACCACGGCGACCGCCCATGCCGTCGCGGGAATGCGCAACACGGCAGGGGTTTGCGCAGACTCTGGATTTGAACATGAGAATTCATCAGACGGGATATTAGTGCGGGAATCCAGCCCTTCGTTCAGTCTGCGCAAGATCGCGCTGGCCGCCTTTGGCCCCTCGCTGCTGTTCGGCCTGGGCGAAGGCGCCATGTTTCCCGTGCTGGCGCTCAGCGCCCGGGAACTGGGCGCCTCGGCGGCATGGGCCAGCTTCATCGTCGCCCTGGTCGGCATCGGATCGCTGCTGGCCAACCTGCCAGCCGCCGCCCTCGCCGCCCGCTTCGGCGAGCGCCGCGCCATGGTCGGGGCATCCGCCTTCAGCCTGGTGGCACTGGCCCTGTGCCTGCTGGCCCACGAGCCCTGGTTGTTCGGGATCGGCGTGTTCATGATCGGCATGGCCAGCGCCGTTTTCCTGCTCGCCCGCCAGACCTACCTGGTCGAGGCCGTCCCCCTGCCGATGCGCGCGCGCGCCATGTCGACGCTGGGCGGCACCATGCGCATCGGTCTGTTCTTCGGGCCTTTCATCGCCGCCGGCTTCATCCATGTCCTCGGCCTGAACGGCGCCTACTGGGCAGCCGCCCTGGCCGTCCTGGGCGCGGGTCTGCTGTCGCTGCTGATTCCCGAGCTGCCGGGCGACCGCAAGCAGCGCGCCTCGGCACAGCAAATCGCCATTGGCGAGATGATGCGACGCCACGCGCACGTATTCATCACCCTGGGCCTGGCAACCGCCCTGGTGTCGGCGCTCCGGGCCTGTCGCCAGATCGTCATTCCCCTGTGGGCCGACCACATCGGCCTGGACGCCACCACCACCACCCTGATCTACGGCATCATGGGCGGCGTGGACATGCTGCTGTTCTATCCCGCCGGCAAAATCATGGACATGCGAGGCCGGCTCTGGATCGCCATACCCTCCATGCTGATCATGGGCACCGCCCTGCTGCTGATGCCTCTCTCATACGGCCTTGCAACCCTGATGGCGGTCAGCATGCTGCTGGGCCTGGGCAACGGGATCGGCTCGGGCATCATCATGACCATCGGCGCCGATGCTTCCCCGAATGAAGGGCGCATGCAATTCCTGGGCACGTGGCGCCTCATCACCGATCTGGGCGGCAGCGGCGGGCCGCTGCTGCTCTCGGCCATGACCGCCGCTCTGTCGCTGGCCGCCGGCATCCTGGCCATCGGCGGCCTGGGGTACCTGGCAGCCTATATGTTCTGGCGCTGGCTGCCGCGCCAGGTTCCCGCATGATGCGCGCACGCACTCGCCAAAGGGCCATGATGTCCACCTCCACCGATTTTCCCCATGCGATCCGGGCTGCCCTGTGCCTGGTGCTGGCCGGCATCTGCACAGCCCTGCACATCTGGAAACTGCCCCCGGCGCTGCCGGCGCTGCGAACCGAATTCGGTCTGGATCTCGTGGCATCCGGTTTTCTGCTGTCCATCGTGCAGATGGGTGGCATGACCCTGGGCCTGCTCATCGGATTGGTCGCCGAGCGCATCGGCCTGCGCCGTTGCGTGATGATCGGCCTGGCGATCCTCGCGACCGCCTCGATCGCCAGCACCTTTTTCCATACCGCCACCATGCTCCTGTTATTCCGGGGCATCGAAGGCTGCGGATTCCTGATGGTCGTCATGCCAGTGCCCTCGCTGATCCGGCGCCTGGTGCCGCCCACCGACCTCAGCCGCATCATGAGCCTGTGGAGCTGCTACATGCCGACCGGCACCGTGGTCATTCTGGTCGCGGGCGCCTGGCTGCTGACCCTGGGCGACTGGCGCATGCTGTGGACCCTGCTGGGCGCGTTCACTTTTGCCGTGCTGCTGCTGATCAGGGCGCTGGTCCCGGCCGACCCGCGCGCACCACACATCCCCGCCGGCCACCCCGCCCCGGCCCGACAGCCCATCCCGCACATGGTGCGCCTGACGCTCAGCTCACGCGATGTCTGGATGATCGCCTTGATCTTCGGCGCCTATGCAGCGCAATGGATTGCCGTCATCGGATTCCTGCCCACCATCTATGCGGCCGAGGGCATCGCCGGCACGACGGCGGGCCTGCTGACGGCCCTGGTGGCCGGAGCCAACATCATCGGCAACCTGCTGGCCGGACGTTTCCTGCACGCGGGCCTGCCCGCGCGCCGGCTCATCATGATCGGCCTGGGCACCATGATCGTCTGTGCCTTCGCCGCCTTCGGCGCCGGCCTGCCGGCCGCCGCGCAGTTCGCCGCGATCCTGGTGTTCTCGGCTGTCGGCGGCCTGATTCCGACGACCTTGTTCGTACTGGCCATCGCCCTGGCCCCGACCCCGCAGACGACCACGACCACCGTGGGCTGGATGCAGCAATGCTCGTCCCTGGGCCAGTTTTCAGGACCACCCGTGGTCGCCTGGGTCGCAAACCTCGCTGGCGGCTGGCAATGGACCTGGCTGGCGACCGGCGCCTATGCGCTCACGGGCATCGCCCTCGCCCTGGCCATCAGCCGGCGCGCGGACGCCCGGGGATAACCCCGGGCAGGGCCGCTACGCGGCGGGATAAGCAATGCAAACCGACTTGGTTTCCAGATAAGCCTCGACCGCCGCGCGCCCATGCTCGCGACCGATGCCCGACTGTTTGAAGCCGCCGAAAGGCATGTGCGGATCGAGCATATTGTGCGTATTGACCCAGACCGTACCCGCCTGGATGCGCGGCACCAGGCGCTGGACGCGGCCCAGGTCATTGCTCCAGATGCTGGCGCCCAGACCGAAGCAGGTGTCATTGGCCAGGGCGACCGCCTCGTCCTCGTCGCGAAAACGCGCAGCCACCACCACCGGGCCGAAAATTTCCTCGCGAACGATGGCGGCATCCGGCGCCGCATCGGCAAACACTGCCGGGCGGACGAAATAGCCAGGGCCCTCCCAGGGCTGCCCGCCCGCCAGCAACCGCGCACCACTCGCGCGACCCGCATCGATATAGCCAGCGACACGCTCCCGATGGCGCGCCGAGATCATGGGCCCGATCTGGGCGCCCGGATCGAAACCCGAACCCAGCTTGAGGCTGCCGGCCGCAGCAGCCAGGCCCTCGACCACACGGTCGTAGATGCCCGCCTGGATGAATACCCTGGAACCGGCCGTGCAGACCTGCCCCTGATTGAAAAAAATCGCTCCAGCCGCCCCCCGGACCGCCTGCTCGACATCGCAATCATCCATGATGACGACCGGGGACTTGCCGCCCAGCTCCAGCGAAACGCGTTTCATGCTGTCCATGGCGGCATGGCCAATGAGCTTGCCCACCTCGGTCGAGCCGGTGAAAGAGATCTTGTCCACGCCGGGATGCGCGACGAGGGCGGCGCCCGTGACCTCGCCCCGGCCTGTGATCACATTCAGGACGCCGGGCGGAAATCCGACCTCGAGCGCGAGTTCCGCCAGCCGGATCGCGGTCAGAGGGGTTTCCTCGGCAGGTTTGAGCACTACCGTGCAACCGGCCGCCAGCGCGGGGGCGATCTTCCAGATGGCCATCAACAGGGGAAAATTCCACGGCACGATCGAGGCCACCACGCCCACGGGCTCGGGCCGCGTATAGGCGTGATACTTGACCCCGGGGGGAAACGAGATGGACAAGTCCAGGGTATCGCCGGAAAGCTTGGTTGCCCAGCCCGCCATGTAGCGCAACCACTGCGCGCCGGAACCGACCTCCAGCCCCTGGGACAGGGCGAGCAGCTTGCCGTTGTTGAGGGTTTCGAGCCGCGCCAGGGCCTCGCCCTCGGCCTCGACCCGATTGGCCAGCGCGAGCAGCAGGCGCTCGCGGCCGGCCGGCAACATGTCGCGCCAAGCCGGCGACTCAAAGGCCCGCCTGGCGGCCCGCACCGCCTGGTCGACCTGGACAGGACCCGCCTCGACCTGCTGGGCGATGACCTCGCCAGTGGCGGGATCATGCACCGGCAAACGGCCATCGCCCTGGGCGCAGGCCTGCCCATCGATGATCATGTGTTCGCGGATAGCGGCAAGCTCGGGGCGTTGGGCTGTCTCTGTCATGGTCGACCTCCTGTGGTTTCGTCCTAGGAAAGTTTGTCCAGGAAGTATGACCGCTTGAATGCTCCACGCCAACAATCAGGCAGAAAACCCGGAAAATCCTTCCATACCCTCCCAGCGAGGGCCCGGCGTCTCGATGCCGAACAGATCGAGCACACGGCAAACCGTATGATCGACCATCTCATCCAGGGTTCGTGGCCGCATGTAGAACGCCGGCACCGGCGGAAACACCACGCCGCCCATTTCAGTCACTGCGGTCATATTGCGCAAATGCGCGAGATTCAACGGGGTTTCCCGCAGCAGCAACACCAGGCGCCGACGCTCTTTGAGGGTCACATCGGCCGCTCGCGTCAGCAGATTGTCGGACAGGCCGTGAGCCACGGCCGCCAAGGTCCGCATGGAACACGGCGCAATCACCATGCCCGCGGTCGCGAATCCGCCGCTGGCCAGCGCCGCGCCCACATCGCGATGACTGTAGGCATGATCGGCCAGCGCATGCACCGCCTGACGTGTCATGCCCAGTTCGTGGCGAATATTGAGCATACCGGCCGAGGACACCACCAGGTGGGTCTCGACCGTGCCCAGCTCGCGCGCGAGCCGCAACAGGCGGATCGCATACTGCGCGCCCGTCGCCCCGCTGATGCCGACGATCAGTCGGCGCGTGGTCACTCGATGGCCCCGGCTTCCTTCAGAACCTCGGCGAGTTCACCCTTTTCATACATCTCGGACATGATGTCCGTCCCGCCGACGAATTCGCCCTTGACGTAGAGCTGGGGGATCGTCGGCCAGTTGGCGTAATCCTTGATGCCCTGGCGGACTTCGGCATCCTCGAGCACATTGACCGTGACCAGCTTGGTCACGCCCACCGCCTTGAGAACCTGGATCGCGCGCGCCGAAAACCCGCATTGCGGAAACTGCGCCGTGCCTTTCATGAACAGGACGACCGGATTGCCCGTGACTGTCTCGCGGATGAATGCCTGGACTTCGGATTGGACTTCTTCGCTCATGGTGATCTACCAGAAAGTGTAATGATTAAAACGACAGGCGACCCTGTGTCACCCGCTCGATGCCCGCCAGATCCCGAAGACTGGCGATATCGGCAAAACCTCGGCGCCGCATCAACTCGCGCACCGCGCCGGCCTGTTTCCAGCCGTGCTCGACGCACACCACGCCAGACGACGCCAAGCGCTGCGGCGCCCCGTCAATGATCACGCGCAACGCCGACAAACCGTCGGCGCCATCCGTGAGCGCCATCGCAGGCTCAAAGCGCAGGTCGCCTCGCCTCAGATGCGGGTCCTGCTCGTGAATGTATGGCGGATTGGAAACGATGAGGTCGTATGGCGCCGATTCCAAGAGGCTATCGTACCAATTCCCATGAAAAAACAGTAGCGATGCCCCTAAAGTCCGTGCATTTTCAGCCGCGACCGCCAGGGCTGCCGGACTGATGTCGGTCGCCGCCACCCGGGCATCGGGCCGCGCCAGGGCGATCGAAATCGCCACGGCACCGCTGCCCGTCCCCAGGTCCAGCACGCGCGGCGCGGCGCGCCCCGCCAGCACCGCCAAGGCGGTCTCGACCAACAGTTCGGTATCGGGCCGGGGGATCAGGACATCGGGCGTCACGCGGAACTCGCGGCCGAGGAACTCGCGCCGCTCCAGAATATAGGCCATGGGCTCGCCCGCGATGCGGCGCGCCTCGAGGGCCTCATAAGCCGCCAGATGCGGAGAGTCCAGGGGATCGGTGTCATGGGCGATCAGCCAGCTGCGGGATACCCCCAGCACCCGCTGCCACAGCATATGCGCCTCGAGCCGGGGCAACGGGCTGGCCGCAAGCCGGCCGCGCAGCGTATCGGGCCTGGCCGCGCCATACACCTTGTGATCGAGCGAATCGGGCTCCAGGGCGATCTCCTGTCAGTCCAGGGCCAGGGCGGCCAGCTGCCCGGCCTGGTACTCAGCCAGCAGCGCATCGATGAGCTCGGTCAGATCCCCATCCATGATCTGACCGAGCTTGTACAGCGTCAGATTGATGCGATGATCCGTCATCCGCCCTTGGGGATAGTTGTAGGTGCGGATGCGCTCGGAGCGGTCGCCCGACCCCACCAGGCTCTTGCGCTGCGCGGCTTCGCGCGCATGCGCCTCCTGCTGCTGCCGGTCCTTCAGACGCGCGGCCAGCACCTGCATGGCCTTGTCCTTGTTCCGGTGCTGCGAACGATCGTCCTGGCATTCCACCACCAGCCCCGTGGGCAAATGGGTGATGCGCACCGCCGAGTCCGTCTTGTTGATGTGCTGCCCGCCGGCGCCGCTGGCGCGGAAGGTATCGATGCGCAAATCGTTGGGATTGATCTGGATATCGGCCAGCGCGTCGGCCTCGGGCATCACCGCCACGGTACAGGCCGAGGTATGCACCCGGCCCTGCGCCTCGGTCTCCGGCACGCGCTGCACGCGGTGGGCACCCGACTCGAATTTCAGGCGGCCATAGACGCCATCGCCCTCGACATGCACGATGACCTCTTTATAGCCGCCCAGCTCGGCGCCGCTCTCGGACATGAACTCCACCCGCCAGCCCTGGCGCTCGGCGTAGCGCATGTACATCCGCAGCAGATCACCCGCGAACAGCGCGCTTTCGTCGCCGCCGGTCCCGGCGCGGATTTCCAGGAACACGCTGCGGTCATCATCGGGATCGCGCGGCAGCAGCAGCACCCGCAGATCGCCCTCCAGCGCCTCCAGGCGCGCATCGGCCGCCTCCAGTTCCTCCTGTGCCATGTCCTTCATTTCGGGATCGGACATGAGTTCACGCGCACCCTCGCGATCAGCCTCGGCCCGCTGCCACGCCGTGAAAGCCTCGACCACCGGCTCGAGCTCCGCGCGCTCGCGCGTGAGCTTGCGAAAGCGGTCCAGATCGTCGGCGCCATCGGGCTCGGCCAGCAGCGCATCGATCTCAATCAACCGATGGGCCAATTGTTCCAGCCGGCTGCGCATCGAGGGTTTCATCGTGGGATCATCCAGTACAACGGGTTCGGAGGCCGGAGGACACAGGCATGTCCACCCCGGCGGGGACGCGGATCGTGGGGAGCGTCGCTACCGGCGACGGGTGCCGGCTTCGGTGAGGCGCGGCAGCATACCCAGCAATTGCTGGCGCTCGACACCCTCGCTGCGATTGAGGGCCGCCAGCGGCCCGTGCATGAATTTCTGGGTCAGGCCGTGGGCGAGCAGGTCCAGCACCGCCTGCGGATCCTCGCCACGCGCCAGCAGGCGCCGCGCGCGATCCAGTTCGGCCTGGCGCAGCGCATCGGCGCCAAGCTGGAAATCGATGATCGCCGGCACGATCTCGCGCCGGCTCAACCAATGCATGAAATTCTGGACGCGCGTCTCGATGATGGCCTCGGCCTGCACTACCGCGGCGCGGCGCGCATCCGTGCCGCTCTGGACCATGCGGCCCAGATCGTCCACGGTATACAGATAGACGTCGGCCAGGCGCCCGGCCTCGACCTCGATATCGCGCGGCACAGCCAAATCAATCATCACCATCGGACGATGGCGGCGCGCGCGCGCCGCCCTTTCGACCATCCCCAGGCCGAGGATAGGCAAAGAACTGGCCGTACAGGAAACGACCACATCATATTCCGACAGATGGTTGGGCAGGTCGGAGAGCTTGACCGTACAGGCGTCGAAACGGCCCGCGAGGACCTCGGCGCGCTCGGACGTGCGATTGGCCACCGCCATCCGACGCGGATGCACCGCGGCAAAGTGGGTGGCGCAAAGCTCGATCATCTCGCCCGCACCAATGAACAGCACACTGGCCTGTGACAGATCGCCCAGGACACGTTCGGCCAAACGCACGGCGGCGGCCGCCATGGACACGGAATGGGCGCCGATGGCGGTCTGCGAGCGGACCTCTTTGGCGACCGAGAACGTGCGCTGGAACAACTGATGCAGCAGAGTACCCAGCGTGCCCGCCTCCTCGGCAGCACGCACGGCGGATTTCATCTGACCGAGGATCTGAGGCTCGCCCAACACCATCGAATCCAAGCCGCTCGCCACCCGGAAAGCATGGCGCACGGCATCGTTGTGCTGGTAGCGATAGACATGCGGCACCAGAACGCCAGCCTCTAGCCGGTTGAACTCGGCCAGCCAGGCAGGCAGGCGCTCACTAACGCCTGGGTCGGCGGCGCAATAGACCTCGGTGCGATTGCAGGTCGACAGAATCGCCGCCTCGCGCACCGCGCTGCCGAAGGCCGAACGCAGCCCCGCCAGAGCGGGCTTGAGCACATCGAGCGGAAACGACACGCGCTCCCGCACCGAGACCGGCGCGGAAACGTGGTTCAGCCCGAAGGTGAGGACGTCGACCGACATACCCAGAAACATCTACACAAGAATGACAACTCGCATTATAAACGCCTGACGGCGGCCGCGAGCACCCCCGAGAAAGATCCGAATGCGGATCGTCGTTTTTTCGTGTATGATTTCGCGTCTTGGCCCGGTAGCTCAGTCGGTAGAGCAGAGGATTGAAAATCCTTGTGTCGGTGGTTCGAT
>JBEBRQ010000021.1:0-47432 GCA_040394755.1 Castellaniella defragrans | reverse complement strand
CAAAAAGCGCCCCCTTGGGGGGCAGCAAGCCGCAGGCGCAGCGTGGGGGCCTTTTAAATAGCCTTACTATTTTCCTTAATATCTTTTTTTTTGACGGTCATCCCTTGGAGGAAACAAACCTTATACTCATGTGACATTCGATGAATCCGATACGCTCGAACGTGAACATGCGCCAGCCCCCCCATCAAGACTCGTCGTCCATAGCCCCGTCCTCCACCCGCCGCTCGATTCTCTATCTGGGTTTGCCGATCCTGTTGATCCTGGGCGCAGCCATCTGGTTCGGCAGCCGTCAGCGGGCCGTATCCGCTCCTGCGGCCGCTGCCGATGCGGTGCCCGTGCGTATCGCGCAGGTCGAGCAGCGCGATGTCCCCATCCGGGTGCTGGGGGTCGGCAATGTGCAGGCCCTGGCCAGCGTGACGGTACAGGCGCGCATCGACGGGCAGCTCGAGCAGGTCGGATTCACCGAGGGGCAGGATGTCGTCAAGGGCCAGCTCATCGCGCAGCTCGACGATCGTGTGCAAAAGGCGCAGCTCGACCAGGCCCTGGCCCAGCAGACGCGCGATCGCGCATCGCTGGACTATGCGCAGCGGGACTTGCGCCGCTATGAGGCGCTGGTCAAACGGGATGCGGTTACTCAGCAGATACTGGATGCCCAGCGCGCCGAGGTCGCGCAATTGCAGGCGGCACTGCTCGCGGATGCAGCGCAGGTCGCGGCGGCGCACACCCAGCTTTCCTATACCCGTATCACTGCCCCTATCAGCGGGCGCACGGGCGCGCTGCTGATCGATCCCGGCAACATCGTGCGCGCGGGCTCCGACCAGGGTGTGGTGGTCATCAACCAGATTGATCCGATCGCGGTGTCTTTCACGGTGCCCGATAGCCTCTTTGCGGACGTCAACCGGGCCTTGCGCGAGGGGCGGGCTTTGCAGGCCGTGGCCTATGCCAGCGGCGGCGATCAGCCGCTGGCCGAGGGCCGGGTGGTCCTGGTCAACAATCAGATCGATCCGCAAAGCGGCACCTTGCAATTGAAAGCGCACTTCGACAATCCTGGCCATGTGCTGTGGCCCGGCCAGTATGTGGATATGCGCCTGATCCTCGGCGAGCAGCCCAATGCCTTGATCATCCCCGCGCGCGCCGTGCAGCGCGGTCCGGAGGGGCCTCTGGTGTATGTGGTGGACGAGGGCGGCGTCGCCCGCATCCAGCCGGTTGGGATTGCCAGGATCCAGGACGAGTTCGCGGTGATCGCCAAAGGCCTGTCCGCAGGCGAGCGCGTCATCACCGATGGCCAGTATAAGGTCCGCCCTGGCGCCCACGTGGCCCAGGTTGCTGCCGACGGGCCTGAAAATCAGGGTGGTGATGCCTCCGAGGGGGCCAAGCCTTGAACGTCTCGTCGATTTTCATCCGGCGGCCTATCGGCACCACTCTGCTGGCCCTCGCCCTGCTCTTGCTGGGGGTGGCGGCGTTTCCGCTGCTGCCCGTGGCATCGCTGCCCCAGGTCGATTTCCCCACCATCCAGGTAACGGCGCAACTGCCGGGGGGCGATCCCGAAACCATGGCCACCAGCGTCGCCCAGCCGCTCGAACGCCAGTTCTCGACGATCGCCGGTCTGTCGCAGATGACCTCCCAGAATACCTCCGGGACGACCAGCATCACTTTGCAATTCGAGCTGGATCGCAACATCGACGGCGCTGCCCTGGATGTGCAGACCGCGATCAACGCGGCTGCCAGGCAATTGCCCGCCAACCTGCCGAATCCGCCGACCTTTCGCAAGGTCAACCCGGCCGATTTCTCGATTCTGATCCTCACCATTCAATCCGACGTGCTGCCGATCACCGAGGTGAATGACTACGCCGACAATATCTTTGCCCAGCAGCTTTCGCAGATCGAGGGGGTTGGCCTGGTCAATATCTGGGGGCAGCAGAAACCCGCGATTCGCATCCAGGTTGATCCGGTCAAGCTCGCCAGCCTGGGCCTGGACCTGGAGGCCATCCGCGGGGTGATCGCCACCTCCACGGTCAACCAGCCCAAGGGCATGATCAGCGGGCCTTCACAGAGTTACTCCGTCTACACCAACGACCAGATCCTGTCGGTCGAGCCCTGGAACGATGTGGTGCTGGCCTATCGCGATGGCGCGCCGATCCGGGTGCGTGATGTGGGGGTGGCCGTGCCTGGCCCCGAGGACAACAAGCAGGCCGCCTGGGCGTTCGGCGGCTCCGCGGCGAGCGCCGGGGATCGCGCCATCGACGGGCGTTCTCTGATGATCGGCATCACCAAGCAGCCCGGCGCCAACGTGCTCGATACGGTCGAGCGCATCCAGGCCGCGATGCCGCGCCTCATGGCCTCGATACCGCCCACTGTGCACGTGAGCACCCTGATCGACCGGACCCAGAACATTCGCGCCTCGGTACATGAGGTCGAGATGACGCTGCTGCTGTCCATCGCCCTGGTGGTGATGGTGATTTTCATGTTCCTGCGCAACCTGGCCGGCACCCTGATCCCCAGCGTCACCGTCCCGCTGGCCTTGATGGGCACCATCGCCGTGATGTATTTGCTCGGCTACAGTCTGGACAACCTCTCCTTGATGGCGTTGACGATTTCCGTGGGTTTCGTGGTCGATGACGCCATCGTCATGCTCGAGAACATCTATCGGCATGTCGAGGAGGGCATGCCGCCGATGGAGGCGGCCCTGAAAGGATCGCGCGAGATCGGTTTCACCATCGTCTCGATTTCGGTTTCGCTGGTCGCCGTGTTCATTCCGCTGCTGCTGATGGGCGGTATCGTCGGCCGGCTTTTCCGGGAATTTGCCATGACCGTCAGCATCGCCGTGATGATGTCGGTCCTGGTGTCGCTGACGCTCACCCCCATGCTGTGCTCGCGCTATCTCAAGGCCAATGAGCGCTCGCATGGACGTCTGTACCTTTTTTTTGAACGCGGTTTCGATTGGATGCTGGGCTTGTACCGGCGCGGCCTGGATGTGGTCCTGCGCCACAGCTTCATGACCCTGTGCGCTTTCATGGCCACCGTGGCCGCCACTGTGGCCTTGTTCATCGTCATTCCCAAGGGCTTCTTTCCCGAGCAGGACACGGGTTTCATTGCCGGCATGGCCGAAACCTCGCAGGAGGCTTCCTTTGAGGCCATGAACGATCGTCTGATGGCTCTGGCCGAGGTGGTGGGCCGGGATCCTGACGTCATGGCCTATGGCATGAGCAGCAATCAGCCGACCCTCAACATGGGACGGTTTTTCATCAGCCTGCGCCCCAAGAGCGAGGGGCGCAAGGCGTCGGTGCAGGAGGTCATGGCCAGGCTGCGCCCCGAACTGGACAAGGTGCCGGGTGTGCGCCTGTTCATGCAGGCCGGCCAGGACATCAACGTCGGCGGGCGTCTTGCGCGGACTCAGTACCAATACACGCTCATGGACGCCGACCTCGAAGAACTCAACACCTGGGCGCCGCGCCTGCTCGCGCGCTTGCACGACCTGCCGCAACTCGTCGACGTCGGCAGCGATCAGCAGAATCAGGCCGCCACTGCCGTGGTGACCATCGACCGGGCGCGCGCCGCCAGCCTGGGGATTTCGCCGGCCCTCATTGATAACACCATCTACAACGCCATTGGCCAGCGCCAGGTGGCTCAGTACTTTACTCAGATCAACAGCTATCAGGTCATCCTCGAGGTCACCCCGGCGCTGCAGCGCGATCCAGACCTGTTTTCCAAGCTGCGCATCACCTCGCCGCTGACCGGGCAGCAGGTGCCGCTGTCGAGTCTGGTGCGCGTCGATATTTCGGAATCCGGCTACCTGTCGATCAATCACCAGGGCCAGTTCCCGGCGGTCACCCTGTCATTCAACCTCGCCGAGGGCGCCTCGCTGGGCGATGCGGTGAGCGCGATCAGGCGTGTCGAGGCCGAGATAGCGCCACCGCAGGGCCTGGTCGGTTCGTTCCAGGGTACGGCCCAGGCCTTCGAGAGCTCCCTGGCCTCCCAGCCCTACTTGATCGCGGCGGCCCTGATCGCGGTCTACATCGTGCTCGGCCTGCTCTATGAATCCTATATCCATCCGCTGACCATCCTGTCGACGCTGCCCTCGGCCGGCGTCGGGGCGCTGCTGATTCTCATGGCCAGCGGCTTCGACTTTACCGTGATCGCGCTGATCGGCATCATCCTGCTGATCGGCATCGTCAAGAAAAACGGCATCATGATGATCGACTTTGCCCTGCATGCGGAACGCGAGCGCGGCCTGTCGCCGCGCGACGCCATCTACGAGGCCTGCCTGCTGCGGTTCAGGCCCATCATGATGACCACCCTGTGCGCGCTGCTGGCCGGCCTGCCCTTGATGCTGGGCACCGGGGCGGGCTCCGAGTTGCGTCAACCCCTGGGCTACGCCATGGTCGGCGGCTTGATCGTGTCGCAGGCGATGACCCTGTTCACCACGCCGGTGATCTACCTGTATCTCGACCGGGCGCATCACTGGTATGTGCGGCGCAGGGACCAGCGTCGCGCCGCCCGCCTCAATCCCGCGCAACGGCAGTCAGACCCGCCACCAGTTGGTCGATAAAGAACGTATACAGCACCGCGACCGGGATGCTGGCGATCAGGGCGCCCGCCAGCAGCGGCCCCCAGTGGTAGACGTCGCCGCGGATCAGTTCGGTGGGCACGGCGATGCTGATGGTCTTGTCGGCGGTATGCGTGACGAAGGCCAGGGCATAGATGAATTCGCTGGTCGATAGCGTGAAGGCGAACACCACCACCGTCATCAGTCCGGGCAGCGCCAGCGGCAGTACCACATGGACGAAGGCGCTGAACCGGCCGTGGCCGTCGATCATGGCCTGCTCCTCGATGTCGCGCGGAATCCCCTTGAAGAACCCCATCAGCAGCCAGGTGCAGAACGGCACCGTGAAGGTCGGATAGGCCACGATCAGCGCCCACAGAGAGTTTTGCAGGCCGAGGAAGGCGATCACTTTGGAAAAGGGGATGAACAGCAGCGTGGGCGGCACCAGATAGCTCAGGAATATGCCGATCCCGAGGGTTTCGCCCCAGCCGCCCGCGATGCGCGCCAGGCCGTAGGCCGCCGGCACCGACAGGATCAGGGTGATGACCACCACCGCCAGACCGACGCCGGCGGTGTTCAGCAGCCATTGCAGGAATTGCGTCTGCTCGAACAGCAGGCGCAGGTTGCTCAGGGTCGGCGCTTGCGAGAACCAGAATGGATTGACCTCTGGCGAGAAAATGTCCGCCTGCGTCTTGAAGCTGGTGATCAGCATCACGTAGAAGGGCAGGGCGGCGAACGCCACGAACAGCGCCGTGGCGAGGTATAGGCCGCCCGTGCGGGCCGGGTGGCGTGCCGGTTGGCTGGTCTGGACAGGGGTGGCTGGCATGGTCAGATCTCCCGCCTGCGGATCAATGAGAGGATCAGGATCGAGACTGCCGCCAGCACCGGCAGCAGGAACAGCGCGGTGGCCGCGCCGCGCCCCAGCGATCCGCCCTGCACCCCGGTGAAGAACGCCAGTGTCGGCAGGACCTGCGTGGCGTTGGCCGGGCCGCCCCGCGTCAGGATGAACACCGTGACGATGTCGGTGAAGACAAAGACGAAGGTGAACAGGATCGTCACGCCGAATACCGGGGCCAGCATCGGCAGGATGACCTGGAACATCCGCCGGAAATAGCCCGCGCCGTCGATCTCGGACTGTTCGAGGATGTCGCGCGGCAGGCTGTTGAGCCCCGCCAGGATGATGACCGTGGCCAGAGGCAGCAGGCGCCAGACATTGACCAGGATGATGGAAAACAGCGCCAGGCCGCTGCGGCCCAGCCAGAACGTATTGTCGAAATCCCCGAACAAGGCGCCCGGATGGCCCAGCAGCCCGAGGCCACGCAGGATCCAGTCGAGCGGGCTGAACGTCGAATCCAGCATCCACAGCCAGGCGATCGCGCTGAGCGAGGCTGGCGCCGTCCACGGCAGCAGGATCAGGAACCGGATCAGCCACTTGCCCCGCAAAGGCCGCACCAGCAGTTCCGCCTGGATCGTGCCCAGGATCAGCACGCCGATGAGCGTGCTGATGGTGATGTTGAAAGTATTGCCGATGGCGCGCATGAAGTCCGGCGTATCCAGCAGCGCCCGGAAATTTTCCAGGCCGATGAAGCGCATGACCGGGCTGCCGGTGGTGACATCGTTCAGGCTGTAGATCACTGCCAGGATGATCGGGATGCCCAGCAGCAGGGTGATGTAGAGGATGGCGGGCAGCACCATGCCCATGGCCAGCAGCGTGTCGCGTTGCGCCAGTGTGAGGCGCGGCGCGCTCATGATCCCGCCTCTTTGCGCGTGTCCTGCTGTGGCGCGTCCGGGGCGGCGCAGGGAGCCGCGCCGCCGTCCGGATCGGCGCGCAACCCCGTGCGCGCGTCGAAGCGTTGTATTTTGTTTCGCGCCACGCAGAATATTGCGGATTCACCGACCGCCAGCCCCGCGGCCTTGCGCTCGGGCAGCCGCAGAATGATTTCGCCGCGCTCGCCGTCCAGCGCCGCGTAGACCAGCGTATCGGCGCCCAGCGCCTCGATCTGCCGGATCGTGATGGGCAGGGGGTAATGCCCCTCGGGCGCCGGACCGTCCGGCCGCCAGGCGTCCTCTGGGTGGAAGCCCAGCAGCCAGCCGTCCTCCGGGATCAGGTTCATCGGCGGCGAGCCCATGAACTGCGCCACGAAAGTATTGGCCGGCTCGTGGTAGATCTCATGGGGCGTGCCGATCTGTTGCAGGCGGCCGTGGTTCATGACCGCGATCCGCTGGCCCAGGCCCATGGCCTCGACCTGATCGTGCGTGACGTACAGCGTGGTGATGCCCGTTTGCTGGTGCAGGCGTTTGAATTCGCGCCGCGCCGAATGGCGCAGCTTGGCGTCCAGGTTCGACAGCGGTTCGTCCATCAGGAACAGCTGGGGCGTGCGCACCAGCGCGCGCGCCAGGGCCACGCGCTGGCGTTCGCCGCCGGAGAGTTCGCGCGGCTTGCGTCCGAGCAGGTGGCCGATGCCGAACAGCTCGGCCGCCCACGCGATTTTTTCCTTGGCCTGCGCTGCTGGCACCCGGGCCGCTTCCAGGGGAAAGGCGATGTTGCCCTCGACGGTCTTGTGCGGGTACAGCGCGTAGCTCTGGAAGACCATCGCGATGTTGCGCACACGCGGCGGGTCCTCGTTGGCGACCCGGCCGTCGATGCGGATGATGCCGGCGCTGGGCCGTTCCAGGCCGGCGATGGTGCGCATCAGGGTGGACTTGCCCGAGCCCGAGGCTCCGAGCAGCACCAGAAACTCCCCGTCGGGGACTTCGAGGCTGACGTCGTCGACGGCCTTGACCCGGCCGCGGCTGTAGGTGGTGCTCAGGTGCTCGATGCTCAGGCTCGCCATGAGGCCTCCTTAGGATTTTCCGCCGATCATGCCGCGCCCGCGCCACTGCGCGTAGATGGCTTGCACCTGTTTGGCGGCCTCGTCTACCGCCTGCTCGGGCGTGAGATCGCCGCGCGCAGCCTTGGCCATCATGTTGGGCAGGATGAAGGTGTTGAACACCTCGCCGACCGCCGGGTTCGAGTAGCCGGGATGGCCCAGGTTCGTCGTCCATTCCGTGGCGCTGGTGAGCGGAACCAGTTTGCCCTCGGCTTCGCCCTCCAGGCGGAAGGGATCATTGGCGAACCACGTGTCATTGAGGTTCTTCAGCGTCGTCGCCCCCGCGACCGCCGGATAGCCGCGATCGCCCGCGGGCACCGCCGTGCCGAAATAGCTGGGCGTGTTGTAGAGCTTGCTGTGGTACATCGCCTGATCGTAGTTCTCGGTCAGGTGCAGGATGAAGCGCTTGGCGGTGTCCTCCTGCGCCTTGGCGAACTTGGGGATGATGTAGTTGTAGAGCACGTGCACATTGGCCCAGCGGTCGCCGTGGGGGCCGGCCAGCGGGCCGGTGAAGTAAACGTCCTTGGCGATCTCGGGCTTGGTCTGCTGGGCCGAGCGGTATGCCGATATCGAGTTCACGATGTACGAGGCCTTGCCCGCGATCAGGTCCTGATTGTTCGAGGCTGCGTTCCAGGCGAACACCGCTGGCGTCATGGTCCGGTGGTACAGGTCCACCATGTATTTCACCGCATCGATGGCGCGCGCGCGGTTTTCGCCGATGCCCAGGATCACGTTGTCGTTCTCGTCCTGCACCGTGGCGCCCCAGGACCACAGGATCGAGCGCGCCACCATGTTCGAGTCCAGTTCCTGCGACAGGCCGATGCCGACCTGCACGCCTTGATCCTTGCGGATTTTCTCGCCGACCTCCAGCAGCTCCATCCAGGTGTCGGGCCCTTTTCCCATCCCCGCCTTGTCCCACAGGCTGTGGCGGTAGTCGCCGCAGTCGATGGTCCAGCCGTGGCAGAACGCATACCAGGACTTGGTCACCGGGTTGTAGGAGATGCGGGGGATGATGCCGACCACCTTGCCGAATTGTTTGGCGGCCTGTTGATTGACGTCGGCCATGTCGAGCACATTGGGCATGAACTGGGCGGCCTCGGGGCCCAGTTCGATGATGTCGTGGCCGGAGCCGGCCGACATCTCGGATGTGGTCGTGGTGACCAGGTCGCCGATATTGATGTGGTCGACCACGACCTGCACGCCATTGGCTTCGCCCCAGGCCTTGGCGAAGGCATCGAACCAGGTGTCGTAGGACGGCACGAAGTGGCTCCATTGCAGGATCTTCAGTGTCTTGTCGGCCGCCAGGGCGTTCAGGGGAAAGAACGGCATGCCGATGGCCGCGAGGCCGCCGGCCTGCAGGATGCGGCGGCGCGTGGTGGAGTGGCGGGCGGCGAGACGGGAAATGGGCTGGCGATCCCGATCAGGGTCGAAGGGGTGGTGCGACATGATCTGCCTCCTTGTGGGAAGGAGGGGGCAGGTCGTCAGAGAGACTGCTGCAAGTGGCGGCGCTACCCCCCAATGAAGGGAAGAGAGCTGCGTAGCGGTCGTGTTGAGTCTGGCGCGTCACGCAAGGACTAGGATCGACTGTAGCGCCGATTGTTCCTCGTGGTAACTCTGCTCAGGGAAATTACTAATCTGTAAATTTTCGGTTTGGTCGGTCTGCAGCAAAGCCTGGCGGATGATTCCGGATACCTGATCGTTGTGTGATTTCGGCTCGTTTCGGATTATTACCAAGGAGTCTTCGCACCGCATTTTTCTGTGCAGATGTCATGGCGCCAGGCGGCTATCTTTCCGGTCGCGGCGGGGGGGGGGAATCGCTCTCAATTTCGTGAGTTCGCCACCCACTGCGGCCCTTTTCCACGGCTCAGGTAATACTGTCCATCGGGGCTGATCATGATCGCGCGAGCGTGGGCTGGATCACTGAAATATCGCCAGCCTTGGCCGGGTTCGCCGACGGCGGCGGAGTGGATCACCGGTTGCATGCCGGAGTCAAAGCTGCTCGTTTGCTGCGTCTGTGAGGGAGACTGGCGGGTGTGATGACTGTGGGCCCGCTCTTTGTGATGACCATGTGTATGCTCTTTGGCCAGCAGCGGGCTGCTGTACAGAGTGGCGAACGCCAGAGTACAGGCAAGCAGTGTCATTGGTTTCATGATGGGTTCCTCGATGTTTGTCGTTGGTTGGATTTGACTGCGCTTGCAGTATCCAATACGCGACGTGAACTGATGCTGAATGTGGCGTTCAACTTTCGTTCATCAGGAAGCCCCAGAACTCCTCTATCCCATGGATTGCGCCAGGGCCTGGACGCATTCCTCGACCAGCGCCGGACCCCGGTAGATCAGGCCGGTGTAGAGCTGGACCGCGTCGGCGCCGGCCTGTATTTTTTCCACCGCCTGGCGGCCGGATTCGATGCCGCCCACCCCGATGATGGCGGTCTCGCGGCCCAGGCGTTCGCGCAGGCGGCGGATCACTTTCAGCGACAGCGCGTGGACCGGCGGCCCCGACAGGCCGCCCGCCTCGTTCTCGCAGGGCAGGCCGCGCACCGCCTCGCGCGACAGTGTCGTATTGGTGGCGATGATGCCGTCTATGCCGTGGCGCGGCACGATTTCGGCGATCGCATCGATCTCCGCCTCGTCCAGGTCGGGCGCGATCTTGATCACCAGCGGCGTGCGCTGCCCGTGCTGGTCGGCCAGCGCCTCGCGCCGTTCGCGCAGCGCCCCCAGCAATGCATCCAGGGCATCGTGGCTTTGCAGGCTGCGCAGGTTGCGCGTGTTGGGCGAGGAGATATTCACGGCCACATAATCGGCGTGCGGGTACACCCCGTCCAGGCCCAGCAGGTAATCCTCGATGGCTCGCTCGATCGGGGTGTCGGCGTTCTTGCCGATGTTCAGGCCCAGGATGCCGCCCTCGGCGCGCCAGCGGCTGCTGCGCACATTGGCGATGAAGGTGTCCAGACCCTCGTTGTTGAAACCCATGCGGTTGATCAGGCAGCGCGCGCGCGGCAGGCGGAACATGCGGGGTTTGGGATTGCCCGGCTGCGCCCGGGGCGTCACCGTGCCCACCTCGATGAAGCCGAATCCCAGTCCCGCCAGAGCATCGATGTATGCGCCGTTCTTGTCCAGGCCCGCGGCCAGGCCCACCGGATTGCGCAAGGGCAGGCCCATCACCGTGCGTGGCAGGGCGGGATGCCGGGCGATGATGGCGCGCGTCAGGCTGCAATGGTGCGTGCGGCGCAGGACGTCCAGCGTCAACTCGTGCGCGCGCTCGGCATCCAGGGAGAACAGCGCGGCGCGCGCCAGCGGATAGGCTTGGAACAGGGAGGGCATGGGCGGCGATGTCGGGGATGGTTTGGGGTCGGAGGCTGGGCGCTATTTTACGGGTTTGCCGATCGTGCGCCTATGTGCTGCGCTGTAAATGGTCAGACAGGGCGCGGGAATTTCAAAGTGGCGCTGGCCGTTCGCCATGCGCCAGCGTCACCGCCGCGCCGGCTCGATCCAGACCCCGCCGCGCAGGATCTGATGCGGCTGGAACCGGGATTTGTATGCCATTTTGCGGCTTTCCTCGATCCAGTAGCCCAGGTACAGCCACGGCAGTCCCAGGCGCCGGCAGTACTCCAGTTGCCACAGGATGGCGTAGGTGCCCAGGCTGCCCCGCTGGTCGGGATCGTAAAAGGTGTAGACCGCCGAAATCCCCGTGTCCACGCGATCCATGATCGCTACCATGCGCACCGTGCCCGTGGCGTCGGTGAATTCCGCCATGTCCGAGCGCACCCGGCTCGACAGCAGGAATTGCGTGTATTGCGATTGGTCGTCCTGATCCATGCCCGCGCCGGGATGGCGCCGCGCCTGGTAACGCTGGTACAGAGCGAAATGGCGCGCATCCCAGTGCAGGGGCGACACCTTGACCCGCATCGAATCCATGCGGTTGCAGAGTTTGCGCTGCGTGCGGTCCCGGATGAACCGGCGCGCATCCACGCGGATCGGGATGCAGGCCTGGCAGGCCTCGCAGTCGGGCCGGTAGGTGAACAGGCCGCTGCGGCGAAAACCCTGCTCGATCAGGCGCGAATAGGCGGGGTCGTCGACCAGATGCGCGGGCGCGGCCACCTCGGATCGCGCCATGCGCCCGGGCAGGTAGCTGCAAGGGTAACTGGCGGTCGTATAGAACTGCAGTTTCCTGAAAATCGATTCGCTGGGATTGCTCATGGCCGTGCCTGGATGCCTCAAGGCTATTGTGTCACCTGGAGCGGGGGAAGTGAACCCAGGATCATGCCATCCATCGTCAGCCGCCCGCGCTGCCAGGGCGGCGGCGCCTCGCCCTGGAGTCTCGCGAGGCTGGCCAGGAACTGCGCGCGCGGCACTGGCGCCGCGCCCAGGCGGGCCAGATGCGGGGTTTCCTGCTGGCAATCGATCCAGGGCACCTGATGGCGGCGCAGATAGGCCACCAGATACGCCAGCGCCACCTTGCTGGCGTCGGCCGCGCGGCTGAACATTGATTCCCCGAAAAAGCAGCGGCCGATCGACACGCCGTACAGGCCGCCGGCCAGCCGGCCGTCGATCCAGGTCTCGACGCTGTGCACCCGCCCCATCCGGTGCCAGGCCTCGTAGACCGCGATGATGTCCGCCGTGATCCAGGTCGCATCGCGTCCTGTGCCGGCGATTGCCGTGGGCCAGGCGGCGCCCGCGCGCGCCGCGCCGATGCCAAGGCGCGCCTCCTGGCGCTGCGCACAGGCGCGGATGACCTCGCCGAATGCCGTGTCCACCATCACCCTGAGAGGGGCGTCCGGGGACTGCGGATCATGGTTGAACTGGCGCAGGCGCTTGGCCAGGGAATGCGAGATGCGCAGTCCGTCGCAGGGCAGGACCATGCGGGGGTCCGGGCTCCACCACAGGACCGGGTCGCCCGCGCTGAACCAGGGAAAAATTCCCTTGCCGTAGGCTTCGTCCAGGCGCGCCGGCGAGAGATCCAGGCCCGCCGCCACCAGGCCGCCCGGCAGGCTGGTTCGCGGGTCGGGCAGGGGGGTGTCGGTGTCGATCCAGCTTAATCGCATGGCGCCCCCAGCCACGCCTCAATCCGGAAAACGGAAGTCGATCGCGTAGCGGTGTGTCGGAAAGAGGCCTTCGCGGCGATCGTGGAGATAATGTTCCAGAGTCGTGTAGACCGTGCGGAAAGAGAGCTCCTTCCAGGGGATTGCGTCGAGCGGGAAGAACTCGGCCTCCAGCGTTTCCGGTCCGGGGGCGAGCTGCGGTCCCAGGACATCGGCCAGATAGTAGAAATGAACCTGGTTGACCGATGGCACATCGATCACGGTAAACAGCGACTGGATGCGGATCTGCGCGCCCGATTCCTCCTGGTTTTCGCGTGCGGCGCCCTGCTCGGTTGTCTCGCCCAGCTCCATGAAGCCGGCCGGCAGCGTCCATTTTCCGTGGCGCGGCTCGATCGCCCGGCGGCAGAGCAGGATTTTGTCGCCCCATATCGGCACCACCCCCACCACATTGCGCGGATTCTGATAATGCACCGCGCCGCAATGCGTGCACAGGTCGCGGATGCGGTTGTCGTCGGGCGGGATCTCGCGGCTGAGGGTGTGGCCGCATTGCGAACAGAACTGCTGTGTGCGCGGGGCGGGGTGGTAGAAGGCGGAGATGGGCGAGGTCATAGGTGGATTTTAGCTCGGGATACGAGTTTCCCGGGATGCATCGGCGGGCCTTCAGTCTGCCGATGCTGGCGGATGCCCGTGTCCATGAGAGTCCGCCGATTCCAGCGGCTGGTTCGACAGGCTGCACAACGCGGGATCTTCCTCGTTCCAGTCGATGGCTACGGTGGCGTGCGCGATGCCGAACCGGGCCAGCAGTTCTTGCTCGACCGCGCGCGCGACGCGGCGCGCCTCGGCGTCGTGGACCGGACGCACGTGCAGTGTCGCCAGGGGCCGGCCGGAGGTGATCAGCCAGACATGGACATGGTTGATCCCGGCGACGCCGGGGACGTGGTCTTGCAGGTGGCGGCGGATCATCTCGGGCTGGGCGTCTTCCGGGGCTCCCTCGAGCAGAATGTGCAGTGATTTGGACAGCAGGCGCCAGGCGCTGCGCAGGACCAGCAGAGAGACGAGCACGGACAGGATCGGGTCGATCGGCATCCAGCCGGTGAGGTGGATGACGATGGCGGCGCCCACCGCGCCCACCGAACCCAGCAGATCCCCCAGGACGTGCAGGACGGCGCCCTTGATGTTGACGTGTTCGCTGTCGCCGCGCGTCAGGATCCAGAAGACCAGGGCATTGGCGATCAGGCCCGCGATGGCGACCGCCAGCATGGGGCCGGCGAGGACGGGCCGCGGCGTCTGGAGGCGTTGCCAGGCCTCGAAGATGATCCACAGGACGATGCCGAGCAGGGTGATGGCATTGACGAAGCCGGCGATGACCTCGAAGCGCAGGTAGCCGAAGGTGCGTCTGTCGTCGGCCGCGCGGCGGCCATAGCGGAATGCCGCATAGGCCAGCGCGAGCGCCACGGCGTCGGTGAGCATGTGGCCGGCATCGGCCAGCAGCGCGAGCGAACCCGACAGGATGCCGCCGGCGACCTCCACCAGCATGAAGGCGAAGATCAGATAGAAGGAGAGCAGAACCTTGCGCTCGTTGGCGTCCGTCACTGCCGGCGTGTGCGCGTGATCGTGGTGATCGTGGCCGTGGTGATCGTGCGAATGGGCCATGGTCAGACGGGATCGAAGTGCGTCATGACGTCCAGGACGGGCAGGTCGGCCATGACCCGGCGGCGGGCCTCGACGGCGATCGCGTGGCCTGCCTCGATCGTGAGCCCTCTGTCCATCTCGATATCGACCTCGACCCAGACCATGTCGCCCATCTTGCGGGTGCGCAGGTCATGGATGCCGCGCACGCCGGGCGTCCCCAGGAGGCGTTCGCGGATGGCGCGCTCGGTGTCCTCGTCGGCGGCATGATCGACCAGATCGCTGACGGCCTGCCAGCCGAACTTCCAGCCCATCCGCAGGATGAACAGGCCGACGACCAGGGCGGCGAGAGGGTCGGCCAGGGGCAGGCCCGCCAGGTTCGCGCCGATGCCCAGGGCCACGATCAGCGAGGAGGCGGCGTCCGAGCGCGCATGCCAGGCATTGGCGATCAGCAATGTCGAGCGCACCCGGCGCGCGATCCGCAGCATGTAGCGGAACAGGAGTTCCTTGGCCAGCAAGGCGAACAGGGCCGTATAGAGGGCTGCCTGGTGGACGGTCGGGACGGCGTCGGGGTCCTGTAGGCGCTCGACGCTGCGCCACAGCATGCCGGCGCCGACCATCAGCAGCAACATCCCGATGGCGAGTGACGCGGCGGTCTCGAAACGCAGGTGCCCGTAGTGGTGGTCGGCGTCGGGGCCTCGGGCGCTGTGTTTGTTCGCCAGCAGGACCAACCCGTCGGAGGCCAGATCCGAGAGCGAGTGGATGGCATCGGCCACCAGGGCCTGGGAATGCGAAAAAATGCCGATCGCGAACTGGCCGGCGATCAGCAGGCAGTTGACCCAGATGCTGACCCAGGTGCTGCGCCGGGCCGCCGCGTGGCGGTCTGGATTCTGCGAGGAAGGATGGGGCGGAAGCTGCATATCGAAAAGTATAGGCGGCCGAGGGTGGCCCGCGCGTCCTGGCGGGACACCCGCCGCTCAGCTGATGCGCATCCCCGGTTGCGCGCCGCTCGAGGGTTCGAGGATGTACAGGCCGGCGTCCATCGCCGGATCGGCATGGCTCGCGGCCAGCACCATGCCCTCGGAGATGCCGAAGCGCATCTTGCGCGGGGCGAGATTGGCGACGAGCACGGTGAGCTTGCCGGTGAGATCCTCGGGGCGGTAGGCGGACTTGATGCCCGAGAAAACCTGCCGCAGGCGGCCTTCGCCCACATCCAGCGACAGGCGCAGCAGCTTGTCCGAGCCCTCGACCTCGGTGCATTCGACGATGCGCGCGATGCGCAGGTCCAGGCGCGCGAAATCCTTGATGTCGATGGGCTCGGCGATGGGCTCGCCGCCGGGAACGATGGCTGGGGCGGCCGGCGGCTCGAACAGTTCGTCGAGCTGTTGCGGATCGACGCGCTGCATCAGGTGCTTGAACGCCGCGATGCGGGCGGGCGGTTCGCCCGCATCGGCCCAGGCGAAGGCGCGGTCCAGGCCAAAGAGCTCGCGCGCCACGCGCTCGGCCAGGGCCGGCAGCACGGGCGCGAGCATCACCGACAGCGCCTTGAAGCCGGCCAGGGCGCGCGAGCAGATGTCCTGCAAGGCGGCTTTTTGCGCCGCGTCGGCTTGACCGATGCCCTTGGCCAGAACCCAGGGCTGGGCCGCGTCGAAGGCCTGGTTGATGCGGTCGGCCTGCGCCATGATGCGGCGGATCGCCCGGCCGTATTCGCGCGCCTCGAAATCGGCGCGAACCTCGTCGGCGGCCTGCGTGAGCTCGGCCGTCATGGCCTGCGCATCGCCCGAATAGGCCAGCGCGCCGTCGAAATGGCGGGTGATGAAAGTGGCGGCGCGGCTGGCGATGTTGACATATTTGCCGATCAGGTCGCTGTTGACCCGCGCGACGAAATCATCGGGATTGAAGTCCAGATCCTCGACGTGGGCGTTGAGTTTGGCGGCGATGTAGTAGCGCAGCCATTCGGCGTCCATGCCGATGTCCAGATAGCGCAACGGCGAGATTCCCGTGCCGCGGCTCTTGGACATTTTTTCGCCGCTGACGGTGATGAATCCATGCACGTGCAGCAGGTCGGGCGTCTTGCGGCCCGAGAATTTCAGCATCGCCGGCCAGAACAGGGCGTGGAAATAGACGATGTCCTTGCCGATGAAATGGATTTGCTCGGTGCCGCCCGCCGGATCGAGCAAGGCGTCGAAGTCCAGGCCCCGGAGGCGGCAGTAGGCCTTGAGCGAGGCCAGATAGCCGACCGGCGCATCGAGCCAGACATAAAAGTATTTTCCCGGCGCATCGGGGATGGGGATGCCGAAATACGGCTCGTCGCGGGAGATGTCCCAGTCGGCGAGATTGGCTTGCGCGCCCTCGCTCGCGCCCAGCCACTCGCGGGTCTTGGCCAGCACTTCGGGTTGCAGGCGCCGGCTGCCGTCGGCGCGCGCGCCGTGGGTCCATTCCTGCAGGAAGGCCACGCAGCGTGGATCGGACAGGTTGAAGAAAAAGTGTTCGGACGAGCGCAGGATGGGGCGCGCCTGGGTGATCGTGGAATAGGGGTCGATCAGTTCGGTGGGCGCGTACACCGCGCTACAGGCCTCGCAGGAATCGCCGTACTGGTCCTTGGCGTGGCAGCGCGGGCATTCGCCCTTGATGTAGCGATCCGGCAGGAACATGCCCTTGACCGGATCGTAGAACTGCTCGATCTGACGGCTGGAAATCAAGTTTGCGGCCTTCAGCGCGCGGTAGATGTCCTGCGAGAGCTCGACGTTTTCAGCGGAATCCGTGCTGTGCCAGTGATCGAAGCGGATGTGGAAGCCATCGAGATACCGGGGGCGTTCGCCGGCGTAGCGGGCGACCAGAGCCTGCGGCGTGATTCCCTCGGCCTCGGCCTTGAGCATGATGGGCGCCCCATGCGCGTCGTCGGCGCCGACGAAATGCACCGTGTGGCCGGCCATGCGCATGCTGCGCACCCAGATGTCGGCCTGGATGTACTCCATGATGTGGCCGATGTGGAAGGAACCGTTGGCGTAGGGAAGGGCGGTGGTGACAAAGAGAGTGCGCGGCATCGAGGAGGCTGTGAGAACCGTAAAACCTCAATTCTAGGGGATTTCACGCATCTCGATGTCGGTGACCTCCTGGGGCTTGGCCCCGGCGGGCCGCCGGCGGGCCCCGGGAAAGCCGGGAGGGGCGCCCGGGCGGCGGCGCTCGGCCCAGTAGGCCTGCATGCCGAAGGGTCGGCCCTGGATGCGGGCGATGATGTAGAGCACGGCCACCGCGATCGCGGTCGAAGCCATGAAAATGAACGCCATGATCATGCCGAAGAAGGCCAGGATCAGAAACAGGACGCCGCGCAGGATTTGTTGGATGATGTTCATGATGAATGGGACTCCTCGATCCCCGAAGGGTTCAAAATCAGGGCGACATCAGGGTCGATATCAGGGCCAATTCTGCGATATCAAGGCCGATCCGCTATTCTTTTGGTTTCGATCATTCATATCATTGCCGGATCATCCCATGAGCACAACCATCCAGGACATCCGTGAAGCGTTGTCCAAAGTCATCGACCCTGACACGCACAAAACGCTGCCGGTGACCGAAACCGAATTGCAGATCAGGCCCGTGGGCGCTGTCTATGATCTCACTGTAACCCTGGGCTATCCCTTATTCAATGGGCAGGACGAGCTGCGCGGCCGCATCTGTGACGCACTGGCGGCTCGGGGGGCGCGCGCCGGAACCATCGATTTCGTCTCCCGCATCCGCGCCCATGCGGTGCAGGGCGGGCTGCGGCCGCTGGATTCCGTGCGCAACATCATTGCGGTGGCCTCCGGCAAGGGCGGGGTGGGCAAGAGTACCACCGCGGTCAACCTGGCCCTGGCCCTGCATTCCCAGGGCGCCCGCGTAGGCTTGCTGGATGCGGACATCTATGGCCCGAGTGTGCCGATCATGCTGGGGCTGTCGGGCAAACCCAAGAGCGTCGACGGCAAGAGCATGGAGCCGATGATCGGCCATGGCTTGCAGGCCAATTCCATCGGTTTTCTGATGGATGACGATGGTCCCGCGATCTGGCGCGGCCCGATGGTCACCCAGGCGCTGACGCAATTATTAAGTCTTACAAATTGGAACAATCTGGATTACCTGATAGTGGACATGCCGCCCGGAACCGGCGATATTGCCCTCACCATGGCGCAAAAAGTTCCCCTGACGGGGGCGGTCATCGTGACCACTCCGCAGGATCTCGCTCTGGCGGATGCTCGTAAGGGCCTGATCATGTTTCAGAAGGTCGATGTGCCCGTGTTGGGGATCGTTGAAAACATGTCTGTCCACGTTTGCTCGAATTGTGGGCACACCGAGCCGATTTTCGGCCGGGATGGCGGTCGGCAGCTGGCGGCGACGTACAACCTGCCCTGGCTGGGGGCGCTGCCGCTGCAGATCGACATCCGCAGCGAGACCGATTCCGGGCGGCCCAGCGTGGTGGCCTCGCCCGATGGGGCTGCGGCCGGCCTCTATCAGCAGATTGCCCATCGGCTCGCGGTGCATGTTGCTTGTCAGCCGCTGGACGATTCCGGCAGCCGACCGCGCGTGGTCGCCCGCAAGACCTGATCCGGATGCGCGGGGGGATTGGGCGCTTGTGCTTTTGCGGCCTGCTGGCGTGGCAGGGCGTGGCGCATGCCGTTCCTCCCGAGGTCATCATCGATCCCGGCGGCGCGCCGCCAGAAGTGTTGCAGGAAATTACCAAAGCGGTGGGTGCGATCACGCGCCTGGCCGAGGATCAGGACGTTCGTGAAGTCTCCCGCCTGCGGCGGCGGGCCTGGGATGCCGCGCGCGCGGCCCTGCAGACCCAGGGCTATTTCTCGTCGGTGGTGACGCTCAATGTTACCGAGGGCGCGCCTGGCGGCGGCGAGTTCTGGGATATCGTCATCGAGCCGGGCGAGCGCACGCAGGTCCGGCTGCTGGGTCTGCATTTCACGGGAGCGATCAGCGGCGAGGCGTTCGCAGGCCGCCGCGATAAATTACGTGAAGCCTGGCCGTTGAGGCCGGGAATGCCGTTCATCAACAACGACTGGAATTCGGCCAAGTCGACGCTGCTCGATGACGTCAGCCGCCAGGATTTTTATTTCGCCCGCTATGCGCGGACGCGGGCGACCGTCGATCCGCAGGCCGCCGCAGCCGACCTGGCGCTCGAGGTCGACAGCGGCCCGCCGGTGCGCCTGGGGCCCTTGCGCGTCGATGGTCTCAAGCGCGTGCCCGAATCCTTGATCAGGCGCTATGTTCGTTATAGTCCGGGCGATCCCTACGATCAGGATCAGCTCGACACCTGGCAGCAGGCGCTGCAGTCCACGACTTTTTTCCGGGGGGCTTTCGTCACGCTCCAGGAATCTGAACCGGCTGCTGCGCCGGAGGGCGATGCGGCGACGCGCCGGCCGGCCACGCCGCCTGGCGGCGATGCGCCGGTCGAGTTGCCCGTGCATGTCCAGGTGACCGAAGCGCCCGCCCGGCGCGTCAGCGGTTCGCTGGGCTTCGACAGCGACCATGGGGTGCGGGTGGAGGGCCTGTATCGCCAGAATATTGTTTTTGGCCAGCCGGTCTGGATCGAAACTGGCGCGGGCGTTGATACCAATCGGCAGCGCGTGTTTTTCGATGTGCATCTGCCACCGTCTCTCGCAGGCTACAACGACAGTTTCGGCGTCCTTTACGAGCATACCGATATCGAGGGTCAGGAAAACAGTCGCGCCGGCGTGGGTTGGACGCGCACCCAGAAACGTCAGGCCGCGGGCGACAGCCGTGTCGAGTTCGAGACGCAGTGGGGCGGGCTGATCACGCACGACAAGACGCGGATCTCGGGCGGCGAGGATTATGAGGTGCCGAGCTGGTCGGCGGGCTGGAAGTGGCTGCGGCGCGACGTGGATGAAAAATACGATCCACGCGAGGGAAATCTGGTCGAGTTCGGCCTGGGCGCCGGGACGACGCTGGACGATTGGAAGCCCTTTTACCGCAGCAGCCTGCGCGCCCAGGGCTGGTGGCCGATTGGCCGGCGCGATGTCCTGACGGTGCGCGGGGAGGTGGGCAAGGTCTGGTCGCAGACCCGGCGGCTGCCGCAGGATTTTTCGTTCCGCACCGGCGGCTCGCGCACGATCCGGGGCTATCGCTACGAGAGCATCGGCATCGAGAGCGGCAACGCCATCATCGGGGCGCCCGTCCTGACCGTCGCCAGCGTCGAGTACATCCATTATTTCACCGATCTGCTGGGCGCCAGTGTATTCGTGGATGCGGGTGATGCGGCGCCCTCGTTTTCCGAGATAGACTGGCATATTGGGTATGGGGCGGGCCTGGCGGTGCGCACACCGGCCGGGCCATTTTTCGTGGACCTGGCCTGGGCGGACAAGGACCGGCGCCTGCGCTTGCATTTTTCCCTGGGAATTGCATTTTGAGGACGATCCTGCGCGGCCTGCGGTTCTTTGGTCTATGGGTGCTGCCCTTTCTTGTGACGGCGCTGCTGCTGTTGGTGGGCTTTGCGTACTGGTGCGTGTCCAGCCAGCCGGGCACGCGCTGGCTGCTGCGCACCGTGGCCGAGCAACTGGATGGTTCGGCCCAGGGGGTGAAGGGCACTCTGCGCGACGGCGTTTATGTCGGGGATCTGTCGCTGCGCGTGCCGCAGGCCGATGTCCGGGTCGAGGGCCTGCACCTGAAGGTCCTGTGGTCCGAACTGCTCGAACGCCGCCTGCACGTCGCCGATCTTTCGGCTGATCGGGCGGATGTCGCGCTGCAACTGGCCTCCGAGGCGCCTGTGTCCGATGAACCCTTCCAGATGCCGGCTTTGCCGGTCGCCGTTCTGGTCGACCGGCTGGCCCTGGGCGGCCTGGGATTGCGGATCGACGGCGAGGAATTGCCCGTCGGGCTGCTGTCGCTCGCGACCGCCGCGACCCTCGATCAGGATACCGCGAGCCTGCGTCTGGATCGCCTGCAGGCCATGTGGGGGCGGATGCTGTTGTCGGTGGGCGGGCGCCTGGATATCAATCGTCTCGCCGCGCCGTGGCCGCTGGCGCTGGATCTGCAAGGCTTCGCCGAGGATCGCAGCGAGGGCTCGCCCTTGTGCTTGCGGCGCTATCTGGGCCAACGTCCGGACCCCGCCGAATCCGCGCCCGAGTGCCGGATCGGGATGACCCTGCATACGACGGGGGATCTGGAGGGCCTCGCCGTTGCCTTGCGCGCCGAGGGCGAGGGCCTGACGCTGGATGCCAAAGGGGACGTGCTTCCGGATCGCGCGTTTCCCCTGGGGCAGACCGAGGTGACCGTGAGCTTGCCGGATGGTTCCGAGGCCTCCGCGTCGGTGGCGCCGGCCGGGGATTTCGCGCCGGCTGAGGGCGGGGTTCTGCTCGCGCATCTTGCGTTGCGCGATTTCAAGCTGGGGCCGTGGCTCCCCGAGGGCTTGGGCGAGAGCCGGCTGACGGCCCGGGTCGAGGGAAAAATCGGCCTGGACCCGTCCCAGGCCGTGCATGAAATGAACCTCAGGACGACCTTCGATCCCGCCAGTCGCTGGAATGGTCAGGCCCTGTCTGGTTCGGTCGCGGTGGATCGGATCGGCATGCGCTCGGGGCCGCTGTTCGACGCGCGGGCCGCCGGGGGCTTCGATCTGGCGGAACTGCTCGTTTCCGGCCTGGATGTCGCCGTCTCCCTGGGATCGGATCATTTGGGCATCCGCGGCGGGATTGAACCGGATCATGGAAATCTGGATGTCCAGGCCCGGCTCCCGGAGCTGGCCGCTTTATGGCCGGGCTTGCCGGGCGGCGTCGAAGGGCATGCGGTCCTCGAGGGCAATCTTGCGCGGCAGCGCCTGACGCTCGATGCGGGCTATACGCCTGCGGATGCGCAGGACGGCGTCCTGGGACAGGCGCCCGTCGATGCCCGGCTGCGGCTGGATGGCGGCTGGGTGGAGGGCACGGGCTGGCGCGGCACGCTTAGCGACCTGACGGTCGGACATGCCGGACTGTCCCTGCGCAGCGAGGCGGCGGTGACGCTGGAACTGGATATGCCGGCGGCCTCGGCGGATGAGGCGGGCGGGACACCGGCGCCCGCTGGCGCGGATTGGGCCTGGCGGGTGGGGCGCGCGCAGATCGACGCCGGTCTCGATGGCGAGAATCTGCTGCGCCTGGACCATACCGCCTCCAGCGGTTCGGGCCGCCATTGGGCGACCAGCGGCCGCGTCGATTCCCTGCTGGTGACGCCCGAGCGCATCGAGAAGCTGCAAGCGTGGCTTGCCCGGGGCCGGCGCGAGGAGGGCGGCGTGCATACCGCGCTCTCCGAGCGGGCCCGGGAAAGCCGCCTGGAGTCGCGCCTGGACTGGTCGTTGTCCTTCGATGACGCGCTCTCGGGCGACATTCATCTGGCCCGCACCGGCGGCAATCTGGTGGTGCCGGGCGATGTGCCGATCGAGCTGGGCCTGCGCGAGGGTGTTCTGGATGTTGCGATCCGGCGCCACGCGCCGGGCCTGAGTCAGGTCGAGGCCGACCTGCGGGTGGCGTCGGCGCAGATGGGCTCGTTGCGGGTGCGGGCGGGCAGCCCGCTGCACGCCTTGCCGGGCGGGGGCCTGGGCATCAGGCCCGAGGACGTCAAGACCGTGCACGTCGAGGCGGTTTCAGAGGATCTGGCCTGGATCAATCTGTTCCTGCCGGGCGGCGTCGAAGTCGGCGGAACGATCCATGCCGACATCGAAGGCCGCAGCCAGCCGGATGGGCGCTGGGCCTTCAACGGCCCCCTGCGGGGCGAGCACATCAGCGTGCTGAGCGTCGATCAGGGCGTGCGGCTGCTCGATGGCACCTTGCAGGCGCATTTCGACGGTGGCCAGGTGCGGCTGGACAGCCTGCGGTTTCCCGCCGTGCGCCGCGTCACGCCCAAGGAGTGGCGCACGGCCACCTGGGTTTCCGAGAATCCCGACGCCCAGAACGGATGGCTCAAGCTCTCGGGCCAATGGGATCTGTTCGAGCAGGGCGGCGGCCTCGATATCGAATTCCACCGCTATCCCATCCTGCAACGTTCGGATCGCTATGCGATGATCACCGGCGCTCTGCGCATCGACAGCGTCCTGCCGAACCTGGACATCCGCGGCAAGATCGTCGCCGATGCCGGCTGGTTCGATCTGGACATGCTCAGCAACATCCCGTCTCTGGACAGCGATGTGGTGATCCTGGAACCCGGTCAGGTCTCCGCGCCGGAGGAATCCGCGCCGCCCCTGGATATTGTTCTGGACCTGAGCGTGGATCTGGGGCCGCGCTTTTACCTCACAGGATACGGCGTGAACTCCGGTCTGGTGGGCGAGCTGAATCTGCGCATGTCGGCGGGCAAGCTGACCGCGCTCGGCGAGCTGCGCACGCGCGGCGGGTCCCTGGACGCCTATGGGCAGCACCTGCAATTGCGGCGGGGGACCGTGACCTTTCAGGGGGACATCACCAATCCGGTGATCGGCATCGAGGCGCTGCGCACCGATGTGGCGGTGCAGGCCGGCGTGCGCGTGGCGGGCACCGCGCGCCGCCCGCGCATCGATCTGGTGTCCTATCCCGACGTCAGTGAGACCGAGAAGCTCACCTGGCTGCTGCTGGGCCATGGCCCCGACGAGAGCGGCGGCGACATGGGGCTGCTGTTCTCGGTGGGCAGCTCCCTGCTGTCCAGCGGCGAGCCGTTCTACCGGCGCTTCGGCCTGGATGAGCTGAGCATGCGTTCGGGCGAACTCGGCAGCACCGGCAGCATCCTGCCCATCGACAGCGTCGTCAGCAGTCAGGGCAACAACAGCGCGAGCGACATCGAACGGCGCTTCGTCGTGGCCAGCAGGACGATCACCCAGAACCTGAAGATCAGCCTCGAACAGGCCTTGTCCGGGACCGGCACGGTGGCGCGCCTGAGCTATCGCCTGGTCAGGAATCTGCGGGCCGAACTCACGGCCGGCACCGTCAATGGCCTGGCCCTGGTCTACCGCTGGTTCTCGATGGATTGAGCGGGATGCGGCTGCGGGACCTTTCTGGTGAAAACGCGCATAAAATACCGCAACGCGAATACAGGGGTAGCCATGAGCATCAAGAATGATCGTTGGATCCGGGAGGCGGCGCGAGCGGGCATGATCGACCCGTTCGAGCCAGGGCAGGTGCGTTCGGTCGATGGCCAGCGCATCGTCAGCTATGGCACCAGCAGCTATGGTTACGACGTGCGCTGTGCCGACGAATTCAAGATCTTTACCAACATCAATTCGACCATTGTCGATCCCAAGGCTTTCGATGAAAAGTCATTCGTCGATTTCCGGGGGAACGTGTGCATCATCCCGCCCAATTCCTTCGCCCTGGCGCGCACGGTCGAATATTTCCGCATCCCGCGCCAGGTGCTGACGGTCTGTCTGGGCAAGAGCACCTACGCGCGCTGCGGCATCATCGTCAACGTCACGCCGCTGGAACCCGAATGGGAAGGCCACGTCACGCTGGAGTTCTCCAACACCACGCCGCTGCCCGCCAAGATCTACGCCGGCGAGGGCTGCGCCCAGATGCTGTTCTTCGAGAGCGACGAGGTCTGCGAGACTTCGTATGCCGACCGGGGCGGCAAGTACCAGGGACAACAAGGGGTCACGCTGCCCCGCACTTAGGGCCGCCGGCCCTTACGGTGAATCGCATGAAATTTCGTTTTCCGATCGTCATCATCGACGAAGACTATCGTTCCGAGAATGCCTCGGGTTTTGGCATCCGGGCGCTGGCGGCGGCGATCGAGGCCGAGGGGGTGGAGGTCCTGGGGGTCACCAGCTACGGTGACCTCAGCTCTTTTGCGCAGCAGCAAAGCCGCGCCAGCGCCTTCATCCTGTCGATCGACGACGAGGAATTCGACGAGGACTCGCCCGAGGACGTCGCCAACGCGATCAAGAACCTGCGCGCCTTCATCGGCGAGCTGCGCTTTCGCAACGAGGACATCCCCATCTATCTGTATGGCGAGACCCGGACCTCGCAGCACATCCCCAACGACATCCTGCGCGAGCTGCACGGCTTCATTCACATGTTCGAGGATACGCCCGAGTTCGTCGCGCGCCACATCATCCGCGAGGCGCGCGCCTACCTCGACAGCCTGCCGCCGCCGTTCTTTCGCGAGCTGCTGGAATATGCCTCGGACGGCTCGTACTCGTGGCACTGCCCCGGGCACTCGGGCGGGGTCGCGTTCCTCAAGAGCCCGGTGGGCCAGATGTTCCACCAGTTCTTCGGCGAGAACATGCTGCGCGCCGACGTCTGCAATGCGGTCGACGAACTCGGGCAGCTCCTGGATCACACGGGGCCGGTGGCCGAATCCGAGCGCAACGCGGCGCGGATCTTTCACGCGGATCACTGTTTCTTCGTGACCAACGGCACCTCGACCTCGAACAAGATCGTCTGGCACGCCAACGTGGCGGCGGGCGATGTGGTGGTGGTCGACCGCAATTGCCACAAGTCCATCCTGCACGCCATCACCATGACCGGCGCGATCCCGGTGTTCCTGCGTCCGACGCGCAATCACCTGGGCATCATCGGTCCGATCCCGCTGGAGGAGTTCGATCCCGAAAACATCCGGCGCAAGATCGAGGCCAATCCCTTTGCCCGCGAGGCGGTGAACAAACGCCCGCGCATCCTGTCGCTGACCCAGAGCACCTACGATGGGGTGATCTACAATGTAGAGATGATCAAGGAAAAGCTCGGTTCCGAGATCGATACCCTGCATTTCGACGAAGCCTGGCTGCCGCACGCGGCATTCCACGAGTTCTACGAGGACATGCACGCCATCGGGCCGAACCGGCCGCGCAGCAAGGACACCATGATCTTTGCCACGCACTCGACGCACAAACTGCTCGCCGGACTGTCGCAGGCTTCGCAGATCGTGGTGCAGGATTCCGAGGAACGCGCGCTGGACCGCAACCTGTTCAACGAGGCGTTCCTGATGCACACGTCCACCTCGCCGCAGTACGCGATCATCGCCTCCTGCGACGTGGCCGCCGCCATGATGGAGCCGCCCGGCGGCACCGCCCTGGTCGAGGAAAGCATCCGCGAGGCGCTGGATTTCCGCCGCGCCATGCGCAAGGTCGAGTCCGAATTCGGCAAGAACGACTGGTGGTTCAAGGTCTGGGGGCCGAGCCGCCTCGTAGCCGACGGCATCGGCAACCGCGAGGACTGGCTGCTGGCCTCGGGCGACGAGTGGCACGGCTTCGGCGATCTGGCCGAGGGTTTCAACATGCTCGATCCGATCAAGGCCACGGTGGTGACGCCGGGGCTGGACATCTCGGGCACCTTTGCCGAGACTGGCATTCCGGCGGCGCTGGTCTCGCGCTATCTCGTCGAGCACGGCGTGGTCGTCGAAAAGACCGGCCTGTACTCCTTTTTCATTCTGTTCACCATCGGCATCACCAAGGGGCGCTGGAATACGCTGCTCACGGCGCTGCAGCAGTTCAAGGACGACTACGACCGCAACCAGCCGCTGTGGCGCGTGCTGCCCGAATTCAGCCGTTCGCACAAGCGCTACGAGCGCATGGGCCTGCGCGACCTGTGCCAGCAGATCCACGAGGCGTACCGCCATTATGATTTCGCGCGTCTGACGACCAAGGTCTACCTCAGCGACATGGTGCCCGCCATGCGGCCGGCCGACGCCTATGCGCGCATGGCCCACCGCGAGGTCGAGCGCGTGGCCGTCGAGGACCTCGAGGGGCGCGTCACGGGTGTGCTGCTCACGCCCTATCCGCCGGGCATTCCGCTGCTGATCCCGGGCGAGCGCTTCAACCGCGACATCGTCGATTACCTGAAGTTCACCCAGGATTTCAACACGCGCTTTCCGGGCTTCCAGACCGACGTGCATGGTCTGGCCTACGCGCTCGACGATCAGGGCCAGTGGCACTATTACGTCGATTGCATCCGCGAGGCCGGATAGCGGTGGTCTACGACGCGGTCGTCGTCGGCGCCGGCGCGGCCGGCATGATGGCGGCCGGGGTCGCGGCGCAGCGCGGCCTGCGGGTGGCGCTGATCGATCATGCGGCGCGCCCGGGTGAAAAAATCCGCATCTCGGGCGGCGGGCGCTGCAATTTCACCAACATCGGCGCCGCGCCCGCCCAGTTTCTGTCGCGCAATCCGGATTTCTGCCGTTCGGCCCTGCGCGCCTATACGCCGCGCGATTTCATCGAACTGATCGAGCGCCACGGCGTGCGCTGGCACGAAAAGCACCGCGGGCAGCTGTTCTGCGACGACTCCAGCGAATCGATCATTGAGGTGCTGCGCCGCGAGTGCGCCGCGGGCGGCGTCCACTGGCGCCTGTCGTGCGTGGTCCGCGCCGTGTCCTGCGAGGACGGGGTCTATGCTCTGGACACCGCGCAGGGCCGCATGCGCGCGCGGCAGCTGGTGCTGGCCACCGGCGGCATGGCGGTCCCGCAGATGGGCGCCACGGATTTTTCCCTGCGCGTGGCGCGCCAGTTCGGCTTGAGGGTCGTGGAGCCCAGGCCCGCGCTGGTGCCGCTGGTCTTCGATGCGGCGCAGTGGCAGCCCTTCGCGGCCTTGTCCGGCGTGGCCCTGGAGGTCGGCATGCGCGTGGCGCCCGCCGGGGCGGAGCCGGCCCCGGCGGCCGGGCGGCGCCGGACGCGGCGCGGCGCGCCCGGTTTCATCGAGGATCTGCTGTTCACGCATCGTGGCCTGTCGGGGCCCGCAGTGTTGCAGATTTCCAGCTACTGGCGTCCGGGCGAGGCCATCGCCGTCGATCTGTCGCCGCATGAGCCCATGGCCGATCACTTGCTGCGGCAAAAGGCGGGCAATCGCCAGCGCCTGACGACGGTCCTGGCGCAGGCGTGGCCGCGCCGTCTGGCTGAATCGTGGCTGGCGCAGGCCGATGGCCTGGGGGATCGCCGCCTCGCCGACGTCAGCGACCGCGACCTGCGGGCGCTTGCCGGCCGGATTCATGATTGGCGCTTGTGGCCCACGGGCACCGCGGGCTACAAAAAGGCCGAGGCGATGAGCGGCGGCGTGGATACGGACGAGCTGGATCAGCGCAGCATGCAGGCGCGCCGGCGCCCCGGGCTGTACGTGGTGGGCGAGGCGGTGGATGTCACCGGCTGGCTGGGCGGATATAACTTTCAGTGGGCCTGGGCCTCGGGCATGGCCTGCGGGCGGGCGCTGGCGGCGGTCTGATCGCGGTCCGCCGCATGAAACAGGGGATGGGCGCATGAGCAAACCGTTATCTGGAATCCGGGTGCTGGAGATGGGGCAGTTGATCGCCGGCCCCTTCGCCGCCAAGATGCTGGGCGAGTTCGGCGCGGAGGTCATCAAGATCGAGCCCCCCGGGCGCGGCGACCCCCTGCGCGCCTGGCGCCTGCTGCACGAGGGGACCTCGGTGTGGTGGCAGGTGCAGTCGCGCAACAAGCGCTCGGTCACCCTGGATCTGCGCGAACCCGAGATCCAGGCGCTGGTGCGCCGCCTCGCGGGCGAGGTCGACGTGATCGTCGAGAACTTCAAGCCGGGGACGCTGGAGGGCTGGGGCCTGGGCTGGGAGGATCTGCGGCGGATCAACCCCCGGCTGGTCATGCTGCGCGTCTCGGGCTATGGGCAGACCGGGCCGTACCGCGACCGGCCCGGCTTCGGTCTGGTGGCCGAGGCCATGGGCGGCCTGCGCCACCTCAGCGGCGAGCCGGGGCGCCCGCCGGTGCGGGTGGGCGTGTCGATCGGCGATTCGCTGGCCGCCCTGCATGGCGTGATCGGCGTGCTGCTGGCCTTGCGCGCCCGCGACCGGGACGGGATCGGGCAGGTAGTGGACGTGGCCCTGTACGAATCCGTGTTCAACATGATGGAGAGCCTGCTGCCGGAGTACGCGGTATTCGGCGAGGTCCGCCAGCCGGCGGGCAGCAGCCTGCCCGGAATCGCGCCGAGCAACGCCTACCTGTGCCGGGACGGCAAGTACGTGCTGATCGCGGGCAATGGCGACAGTATTTTCAAGCGCCTGATGCAGGTGATCGGACGTCCCGACATGGCGGCTGATCCCGCCCTCGAAAACAATGTCGGCCGCGTGGCTCAGGTGGGCCGCATCGACGAGGCGATCGGCGCGTGGACGGCGGCGCATGACCTGGAGGCGGTCCTGGCGGCCCTGAACGAGGGCCGCGTCCCCGCGGGCCGGGTCTACGACATTGCCGACATCGCCGCCGACCCGCACTACCGGGCGCGCGACATGATCCTGGAGGATGCCCTGCCCGACGGCACGCCGTGCCAGGTGCCGGGGATCGTACCCAAGCTCTCGGCCACGCCGGGCGGGATCGAGCGCCCGGCCCCGCTCCTGGGGCAGCATACGGATGAGGTGCTGGAGGAACTGGGCGTGGACGCGGAAACCCGGCGGGGGTGGCGGGAGCGGGGGGTGATTTAGGGGGCGGCAGCGGCTCGATCCGGTGATGGCATCATGAGAAAAACGATATGAAGCTTGTTTTGATGTCAATCACTGCCGTCGTGACGGCACTGATTCTGATGCCGCTGGGCATACTGTTCTTCGGAGTGGCTGAATATGAGGATCTTTCCGGCGCCAATCCGCATGTCTGGACCGTATTCCCTTCTGCCGCGCTGCGGCTCGATCTACCCGATCTTTGCGAGGCGCCACGCTATTCCCGAAGGCTTTTCGAGTGTGGCGGGATTTGCGGGGAGAACCTCGATATCCGTTTTGGCAGCCGCACACTCGATGATCATGGCGCCGTGGTGTTGATGGCGCGGGCCGGTGCGGCCACAGGCGCCGCAGAGACGCGTTTGCGCAAGGAAAAAGGGGCTTCGGCGGCGCCGCATTGTTCGATCTGGCGTCTGACGCTGACGTATGACTACTGGAAATGATGTCGATCTGCCGGCCATCGGCGATCGATCCACGACCTGGATCTGGGCCACGCCGTTGGCTCAATCAAGGGCGAAATCCAGGCAATCCGAATTGTTGCCGCCCCCCGTTTCAGGTTATCCTTAGCGCTTGCTGTCACCCGATGCGGGTGGGAGAGCGCCGGTTCCGCCGGCCGCCGAAGGCGCAATTCGCCCAGAATCGCTCAGGCCCCCGTACCATCCGCATGATGTCCGCCAGGGCGCGCATCGCAGCATTCTGGAGAGACTCGCCCCATTCGGGACGCGGGCGCCGAAGGTGAACCCCCATTGCGCGGGGCAACTCTCAGGCAAAAGGACAGAAGGGCGCTGCCGGCATCATGTGCCGCCTTGTTCCATTTGTCTTTCGGAGCCTCCATGCCTTCGCACACCCCCTTGCACGCAGTTCACGTCGCCCTGGGCGCCAAAATGGTCGATTTCGGCGGCTGGGACATGCCGCTGTCCTATGGCTCGCAGCTCGAGGAGCATCACGCCGTGCGCCGCGCCGCCGGGGTTTTCGACGTGTCGCACATGCTCAATATCGATGTGAGCGGCGCGGGCGCCCTGGATTTCCTGCGCCGCTTGCTGGCCAATGACGTGGCCCGCATCGTCGGCCAGCCGGGCAAGGCGCTGTACACCTGCATGTTGCGTCCCGATGGCGGGGTGATCGATGATCTGCTGGTGTATTTTTTTGCCGCCGACAGCTGGCGTCTGGTGGTCAATGCCGGCACGGCCGACAAGGATCTCGCCTGGATGCGCGCGCAGGCGGCGGCGTGGGACGCCGCGGTGACTCTCGCGCCGCGCCGCGATCTGGCCATGCTGGCCATCCAGGGCCCCCAGGTCCGCGACATCGTGTGGCGCGTGCGGCCCGAGTGGCGCGCCGCGACGGAGGCGCTCAAGCCCTTTACCGGCACGCGGATCGACGAGGGCACCCTGGTGGCGCGCACCGGCTATACCGGCGAGGATGGTTTCGAGGTGGTCCTGCCGGCGTCGGGCGTCGAGGCCTTCTGGAATGCGCTGGTGGCCGCGGGCGTGCGGCCTTGCGGCCTGGGCGCGCGCGACACGCTGCGCCTGGAGGCGGGCATGAACCTGTACGGCCAGGACATGGACGAGACGGTCCATCCTCTGGAATCCGGGCTGGCGTGGACGGTGTCATTCAAGGACGCTGATCGTGATTTCGTGGGCCGCGCGGCTCTCGAAGCGCTTGACGATACGCGCACGCTGGTCGGCCTGAAACTGCTCGATCGCGGCGTCATGCGCGGCCATATGAAAATCCGCACGGCGGCCGGCGAGGGCGAGATCACCAGCGGCAGCATGTCGCCCACCATGGGCATTTCCATCGCCCTGGCGCGGGTGCCCGTGGGCGTGCGCCCCGGAGAGCGCGCCGAGGTCGAGATCCGCGGCAAATGGCTGCCCGCCGAGGTCGTTCAGCCCCCGTTCGTGCGCAATGGCCAGGTCCTGGCCTGAGTCCCGGCAATCCTTCATCCCATCAATCCCAATCCTCTCTTTATATATACGGGGTCCATCATGTCCACTCCTTCCGATCGCAAATACACGTCCTCGCACGAATGGGTCAAGGCCGAGGGTGATCTTTTCCTGGTCGGCATCACCGACGATGCGCAGGACCAGCTCGGCGATCTGGTGTTCGTCGGCGACGTGCAAGTGGGCGCCAGACTTGGCGCCGGCGAGACGGCGGCCGTCGTCGAATCGGTCAAGGCCGCGTCCGATATCTACGCGCCCGTGGCCGGCGAGATCGTCGCCTTCAACGAGGCGCTGACCGACCAGCCCGGCCTGATCAACGAGGCCGCCTATGAGCAGTGGATCTTCAAGATCCGTCCCGACAATGCCGCCGACGTCGATGGCCTGCTGGATGCGGCCGCCTACGCGGCGCAGGTCTGATCCGTTCCCGAACCGCAGCCCAGAGGTTTTACATGTTGCGTGACACTGACATGCAGTCTGAATTCGTTCCCCGTCATATCGGGCCTTCCGAGGGCGATCAGCGCCTGATGCTCCAGGCCATCGGCGCCGCCGATCTGGATGCGCTGGTGCGCGAGGTGGTGCCGGCCAGCATCCTGTCCGAGGCGCCGTATCTCGACTTGCCGAGTCCCTGCGGCGAGGCCGAGGCGCTGGCCGGGCTCAAGGCCGTCGCGGGGCGCAATCAGGTGTTGCGCAGCTATATCGGCCAGGGCTACTACGGGACCCATGTGCCGCCCGTGATCCTGCGCAACATTCTCGAGAACCCGGCCTGGTACACGGCGTACACGCCCTATCAGCCCGAGATTTCCCAGGGCAGGCTCGAGGCGCTGCTGACGTTCCAGACCATGGTGGCGGACCTCACGGGGCTGGACATCGCCAATGCGTCCCTGCTCGACGAGGGCACGGCGGCGGCCGAGGCCATGACCCTGGCGCGGCGGGTGTCGCGCGCCAAGGCTCCGGGTTTCTTTGTCTCGCGCCATGTCCATCCGCAGACTTTGGAGGTCGTGCGCACGCGCGCCGCGGGGCTGGACATCGAATTGATCGTCGGCGACGAGGCCGAGGGGCTGCCCGAGTGCTTCGGCGTGCTGCTGCAATATCCGCACAGCCTGGGCGCGGTGGCCGATTACCGGGCGCTCGCTGAAAAGGCCCACGCGATGGGCGCGATCGTGGCTGTGGCGACGGATCTGCTGGCCCTGGCGCTGCTGGCGCCGCCGGGCGCATGGGGCGCGGACATCGCCGTGGGCTCGGCGCAGCGTTTTGGCGTGCCCATGGGCTATGGCGGCCCGCATGCCGGGTTCATGGCCTGCAAGGATGCCTACAAGCGCAACATGGCCGGGCGCCTGGTCGGGGTGTCCCAGGACGCGGCCGGCCATCCGGCCCTGCGCCTGGCCTTGCAGACGCGCGAACAGCACATCCGCCGCGAAAAGGCCACCTCCAATATCTGCACCGCCCAGGTGCTGCTGGCGGTCATGGCCGCCATGTATGCAGTGTGGCACGGTCCCGACGGGATTGCCCGCATCGCGCGCCGCGTGGCGGCGCACACTGCGCGGCTGAACGCGGCCCTGCGTGCCATGGGCGTCACGGTACTCAACGACAGTTTCTTTGACACCCTGCATCTGCGCACCGGCGAGCGGACCCAGGCGGTGCTGGATACGGCGGTGGCCGGCGGCATCAATCTGCGGATCGTCGACGACGCCAGCGTGGCGATCTCCCTGGACGAGACCGTGGCGGCCGAGGACCTGGAGCTCCTGGTCGGTGTGCTGGTCGAGGGCCTGGGCCTGACTCGCGCCGCGCTCGATGCCGGGTCCGCCGGCACCGGCATCCCGCCGGCCTGCCAGCGCGAGGGGGCCATCCTGGCGCATCCGGTTTTCTCGCGCATCCGTTCCGAGACGGACATGCTGCGCTACCTGCGCGAGCTCGCGGACAAGGATCTGGCCCTGGATCGCACCATGATTCCGCTGGGCTCGTGCACGATGAAACTGAACGCCACGGCCGAGATGATCCCGATCACCTGGCCGGAATTCGGCGACATCCATCCCTTTGTGCCGCCGGGGCAGGCCCAGGGCTACCAGGAATTGATCGAACGCCTGTCATCGGCCTTGTGCGAGATCACGGGCTATGACTCGGTGAGTTTGCAGCCGAACTCCGGCGCCCAGGGCGAGTACGCCGGCCTGCTCGCGATCCGGGGCTACCATCAGGCCAATGGCCAATCCCAGCGCGATATCTGCCTGATCCCGGCTTCGGCCCACGGCACCAATCCGGCCTCGGCGCATCTGGCGGGCATGGAGGTAGTGGTCGTGGCCTCGGACGGCCACGGCAATATCGACATGGACGATCTGCGGGCGTGCATCGCGCGGGTCGGCGACCGGCTGGCGGCGCTGATGATCACCTATCCGTCCACTCACGGGGTGTTCGAGACCACGGTGACCGAAATCTGCGCGCTGGTCCATGATGCGGGCGGCCAGGTCTATCTGGACGGGGCCAATATGAATGCGATGGTGGGCGTGGCGCGTCCCGGGCGCTTCGGCTCGGATGTGTCGCACCTGAACCTGCACAAGACCTTCTGCATCCCCCATGGCGGCGGCGGGCCGGGCGTGGGGCCGGTGGCGGTGCGTTCGCATCTGGCGCCCTATCTGCCGGGGATCGTCGGGGCCGACGGCCGCCTGCCGGCCGGGCAATCCGGCCCGGTGTCGGCGGCGCCCTATGGTTCGGCCAGCATCCTGCCGATCTCGTACATGTACATCGCGATGATGGGCGCCGAGGGCCTGCGCCGCGCCACCCAGGTGGCGATCCTGAACGCCAATTATCTGGCGCAGCGCCTGGCGCCGCACTATCCCATCCTGTATGCCGGTCCCAATGGCCGCGTGGCGCATGAGTGCATCCTCGACATTCGTCCGATCAAGGACGCCAGCGGCGTGGGTGCCGAGGATATCGCCAAGCGTCTGATGGACTACGGGTTTCATGCGCCGACCATGAGTTTCCCCGTGGCGGGCACCCTGATGGTCGAACCGACCGAGTCCGAGGGGCTGGCCGAACTCGACCGCTTCGTCGAGGCGATGATCGCGATCCGCGAGGAAATCGCCGCCGTCGAACGCGGTGAGTACGGCGCCGACGACAATCCTTTGTGCAATGCGCCTCACACGGCGCAGGCGCTGCTGGTGGCGGACTGGACGCATCCCTACACCCGCGAACAGGCGGCTTATCCGGTGCCGGGCCTGGTCCAGCGCAAGTACTGGCCGCCGGTCTCACGAGTGGACAATGCCTGGGGCGACCGCAATCTCGTCTGCGCCTGCCCGCCGGTCGCGGAATACGCGGGGTCTCGGGGCGAGTCCGCCTGATTCCGCATTGCGCGGGGAGCCGCCATGCGCGGCACGCTGTTTCGATAACGGCGTGCGGCATGGCGGTTTTTCATGCGATTGTCCTTTGGCCGGAACGACGCTGTTTTATCCGCGCGCGGGGTTCCCGTACAATTCGGGATGGACTCTTTTTGATGAAACACATGGTCGACAAGCACAATCCGCCGGATGCCGCATTGGCCGGGGACCTGCCCTCCGATTTCGAGGAAGCCCTGGCTGAGCTCGAAGCACTCGCCGGGCGCATGGGCGCCGGTGACATGGGCCTGGACGAATCCATCGCCGCCTACGAGCGCGGCGTCGCCTTGGCGCGCGTCTGCCAGCAGCGCCTCGAGGCCGCCGAGCGCCAGGTCAGTGTATTGCAGGGGCAACTGCTGCGACCGCTGGACGCGGCCGACTCCCAGGAAGGCCCATGAGCACGGTGCAGACCGCTTTCGATCAATGGCTGCGGGACACCGTCGCGCGCACCGAGTCCGTGCTCGACGAATTGCTGCCGGCCGCCGACGAGGGGCCAACGCAATTGCATCAGGCCATGCGCTACGCGGTCCTGGGGCCAGGCAAGCGGGTCCGCGCGGCCCTGGTCCATGCGGCGGGCGAGGCGAGCCTGCAGGCCGGATCGGCGGTGATGGCCCAGGAACTGGCCCTGGACTATGCGGCGGCGGCGGTCGAATGCATCCATGCATATTCCTTGATTCATGATGACCTGCCGTGCATGGACGATGATGATCTGCGTCGCGGCTGTCCCACGGTGCATCGCCGGTTTGGCGAGGCTCTGGCCATGCTGGCGGGCGATGCCCTGCAACCGCTGGCCTTCGAACTGCTGGCCCAGATGCCCATTGCCCCGGCGCTCACCGTGCAGGCGGTACAATTGCTCGCCCGTTCGGCGGGCAGCTTCGGCATGGCCGGCGGCCAGGCGATCGATTGCGAGAGCGTCGGCCATCACCTGCCGATCGAGGAACTGCAACGCATGCACCGGATGAAGACCGGCGCCATGCTCGAAGCCAGTGTGCTGTTGGGCGGGATCGTGGCCGGTGCCGGCTCGAAGGTGCGCGAGGGCCTGCAGATCTATGCCGGCGCGATCGGCCTGGCTTTCCAGGTCGTCGACGATATCCTGGACGTGACCAGCGACACGGCCACCCTGGGCAAGACCGCCGGCAAGGACGCCGCCAGCGCCAAGCCCACCTACGTGTCCGTCATGGGCGTCGAGGGCTCGCGCGCCCTGCTCGATACCCTGCGGGAACAGGCCCACGAGGCCATGCGGCCCCTGGGGCCGGCAGCGTGCCGTTTGCGTGATCTGGCCGATTTCATCGTCAGCCGTTCGTGCTAGTCGTATCGACAGTACCCCGAGCCGACCCCCCTGGATATGATGATGCCTGAAGGAATGACTACGAGTTTGCTACAGCGGATCGACTCGCCGGCCGATGTGCGCCGGCTGGATCGGCGCGAACTGAAGGCGCTGGCCGCCGAGCTGCGCGCCTTCCTCCTCGACTCCGTGGCGCGCACGGGCGGGCACTTGTCCTCGAACCTCGGGACGGTCGAGCTCACCCTGGCCCTGCACTACGTCTTCGACACGCCCGAGGATCGCCTGATCTGGGACGTCGGGCACCAGTCCTATCCGCACAAAATACTGACTGGCCGGCGCGAGCAGATGGCGGGACTGCGCCAGCGCGGCGGCATTTCCGGTTTTCCCAAGCGCAGCGAGTCCCCGTACGACGCCTTCGGCACGGCGCACTCCTCGACCTCGATCTCGGCGGCTTTGGGGATGGCCGTCGCCTCGCGCAATGCCGGGGTGCGGCGCCAGCACATCGCGGTGATCGGCGATGGCGCCATGAGCGCCGGCATGGCTTTCGAGGCCCTGAACAATGCCGGCGTGACGCCCGATATCAACCTGCTGGTCGTGCTCAACGATAACGATATGTCGATCTCGCCGCCGGTCGGCGCCCTGAACTACTATTTTGCCCGGCTGCTCTCGGGGCAGTTCTATGCGCACGCCAAGAACATGGGCCGCGCCGTGCTGCAGCACGTGCCGCCGGTGCTCGAACTCGCGCGCAAGCTCGAAGGCCATGCCAAGGGCATGCTGTCGTCGGCCACGCTGTTCGAGGAGTTCGGCTTCAACTACATGGGGCCGATCGACGGGCATGATCTGGACGCGCTGGTGCCCACCCTCGAAAACCTGCGCTCGCTGGGCGGCCTCCAGTTTCTGCACGTCGTCACGCGCAAGGGGCAGGGCTACAAGCTCGCCGAGGCCGATCCCGTGCTGTATCACGGTCCTGGCAAATTCGATCCCAGCATCGGCATCCAGAAGCCCTCCGGGGCGGTGCGCACGACTTTCACACAGGTGTTTGGCCGCTGGCTGTGCGACATGGCGGATGCGGACCCGCGGCTGGTTGGCATCACACCGGCCATGCGCGAAGGCAGCGGCATGGTCGAATTCGAGCGCCGTTTCCCGAGCCGCTATTTCGATGTCGGGATCGCCGAACAGCATGCGCTCACTTTCGCAGCGGGTCTGGCGTGCGAGGGTTGCAAGCCCGTGGTGGCCATTTATTCCACCTTTCTGCAGCGCGCCTACGACCAATTGATTCACGACGTCGCGTTGCAGGGACTCGATGTCACACTGGCCCTGGATCGCGCGGGCATTGTGGGCGCCGATGGCGCGACCCATGCCGGCAACTACGATATCGCCTTCCTGCGCTGCATTCCCAATATGGTGGTGGCGACGCCGTCGGACGAGCATGAGGCGCGCCTGCTGCTCAACACCTGTTTCCTGCATCCGGGGCCGGCCTCGGTGCGCTATCCGCGCGGCGCGGGCTGCGGCGCCGATCCTGGCGTATCCCTCGAGCCGGTCCCGATCGGCCGCGGCGTGGTGCGCCGCGAGGGCGAACGGATCGCGCTGCTGGTGTTCGGCACGCTCCTGCCAGAGGCGGCGCGGGCGGCCGAGGCGCTGGGCGCGACGCTGGTGGACATGCGCTTCGTCAAGCCGCTGGACGAAGAACTGCTCGATCGCCTGGCGCGCACGCACGAGGCCTTCGTTACCGTTGAGGAGGCCGCCGTGATGGGCGGCGCGGGCAGCGCCGTCCAGGAATACTTCAGCCGGGTCGCGATCGAGCGCCCCATCCTGCACCTCGGGCTGCCCGACGAGTTCATCGACCACGGGGACCAGAAGGCCATTCTGTCCGAACTCGGGCTGGACGGTCAGGGGATCGAGGCGTCGGTGCGCCGACGTTTTTCAAAGGAACCGCAATGACCATCGTGACCGAGCCGCCGGCCGCCATGCCGGACGTGCAGAGCAGTCCCGATACCCGCCGGATCGCCATCCAGCGGGTCGGTGTGCGCGGTGTGCGTCATCCCCTGGTGCTGCGCGGTCTGGATGGCGCCCAGGCGACGGTGGCCGACTGGGAGCTGACCGTGGCGCTGCCGGCCACGGAAAAAGGCACGCACATGTCGCGGTTCATTGCTCTGCTCGGGCGCCATCGCGCCGCGCCGCTGGACCCGGAGTCCTTTTGCGGCATGGCCGGTGAGATGCTCGAACTCCTCGACGCCCAAGAAGGCGATCTGGCGGCGGCGTTTCCCTATTTCATGGACAAGGCCGCGCCGGTGTCCGGCGTGCGCAGCCTCATGGACTATCAGGTGCGCTGGACGGCGCGCGCGCAGCGGGGCGGGCGCGTCCGGTTCTCGATGGATGTCCGGGTGCCGGTCACCAGCCTGTGTCCGTGCTCCAAGGCGATTTCGGACTATGGCGCGCACAACCAGCGCTCGCACGTGCGCGTGCGTATCGATTATGCCGACCCCGCGCAGGCCCGTCTCGATGAGCTGATCCGCGGCGTCGAGAGCCAGGCGTCCTGCGAGCTGTGGGGGCTGCTCAAGCGCGTGGACGAGAAATACGTCACCGAGCGCGCCTACGATCATCCGAAATTCGTCGAGGATCTGGTGCGCGATGTGGCGGCCCTGCTGCGCGATCTGCCCGGGGCCGAAGGCTATCAGGTCGAGGCCGAGAACTTCGAGTCGATCCACAATCATTCGGCGTATGCCCTGGTGATCGGGGGTTGAGGAATCATTGTCCTCGCCAAAGCGCGGGCCTACACTTTTGGCCGGGGCCTTTAATTCGTGTGAAGGGCAGAAATGGACGAAATATCCGACTTGGGCGTTTGGCTCTTGCTCAGCATGGCCTATATGGACAGGCTGGCATTGCTTGCCCTCTACATCGCCGTTACCCTCGTTCCCTGGGCATTGATCGCGCGCAAGGCGGGCTACAGCTGGCTCTGGGGATTCCTGTTCATGATCCCCTTTGTCAATTTCATTGCCTTGTGGGCGTTCGCGCTCTTGCCCTGGCGGGCTGCCAGGACGAGCGCCAAGACGCCCGCTCCAGGCCTTGCCGGGATCAGATAGACGAACCCGCGGCGCGGAATCATTCCGCGCCGCGGGTTTGCGTGAGGTGAGTCCCGGCGGGCATCCCTGACCGGATGGTCCTCAGGCGAGTTGCAGCGATCCCTTGGCGCCCATGACCAAGTCGATGACATCGGGCGCGGTGATGATCTCGAATCGCGAGTCCATCTGCTCGGGGCTGAAGCCGTTGTGTACCAGGCAGGAACGGCAGATGCCGATGCGCCCGCCCGCATCCAGGTACTTTTTCAGGAGCGCGGCCATGGGCTCGAACGGCTGGCCGATGTCGATGTCGTCCGCCGCGCCGGGCACGCCCAGGGCCACGGCGTCGATCATCAGGATGACGCAGGCCGTATGCCCTTTTTGCAGGGCGTTGAGCGCCATGGTGAAAGTGACGGTGACTTTGCCGGGGTTGTCATGGCCCGAACAGAGGGTGGCGACGAAGTCGGCTGTTTTCATGGAAATATCCTCAGGCTTGCGTCGTGGACGCGAATTCGTTGTAGGCGGCGACGGCGTTGGCGGCATACATGGCCGAGGGCCCGCCGCCCATCTGGATGGCGACTCCCAAGGCCTCATGGACCTCTTGCTCGGTGGCGCCCAGGCGCGCCAGGGCCTTGGTGTGAAAGCCGATGCAGCCGTCGCAGCGCACCGCCACGCCCACGGCCAGCGCGATCAATTCCTTGGTCTTGGCATCGAGCGCGCCATTGGCGTAGGCGGCCTTGCTCATGCCGGCAAAGCCGTTCATGGTGTCGGGCTGGCTCTTGTAGAGCTGGGCCAGGTTCCCCTGGATGTCCTGGGTGAGCTGTTTGTAGGAAGTGGTCATGGAAAGAATCCTCGTTGAAACTGAACGATGAAAGACACGAGATGCGACGGCTGTATATTAGCTTTCACTAATTTAGATTTTCATGAATAATAGTCGAACTTGGGTCTCTTGTCTCTTTCATCATGCCAGAACGCAAATCCGGCCTCCAGGACCTGCAAGCCCGCGCAAACCAGGCGACGGCCTTGCTCCAGGCTGTGGGCAATCCCCATCGCCTGCTGGTGCTGTGCCTGCTGCTCGAGCGGGGCGAGATGAGCGTGGGCGCGCTCAACGAAGCCATCGCCCTCAGCCCGTCGGCGCTGTCGCAACATCTGGCCCGGATGCGCCAGGACCAACTGGTGACCTACCGCCGCGAATCCCAGACCTTGTACTACCGCATCGACAATCCGGATGTCGAGACACTCATTGGCGCGCTCAAGGGGATTTTTTGTCCGTGAGGTGAAACCGCGAAGTAGATTGTATTTCTGCCAATCTATCGGTAAAATTAGCGGTTTTCTTGCCCGACTTGACCGAGGTTTTCGTGTCGGCGGGCTGTCTGTCAACCACGCAGATATCCTCAAGGAGTACATCCATGCGTCACTACGAAGTAGTGTTCATCGTGCATCCCGATCAAAGCGAGCAGGTGCCCGCCATGATCGAGCGTTACCAGACCATGGTCACCACCCACGGCGGCCAGATCCATCGCATCGAGGACTGGGGCCGCCGTCAACTGGCCTACCCGATCCAGAAGCTCGTCAAGGCGCACTACGTCTGCTTCAACATCGAGTGCGACCAGTCCGCCCTGGACGAACTCGAGCATTCGTTCCGCTACAACGACGCCATCCTGCGCTACTTGTTCATCAAGACCAAGACCGCGCAGACCGCTCCGTCGGTGATGATGAAGTCGGTCGAACGCGAGGAGGCCCGCAAGGCATCGGCAGCCGCCGAGGCTCCTGCGGCCCAGGCCTGACCCGGCGGCATTCGGGGCGGGCACGGATTTGAACCGTCTGGAACTCGGCGCGCACGTGCTGGCGATCGACGCGCTGCGGCATACTCCGGCGGGCATTCCAGTCCTGCATCTGCAGCTGGCCCACGAGTCCGAATTGTCCGAGGCTGGACACCCGCGCCGGGTCGAGTTCGAGATTCCCGCGGTGGCTCTGGGCGAAATGGCCTTGCTGCTGTCCGATACCCCACTGGGGCGCGGTCTGGATGTCGAGGGATTCCTCGCGCCGTCCCGCAAAGGCTCCTCCCGGCTGGTCCTGCATATCTGTCGCGCGTCCCGCCACTCATGAATGAATACTCCGGACCCAGGTCCGGCAAACGTTAAAGGCATACATCATGGCTTTCTTCAAAAAGACCAAGGAAAAACGCAAGTTCACCCAACAGAACCCGCTGTTCAAGCGCCGCAAGTTCTGCCGCTTCACGGCCGCCAACGTCGATGAGATCGATTACAAGGATCTGGACACGCTGCGCGATTTCATCCAGGAAAACGGCAAGATCATCCCCGCACGCCTGACCGGCACCAAGGCGCACTACCAGCGCCAGCTGGATACTGCCATCAAGCGTGCGCGCTTCCTGGCCCTGTTGCCGTACACCGACAACCACAACTGATCCGAGGTCATCCGTCATGCAAGTCATTCTGCTTGAAAAAGTCGTCAATCTCGGCAACCTTGGTGATGTGGTGCGTGTGCGCGACGGCTATGCGCGCAACTACCTGATCCCCCAGCGCATCGCGCGCCGCGCGACCGAGGCCGCCCTCAAGGAATTCGAAGCGCGTCGCGCCGAGCTGGAAAAGCACCAGGCCGACAAGCTCGCCGCGGCCCAGGCCGTTGGTGAAAAACTCGCCGGCTACACCCTGTCGATCAGCCAGAAGGCTGGTGTGGATGGCCGTCTGTTCGGTTCGGTCACCAACATGGACGTTGCCGCCGCCTTGCAGGCCGCCGGCTTCGCCGATGTGCACAAGGCGCAGGTTCGCATGCCCGATGGCGCGATCAAAGCGGTGGGCGAGTTCCCGCTGCAAGTCGCGCTGCATGCCGACGTGGTGGCCGAGATCACCGTCGTGGTCCAGGGCGAGATGGCCTGAGCACGTGCCGATGCGCCAGCCTCGCCGTTTGTGGCGAGGCTGCGCAAGGCAATCTCGATGCGGGTATTCCGCCAGTCTTCACCAGGCGGGACACCAGGGGTGCTATGCTACATTTCTCCTTCCAGGAAATGTAGGTATGGCACCAGGAAAAGCCGGCGCCTCGCCGGCTTTTTTTTTGATGATTCGAGGCGGTATAGCGAGGATTGGGCGTGGAAATCGATACGGATGCGCAGCTGGATTATTTGCGCGTGCCGCCGCACTCGGTCGAGGCCGAGCAGTCGGTGCTGGGCGGCCTGTTGCTGGACAATGCCGCGTTCGACCGGATCGCCGATGTTCTGGTCGATGATGATTTCTATCGGTTCGACCACCGCCTGATCTGGCAGCACATCACGCGGCTGGTGGGGATGTCGCGGCCGGCCGACGTCGTGACCGTGCATGAGTCCCTGGCCATCGCCGGCAAGGCCGAGGAGTGCGGCGGCCTGGCCTACCTGAATGCGCTGGCCCACAACACGCCGTCGGCCGCCAACATCCGGCGCTACGCCGAGATCGTGCGCGAGCGCGCCATGCTGCGCAAGCTCGTTTCGGTGGCCGATGAAATTTCCTCGACCGCCTTCAATCCGCAGGGCAAGGAGGCGCGCCAGATCCTCGACGAGGCCGAGTCACGGGTGTTCCAGATCGCCCAGGAGGGCGCGCGCGGGACGGCCGGCTTCCAGGAAATCCAGCCCTTGCTGTCGCAGGTCGTCAACCGCATCGACGAGCTCTATCATCGCGAGGGCGATTCCGACGTCACCGGCGTGCCCACGGGCTTCACCGACCTGGACCGGATGACCTCGGGCCTGCAGGCCGGGGACCTGGTGATCGTGGCGGGGCGCCCTTCCATGGGCAAGACCTCGTTTTCGATGAACATCGGCGAGCACGTGGCCATCGAGCAGGGCCTGCCGGTCGCGGTATTTTCGATGGAAATGGGCGCCGTGCAGCTTGCCATGCGCATGGTCGGTTCGGTAGGTATGCTGGACCAGCACCGGATGCGCACCGGCAAGTTGACCCAGGAGGACTGGCCGCGTCTGACGCACGCAGTGCAGCGTGTCCAGGAGGCGCAGATCTACATCGATGAAACCCCCGCGCTGACCTCGATGGAGGTGCGCGCGCGCGCGCGCCGGCTGGCGCGCCAGTGCGGCCAGCTTGGGCTGATCATCATCGACTACCTGCAGCTCATGTCGGCCAGCGGCTCGGGCGAAAACCGGGCCACTGAGATTTCCGAGATCAGCCGCTCGCTCAAGAGCCTCGCCAAGGAACTGAACTGCCCGGTGGTCGCCCTGTCGCAGCTCAATCGCAGCCTCGAACAACGCCCCAACAAGCGTCCCGTGATGAGCGATCTGCGCGAGTCGGGCGCCATCGAGCAGGACGCGGACCTGATCATCTTCATCTACCGCGACGAGGTCTACAACCCCGATTCGCCCGACAAGGGGACGGCCGAGATCATCGTTGGCAAGCAGCGTAACGGCCCGATCGGCACGGTGCGCCTGACCTTCCAGGGCGCGAGCACCCGTTTCCTGAATTTCTCGGGCACGCCGGGTTTTTAGTATTCCTGTACCGCCGGGGCCGAATCCGGCTCAGTTTCCCGGAGCCGCGCCACTCATGCGCAGCGCCATGCGGACGGCGGCGCGCAGCGAGGCCGGGTCGGCGATTCCCTGGCCGGCGATGTCGAAGGCCGTGCCGTGGTCCACGCTGGTGCGCACGAAGGGCAGGCCGACGGTGATGTTGACGCCTTCCTCCAGCCCCATGTATTTCACGGGAATCAGGCCCTGGTCGTGATATTGGGCCACGACGATGTCGAATTCGCCCCGCCGGGCGCGCATGAATACGGTGTCCCCCGGCCAGGGGCCGCTGGCGTCCAGGCCGTCGGCCTGCGCGCGGCGGATGGCCGGCAGGATATGGCGGATTTCCTCGTCACCGAAGCGCCCGCCTTCGCCGGCATGCGGGTTCAGGCCCGCGACTGCGATGCGCGGACGGACGATGCCCTCGCTGCGGCAGGCGCGGTGGGCCAGGCCGATGATGCGCCGTTGGGATTCAGCATCCAGGCTGCCTGGCACGGCCGTGAGCGGGATGTGGATCGTCGCCAGGATGACGCGCAATTCGGCATTGGCGAGCATCATGGCATAGTTGGTCGTGCCGGTGCGCGTGGCGAGGATTTCCGTGTGGCCGGGAAAATCCAGGCCAGCTGCCTGCATGGCGAGCTTGTGGAGCGGCGCCGTCACCAGCGCGCGTACGCGCCCGTCCTGGGCATCGTCGATCGCGTGGCAGAGGTATTCATAGGCGCCACGTCCGGCGCGCGCATCCACGAGTCCCGGCGGCAGTCCGGCCGGCAGGGCCTGCCAGCGGTTCAGCACGCCCACGACCCCTTTGACGCTGCCGGCGCCGGGTTCGTCCAGGGATACGATTTGCAGGGTCTGGTCCAGTCCGAGGCGCGCGCAGGTAGCCCGCAGCACGCCTGCATCGCCATACACCACCGCCGGATGCGGCAGCCCCTCGGCGAACAGCTTGAGGATCAGCTCGGGACCGACGCCCGCCGCATCGCCCATGGTGAGGGCCAGGGGGCGGTCGTGCCGGGGCGGGGGGCTGGCGGCCATGCGGGTCCTAGAGCGCGTCGCTGGCGTAGTCGGCCAGACGGGAGCGCTCGCCGCGTTGCAGCGTGATGTGCCCGGCGTGCGGCCAGCCTTTGAAACGGTCGACCACGTAGGTCAGCCCCGAACTGCCCTCGGTCAGGTAGGGCGTGTCGATCTGCGCGATGTTGCCCAGGCAGACGATCTTGGTGCCGGGCCCCGCCCGCGTGGTCAGGGTCTTCATCTGTTTGGGCGTGAGATTCTGGGCCTCGTCGATGATGAGGAATTTGTTCAGGAAGGTGCGTCCGCGCATGAAGTTCAGGGACTTGACCTTGATGCGCGCGCGGATCAGGTCCATGGCGGGGGACTTGGACCAGTCCTGGCCGCTGTTGCTGGTCGCGCCCAGGTGACCCGCGCCCTGGTGCAGGACCTCGAGGTTGTCCTCGAGCGCGCCCATCCAGGGGAGCATTTTTTCCTCCTCGGTGCCGGGCAGGAAACCGATGTCGTCGCCCACCGGCACGGTGGCCCGGGTGATGATGATCTCGTTGTAGCGCTTGGTCTCGAGGGTCTGCGCCAGGCCGCTCGCCAGGGCGAGGAGCGTCTTGCCCGTGCCCGCTTGGCCCAGCAGCGAGACGAAATCGATTTCCGGATTCATGAGTAGGTTGAGGGCGAAATTCTGTTCGCGGTTGCGCGCGGTCACCCCCCAGACGCTGTTCTTGGCGTGGCTGTAGTCGCGCAGCGTGGCCAGCACGGCGCTTTTGCCAGTGACCTCCTTGACCTGCGCGTACAGGGGCATCTCGCCTTCGTAGTAGACGAATTCGTTGACGATGAATTCGGCGCACAGCGGGCCGCGGACCCGATAGTAGGTGATGCCGCCCTGTTGCCAGGATTCGATGTCCTTGCCGTGCCGCACCCAGAAATTCTCGGGCAGCGGCATGACGCCGTCATAGAGCAGGTCCGAGTCGTCGAGGACGTGGTCGTTGAGGTAGTCCTCGGCGGGCAGGTTCAGGGCGCGCGCCTTCAGGCGCATGTTGATGTCCTTGGACACCAGCACGACTTCGCGTTTGGGGTTTTCGCGCTGCAGGCTGTGGACGATGCCGAGGATGACGTTGTCGGCCTTGCTGATGGGCAATTCCAGCGGCAGCTGGGCATTCATGGCGGAGGTCTGGAAATACAGGGTGCCCAGGGCGTCCTGGTTGCCCAGGGTATCCAGGGGCACGCCTTTGGCCAGATCCTCGGCGCCAATCAGGCCGTCCAGATAGCGGCTGACCTGGCGTGCGTTGCGCGCGACCTCGGACATGCCTTTTTTCTGGTGGTCGAGTTCTTCGAGGACGATCATCGGCAGGAAGATATCGTGCTCGGCGAAGCGGAACAGTGAGGTGGGGTCGTGCAGCAGCACATTGGTGTCGAGCACGAAGAATCTGCGTTGCGTGGCCGGCAGCCGTCGCGGCGCAGGCACGCCCCTGGTCCGGGCGGCGGTCGTCTTGTCCGACCCGGGGACAGCGGCGGGTGCTTCTTTGGGCGGAATTTTCGGGGCGGGTGGCGGCGGAGTCCTGGTCAGGATGGCAGCCGTGCGGCGGGCCGGACGAGCGTCCGGGGCCTTGGCGGCGGGTCGGGCTTTTCCAGCAGGTGCCGGCTTCGGGATCGTTTCCAGGGCGTCGGGATCGATCCGGATGATGGAACCCATGCGGGTCGGCGGCTTGGGTAGGGGCATAGGCGAGGCTCCTGGCTGCTGCGGTCAGGCCGCGAGATTCTGGACGGACCGCAGGACTTCGAGCGCATGGTCCGGAACCCGGACGCCGCGCCATTCCTGGACCAGCACTCCGTCCTTGTCGATGAGGAAGGTGCTGCGGTCGATACCGCGCACCTGTTTGCCGTACATGTTCTTGAGTTTCATGACGTCGAACAGCGCGCACAGGGCTTCGTCCGGGTCGCTGATCAGCGGGAAGGGCAGGGATTGCTTTTCGATGAAGCCTTCGTGGGATTTCAGCGAATCGCGCGAGATGCCGAAGACCGCGCAGTCGGCGGCCAGGAACTGCGCGTACAGGTCGCGGAAGTCCTGGGATTCAGTGGTGCATCCCGGGGTGTTGTCTTTGGGGTAGAAGTACAGCACGCAAGGCCGGCCGCGCAGTGCCTGGCTGTCGATGTCCCCGGATGTCGAGGCGGCGGTGAAGGCGGGCAGGGGTTGGCCGACGGTGATCCGGGTCATGGCTTGGGGTCTCCTGGAAGCAGCAGGGCGAGCACGCGGCGTTCCTCCGACATGAGGATGTTGTAGGTGCGCGCGGCGGCCTGGGTGGTCATGATTTCGATGCCGATGCCCAGGGCCAGCAAGGCGCCGGTCACGGCGGGCGATAGGAACGTCTGCCGGGCGCCGGTGCCGATCAGGATCACCTCGGGCGCGTCCGGCGGCAGGGCGGGCGGCGCATCGTCGAGAAAGGCGAGGGGGTCGGACCGGCTGTCCTTCAGACCGGCCAGGCCGCGCAGCAGCTCGGCGTCGATGTCCGCCGGCGAGTTCAGGTCCAGGCTGCGGATGGGCCCTTCGGGGGTGAAACTGATGGCCGTCCAGAATCGCACCCGGTTGATTTCCAGGTAATCATCGCCGTAGGCGGTGACGGTATTGAGCGTGGGGTTGGAATCTTTTTGCAATAGCACAGACGGCTCCGTTACGCCTATGATCATAGCGCAATCCACCGGGCAGCCTGGATTGCACTGGGAATCGACGCAGCCATCGTCCGGCTGGCAAAAGGCTTTCCTTTATAATGAAAAGTCTGTCTCCTTAGTTAAATGGATATAACTTTCCCCTCCTAAGGGAAGATTGCAGGTTCGATTCC
>JBEBRQ010000020.1:0-48316 GCA_040394755.1 Castellaniella defragrans | reverse complement strand
GCATGGGCCGCAAGATCTCCGTCGACTCGGCCACCATGCTCAACAAGGGCCTGGAGGTGATCGAGGCGCATTGGCTGTTTTCCATGCCCTTGCAACGCATCCAGGTGGTGGTCCACCCGCAGAGCATCGTGCACTCCATGGTCGAATATGAGGACGGCTCCATTCTGGCGCAACTCGGGCAGCCCGACATGCGCACGCCGATCGCTTACGGCCTGGGTTTTCCCGAGCGCATCGACAGCGGGGTCGGCCTGCTCGAGCTTTCGCGGCTCGGGCGCCTGGATTTCGAGGAGCCCGACCTGCGGCGTTTTCCCTGCCTGCGCCTGTCGCTCGATGCCCTGGGCAGCGGCCAGGCCGCCTGCATCACCCTGAACGCGGCCAACGAGATCGCGGTCGATGGCTTCCTGAACGGCCGCATCCGCTACACGCAGATTCCCGACATCATCGAGCGCTGCCTGGATGATTCCTCGGCGCACGTCGGCGGCGATCCGGGGACACTGGACGACATCCTGGCCCTGGATGCCTGGACGCGGCGCGTGGCCACTGGCCTGTGCCACGCCGCCGGTTGAGGACAGACGCGTCATGGCACTGACCCTGCTCGCCTTCGTCTTCGCCCTGGGCGTGCTGGTGACTTTCCACGAGTTCGGCCATTACTGGGTGGCGCGGCGCTGCGGGGTCCGGGTGTTGCGCTTTTCCGTGGGTTTCGGCCGGATTCTGCTACAGCGCACGGACCGTCACGGCACGCAGTGGGCCTTGTCCGCCATTCCCCTGGGCGGCTACGTGAAAATGCTCGACGAGGTGCCCGCCGACGCCGACGAGGTCACACGGCAAGAGGCATTCAACCACAAGCATCTGATCCAGCGCAGCGCTATCGTGCTGGCCGGCCCGCTGGCCAACCTCCTGCTGGCGGTCCTGCTGTACGCGGGGCTGAGCCTGGTCGGGACGCGCGAACCCGCCGCCGTTCTCGCGATGCCCGCCGCGGCCACGCCGGCGGCGCAGGCTGGTATCACGGCCGGGGACGAATTACTGAGCGTCGACGGCGTGCCAGTGCGTTCCTGGGACGACGCCCGCTGGCGCCTGCTCGATCCGATCGTCCGTGGCGGCGAAATCACGCTGACCGTGCGTCCCGCTGCCGGCGGATCGCCACGCACGGCGCAACTGCATGTGGCGGCCAACAACATCGCGCCGGACGATCCGGACCCGCTCGCCAAGGCTGGCCTGACGCTGGCCGAACCCCGGCCCAGGCTGGGTGAGCTCATCCCCGGTGGCGCCGCCCAGCAGGCTGGCCTGCGCCCGGGCGACTTGGTGGAGGCCATCGGCGGGGTCGAGGCCCCCAGCGCGACGGCCATGATCGAAATCATCAGCAGCCATCCGGGCGAGGCCTTGCCGGTGCGTGTGCGCCGCGACGGCGCCGAGGTGTCCTTGTCAGTGACGCCGCGCGCCCAACTGAACGATGCGGGCGCCACTATCGGCCGCATCGGGGTCGAGGTGCAGGGCGAGATGCCCTTGGTCGAGGTCCGCCTGGGGCTGCTGGACAGCCTGCGGCAAGGGGTGGCGCGGACCGCGGACATGACCGTGTTCAGTCTGCGCATGATGGGCCGCATGGTCCTCGGCACCGTCTCGCCCAAGAACATCAGCGGGCCCGTGACGATCGCGGATTATGCGGGCCGGACGGCACGCCAGGGGCTGGAATCCTACATCGGGTTCCTGGCACTGATCAGCATCAGTATCGGGGTACTCAATCTTTTGCCGATCCCCATGCTCGATGGCGGCCACCTGCTGTTCTATCTGATCGAGGCGATCCGCGGGCGGGCGGTGTCGGACCGGATACGCGAGGCGGGCCAGCAGATCGGCATCATCTTGCTGCTTGGTTTGATGTCATTGGCATTCTTCAACGACCTGTCCCGCCTTTTCAGTTAGAGTCGTTGTGTCTTACAATCGCGCATCGCTCATCGTTGTCCCTATTCACGGCTGACCAAGGATCTCACCAGGATGTCGTCTCGCCCGCAGTCCCGTTTCGCAAAACGTATTTTGCCATTCGTCCTGGCTGCTTTGATGGCGCCGGCCGTTGCCGCCGCCTTCACGCCCTTCGTGGTGCGGGACATCCAGGTCAAGGGGATCGAGCGCGTCGATCCGGGCACGATCTTCACGTACCTGCCGGTCAAGATCGGCCAGACGTTCACTGAGGATCAGGCGGGCGAGGCGATCCAGAAGCTCTACGCCACGGGTTTCTTCAGCGACGTCAAGATCGATGCTCAAGGCAACGTGCTGGTCGTCACCGTCGAGGAACGCCCGACGATCGCCTCGATTTCATTCAACGGAATGCGCGAGTTCGACGCCAAGGCGCTGACCCAGTCCCTTGCGCAGGTCGGCTTTGGCCAGGGCCGCATCTTCGAGCAGGCCATGCTCGAGCGCGCAGTCTTCGAGCTCAAGCAGCAATATCTGTCCAAGGGCAAGTATGGCGTCGATGTCAGCCCGGTCATCACGCCGTTGCCGCGCAACCGCGTGGGCATCGCCTTCGATATCTTCGAGGGTGAGGTGGCAAAGATCGCCAGCATCGACTTCATCGGCAACAAGGCGTTTTCCTCCAGCACTCTCGCCGACCAGATGGAGCTCACCACCTCCGGCATGATGACCTGGTACACGGGTTCCGACAAATACTCGCGCGAGAAACTCGAGGGCGACATCGAGCGCATCCGGTCGTACTACCTGGATCGCGGTTACCTCGAATTCACGATAGAGCCCCCTCAGGTCACGATCTCGCCTGACCGGCGTGAGATCCACATCACCATGACCGTCCACGAGGGCGAGCCCTACACGCTGGGCACCGTCCAGCTGGCGGGCGATCTCCTCGGGCTCGAGGACAAACTCCAGCCCCTGGTGACCGTCAAGGAGGGCGAGGTCTTTTCGGCCGAAAAAACCAATGCCGTGGCAAAGGCCATCACCGACTACCTGGGCGGTCTCGGATATGCCTTCGCCAACACCAATCCGAATCCTGAGCTCGACCGCGAGAACCACACGGCCAAGCTGACCTTCTATGTCGATCCGGGCCGCCGGGTCTACGTGCGCCGGATCCAGATCGGCGGCAACACGCGCACCCGCGACGCGGTGATCCGCCGCGAGATGCGCCAGCAGGAGGCCGCCTGGTACGATGCGGGCAGCATCAAGACCTCGCGCGACCGCGTCGACCGCCTGGGTTATTTCAACGAGGTCAACGTCGATACCACACCCGTGCCGGGTTCTCCCGACCAGGTGGACGTCAACGTGGACGTCAAGGAAAAGCCCACCGGCATGATCAATTTGGGCGTGGGCTACGGTTCGACCGAAAAGCTCATGCTTTCGGCCGGCATCAGCCAGGACAATATCTTCGGCAGCGGCAATTCACTGTCTCTGCAACTGAACACCAGCCAGTCCAATCGCGCCGCCGTGATCAGCCACACGGACCCATACTGGACCAAGGACGGCATCAGCAAGAGCACCTCGATCTACTACCGCCGCATCACGCCTTACGATGTATCGGGCGATGATTCAATCGGTTGGTACAAGATCGAATCCATGGGCTTCGGGCTGAATTTCGGTGTGCCGATCTCGGAGTACGACCGGATTTTCGCGGGCGTCACTTTCGAGCGCAATTCGCTCAAGGACATCCGTCGTTCCGGCGACAATCCCGCGCCCCTGGCCTACCAGAACTTCGTCGACGAGTATGGCGAGACCACCAACGCGGGGATCTTCACCCTCGGCTGGGCCAAGGACACCCGCGACAGCGCGCTCGCGCCCCATTCGGGCAGCTACACGCGCCTGTCGGCCGATCTGTCGACGATGGACCTGCGCTATTACAAGCTCTCGGGCCAGCAGCAGTACTACTGGCCGCTGGGCCGTTCGTTCACTTTCGCCGTCAACGGCCAGGTGGATTGGGCCAAGGCCTACGGCGGCAAGTCCTTCCCGGTGATCAAGAACATGTACGCCGGCGGTATCGGCTCGGTGCGTGGTTTCGAGGGCGCGTCCCTGGGGCCGCGCGATACTCTCACGGATACCTATCTGGGCGGCTCGCGGCGGATGTATGGCAACGTGCAACTTTACCTGCCGTTCCCTGGGGCCTCCCGCGACCGGTCCCTGCGCTGGTTCATTTTCTCGGACATCGGCCAGGTGACGACCACGGATGGCTCCGAGTGCGCCCGCGGGATCGGCAACAATGTCGAGGATCCCTGCGGCTGGAAATATTCCGCCGGCCTGGGCCTGTCCTGGGAGTCTCCGCTGGGGCCGCTGCAATTGTCGGTGGCCAGGCCGCTGAACGCCAAGGAAGGCGACCAGAAACAAGTATTCCAGTTCCAGATCGGGACAGGTTTCTGATTCTCGCCATTTGATGGCACAATAGCCCTTTCGCATCCGCATTCTTTGCAAGGTAGATCTTTCATCATGTTCCTTTCAGGTTTGAGCTTTTCAGGACTGGCCGAGCGCGTCGTGCGCAGCCACCGGACATTGGCCGTCGGCGCCATGCTGGGGCTTGGGGCTTTGTTCGTGGTCCCGTCGTATGCGCAGGGAACCAAGATCGGCTTCGTCAGCACAGAGCGGATTCTGCGCGACTCCAAGCCTGCCAAGGCCGCGCAGGCCAAGATCGAATCCGAATTCAAGCGCCGCGACGAGGAGCTGCAGAAACTCGCCACCAATCTGCGCACCCAGGCCCAGAAACTCGACAAGGACGCGCCGGTCCTCTCCGAGACCGAGCGCATCAAGCAACAACGCCAGCTCGCCGATCTGGATTCCGACCTGCAGCGCAAGCGCCGCGAATTCCAGGAGGACTTCAACCGGCGCCGCAACGAGGAATTCTCCGCCATCGTCGAAAAGGCGGATGCCGCCATCAAGAAAATCGCCGAACAGCAAAACTATGACCTGATCATCCAGGACGCAGTGACGGTCAGCCCTCGCGTCGACATCACCGACCAGGTCATCCAGGCGTTGGGCGGCTGATTTGCAATGCCGGTATTGCTCGCGCCGGATCAGGCGCCGGACCTGCCTGAACTTCTTCGCGCGGCCAATACCGTAGGCCTGGACTGGACGCTGGCCGGCCCAGGCGACGGGCACGGCATCCGGATCGCCGGCATCGGCTCCCTGGCGGCGTCCGGCCCCTCGGAAATCAGTTTCCTCTCCAATCCCAAACTGGCCGGGCAACTGGCCGGCTCGCGGGCCGCGGCCGTGATCCTGCGCCCGCAGGACTGGCAAGCCCTTGCGGCGCAGGCCGCCGGCACGGCCCCTGGCTGGATCGCCGTCCTGTGCAGCCAACCCTATCTGATGTATGCACTGCTGGCCCAATGGTTCGATCAGCGGCGTATCGAGAGGCTGCCCACGGGGATCCACCCATCGGCCATCATTGCCGATGATGCGGTGATCGAGCCTGGGGCCAGCATCGGCCCGCTCGCCATCATCGATGCCGGCGCACGCATCGGCGCCGGTACGCGCATCGGCGCGGGCTGCGTGATCGGCGCGGGTTGCGCGATCGGCCGCGACGGCGTCCTGCATCCCCGCGTGACGCTTTACCATGGGGTGCGCGTCGGCAACCGCGCCATCCTGCATTCGGGCGTGGTCCTTGGCGCCGATGGGTTCGGTTTCGCGCCGGATCCGTCCAAGGATACCGGTGCCTGGTCCAAGATCGCGCAATTGGGCGGGGTTCTGCTGGGCGACGATGTCGAAATCGGCGCCAACACCACGGTGGATCGTGGCGCCATCGAGGACACGGTTCTCGGCAATGGCGTCAAGCTCGATAATCAGATCATGATCGGCCATAATTGCGTCATCGGCGACCACACCGCCATGGCTGCCTGTGTCGGCGTTGCCGGATCGACCACGATGGGCAAGCGCTGCATCATCGGAGGGGCCGCGATGTTCGCGGGCCACTTGACCCTGGGTGACGATGTCCATATCTCGGGCGGCACCGCCGTCACCAGCGACATCCGCGCACCGGGCCAGTACACCGGCGTATTCCCGGCCGCGACACATGCCGATTGGCAGCGCAATGCGGCGGTTATCGGGCAGCTTGCGCAATTGCGCAAGCGGCTGCGGGTCATCGAGCGCCAGGGGCAAGGCTGAACCCCCCGCGCGCTGTGGGTGAGGACGACTTGATTGCGAATTGTTAGCAGGACAAGAAGAAAGATGGAACTTGATATCAAAGACATCATGGAACGCTTGCCGCATCGGCACCCGATGCTGCTGGTCGACCGCGTGCTCGAAATGGATCCCGGCAAGAGCATCGTGGCGATCAAGAACGTGACCTACAACGAGCCTTTTTTCCAGGGGCACTTCGCGCATCATCCGGTTATGCCCGGTGTGCTCATCATCGAGGCCCTGGCCCAGGCTGCGGCGCTGTTTTCCTTTGCCGATGCCGGCGCCCCGAACCTCGCCAGCACCAAGGTCGCCTATTATCTCGTCGGGGTGGACGGCGCGCGTTTCCGGCGGCCAGTGGTCCCCGGCGATCAGCTGCGCATGGAGGTCTCCGCCGACAGGCTCAGCCGTTCGATCTGCAAGTACACGGCGGTGGCCAAGGTCGATGACCAGATCGCCGCCGAGGCCAAGATCATGTGCGCGGTCCGCATCCTGGAAGAATAATGGAACCGCGGATTCATCCCACCGCGATCGTGGCGCCCGGCGCACACCTGGGCGAGGGCGTCAGTATCGGCCCCTACAGCATCATCGGCGAGCATGTGAGCATCGGCATGGATACCCAGGTCGGTTCGCACTGCGTCATCGACGGGCGCACCACCATCGGGCCGGGTAATCATTTCTATCGTTTCTGTTCGATCGGCGGCATTCCCCAGGACAAGAAGTACCAGGGCGAACCCACCTGTCTCGAGATCGGCGCGGGCAATACGTTCCGCGAGTACGTGACCGTCAACCTCGGCACCCAGCAGGACGTCGGCACGACGCGCCTGGGCGACGACAACTGGATCATGGCCTATGTCCATATCGCCCATGATTGCCAGCTCGGCAGCCATGTGGTGATCGCCAATGGCGTCCAACTGGCCGGACACATCCACATCGGCGACTGGGCCATCCTCGGCGGCCTGTCGGCCGTGCACCAGTTCGTGCGCATCGGCGCCCACGCCATGATCGGCGGCACCAGCTCGGTGCGCCAGGATGTGCCGCCTTATATGATCGGCGCGGGCGATCCGTTCCGGCCGGTGGGTATCAATTCCGAGGGCCTGGGGCGGCGCGGCTTCACGCCCGCCGACATCCTGGTCCTGAAAGAGGCCTACAAAATCCTCTACCGGCGCAAGCTCAACGTCGAGCAGGCCGTCGACGCCCTGGACGAACTGCGGGCCGCGCACCCGGATGAGGCGCCGGCCGTCCAGACCCTGCTGGATTTCCTCGCCGAATCCAGCCGGGGGATCGTGCGTCCATGAGCCTGCGCGTCGGCGTGGTGGCCGGTGAACCATCCGGCGACCTGCTGGCTGCCCGCATGATCCAGGGCGTGCGGGACCTGGACGCCGATGCCCGGCTGATGGGCATCGGCGGTCCCGCCATGCGTCAGGCCGGGTTCGAGGCCTGGCATCCCATGGACGCGCTGTCGGTGTTCGGCTATGTGGATGCCTTGCGCCGTGCGCCACGCCTGCTGCGAACCTATCGCGACACCCGCAAACGCCTGCTGGCGCAGCGTCCCGATGTGTTCGTCGGCGTGGATGCGCCGGACTTCAATCTGCGGCTCGAGGGACAATTGCGGGCGGCGGGAATTCCTACCGTGCATTTCGTGGGGCCCTCGATCTGGGCCTGGCGCTTCGAGCGCATTCATGCGATCAAGCGGGCCGTCTCGCACATGCTGGTGCTGTTTCCCTTCGAGGTCGATCTCTACCGCGAGCACGATGTGCCCGTGACCTATGTCGGCCATCCGCTGGCCGAGCTCATTCCCCTGCGGCCCGATCGGGAAGCCGCCCGGCGCCGGCTGGGGATCGAACCCGGCCGCCGCGTGCTCGGCCTGCTGCCCGGCAGCCGCGAGTCCGAGATCCGTCTGCTCGCGCCGCGTTTCCTCGAGGCCGCTCAACGCCTGCTGCGCGAGGATCCCGACCTGCTGATTCTCGTCCCCATGGTCAATCCCCAGCGCCGCGCCCAGTTCGAGGCAGTGCTGCGCGAGCATTCGCTGCCCGCCTGCCGGGTCCTCGATACCATGCCTGAGGGCGGGGAGGGCGATGCCGCAACGGCCGCCTGGCCGGTCGCCTGGCACATCATGGAGGCGGCGGACGCGGTACTGGCCGCCAGCGGCACGGCGACCCTGGAGACGGCTCTGTTCAAGCGGCCCATGGTCATTTCCTATGTGATTTCTCCCTGGATGCGACGCATCATGGCCTGGAAATCCGGCCAGGCGGCGCCCAGCGTGCCCTGGGTCGGCCTGCCCAACGTGCTGGCGCGGGATTTCGTCGTGCCCGAGCTGCTGCAAGAGGCCGCCACACCCGAGGCGCTGGCCGAGCAGTCCTGGCGGGCGCTCAGCGACCGGGATCACGGCGAGGCGGTCGCGCGCCGCTTTCTGGAAATCCACGAATCATTGCGCCGGGACACGCGCAGCCTGGCCGCCCGGGCAATCCTCGAGGTCAGCGGTGGCCCAGCCTGATCTGTTCGATGGCATGCCGGACGGCGATGTCCTCGCGGCCGGTGTGGACGAAGCGGGGCGCGGACCACTGGCGGGGCCGGTGTTCGCCGCCGCCGTGATCCTCGATGCGCGCCGGCCCATCGACGGCCTGGATGACTCGAAAAAGCTCTCGGCGGCGCGCCGCGAGGCCCTGGCGCCTCAGATCAAGGCCCAATCCCTGGCTTGGCATATCGCCTGGGCCGATGCCGCCGAGATCGACCGCATCAATATCCTGCAAGCGACCCTGGCGGCCATGCGCGCCGCCTGCCGGGGCCTCGCGGTGCCGCCCGGCCTGATTCTGGTGGACGGCAACCGCCTGCCCACAGGACTGCCTTGCGAGGCGCGCGCGCTCATCGGCGGGGATGGACGCGAGCCCGCGATCGCGGCGGCCTCGATCCTCGCCAAGACAGCGCGCGATGCCTGGTGCCTGGAATTGCACCGGCGCTACCCGCTTTACGCATTCGACCGTCACAAGGGCTACGGCACCGCGCTGCATCTGGCCCGGCTGGCCGAGCATGGCCCGTGTCCGGAACACCGGCGCAGTTTCGCGCCCGTGCGTCGCAGCCTGGAACAAGCATGAGCGCCGCGCGTCATATCGCCTCGCGCGACAACCCAGATTACCGCCTGTGGCTGCGACTCGCCCAGGGCCGCGCGCCGCGCGGCGAATCGCGCGTTCTGATCGAGGGCGAGCACTTGTGCCGCGCCTGGGTCGAGCATCACGGGGCGGCACCCCTGGCCATCCTCGATGAACGGGCGCTGGCGACCGCCGCAGGCCGTTGGCTCATGGCCGAGGCGGGGGCGCGCTGCGTCACGCTGCATGCCGCCCTGGCCGAATCCCTGTCCGCGCTGGCGCACGGCCCGGCGGGCCTGTTCCTGCTGGTCGAGCCGCCACGGCCCCCGCTGCCCGCGCGCATCGCCCAATCCTGTCTCTGGCTCGACCGGGTCCAGGACCCGGGCAATCTGGGGGCCTTGCTGCGCACGGCGGCCGCCGCCGGCCTGGACGAGGCTTATCTATCAACGGGGTGCGCGGCGGCCTGGTCGGCCAAGGTTCTGCGAGGCGGGCAGGGCGCCCATTTCGCGCTGCGTATTCACGAGCGCGTGGACCTGCGCGCCGCCCTCGGACGGCTGGACATTCCCCTGGCGGCGACGACGCTCGACGCGGCGCATGACCTGTACACGCTCGACCTGCGCGGACCTTGCGCCTGGGTGTTCGGCAATGAGGGCGCGGGCATCGATCCCGCCCTGGCCAAGGCCGCGACCTTGCGGGTGCGGATCGCGCAGACCGACGCAGTGGAATCCCTGAACGTGGCTGCGGCGGCGGCCGTGTGCCTGTTCGAGCAGCGGCGCCAGAGGTTGCTGGGCGAGCCGCAATCTTCAGGAGCGTTTTCGGCACCATAACATCGGCGTACCGATCGTTCTGAAAAATATTTACAATTTGCGTATTATTTTGACAATAAGAGCGGCCTTTGCCGAACAACTGGCGGCGCGGTGTGACCCTCATCCGCGATCCGATGCGCCTTAATCCTTCAATGGGCTAAAACATCCATGATTCCCAGCTCCGTTTTGCGCCTGCACGATCTTGTTTATGCAAGGCTGGTCATTGGCACCGTTGTTCTGTCTGGTGTGGTCCAATTTGCGTTTGCACAGACTATTCCCGAGCAAAGTCTCAATGGGCCTGGCAGCATTTTGATATTGACCGATGAAGCCATCGAGGCGAGCCCCGGAAAGACTGGCGTGCAAACGAAGAACGGCGCCGAGATCACGCTGAACGGGGGTTCCGTTACCACTACGGGAGGCGGGAAAGGTCTGGGTGCGGTCCAGCAGGGTGCCACGATTGTCGCCACCGATATCGACATCAACACGAGCGGCCCCGCCACTACCGGTTATGTTCCGGCAGGTGTATTTGCCGATACAAATGGCATCATCCGCCTGACCGGGGGAACGATCACCACATCCGGCATCAATGGTTTTGGCATCTGGTCGATAGGCAATGGGGCGGAAGTGTTTGCCGACGGGACGACCATCCGCACTTCCGGCGAAAATGCAACAGGGGTGGAAGTCTCCGCATCTGGTCAGACGGCGCACGGTTCTGGCGTGACAACGCTGAATAATGCGACCATCATCACAACAGGGTATAAGGCCTATGGGGCCGGGAGTACGACCAGCTTTGTTCCCACTCCGGATTCAGGCTCTCCGGTATTGACCCCTGCGCCTCCGACACTAATCATGACAGGCGGATCCATCACGACCTCCGGCAACGCCGCCACAGGTCTGTTCGGCAATGCTGGTACGTTATCGCGGCTTTCCAGCGTTGAGATCAATACGTCGGGCGTACAGAGTTTCGGGGTGCAAGCACAGATCGGGGGGCAAGTCTTCCTGAACGATGTTTCCGTGACCACGACGGGAAAAACTGGTGTCGGCCTTTATGCCATTGACGAGGGCGGCAGTGGGGTTCCATCGATTTTCGGAACCAATGTTTCCGTTTTGACCCAGGGTGTCGAAGCGCACGGGCTCGCCATCCACGGCAAGGGCCTTATCAATCTGGCTGACAGCACCGTCATTACCCAGGGGGTTGGCGCTGCGGTGATCCAATCGCGATCGCATATCCGATCTACAGGCACCGGCGGTCCCGGCACAGCCAATATCCAGAACAGTACGCTCATTTCAGAGAACGGCGATGGGATTGTCGTTACTGGGGAACTGACGAACGTTCAGCTGCCGTCTACGCTGAATGTCAATCTGACTGACTCAGTCGTAACCAGCAATGCAGGTGCATGGCTAGTTGCCCGGACTGACCTCATTTCGGGCAATACGGCAATTGCCAATATTCTGTCGGATCATTCGCATGTGACGGGGTCTGCGCTGACGGATCAGGGCAGCCAATCGAATGTAACGCTCGGGAATGGTTCGTTGTGGTCCTTGACGACCTCATCCAACCTGACGGCGCTCACTAACAATGCAAGCATGATCGCCTTTGCTGTGCCGATCAGTGATCCGACCCATTCGGCAAGCTACAGTATCTTGACGGTCGGCGACTATAACGGTAGTGACGGCACGATCGTGCTCAACACGTACCTCGGTACCGACAACTCACCGACCGATCGGATGGTTGTGACTGGCGATACAGCGGGCAGCTCTTTGGTGAAGGTCCAGAATACCGGCGGACTCGGCGTGCAGACTGTCGAAGGCATCGAGGTCATTACGGTTGGCGGCGTGTCCGGCGGCAGTTTCAGCCTTCTTGGTGATTACGTGACACAGGACAATAAACCGGCTGTCGTGGCTGGGGCCTATGCCTACACGCTGGAGAAGAACGGCATCAGCACACCGACGGACGGAAACTGGTACCTGCGCTCGCAATTGACTTCAAGCGGGCCGGAACCCAGTGAGCCATCCGGGCCCCGCTATCAGCCTGGCGCGCCTGTTTACGAAGCCTATCCACAGGCGCTTCTTGGCCTGAACGGAGTTTCAACGCTGCAGCAGCGCGTCGGCAATCGCGTCTGGGGTGAAAACAGCGACAAGGGAATTGCGCAAGAGGCCGGCACCGCGGCAGCAGGCCTATGGGGACGCATTGAGGGCGCCAGCAGCCGGATCAGGACGGGTCTGTCCACGACTGGTGTCGATTACGATCAGAACATCTTCAAGCTGCAGACTGGTGCTGACGCCATGCTGATGGAGAGTGATGGGGGCAGGTTGATCGGCGGTGTTGCGGCGCACTATGTTCACGGCCTGACCAGGACAAGGTCGGTTTATGACGCCGAGGCTGGCGGGGGCAGAATCAGCACGGACGGCTATGGCGCTGGCGGCACGCTGACTTGGTATGGCCTGAATGGCCTCTACTTCGATGGTCAGGGGCAGGTTACTTGGTACAAGAGCGATCTGGGGTATGGCGCTGGCAAGCGGTCACTGACCGGCGGTAATGACGGCTTTGGCTATGCACTGTCGATCGAGGGCGGCAAGCGCATCGCACTTGATTCGGCGTGGTCGTTGACGCCACAGGCGCAGCTGGTATATTCGCGGGTCTGGTTCGATGGCTTCAACGATACGTTTGGCGTGGCGGTGAATCTTGACAAGGGCGACAGCCTGCAGGGACGCCTTGGTCTGGCGCTCGACCATCAGACCGAGTGGCGGAATGCCAATGGATCGACAGATCGCGCCCATGTCTATGGCATCGCCAATCTCTACCATGAATTCCACGATGGAACCCGCGTCGACATTGCGAATGTTTCAGTTGCCAATCGCAGGGATCGCCTCTGGGGCGGACTTGGCATTGGCGGAACCTATAGCTGGAGCGACGACAAATACGCGATCTACGCGGAAGGTCTGGTCAATACCAGTCTCAACAACTTTGGCGACAGCCATTCGCTCAAGGGCAATGTCGGCTTCCGGATGAGGTGGTAGCTTTCATTGCAATGTTCATGCTGCCAACTCGCACAAAAGCCTTGCAGCAAGTCTCTGAATATAAAACCCAATCAATAAGTCAGCCGGTCCAGCCCGACCTCGTCGAGGATTTTGGTCGAAATTTCCTCGATCGAGCGCGTCGTGGTGGACAGCCAGGGGATGTTTTCGATGCGCATCAGGCGCTCGGCGTCGGCGACCTCCTGGCGGCATTGGCGCAACGACGCGTAGGTGCTGTTGGGGCGGCGTTCGTTGCGCACCTCGGCCAGGCGCTCGGGGTGAATCGATAGGCCAAAAAGTTTGCGACGATAGGGGTGCAGTGTATGGGGCAGGGCGCCGCGGTCGAAATCCTCGGGGATCAGAGGATAGTTGGCGGCCTTGACCCCGTACTGCATGGCCAGATAGAGGCTGGTGGGGGTTTTTCCGCAACGCGAGACGCCCACCAGGATCACATCGGCGCGTTCGAGTCCGTTGACGAACTGGCCGTCGTCGTGAGCCAGGCTGAAATTGATCGCCTCGATCCGCTTGTTGTACTGCTTGGACAGACCATTGGTGTGCGAGCGGCCGACCGAGTGGCTGGACTTCATGCCGAGCGCCTCCTCGAGGTGCTGGACGAAGGTGCCGAACAGATCGAGGAATATGCAGGACTCGCCGCGTATCCGGTCGGCGACCTCGGAATCGACGAGGGTGCTGAATACCAGCGGCGGCAGGGCCTCATGGCTGGCCGTCTGGGCGATCCGTTGCGCCACGGCATCGGCTTTTTCGATCGTGTCGATGAAGGGCAGGCGCACGGCCTCGAACTTGATTTGTTCGAACTGGGACAGGACGGCATGGCTGAAGGTTTCCGCGGTGATCCCCGTGCTGTCGGAGACAATGAAAACGGTGCGTTCGATCGGGGAATCAGCCATGAATTTGAGCCGCCAGGCGCCAGAAAAGGTACAATCCGCAAAGATTAACAGTCACCCGACCAGCAAGCAAGGCTGGTTTGCCGGGCGCACATATCGCAGGGCGCAAAACGCCCTGCGAATTCGTGTACGCCGGGCAAACACGCTTTCTCTATCTTTAAAGGTGACTCTATGTCGTACGTCGTATCTTTCGAGCAGCTCCGCATGACGGATGTGGACTCGGTAGGAGGCAAGAACGCATCGCTCGGTGAAATGATCAGTCAGCTCGCCGGCGCCGGTGTCCGGGTGCCGGGCGGGTTCGCGACCACGGCCGAGGCCTTTCGCGATTTCCTGAAATCGACCGGGCTGGACGCGCGCATCAACCAGCGCCTCGACACCCTCAATGCCGACGATGTGCGCGAGCTCGCCGAGGCGGGCGCGCAGATCCGCCAATGGGTCATCGACACGCCGTTTCCCGCCGATTTCGAGCAGGCCATCCGCGCGGCGTTCGCGGCGCTGGACGCCGACGGCAAGGGATCGTTCGCCGTGCGCTCCTCGGCGACCGCCGAGGACCTGCCCGATGCATCGTTCGCCGGCCAGCAGGAAACCTATCTGAACGTGGTCGGCATCGAGGATGTGCTCGACAAGATCCGCCACGTGTTCGCCTCCCTGTACAACGACCGCGCCATCTCGTATCGCGTGCACAAAGGCTTCGCCCACGCCGAGGTCGCGCTGTCGGCCGGCGTCCAGCGCATGGTGCGCTCGGACAAGGGCAGCGCCGGCGTGATGTTCACGCTGGATACCGAATCCGGCTTCAAGGATGTGGTGTTCATCACCTCGTCCTACGGTCTGGGCGAGACCGTGGTCCAGGGCGCGGTGAATCCGGACGAGTTCTACGTCTTCAAGCCCACGCTGGCCTCGGGCCACTACCCCATCATCAGCCGCCGGATCGGCTCCAAGCTGATCAAGATGGAATTCGACGAGCAGCGCGCCTCGGGGCACGCGGTGCGCACCGTCGAGGTGCCTGCCTCCGAGCGTAACCGCTACTCACTGAGCGACGACGAGATCATCGAGCTCGGACGCTACGCCACCATCATCGAGGCCCACTACCAGCGTCCGATGGACATCGAGTGGGGCCGCGATGGCATCGACGGCAAACTCTACATCCTCCAGGCCCGGCCCGAGACCGTCAAGTCCCAGCAGGGCCACCACGATGTGCAGGAACGCTACCGCCTCAAGGCCACTGGCGAGGTGCTGATCACCGGCCGCGCCATCGGCCAGAAAATCGGCTCGGGCACGGTGCGGGTGGTGTCCGACATCACGGAAATGGATCAGGTCCGCCCCGGGGATATCCTCGTCACCGACATGACCGACCCCAATTGGGAACCCGTCATGAAGATGGCCGCAGCCATCGTCACCAACCGCGGCGGGCGCACCTGCCACGCCGCCATCATCGCGCGCGAGCTCGGCATTCCCGCCGTCGTCGGCTGCGCCACCGCCACCGACGTCCTGGCCAATGGCCGCGAGGTCACCGTATCGTGTGCCGAGGGGGATGAGGGGCGCATCTACGACGGGCTGATCGAAACCGAAATCGAGGAGGTCCGCTGGGGCCAGATGCCCGAGATCGGCGTCAAGATCATGATGAACGTCGGCAATCCGCAGCTCGCCTTCGATTTCTCGCAGATCCCGAACGCCGGTGTGGGCCTGGCGCGACTGGAATTCATCATCAACAACAATATCAACGTCCACCCCAAGGCGGTCCTCGACTACCCGAACGTGGACAGCGACCTGAAAAAGGCCGTCGAATCGGCCGCGCGCGGCTATGCCAGCCCGCGCGCCTTCTTCGTCGAAAAGCTGGCCGAGGGTGTGGCCACGATCGGTGCAGCCTTCTACCCGAAGCCGGTCATCGTGCGCCTGTCAGACTTCAAGTCCAACGAATACCGCAAGCTGGTCGGCGGTTCCCGCTACGAGCCCGAGGAGGAAAACCCGATGCTGGGCTTTCGCGGCGCCTCGCGCTATATCTCCGAGGATTTCAACGAGTGCTTTCGCATGGAGTGCGAGGCCCTCAAGAAAGTCCGCGACGATATGGGTCTGACCAACGTCGAGATCATGGTGCCGTTCGTGCGCACGCTCGACCAGGCCCGGCGCGTAGTGGACCTGCTGGCCTCGCATGGCCTCAAGCGCGGTGAAAACGGCCTGCGCCTGGTGATGATGTGCGAGGTGCCCTCCAACGCCATCCTCGCCGATCAGTTCCTGCAGTATTTCGACGGCTTCTCGATCGGCTCCAACGACATGACTCAGCTGACCCTCGGGCTGGACCGTGATTCGGGGCTCGAATTGCTGGCGGCGGACTTCGACGAGCGCGACCCTGCGGTGCAGTTCATGTTGCGCCGGGCCATTCAGTCCTGCCTGAAGGCGGGCAAGTATGTCGGCATCTGCGGTCAAGGCCCCAGCGATCATCCTGATCTGGCCCAGTGGCTGCGCGACGAGGGCATCCTCTCGATGTCCCTGAACCCGGACACCGTGGTCGACACCTGGCAGCGCCTGGCCGACGCGCCGGCCGCCGCCTGAGACGGGCAGGGCGGCAGGGGGATCGCGTCATGCAGTTCGATGCCGTGATCCCGTCCCTCCTGGGGCCGATTCTGCTGCGCTCGAATGGCGCCGGCCTGCTGGCCGGCCTGTATTTCACCGACCAGAGCGATTGCCCCGATTCACGAGAGGCCGCACCCCTGCGGCCCGCGCGCCTCGATCCGTCAGCCGGCGAACTCGATGGCCGGCCGATCCGCTCGCTCAAGGCCCGGCGTCCGGACCCTGGCGGCGATCTGTTCGCAGCTGATATGCCTGTGCCGGACGGTTTCGCAGCCGATGAATCCGACGCCCCGCTCGAATTGCTGCAAGCATCCACCCCTGATGGGGCGGTGGCGCTGTTTCATCAGACACGGCGCGAGCTGTCCGAGTATCTGCGCGGCGCGCGCCGGGTGTTCGATGTACCCCTGGCGCCCGAAGGTACGCCATTCCAGCAAGCGGTCTGGAACGCCATGCGATTGATTCCGCATGGCCAGACCGTCTCATATGGTGAACTCGCCTGCATGGCAGGCCTGGAATCGCGCCATAGCCGCGCGGTCGGCGCCGCCGTCGGCCGCAATCCCATCAGCATCCTCATTCCTTGCCACCGGGTATTGGCCGGCGACGGCACGTTGAATGGCTACAGCGGGGGGCTGGCGCGCAAGGCCCAGTTGCTGCGGATCGAAGGCTTTGTGCTGGAAGGCCGCTGAATCTCAGCTGTTGCGGTCTTGGCGCGTGTCGTGCTTCATCAGCCGCTCTTTTTCGCGCGCCCAGTCCTTGTCGCGCGCGGAATCGCGTTTGTCGTGCAGTTTTTTGCCGCGGCCCAGGCCGAAGTCGAGCTTGATGCGGCCGTTCCTGTAGTGCAAATTGAGCGGAACCAGCGTATAGCCGCGCTGCTCGACCTTGCCGATGAGTTTGCTGATTTCCTCGGCCTTGAGCAGCAGCTTGCGGGTGCGGGTGGCATTGGGGTGAATATGGGTGGAGGCCGTGGGCAGCGGGCTGATGTGCATGCCGATGATCCACAGTTCGCCGTTGCGCACGATGACGTAGCTTTCCTTGAGCTGCACGTGTCCCGCGCGGATCGCCTTGACCTCCCAACCCTCGAGCACGAGCCCCGCCTCGAAGCGTTCTTCGATGAAATAGTCGTGGGTCGCCTTGCGATTATCTACAATGCTCATGAATCCAATGGGCCAGGGCCGGTAAAATCCGTTCATTCTATCCCATCCACAACCCTGCCAATGCATACCGTACAGCGCTCCGTCCTGGTTCCCTATCGTCCCGAACAGATGTTCGACCTGGTGGCGGACGTCGCCCGATATCCCGAGTTCATGCCCTGGTGCGCAGGGACGGACGTGCAGTGGCGCAACGACGAGGGGATGCAGGCCACCCTGCACATCAGCTTCGCCAGGATCCGCCAGAGTTTCACCACCCGCAACGAACACGATTATCCGCACCGCATTGTCTTTCACCTGGTCGACGGGCCGTTTTCCCAACTGACCGGGCACTGGACCTTCCAGCCCCTGGGCGAGGAGGGCTGCAAAGTCCTCTACACCATGGAATACGCTTTTTCCAGCCGCACCCTCGAGGCCGTGATCGGCCCTGTGTTCAACCGGATCGCGGCAAGCTTCATCGACTCGTTCACGCAACGCGCGCGGGCGGTCTACGGCGCCTGAACATCATGCGGATCGGCCTCGTATTCGCGGCGCCCACCGGCATCTGGCGCGAGGACCTGGAACTGCCGCCGGGCGCGACCGTGGCCGAGGCCGTGGCGCACAGCGTCTTTGCGCAGCGCTATCCCGAATACGCCGATCCCTTGCCCGCACTCGGGATTCATGGCGAGCGCTGCGCCCCGCAGCGGGTGCTGTGCGACGGCGACCGGATCGAAATCTACCGGCCGCTGGTGTTCGACCCCCTCGAATCCCGCCGCCGCCGGGTGCGGCACAAATTGTCGCGAGACTGACAACCCCGGCGGGACGATCGCGCTAAGGTAGGACGCAAGTGCCCCGCCGGATTCATGCACGCTCGAGAAATATCAGTCGAGGCACCAGGAATTTGGGATCAGGCCCCTGGCGGTGCTACAGTTTAGCCCGACAGTCGATACGGGCCATGAACCCACGAGATGTTCGCCTTTCATTCAGCGATCCGGAGACAAGCGACATGGAATTTCGCCTCAGCGAGGAACAACAAGCTTTCGCACAGGCCGCGCGTGAATTCGCGCAAGGGGAGCTGGCACCCAATGCCGCTCATTGGGATGAACATGGCATCTTTCCCCGCGAGGCTTTCGCCAAGGCGGGCGCGCTCGGATTCTGTGCCTTGTACGCACCGGAATCCATCGGCGGCCTGGGCCTGCCCAGGCTGGATGCCACCCTGGTGTTCGAGGAAATGGCGGCGGTCGATCCCTCCACCGCGGCCTTCGTCACCATTCACAACATGGCCACCTGGATGGTCGGTCAGTGGGCCCAGCCAGCGGTGCGTGATCACTGGGGACCGCTGCTGGCTTCGGGCGAAAAGCTCGCGTCCTATTGCCTGACCGAGCCCAACGCGGGGTCGGACGCAGCCTCCCTGGCCACGCGCGCCCAGCGCGAAGGCAATGAATACGTCATCAACGGCGCCAAGGCCTTCATCTCCGGGGCGGGCGATACCGACCTGCTGGTGGTGATGGCGCGCACTGGCGGACCGGGTGCGCGCGGGGTCTCGGCGTTCGCCGTGCCCGGCGATACGCCGGGCATCCGGTATGGCCGCAAGGAAAACAAGATGGGCTGGAACAGCCAGTCGACCCGGCCGATCACCTTCGACAACGTCCGCATTCCCGTCGAAAACCGCCTGGGCGAGGAGGGCGAGGGCTTCAAGTTCGCCATGAAAGGCCTGGATGGCGGGCGCATCAACATCGCCACCTGCTCGGTGGGCGCAGCCCAGGGCGCCTACGACGCGGCGCGCCGCTACATGGGCGAACGCCGCCAGTTCGGTCATCCCCTGGCGGATTTCCAGGCCTTGCAGTTCAAGCTGGCCGACATCCTGACCCACATCGTCGCCTCGCGCCAGATGGTCCGCCTGGCGGCAGCGAAACTCGACGAGGGCGATCCCCAGGCCTCGTCCTATTGCGCCATGGCCAAGCGGCTGGCGACCGACCTGTGCTTCCAGTGCTGCCTGGACGCCCAGCAGATCCACGGCGGCTACGGCTATCTCAAGGATTACCCCCTCGAACGCCTGGTGCGCGATACGCGCGTGCACCAGATCCTCGAAGGCACCAATGAAATCATGCGCGTGATCGTTGCCCGGCAGATTCTCGAAAACGGAGCCGACCTGCGATGAATGACATCACTGCAACGAGCGACATCATGCTGTTCGACGAGATCGAAACCGCCAGCGGCCACCGTGTCGGCCTGGCGACGCTGAACAGCCCGCAAACGCTCAACGGCCTGTCGCTGGCCATGTGCGAACGGCTCGATGCCCGCTTGCGGGCCTGGCAGGACGATCCGGACATCGCGGCGGTCCTGCTCGACGGCGCGGGCGGCAAGGCGTTCTGTGCGGGCGGCGACTTGCACAGCCTGTATCGCTCGATGCTGGAAAACAGCGGCGGCGATGCCTGGGGCAATGTCTATGCCCGACAATTCTTCGAAGTCGAATACCGGCTCGACTTCATGATCCATTGCTATCGCAAGCCCCTGATCTGCTGGGGCAGCGGCATCGTGATGGGCGGCGGCGTAGGCCTGATGATGGGCGCGAGCCACCGCATCGTGACCGAGACCACGCGTTTTGCCATGCCCGAGGTCACCATCGGCCTGTATCCGGATGTGGCCGGCACCTGGATGCTCAGCCGCCTGCCACGCGGGATCGGGACCTTCCTGGCGCTGACCGGCGCCCAATTGGGCGCGGCGGACTGCCTGCGGCTGGGCCTGGCCGACCGCGTCTGCCGCTCCACCGCGCTGGCGGATCTGCGGGCCGCCCTGGCGGCCACAGCCTGGAGCGCTGATCCCCAGGCGCACGCAGGCCAGGTCGACCGGCTCATCGACAACCTGGCCGCCCCCGAAATCGGCCAGGCGCCGGGGCCTGTGCAGGTCCATTTCGATGCGATCCGCGCGGCCTGCGACCGCGCCGATTTCGCCGAAATCTGCGCCGCAATCCGGGCTTGGGGGGATCACGACGATCCCTGGCTCGTCCGCGCCGCCGCGACTTTCGCCGCCGGCTCGCCGGGCTCGGCGCGTCTGGGTCATACCCTGGTCGAGCGCATGCGCCCGCTATCGCTCGCCGACGTATTCCGCGCGGAATATGTGGCCTCGCTGCACTGCGTGGCCGAGGGCGACTTCCAGGAGGGCATCCGCGCTCTGCTGATCGACAAGGACAAATCACCGCGCTGGCGGCCCGCCACCCATGCGCAGGCCGACGTCCAATGGGTAGAGCGGTTCTTCCGCCGTCCCTGGCCCGAGGGCCAGCCGCATCCATTGGCCGACCTCCAGGCATGAGGCAGCGCGCGGACAACGATCATTTTCATTGAATAAAACACCCAAGGAGACCACACATGAGCAGCCATATCGCATTCATCGGCCTGGGACACATGGGTGCGCCCATGGCCCTGAACCTGGTCAAGGCGGGCCACCGCCTCAAGGTCTTCGACCTGGTGCCATCGGCCGTGAAAGCCCTCGCCGACGCGGGCGCCGAGGCCTCGGCTTCGGCGGCAGAGGCCGTCCGCGGCGCGCAACTGGTCGTCACCATGCTGCCCGCGAGCCGCCATGTCGAGGGCCTTTATCTCGGCGAGCAGGGTCTGCTCGGCGAAATCACCCAGGGCACTCTGGTGCTCGAATGCAGCACCATTGCACCGGAATCGGCGCGCAAGGTTTCAGCCGCCGCCGCCGCCGCGGGCATCCGGATGCTGGACGCGCCAGTATCGGGCGGTACGGGCGGTGCCGTGGCAGGCACGCTGACCTTCATCGTGGGCGGCGCGGCCGCCGATCTCGAAGCCGCGCGCCCCTACCTGCAGGCCATGGGCAAAAATATTTTTCATGCGGGCGATGCAGGAGCAGGGCAGGTGGCCAAGATCTGCAACAACATGCTCCTGGGCATTCTCATGGCTGGGACCGCAGAGGCGCTCGCCCTGGGCGTGGCCAATGGCCTCGACCCCAAGGTGCTGTCCGATATCATCGCCAAGAGTTCCGGGCGCAACTGGGCGACCGAACTCTACAATCCCTGGCCCGGCGTCATGGAGAACGCGCCCTCGTCCAAGGGCTATGCCGGCGGCTTCGGGGTGGACCTGATGCTCAAGGACCTGGGCCTGGCCGCCGAGGCCTCCATGCAAAGCCGCAGCGCCACCCCATTGGGCGAGCTGGCGCGCAACCTGTATGCCATGCTCAGCAGCCAGGGGCACGGCGGCCTGGATTTTTCCAGCGTGCTCAAGCTCTACGGGCGCTGATCAGTCTGTCGCCGCCGCCCGCGGCGGTGACAGCGTCAGCAGGGGGCCATCGGACGCCGCCAGGCTATAGCGCATCGCCGGCCAATCCGACAGTGTGATTTCCACGGCCACATGGACGTTGCCTGCCACGCGGGCGAGATCAATGATGCGCCCTACAGGCCGGTTGTCGCCTCCCGCCTCATACAGATCCGCACCCGGTGCGGGCAGGGGCCGGTCATCCGGCCAGGGCGCACTGCCATAGGCCATGCGCCGCTTGACCGTACCCCGGTAGTGTGCGCGCGCGATCACCTCCTGACCCGGGTAGCAGCCTTTCCCGAAGTCGATCCCGCCGTTCAGATCCATGTCGAGGGCGGTCGGCAGGAACAGATCCTGGGTCGCCGCGCGAATCCAGGGCAGGCCCGCCGCCAGATCGGCCGCATGCCACGCGCCATCTTCCGGGGGGAAGTCCTGCGGTGATTGTCCGACGATCCGCCACGCCCGAGGCTGTGCGCCGGAGGCGGGCGCGGCGATCCAGTCGCCCTCGGCATCCCGGCCGCGCAACCATGGGGCCGTGGCCCCGGCCGGACAGCCCGCTCCCGTGCAGCCCTGGATCACCAGACCTTCCTCGACCCGGATGCGAACCTTGGCGCGCAATACGAACATGCCCAGGCGCCGCGCAATGGCCTCGGCCAGATCTCGCGCCAGCATCAGGCGCAAGGCCTGGGGACTGGCGCGCCAGACCACCAGGCTGGCCAATATCCGGCCCTGCGCCGAGCAATAGGCGGCTGGCCGCGCCTGCTCGTCCGGCATGCCCTGGATGGCATTGGTGAGCTGGCCGTGCAGAAAGGCCTCGGCATCGGCGCCCTCCAGGGAAAGCACCGCGAGGTCATCCAGGCGCACACGAGCCGGACTGGGGAATTCAGATATCGATATTTGATTCATGAAGTGAACGGGATGAACGGCATGATCGATATGATAGCCGTCCTGGCGCGTGGGGGCGCCAATCCCGGTGAACTTCACATGTTGATCGCAAGACTTCTGGGCAACTGATCGCGCTGCCTCACCACGCCACCTTGACCCCGGCGCGTCCGCCGAAGCTGTGGCCATCGGCGCTGGTTAGGGAGACGTTGTAGTTGCCGAGCACGAAGACCGAAACCGTGTCGCTCAGTTGCGCGGACACACCGAGATCGAACTGCGCCCAGGTGCCGCCCAGATCGGTCCCGAATGCGGTCGGGTTGAGGCCCTCGGGGCTCGAGAACGTCGTTGTTGCCTGCGCGCCGAAATCGGTCCACACGCCAGCACGGGCCCAGCCCATCACCTTGCGGCCGTCCTCGAGCGTCCAGTCCCGCGCCAGACGGCCACTCAGCCGCCCGTACCACGCATCGCTGTCGCTGAAGGCAATCCGGCCGAACTTGTCAGCGTCGTCGCCAAAGTCGAGGTGCTGGTAAACGATCTGCGCCTGCGGCTCGAAGGTGAGGTCCGATCCAAGCGCAATCGGATAACCGCCCTCCAGCGAGGCGAGCACACCCTCGCCGCTGGTTCTCAGCGTCTGGGCCTCGTTGATGTTCGAAGCCGCCGAGATGTCCGCATAGTATGTGCCTTGCAGCACCGTGTCGGCATACCAGCCGCCCGGCCCGATATGGGTGTAGTAGCCGCCCAGCGAATAGCCATCCATCGACACCCGGCCGGCGTTCGAACCAAAGCCGAAGTCGATCACCGAACGCACATCCGCCCGAGCACTGCCGGCGCCGACATAGAAGCCCGCAAGATCGCGTGAGCCATCGTTGTGCTCTCGCCGGATCAAGTCCATGCCGGCCTGGAGGCCGCCGAACGTGAAATCGTAGGACGAGCCGTGGCTGCCAAAGGCGTTGCTGCGATTTCCGACACCGCCGCCAAAACCCATGCCATAGCGGCCGGTGTCGCCAAAGATGCGGCCCCAGCTGGCCCGCCGGCGGCCGTCGGCGGTGACGTAGCTGGTCGCAAACTCGCCGCCGGTACGCTCGTGCCACGTGCCCAACATGCCGAGCCCGAACCTGCTCGCCAGCGCGGGAATGACGGTGTCCACGATCACCTCGGGACGATAGATCGGAACCTCTCCGCCACCGCCACCGTGACACTCGGTCATCCCTGCCGCGCCCGGCAGCGTACAGTCCAGTTGCGAGCGCAGATACCAGTTCTGATTGCCCGCATCCGCGCCAATCCCGCCTCGAAACAGCAGATAGCCATAAGCACCGGCTGCCGCGCGGGCGCCCAGCGTGAAAGCGGCGGCGGATGTGGTGCCGCCGTTGGTTGTGTCGACTACGAGAATGCCGTTGCTGGTGGTCTGGGCGCCAGCGCCGCCTGTGTTCGTGATGATGAGCGCCGAGGCGCCGCTCGCCGTGCCGCCATTGATCACGAGCCGATCTGACGGCGAACCATCATTTCCAAGAGACGTATTCAGACCAATCTTGCCCCCATTGCCCACATAGCTGCCGGTTGTCAGCGTCTTGTAACTCGCTGGCTGCGCTGGATCGCCGGTGGGCGCGGTGAAGGTGATGGTACTTGCATCATTGATCAGGGTGGAAACGTCGGAATTTCCGGTCATTGTCCAAAGCGTGTTGTTCAGCAGCGCGATATTGGAGACCGATACATCATTCTTCAAGCCAGCACCGATGAGCGTGGACGCATCAGCCATCAGATTGAGGGTTCCATTGTTGTACACCCACCACGCGGCCGTCCCGGACAACGACGAGCCGGTCAAGGTCGCGTTCAGCGTCGTGCCGCTGACGAGGGCGCCAACATATTGCTGCGATGTCAACGAGCTCTCGGCAACGGTGACGGTGCTGGTATTGTTATTGGCACCGTAGCCGGTTTGGGCGAACAAGGCGGCGGAATCTACCCCCTCGGTGAGAATGCTGCTGCCGTTTTTTACGTTCAGGATGGAACCGCTTTGAAGCACTACGCCGTGCGACTTCTGGCCTGATGTCGTTACGGCAACGGCGTCCGCAATCAAAGATGTATTTTCGATTCCCGGCTGAGACATCCCGAACAGTCCTACGCCGAAGTCTCCGGTGGTTGTGACCGAGCCGCCTGTCAGCGTGACTGTCGCGCCATTTTCTGCGGACACGCCATAGGCGTAATCCCCGGTGGTTTCGACCTTGACCCCGGTCGCTGTCAGGGTGCTCCCGTTGTCGGCGAGCAAAGCGTCAGACGCATTGCCATTCGTGGTGACCGAACCGCCGTCGATCGTCAACCTCGTACCCGCATAATTGATAGCCACGCCAAAGCTTGCGTTGCCGCCCGTCGTCAGGATGTGGACATTTGTCAGTTGCATCTGCCCGTATTGAACATTAGCCCCATAGGCGCCCAGCCCGCTCGTCGTGATGGCGGTGTCGCTTGCGCTCAGGAACCCGCCGACACCCCTCAAGTACAGGCCGTGCCCCCCATTACCGGTCGTCGTCACGGAGGAGCCGTCGGCAAGGGTGATCCTGCTGGTATCAAAGACGGCGGCACCATAGGCATCAGTCCCTCCTGTCGTCACCGTCAGACCAGGGGAGCCAGTGATGGAGCCGTTGTTGAGGGCATGCAATCCATAGCCGGCGGTCTGCGCCGCCGTTCCCGTATCAATCTCTCCGCTTGCAGCTTTTATCGTGCCATTGGCAACGACCTGCTGGGCATATGAAGGCTGCGTATCAAACGTCACGAGTGCGAGCGTGGCAAAAAATATTGAGCAAGACAAGGAGCGAACACGCGCTGAGCGGCTGACCGCCTCGGGCATTGCGATTCGCTGCATGTCAAGAGCAATGAACAACTGCATAGTAATTTTCCCATCGGAATTTTACGCAATGGTATGTTACTAAAGAGTGAGTTTCAATCGAATCCAAAGAAATTTAAATAAATTTGAAGAAATTCAAGGGGCACTTCCCGAGAACCGCAATGCCTTGATTTCTCGTGCCGCGCAGGCTGCCCTGGCGTCCTTGTGACAAACCCTCGGTTAAACTGACGGCCATGCAAACCTTCAAACGCGCGCTCATCTGGAGCCTCATTCTGCTGCTGACGGCAGTCGCCGCCGGCCTGCTGGGGTCCGCCTACTGGGGTTGGCGGCGGGCGGTGCCCATGACGGGCGAACTGGCCGATTACGTCGTGGATCCCGGCAGCACGCCGCGCCAGATCGCCCAGGCCATGCAGGGCGCGGGGATCACGATCCAGCCGGATGCCTTCGTGGCGCTGGCCCGCCTGAGCGGGCTGGACAAGCAGCTCAAGGCGGGGGCCTACGAAGCGCGGCGCGGGGATACACCCTGGCGCCTGCTCGAACGCATGGCCAATGGCGACATGACGCAGGTCAGGCTGACCTTCCCCGAGGGCTGGACCTACGCGCAGATCCGGGCGGCCCTGCGCGCGGACTCGAACGTGCGCCAGACTCTGGCCGATACCGGGGATGCCGATCTGCTGCTGCGGCTCGGCCTGGACGAGGCATCCCCCGAGGGCCTGTTCTATCCCGACACCTATGTCTTTTCCCCCGGCACGAGCGATTTCGACATCCTGCGCCGCGCCGCGCTGGCCGGCACACAGGCGCTCGATCGGGCCTGGGCCGGGCGCGATCCGGGCCTGCCCCTGAAAACCCCTTACGAGGCCCTGATCCTCGCCTCCATCATCGAAAAGGAAACCGGGCATCATGCGGATCGCAGCCGGATCGCGGGCGTGTTCATCAACCGCTTGCGCCGGGGAATGCCGCTGCAGACCGATCCCACGGTAATCTATGGCATGGGCGCCGCCTACCAGGGCAATTTGCGGAAAAAAGACCTCGAGCGCGCCACGCCCTGGAATACCTATACCCGTGTAGGCCTGCCGCCCACTCCGATCGCCAGTCCCGGCAAGGCGGCCCTGATGGCGGCCCTGCATCCGGAATCCCATGATTATCTGTATTTCGTGTCGCGCGGCGATGGCACCAGCGAGTTTTCCACGAACCTGTCCGCTCATAACCAGGCGGTTGGCAAATACATTCTGAAACGCAAATGAGCGCAGATCGCACCGCCTGCTTCCTGACATTCGAAGGCCTGGACGGGGCTGGCAAGAGCACGCATGTCGGCTGGATGGCTGACGCGCTGCGCCGCGCCGGGGTCGATCTGGTGTGCACGCGCGAACCCGGCGGCACCGCGCTGGGGGAAGCCCTGCGCGAACTGGTGCTGCGCAAGCCCATGGACCTGCGCACGGAAACGCTGCTGATGTTCGCCGCGCGCAACGAGCACCTGCGCACCGTCATCCTGCCGGCGCTGGCGCGCGGCCAGTGGGTGCTGTGCGATCGATTCACCGATGCGACGTTCGCCTATCAAGGCGGCGGGCGTGAGCTTGGCCCGGAACCCATCGAGGCTCTGGAAGCCTGGGTCCAGAAAGGCTTTGCACCCGATCGCACATTCCTGTTCGACGTGCCGCTGGCGGTCGCGCGCGAACGCCTGGAAAACGGGCGCGATGCGCAGGATCGGTTCGAGCGCGAGAGCGCGGCGTTCTTCGAGCGCACCCGCGCCGCCTATCATGCGCGGGCGGCGGCGCAGCCAGAACGCTTCGTGGTGATCGACGCCACCCAAAGCATCGATGACATCCGCGTTCTCCTGGCCGCGCGCTTGCGCGAGCTGCTGGCCGCGCATGGCCGCGATCCGGAGGGCCTGTGAACGCGCCCATGAATGACGGCGGATTTCTGCCCTGGCAGGTCGAGACGGCGCGCGCCTGGCTGGCGGAGCGCGAACGCTTCGCTCATGCCTGGTTGATCCACGGACTGCGCGGCATCGGCCAGGCGGAGTTCGCCCTGGCGGGAGCCGCCGCGTTGCTGTGCGAGGCGCCCGTCGACGGCCTGGCCTGCGGCGCCTGCCAGGCCTGCGGCTGGGTCGCCACGGGCAATCACCCGGACCTGCGACGGATCCGGCCCGAGGCGATCGCCCTGACCGAAGGCGAGGGCAGCGGTGATACAGAACCCGCCGCCGATGGCAAGAAAAAACAGCCATCGCGCGAGATCCGTGTCGAACAAGTCCGCGGATTGCTGCCTTGGTTCAATACCGCCACCCATCGGGGCGGCTGGCGCGTGGCGGTGCTGTACCCGGCAGAGGCCCTGAACATCATTTCCGCCAATACCCTGCTCAAAATTCTCGAGGAACCCCCTGAAAACACGGTATTCCTCCTGACCGGCCAGGCGCCTGACCGTCTGCTGCCCACGCTGGTGTCGCGCTGCCGCCGGCTGCCCCTGCCGGTGCCGGCGCCGGCACAGGCCCGGGCCTGGCTCGAGTCGCAAGGGATCGGCCAGGCCGACGCCTGGCTGGCCGCCTGCGGCGGCGCACCCCTGCTGGCCCGCGAGCGCGCGCGCAACGGCGGGCACGCCTGCCCCGTATGGATTGAAGCCTTCCTGGATTTGTGCGACGGCCGTGGTTCGGCGGGCGATCTCGCCGATGCCCTGGCCGATACGGAAATTGCCGACTGGGTCGATGGTTTCCAGCGCCTGCTGGTTGATCTGTCTTTGGGAACCGGGGCGGCGCCATCGCGCTATTTCCCGACCCAGGCGGCCCGCATCGAGACCCTGGCCGCGCGCCTCGACGCCCGCCGCCTGGCCGAGGCGGCGCACTGGCTCACCCGGCAGCGCCGGCTGGCCGGCCATGCCCTCAATCCCCGTTTCCTCGCCGACCATGCGGTGGCCTTGCTGCTCAAGGCCTGCACACCCGTCACGGCCGGCGCCTGATGCACGGAACTCTTTCATGTACGTCGATTCCCACTGCCATTTGAACTTCCCCGATCTGGCGGCGCGTCTGCCCGCCATTCTCGAAGACATGCGCACTGCCGACGTCGGCCATGCCCTGGTGGTCAGCGTCAATCTGCGGGACTGGCCCGGCCTGATGACGCTGGTCGAAGGACATTCCAATCTGCATGCCTCTGTGGGCGTGCATCCCGACAACGACGCCGAGGTCGATGATCAGATCGAACCCAGCCTGCAAGACCTGCTCGAGCGGGCCGCGCATCCAAAGGTCATTGCCATCGGCGAGACCGGCCTGGACTACTACCGGCTGGCCGAACCCCTGGATTGGCAGAGGGACCGTTTTCGCACCCACATCCGCGCCAGCCTGGAAACAGGGCTGCCCCTGATCATCCATACCCGGGCCGCCGCCGAGGACACCTTGCGCCTCATGCGCGAGGAGGGCGCCCGCGCGGGGGTCATGCATTGCTTCACGGAATCCTGGGCGGTTGCGCAGGCCGCCCTGGATCTGGGGTTCTACATTTCGTTTTCGGGGATCGTCACGTTCAAGAATGCCGTCGAATTACAAGAGGTCGCGCGCCGGGTGCCGCTCGAGCGCCTGTTGATCGAGACGGATTCCCCTTATCTGGCGCCCGTGCCGTATCGCGGCAAGCAGAACGATCCGTCCAAGGTCGTCCACGTGGCCGAAAAGATTGCGCAACTGCGCGGTGTGCCGGTGGCTGCGATCGCCCAGGCGAGCACTGATAATTTCTTTACCTTGTTCAGCAAGATCGGGCGCAAGGCCTGACTCCCCGGAGGCTCCATGATCAGCACGCACAGATCCCCGCTGTCCTTACAACGTATGCCGTCATGGGCGGTCTGGTGCCTCATGTTGTGGCTGCTGGCCGTCCTTGGCGTCGCGCGCGCCGCGCAGCCGACAGCCGACTGGTGGTCCGCAATCCGCCGCGACGATCTATCGACGGTGCAGGCCATGCTGTTGCGCGGCACCGATCCGACCACGCTCAATGCCATCGGCAATCCGGCCTTGACGCAGGCGGCCCGCGAACAATCGTGGCAGGTCTTCGATCTGCTGCGCATCGCGCCCGGCGTCCAGATCGACCAGCCCAATCGGCTCGACGAAACGCCTCTGATGTATTTGTGCATCCTGGGTCAGACGGATCGGGCGCGCGCGCTGATCGACGCAGGCGCCCAGGTCAATCGTCTCGGCTGGACGCCGCTGCACTATGCCGCTTCCAAGGCGCAAATAGACACCGCGCGCCTGCTGATCGAGCGGGGCGCCATCGTCAATGCCCCCGGACCGGACGGCACCACGCCCCTGATGATGGCCGCCCTGTCCGGCAAAGAGCCCATGGTGCGCCTGCTGCTCGAACAGGGCGCCGATCCGACCATGTTCAATACCGAGCATGAGACGGCCGCCGACTGGGCCACCAGAGGCAAGCACGATGCGCTGGCGGCCAAACTCGAAGCCTTGAGCCGTGACGTTGCGCAGCGCCGGCGCGGCGATCCGCCGCCTGCTGCCACGACATCACAGGCCCCGGCGGGCAAGCCGTCGCCAGAGGACCAGAGTTCTTTTTCCCGCTACTTCGACCTGGACCGTTTCGAGGACACCCCGGCGGGGCAGTGAATGCGAGCGGCGTGCCAGGCGGGGCGTCAGGCCGCCTGAATCGGACTTAATTCCGGTCGCGCTCTGGCCATGTATAGGTGAAGCACTGTTTTCCGGCGGCATGCCGCCGATCGCCATATTGCTGTCGATTGTCGTCCGCTGAGGGCAGGGCGAAAACCGCGCACAGCTGATAATGGTTTGCGTCCACCAATTTATATTCGTAAGGCGCGTCAGTGTCCGGGTCGGCGGGGATGGGGAATACGTCTCCTGATTCGAGCACTGACAATTCCGGCGGTAGCGCACCCTGCGATTTCGCATGGCGCTCGATCCTGGCGGAAAGCTGGCCAAGGTCATTCATGCGGCGCTCATCCAGACGCAGCGATCGCTGATGCCCGGGCGAACCCAGCGCAAAAAAGGCGCCGGCGAGCGCTGCAATCACCACAGCCGAAACGCAGAGGGCCAGCCATTTGACACCGGCAAAATGGCCCCCCGCCTCGTGGTCTTCACCGCGCAGATCCCACAGATAGAACCCGAAAATCGTTCCGGCGATCGCGCCGACAATGAGGATTTTCAGGCTGAAGCGAATCGTCAGTTCCCCGCCCAGTGCGTTGTACACCAATGTCACCAGATCACCGATGACGAAACACGCCGCGACGAACAGGGTCATATACGTCAGCCAGCGGCGGATGAGCGACAGATGTTTATCGGAACTGCGCGTCAGATCCCGGCGGATGCGATACGACATGAACAGGAAAACCGGGTACGCGATGATCAGAAACGAAGCGGCCCAGCGAATGTCGTTGTCGATCCAGTACCTGCTCATTGCGGGGTCGGGGAAGGCCAGATCGACGAAATTGAACAGCAGGCTGCCCAGGTAGAAAGCACTCAGATACAGTGCCGTGAACAGCAGCAGGTAGCGGAAAGCCTCGCGCGGGGAAAGATAAGGGCGCGGCCTGGGAACGGGGATTGGAAATGCGAGGTCGGCAAACTGGTTCAGCGCGCTTTTGATCTGTCCGGCGGACCAGCCTGCCTGACGCAGGCTTTGTTCAATATCGGTTTTCGGCAAGCCCCGTTCCAGAGCTTTATGGACAAACTGTTCCAGGTTTTGCGTCGCCGATGTCATGTTCATGCGCCTTATTGTTCGTGTAAAAACATGACCGCCATGCTACAGCAGAATAATCAAACATTGCTCTGAGCTGAACCCTGCCGGTGCAGTGCCTGCAAAATCGCCCGCGGCCCGGCATGGATTCACCGGGCGCCGCATCACGCCGCCTGCTGGTTCACGAACACGCGGGCCTGGCGCGGACGGGCGATGAAGCGCTGGTGGCCGCTGGCGCGGATGCGGGCGTATTGCTCGCTGGGCATCACGACCTCGATGATCTCGCTGGTGTCCGCGCGGCGCATTTCGAGCTGGGCCAGCGGCCCGAACGCATGGGCGCGCTGGAGGTTGACGACCAGACCGTCCTGGGCGCTGTCCTGGGCATACGGCTCGATCTCGATGTCGTGCGGCCGCACATAGGCGGTGCCGGGCGCATCCACATCCCCGTGGCCGGGCGCATCTAGGACGGCGCCCCCGGTCTCCAGGCGGCCATGCTGGATGCGTCCGTGAAACAGATTCACGTGCCCGAGAAAACCATAGACGAACGGTGTGGCGGGCTTGTCGTACACGGCCTGCGGCGCGCCGGCCTGCTCGACGCGCCCGCGATTCATGATCACGATCTCGTCGGCGACTTCGAGGGCTTCCTCCTGGTCGTGCGTGACGAAGATACTGGTTACTGAAAGCTCCTCGTGCAGGCGCCGCAGCCAGCGCCGCAGCTCCTTGCGCACTTTCGCGTCCAGCGCGCCGAATGGCTCGTCGAGCAGGAGGACGCGCGGTTCGACCGCCAGCGCCCGGGCCAGGGCGATGCGTTGGCGCTGGCCGCCGGACAGGGCGGCAGGGCGGCGCTCGGCCAGCCAGTCGAGCTGGACCAGTTCGAGCAGGCCCATGACTTTTTCGCGGATCTGCGCTTCGCTCGGACGCTCGGCCCTGGGCTTGACCCGCAAGCCGAAAGCGACGTTCTCGAACACGCTCATATGCTTGAACAGCGCGTAGTGCTGGAATACGAAGCCGACCTGTCGCTGGCGCACGTGGGTATGGGAAGCGTCCGCGCCATCGAGGAACACCTGCCCCCGGTCGGGAAATTCCAGCCCGGCGATGATGCGCAGCAGGGTGGTCTTGCCGCAGCCCGACGGGCCCAGCAGGGCGGTCAGGCGGCCGTCGGGAAAGGCGAGCGACACATCCTCCAGCGCGGTGAACGCGCCGAAGTGCTTGTGGATCCCGCGTACTTCGATACTCATGACGTCGACTCCGACAGAGATTTGGCGGCCTGCGCGCGCAAGTGCCATTCGGCCAGGACTTTCAGGGCCAGGGTCAGCAAGGCCAGCAGCGCCAGCAGCGATGCGATCGCAAACGCCGCGGCGAAGTTGTATTCGTTGTAGAGGATCTCGACCTGCAGCGGCATAGTGTTGGTCAGGCCGCGGATGTGCCCCGAAACGACCGAGACGGCGCCGAATTCCCCCATGGCCCGGGCGTTGCAGAGGATCACCCCGTAGAACAGCCCCCAGCGGATGTTGGGCAGCGTCACGTGCCAGAATACCTGCCAGCCCGAGGCGCCGAGGACGATGGCGGCTTCCTCCTCCTCGCTGCCCTGGGACTGCATCAAGGGGATCAGCTCGCGCGCGACGAAAGGCACCGTGACGAAAATAGTGGCCAGCACGATACCGGGCACGGCAAACAGAATCTGGATGTCGTGCGCTTGCAGCCAGGGGCCGAACCAGCCGTGCGCGCCAAACAGCAGCACATAGATCAGGCCGGCGATCACCGGGGATACCGAGAACGGCAGATCGATCAGCGTGACCAGCAGGCTCTTGCCCCAGAAGCGAAAGCGGGCGATGGCCCATGCCGCGCAGACCCCGAAGATCAGATTCAGGGGCACGGCGATGCCGGCGGCCACCAGCGACAGGCGGATGGCCGCCAGAGCGTCGGGATCGACGATCGCCGCCAGATATGCGGCCCAGCCTTTGCTCAAGGCCTCGTAAAAGACCGCCGCCAGCGGGATGAACAGGAACAGAAACAGAAAAGCGAAAGCGGCCAGCATCAGCGCGCCGCGCGCGAACCAGCTGTCGCCGGCTTGCCTGGGTCCGCTTTGGCAGGCGGCGGTATGGATGGAATCGAGCGCGAGGGTCGTGGCGGACATGTTCAATTTTCCTCGCCGAGCGAGCGGCGCCGCATCCAGGCCTGCAGCAAGTTGATCGCGAGCAGCATGACGAAGGATATGCCCAGCATCACCACGGCGAGCGCCGTTGCGCCGACGTAGTCGTACTGCTCCAGTTTCGTGACGATCAGCAGCGGCGCGATTTCAGAAACCATCGGCATATTGCCGGCGATGAAAATCACCGAGCCATATTCCCCGGCGGCCCGCGCGAAGGCCAGGGCGAATCCGGTCAGCAGGGCAGGGAGGATGGCGGGCAGGATGACCCGCAGGAATGTCTGCAGCCGCGAGGCCCCCAGACTGCCGGCGGCCTCCTCGAATTCAGCGGCCATGTCCTCCAGCACGGGCTGCACGGTGCGCACCACGAAAGGCAGGCCGATGAACACCAATGCCACGATTACACCCAGCGGCTTGAACGCCACCTGGATGCCCAGCGGCGCCAGCAACCGCCCGAGCCAGCCGTTGGGCGCGTACAGCGTGGCCAGGGTGATCCCCGCCACCGCGGTCGGCAGCGCAAAGGGCAGATCCACCAGAGCATCGACCAGACGCTTGCCGGGAAAACGGTAACGCGCCAGCACCCAGGCGACGATACCGCCGAACACCATATTCACCCCGGCAGCCAGCAAGGCGCCGCCGAAGCTCAGGCGCAGCGAAGCCAGCACCCGGGGCGAGGCGACTATTTTCCAGAAGGCCTCGCCGCTCAGGGCCGCGGTATTCAGGAAGGCGGCCGACAAGGGCAGCAGTACGATGAGACCCAGGTAGGCCAGCGTAAAGCCCAGCGTGAGATTGCGCCCCGGCAGGACCCGGCGCGAAGCCCCCGGCATGGGCAGTGCAGAAATCATGGACATGGCCGTTTTCTGATCCGCCTACTGGGCGCTGGGCTGGTAGATCTGATCAAAGACGCCACCATCGGCAAAATGTTTCTTTTGCGCCTCGGTCCAGTTCGAGGCCACATCCTCGAGCGTGAACAGCGACACCTGCGGGAATTGTCCGGCATGGCGCCTGGCCACGGATTCCAGGGTGGGCCGATAAAAGTTTTTCGCCGCGATTTCCTGCCCCTCCTCGGAATACAGGTAGTCGAGATACGCCCTGGCGATCTTGCGCGTGCCGCGCGCGTCGACCACCTTGTCGACGACCGCCACGGGGGGCTCGGCCAGGATGCTGACCGACGGCACCACGATATCGACCTTGTCGGGCCCGAGTTCCTGGATTGCCAGGAAGGCTTCGTTTTCCCAGGCCAGCAGCACGTCGCCGATGCCGCGCTCGACGAATGTGGTGGTCGCGCCGCGCGCGCCCGAATCCAGCACGGGCACTTGTTGAAAGAGCTTGCCCACGAACTCGCGCGCCTTGTCCTCGTTGCCGCCCGGCTGCCGCAGAGCGTAGCCCCAGGCCGCCAGATAGTTCCAGCGCGCCCCGCCGGAAGTCTTGGGATTGGGCGTGATCACCGCGATGCCGGGTTTGATGAGGTCGTTCCAGTCATGGATGCCCTTGGGGTTGCCCTTGCGCACCAGGAAGACGATGGTCGAGGTATAGGGCGAACTGTTCAGGGGCAGTTGCTGCTGCCAGTCTGCGCGCAGCGCGCCGCGCGCGGCGATGGCGTCGATGTCCGGCGCGAGCGCCAGGGTCACCACATCGGCCTGCAGGCCGTCGATCACCGAGCGCGCCTGCTTGGCCGAGCCGCCGTGCGACTGGCGGATGGTCACATGATCGCCGGTCGTTTCCTGCCAGTGCTTCGAGAAGGCCTGGTTGAAGGCCTGGTAGAGCTCGCGGGTCGGATCGTATGAGACGTTGAGCAGCGTCACATCCGCGGCATGCGCCGCACCAGCCAGGCCGAGGCTGGCCGACACGAGAAAAGGCAGGAGGATTGAAGCGCGCATTGCGAGGATCCTTGTTTCTGGTTTCGATGAACCGCCAGATTAAAGAGATCCTTGCGCGGATAGAACGAATAGTTTTCTTGATGGTTATAAGAAGCGCGCATTATGCGCTTGCGCTATATCGGTATGGCGCGCGGCCCATGACACGCGCCATGCCTGTCATCCGGATCAGCCCTGCGGCAGATAGCGGGGGCGCAGAATGCCACGCAGTTCGGCATACGGGATCAGCAGCTCGGGATGGCCGGACGAGTAGGGCGCGATCTGGTAGGACTGGTACTTGACCACGACCCCCAGATCAGTAAGGGCGAAATTATCCGTCGCGAGAAAAGGCCAGAGCCGGCTGTAGTTCTGGGGGTCTTCGCGAGCCGCCGGATTGTCCTGCAGCCAGCGCGCGTGCGCCTGGCGCAGAGCCTGGTCGAAGGCATCATGCGCCCTCGGCGCCAGCACATCGTCCAGGGCGAGCGCCTTGCGCGTTTCGTTGTCCCAATTCAGGAACTGTGTGCCGGATATCCCATGCGCCATGCCGGTCCGATATTGGCTGGCGTCCAATTCGATGACCGTGATGTGCCGGTTGCGGTAGCGTGTGCGCGCCTGCAGCCTGGTTTCGTCCCGCGGACCGGCGGTTTTCCAGAAATAGGGCTCGTATTCGGCGATGGTGAAATAGGGGACGGGCGCATCCTGATCCAGCCAGGTCATCGTCGCCAGCGCATGATCGACCAGTTCGGTCAACATGCGATGTCCCGGAAAGACCAGCGAATCGACGACCAGCTTCGGACACTCGCCCTTGCAGTCCGCAGGCGTGTGGGTCCAGACGACTTTCTGGGTGAACAGGCCATCCTTGCTGGTCTGCTGGTCGAGCTCGGCAGGGATGAGCGAGATGCGCTCGCTGGGGCCCGCGCAGGCTGCAAGCAGCAGGGCGCAGGACACGGCGCCCAGGCTGGCGCGGGCATGGGTGGCAAGCCGCCACAGCGCCAGCGAATGAAGGTCGAGCATGGGGGGGACTCCTTGTTCACCAATCCGGGATGATCGGGGATAATGGCGCATCTTTTCAATGCGATGACCCGAATGATCAAAATCTACCATAACCCACGCTGCAGCACCTCGCGCAATGCCTTGCAGGCCATCGAGGCCGCCGGCCAGCCCGTCGAAATCATCGAGTATCTCCAAACCCCGCCGGCGCGCGATGAACTGCGCGCATTGATTCAGGCGGCCGGCCTTACGGTACGCGAGGCCATGCGTCCCAAGGAGTCCATTTATTGCGACCTCGGCCTGGATGATCCGGCATTGTCCGACGAGCAGTTGCTCGAGGCGATCGAGCGGCATCCCGTGCTCCTGAACCGACCCTTCGTCGTCACCGACAAGGGCGCGCGCCTGTGCCGGCCATTGGAAAGAATCCAGGAAATCCTCTGATGCGGCCCACGACAGCATCCGCTTGAAGGCGCGACGCCGGGCCTCGCGCCCGCCCGCGCAGGAACCACAGGAACCCGGTCATGCCCTTATTCGATTTCATGTACAGCGTGCCCGATTGGGTGATCTTCATCATCTCGGTCATCGAGGTCGCCATCATCTGCATTTGCGCGCTGGGCCTGATGCGGCTGCTGCGCCGGATCTGGCCTGAACGCCACGGGGCGAATCTCATCAACACCATGCTTTCGGGCATCCTGCTGCCCACGGGGATGGTGATCGCCTTCGTCGCGGCCGATGTCTGGCAGACCGACGCCAAAGGCCGCAACGCGGTCGAGCAAGAAGCCATCGCGATCTCGGATACCTTGCGCATCGCGCGCTTTTTCGATTCCGAAACCCGCGAGATCGTCCTGGCCGACATCAACAATTACATCCGCGATGTGGTCGAGACGGAATGGCCCCTGATGGCCCAGGGCCAGTTCAGTGAAACGGCCGAAAGCCTGCTCGAGGCCCTGGACATCCTCTCGGTGCGCATCGAGGGCGAGAGCCAGGAATTCAGCCAGCGTCGCGCCGCGCAAGAGCTGCGGCACTATACCCGCGAGATCGAGCAGGCGCGCAACCAGCGCCTGCTCGTTTCGCACCAGCACGTCAGCATCACCAAATGGTTCACGCTCCTGATGCTGCTGTTCGTCTCGGCCTGCGTGATGATCGAACTGCATCTGGCCCACAGGCGCGCCCTGTATGTATCCATGGGCCTGTTCTCGCTCGGATTCGGCGCCGCGCTGTTCCTGATTTCGGCCTACGACGGCCCCTTTCTGGGGCGGGGCAACATCGGGCCGGAATCGCTGGCCCTCATGCTGCTGAAATAAAACCGGTCCCCGCGCCACCCCGCCGGCGCGTGCTCAATCAGGCCGGTAGACCTTCAAGCCAGCGAAGCTCTGGGCCACGGGCATCAGCTCGATGGTATTGATGTTCACGTGCGCGGGGCGCTGGGCGATCCAGGCCACCGTATCGGCGATGTCCTCGGCACTGATGGATTGCACGCCCTCATAGAGGGCGGCGGCGCGCTCGGTATCGCCCTCGAGGCGGACCACCGAAAACTCGGTCCCGCCGCACAATCCGGGTTCGATATTGGTGACGCGGATGCGCGTGCCCCACAGGTCGGCGCGCAGGTTCAGGCTGAGTTGCCGCACGAATGCCTTGGTGGCGCCGTAAACGTTGCCCCCGGGATAGGCGTAATTGCCCGCCACCGAACCGATATTGATGATCTGGCCGCTATCGCGCTCGACCATGCTTGGCAGGGCCTTGCGCGTCACCCGGGCAAGGCCGAGGGCATTGGTGGCGATCATGCGCTCCCAGTCCTCCATCTTGCTCTTGTGCGCTGGGGCGACACCCAGCGCCAGGCCCGCATTGTTGACCAGCAGGTCCAGCCGGGGAAAATTCGCCTCGATCCATTCAAAGGCCCGATCCACGCAAGCCGCGTCGCTGACGTCGAGTTCCAGAGGGTGGAACGCGGCTCCGAGTTCGTCGCGCAGCGACTGGAGCCTGTCGGTGCGCCGGGCGGCCCCGATCACCGTGTAGCCCAGGCCCACGAGTTTAACGGCGATGGCCTTGCCGAACCCGGCCGATGCGCCGGTCACTAATGCAATGCTGCCCATAGTGCGATGTCCTTCTCGATAAACAAGGGAGTGATCGCGATACGATACCACCGGCGGGCGTGGGCCGCGCCCGCCGTGTCGCCGATCAGGGCTGGATCGACGAAGGCACGCCGATCGGGAACTCACGGCCGCGGTGCGTGACCGGCAGGCTTCTGCCCTTGATCAGGATATTCCAGTAGAACCACGGCATGAACGAACGCTTCAGCCACCAATAGAAGCGGCGCGGAATGCGGGGATCGGCCGGGAAGCTGGGCGTGATCGTGCCGCCATAGGTGAACTCGGCCAGCAGCACCTTGCCCACGGAGGTCGTCAACGGGCAGCCGGCATAGCCGTCGTAGCTCTTGGTATTGCCGGCGCCGCGCAGCGCCTGCAGCAGATTGCCGACGAGGACGGGCGCCTGGCTCTTGATGGCCGCAGCGGTCTTGCTGTTGGGCGTCGACGTGCAATCGCCCAGGCCGAATACATTCGGATAGCGCGCGTGGCGCAGTGTGTTCTTGTCGACGTCGAGCCAGCCGCCGGCATCGGCCAGGGGGCTGTTGCGGATGAAATCCGGCGCGCTTTGCGGCGGAACCACGTGCAGCAAGTCATAGGCGACCTCCTCGCGCACGACCTGACCGTCGACTGTGGATTCGAACACCGCGATCTTTTCCGGCCCCCGGACCTGAACCAGTTGATTGCCGAAATGCGGCTCGGCCCCATAGGAAGCCATCACCTTGTCCAGCGCCTGAGCGTAGAAGGGCACGCCGAATATCGTCGCGCCCGCGGAACGGAACTGCAGGCTGTCGGCCTGGACACCATTGCGGCGGAAACGATCGGCGGCGAGGTACAGGGCCTTTTGCGGGGCGCCGGGGCATTTCATCGCGCCAGCCGGTTGTGTGAAGACCGCCGTACCGCCCTGGAAGTTGCGCACGAGCTCCCAGGTATAGGGCGCCAGATCGTAGCGGTAGTTGCTGGTGACGCCGTCCCGGCCCAGGGCCTCGGCCAGGCCTTCGATGGCATGCCAGTTCAACTGGATGCCAGCGGCGACCACCAGGTATTCATAGCCCAGCAAGGAACCGTCCGCCAGTTCGATCTGCCGCCGGTCGGGCTGTAGCGCCGTCACGGCCTGTTCGATGTGATGCACGCCCGAGGGCAGGCAGTCGCGCAGCTTGCGGCGGGTATCCTCGGCACGATACGCGCCGCCGCCGACCAGGGTCCAGGCCGGCTGGTAGTCGTGGTGGGGCGCGGGATCGACGATCGCAATATCGAGGTCGGACCGGCTACGGCGCAACTGCGCGGCCACGGCGGTGCCGCCGGTCCCCGCGCCGACGATGACCACAGTGTGCTTGCGAATGGAGGATGTGCTGGTGCTCATGTTTGCCTCGGATGCTGTCTATGGGGAAAAGGTGGCCGGAAAAATCAACCGGCCTGCGCCATTCTAGGGAGCCTGGTCGCCAGAGAAAACGATTGTTATGCAATGTCCTTATGACTGATTTCAATAGAAACCCTTTGTATATTCCGGTCTTTTGCGGGCGTGGACGGGATTCGGAGGGTGGCGCGAGGACGAGCGGGGCGGTGTGTCGGCCGCGGCAAAGCGGCTAGAATGTCGCCCATGAAATCCCTGTCTTCTCATACCAGCGTCGAAACGCTTTCCGTCCTGATCCGCGGCAAAGTCCAGGGCGTGGGCTTTCGCGCGGCGACGGTCCGCCAGGCGCACCAGTTGCGGGTGTGCGGCTGGGTGCGCAACCTGGACGATGGCCGGGTCGAGGCGCTGCTGCAAGGCAGCCACGAGGCCCTGGACCGGATGCTCTCGTGGCTGCTGCAAGGGCCGCCCGCAGCGCGCGTCGACGAGGTCACGCACGACGAGGTCCAGACACAGCGACTATACGATCGGTTCGAGCAGATTTAGAATTTTGCCCGGTCTGGTCTTGTCTGGAGCAGGGCGGGGCGGTGGCAGAAAATGCCCCCACGCTGCGCCTGGCGGCTTGCTGCCCCCCATCAATAACCAGCATCCGACTGCGCCGCCCACAGATGTGCCGCCAGCAGGGCTCGCCAAGGTGAAAATGCGCGCAGCCATTCCCGGGCCTGGGCTTCGCCGATCCGTTGCGGCGTCCCCAGCAAAGCCTGAATGCCGCGCCGCACCGCCACATCGCCGTGCAGCGATCCATCGAGCCAGCCAAAACCGCGCAGCAAAGCGTAATCCACCGTCCACGGGCCGATGCCCTTGATACCCAGCAGACCGTTGCGGATGTCCTCGACCGGCATTTCGCGCAGCCAGTCCTCCAACGGCAGCGCGCCGCGCGCAATCGCCTCGGACAAGGCGATCAGCGTCCTGGCTTTTGCCGCCGAGAAGCTCGCCGCGCGCAGGGCGTCCTCGCCGAGCACGGCGGTCGTTTCGGGATCGGGGTGGCACCACAGGCCGCTGGAATGGCGGATGGCCGCCGCCCGCACGAACTTGCGGCGCAGGGAAATCGCCACCGCCACGCTGATCTGTTGACCGCTGATGGCCCAGGCCAGCGCCTCGAACGGTGTGGCCGCCATCGGTACGCGCAAGCCCCGGCGGGGCGCCAGCAGGGGGCCGATCCCGGGGTCGGCCAGATAGCGCGCCTCGAAAGCCTCGATATCCTGGTCCAGGCCCAACATGCGGCGCACCATCGCCACGAAGCGCGCTTGCTGCTCCGTGTGATCCGACCGCCGGTGCGCGCGCGGACCGTCCACCGCCAGCGCGGCTTGCGCGTGTGTACCAGACAGACGCAGCGACAAACAGGCCGGGGCGCCATCCCACATGAGTCCTTTGTGCAGACTGTCGTCATCGACCCGCTCGGCAACCGCTTCGCGGTCCCGGCGGTGAAACATCAGGATATCCTCATGGCGAAAACCCGGCGGCAAGGGCAGGGCGCAGGACAGCCGCCAGCCGCTCAAGGCGATTCCTCGTCGCGCTCGCGCTCGAGCAGGGCACGCTTGCGTTCCACCCCCCAGCGATAGCCCGCGAGACCGCCATCCTGGCGCAGAACCCGGTGGCAGGGGATCGCCACGGCCAGGCGGTTGTCGGCGCAGGCGCGGGCCACCGCGCGCGCCGCGCCCGGCGCGCCGATCCGGTTGGCGAGCTCCGCATAGCTCGCCGTGGCGCCTGCCGGAATTGCGCGCAACGCTGCCCAGACGCGCTGCTGGAACGCGGTGCCGCGGATATCCAGCGGCAGGTCCAGGCCGAGGCGGGGCGCTTCGACGAAAGTCACCACCCGCGCCACCAGATGCTGGAAATCCGCATCGCCATCCATGCGTTCGGCATGGGGGAACATGTCATGCAGATCGTTCCGCAAGGAATCGGCATCGGCGCCCATCAAGATGGCGCATATCCCCCGATCACTCGCGGCGACCAGGATCGCGCCCAGGCTGCAGCGATCGACAGCATAGCGGATGATCGCACCCCGGCCGCCTTGCCGGAATGCTTGCGGCGCCATTCCCAGGATCTGATCCGACTCCTCGTAGAAACGGCTGCCGGACTGGTAACCGGCCTCGTAGATTGCCTCGGTCATGGATCGGACCGAACCGCCGGCGCCGTTCGCGGCCAAGGCATCGCGCAGCCGGCGCGCGCGGCAGTTCGCACCGTAGGCCCTGGGCGTCACCCCCGTCACGGCCTTGAAAACCCGATGCAGATGATGAGGACTCAAACCGAAGGCCTCCGCCAGCGCTTGCAGCGTCGGCGGCGTCCCGGCCGTTTCGATGTACCGGCACATCCTGGCAACCAGAGCCGCCCGGCGATTGGCTGGCGGCGGTAGATCAGGCCGGCAGCGACGGCACGGCCGGAAGCCCGCCGCAAGCGCATCGGCTGCGCTCTCGTGGAAGCGGACATGTTCGCGCCGGGGTGCGCGCGCGCCGCAAGAAGGCCGGCAAAAGACGCCCGTCGTCTCGACCGAATAAAAGAATTGCTCATCAGCCTCGGCGCTGCGCGCCAGGACCAGCGCCCAGCGCTCGTCGTCCTGCGTGGCATCATGCGTGTCGTCTGGAGTATACCGCGGCAATTGCCAGGCGGTGCGCGGTGTGGAGTCCATGATCCAGGTCCAATGATCTCGATGACGATATCACGATAACGCCGGGCGCCAATGGATGCACTCCGAAGCTTGCGCTTGAATTCCTGCCATAGCGATCTGTAGGATATTCGCATAATGTATATTATGTAAAGTCAAAGAAATGGGCATGAAGTGACATACCCTTTCATCCTTTCCAGAACTCACCACCGAATCCGCAGCCCCACATTGGCCATGATCGAGTGACTGCCGCCGATGTGGCTCAGGCTGGTGCCGTAGAGCCCCTCGCCATAGAGCGAGAATTTGCCCTTGTTCCAGCCGTACGAACCGCCCAGGCCAACGCTGCCCCACAGCGGATCCTGCCGGCTCTCGAAGCTCACATCGGCGATGCTGATCCGTGTGCCTTTCCTGAACTCGTAGTGCGCGCTGGCGATACCGTAGACATGGGCGTGCTCCGACAGGCCCCGGTCGAGCATCACGCCCAGGCGCCCGCGCAGGCTGTCGCCCTGATCCAGCCGAACCCGGGAGCCGAAACCATCATCGAAGGTGTCGAAATCCACCCGCGAGTAGACGAGCTGCGCCTGGGGCGTGATCGACCATTCCGGGTTTATCGCAATGCTCTTGCCGGCCTCGATCGACAGGGCGTAGCCGAATCCGGTATTGCCGTCCACCAGCTTGGGCGCATGTGGCGCCCGTGTGCTCAGGTCGGAGCGGTACCAGGTCGTCTGCACCAGGCCATCGACATAAAAGCCGTTTTCGCCATACCACGTCAGTGTGCCGCCCAGGCCATAGCCTTCGGTCGAGATGTCGCCGCTGGCATACGGAGAAACGGGGTTTGCCTTGGCATCACCATGCAAATAGTGAGCGAACACGCCGCCGATCAGGGTGCCGTTCTCGCCCTTGCCCAGTTGGCGATCGACGCCGAGCTGAATCTTCGCGACATCCAGATCGAAGTCGGCGCCGATCGTCGAGGTACGCGGCTGGATGTGATTGCGCGCCCCCTCGATGCGGCCCCAGAGGCCGTAGTCCTTGGCGAGGCCGCCGCCCTGCCCTGACACGACCGACAGCGGGATGGATTCCCTGCCCCTCCCGGCCCCCATATCGCCATCATGCGCCCAGAGGCGGGCGTCCATGCGCTGCCGGAAAGTATCAACATGATTTAGACTAAGCAGAACCTGGGGGTAGGCCTCGTAAGCGGGGCTGCCAACATGATATTCGGGAAATGGGTTCGGGTTTTTCGGTGTCAATTCGGAACGCAGGTACCAGCCTTTAGTTTCGGAGCCGGAAGCATTGCCCTGATACAGGCGGTAGGTATAGGCCCCGGCCACGACGTAGTCGACGCCATGTTCGCTTTGCAGCGTGAATGTGCCGTCAGATATGCCATTTACGGCAACGAGCTGGATTCCTTCAGTGGTCAAGGCGCCGCCGCCGCCCGCCTTGATGACGTAGGCGGTCGCAGCGCCTGAGGTATTGCCTTGGACGACCATTTTGTCCGTGGCGGAATCGTCGGCCTCAAAGTCTGTATTGAACGCAAGGACACCGCCATCGCCGGTGTAGTCTCCCTTGACGGTCAGGATCGTGCCCGGCACTGTGCCGAATCGCACCTGGCCGGCATTCGTGAGCGCGCCTGTCGTCTGGCTGAAACCGTTCAGGTCGAACATGGCGCCACCATTGACGAAATGGCGCGAGTTCGCGCTGAATACATCAATGCCGCCAGCCTGGAAAATACCTGCAGCGATCGTGGTGTTTCCAGTATAGTCACCGGCGCCCATGAGCGCAGTGACGCCTCGGTTGAGGTGATTGACGGCGAGACTGCCCGTCAGTTTCGGGGTGAACTCGATATCGTCGATATGGTTGAAATTGACGATCGCCGTCCCCTGCCCGCCCGTCACCGAGGCGGTCATCAGCGTGCCGGCCAGGCCGCCCGTGCCGATATTGAGCGTGCCAGTGCTGCCAGCCGGGCTTGCGAGCGTGAAAATGTTGGCGACTGAAATCTCCCCCCGGTCCTGAATGTTCAGGACGCCGGTGCCGCCCTGGTTATTCCCTATCCTGGCGTTATTGTTGACCGTGACTTTCGTGCCGGCTCCGCTGATGGTAATGATGCCGTTGCCATTGACATCGGAGCCTGCCATCAGGCTGTTCGTCGTCATCGCTGCGCCCTGATCGACAAACAACGTGCCTTTCGATTGTCTGCCGATATGGGTATCGTCCTCCACGATCAACGACGAGCCGGCGCCACTGACCGCAATGCCGCCTTCGCTATCTGCGCCATGTCCCGCAGTCAGATATTGGGTCTCCATCGCGGCATGATCATCGATGACCAGCGCGCCTGCCCCATTGACCCCGATGCGGGAATAATTCGCCACCTTCAGGAATGCCCCGTTTCCGCTGACGATGATGGTTCCGTCACCTGTTGCGTCGGAATGATCGGCCTCATAGGTTCCCGCATACAGGTTATTGGTCGACATCCTCGCATCCTGCTGGATGCGCAACTCGCCAGCCCCCCCGACACCGATCGTGGAATTGGCTTTAATGATCAGCGAAGCATCTTTGATGATCACGGTGCCTTCGCTATTTTGATAGGTTCCTGCGGTCAGGCTTCCGGATAGCATCTCGGCGCCATTCTTGACGTACAGGATATTGTCTTTTCCTCTTTTGCCGATTTCGGTATTGCCCGTGACAGAAAGTGACGATGCCTCTCCTGCCGATCCCTTCCCGCTGACGGTTACGACGCCTTTGCCAGTCGCTTCGTATCCCGCCACCAAGTGGTCTCTGGCGAGCACCACCGTCGCACCCGCAAGGATGTTCAGCTGGCCTTCTCCCCTTGAGCCAACCGTGGCGCTGGCAATTTCGATCGATGATCCTTCGTCGCTGACGGTGACGGTGCCGTTGCCGCCCTCCTCGGCCCCTATGCTCAAGCCGCTCTTTTCGGACAGCATCTTCCCGCCTTCACTGATGTCCAGCTTGCCTGTGCCTTTGGTGCCGATGTAAGTCGTGCTGGTGCTGGAGAACAACGACCCCTCCCCTTTGACGGTGATGGTGCCGGCGCCGGTTGCCTGCTCTCCCACAAATGTCTGGACGTTCGACATTGTTGCGCCATTCATGATGGAGAGTTCACCTTTCCCTGCGTTGCCAATATGGGTTTCGCTCGAAACCTCGAGTTGCGAGCCTTTCCCGTCGATGACCACACGGCCATGAGCGTCTGCCTGACTCCCGGCATACAGGCGCTCGACGCTCATCGTCGAAGTCTCGTTGATGTCCAGCACGCCTTTCCCGGCTGTGCCGATATAGGCCCAGCCTGCAGAAAGTGACGAATCTTCACGAACGGTCACAAGGCCTTCGCCGGTTGCCTCACGGCCCGCATGCAGGTGCCCAGACAGGGTCATCGCCGCACTCTTTTCGATGAGCAGCGCGCCTGCGCCCTTGATACCAATATCCGCGCTATTGCCGCTGATGTCGACATCACCGGTTTCTTCAATGTTCGGCAACGGATTGGGTTCGCCTTTGGCCGTGTTCGCCATGGCGATCATCACGAGACAAGCGGTGGCAACGGCCGCGCCGCTGCTCCTGCGACGCCCATTGGCGATTTCGGAGACGGCCACACAAGTGCCGGTTTTTTTATTCAAGATTGTTTTATGGATGTGTTTCATGGCGATTATCGATCGACAGGCGTGGTTAATGGGCGATACGTCGTCGGCGCCGTTCTTGACGGCGAGCTGGATTCCCGTTCAAAGGCGGGAATCCCGACTTTGAAGCGGACATATATATTCAGAAAAACGCGTAATACTGGTCGTGCTGGGATTTTTGCTTTGAAAAGACCGCAAATGCCATTGGCATCGGTTTTTGATTATGGATGAAATTTCCCGTCTGCCAGGCAAGCGCACCGCCCGCAGACCCGTAGGTACGACAGTCGATAGGATTTATGATGTATTTTGTGTCTCCCTCTTGTTTTTAAAATAGGGCCCATAATAACGCTGCATTCTCAAATAAAAGAATGATGAGAATCAAGGAATTTCACTAAAATAATATCAATTTTTTTATTTCTATAATCTGACGGGTATTATTTATGATGCATTCATGATTTTTAGGTATTTTCTCATCACTGAGGACCGCATCACTATGATGACGAACGCCCCGAGGCCGGCCAGTCAGGCGGCGGATCGGGGCAATCGCATATGAAACCGTCGGGGAGCAGGACTATGGTGCAGGCCGATTTGAGTTTTTGAGCCGCGCCCTGCAAGGCAAGATAGACAGCATCAGACCTATTCACGACCGAGGCCCCGGCACATGAGGGGCCTCGTTGCCACGTTCATGAGCGCGGATTCATCACCACTGGTAGCCGACGCCGACGGCGCCACCGTAATCCCCACGTGCCGAGCCACTGGCCGAGGCCTTGAGCACCCATTTTCCATTATTGGAAACCGTGGACAAGCCCATGGCGTAGCCGGTTTCGCCGCGCCAGGCGCCGCCGGCAAGGCTGATCATGCTCTTGCCTGGCATGTATGCCTGAGGCAGGCCGGCCGTGGCGAGGGCGGCGGCGACACCCGCGCTGGCGCGATTGTCGACGCTGGCGATCTTGCTGTCCAATTGGTTCAGGCGTTGCGTCACATTGCCGACGGCATTGTTCAGTTGCCCCACATTGACGGCGTCCTTCTGGCCGGTGCCGTCGGCGACATTCGTGATTTTCTTGTCTTGCATGTCGATGCCGTCCTGGCTGATCACGGGGCCGCCGTCGATGGCGATTTCCTGGGTCACGATGGTATTGGCGGTCACCGAATTGACATTGATGTCGTCGGCCATCCCGATCGTGAGGTCGTTGCCATTGCGTGCAATCTGGATGTTATCGTCGCCGCTGATGAACTGAACCGTATCCCCGGAGGAGACTGTCGACGAGGCATCGCCATTGGCCTGGATATTCCAGTTTCCCGAGCCCGTCCCGCCGGCATTGTTCAGCACGTAGTCGAGTGCATCGTTGACGTTGTCATAGATGTTGCCGCCCACGTTCAGTTTCGTATCGAGCTTTCCATCGGTGGTGAAGGTGGAGTCTCCGCCCATGCTCTTGGCAATGCTGTTGCCCATCTCATGGATCTGGCTGCCGTTGACGGCTTCCATGCTGCTGGCCGATATTTGCGCGCGGGCGACGTTGGTGATGGTTGTTCCTCCAGCGCCTTTGAGCGTGATCACGTTTCTGGCAATATCGTCATATCTGACGACCAGATCATCGGGCGTCGTGCCGGTTCCATTCAGGATATCCTTGAGCTGACCGAAATTCACCGCATCCTCATCGTCGGAACCGGCCTTCACGTGAGTGATCTTCTGGCCGCCGGCATTGATGCCCTGGTCGTTGATCCGCACACTATGGATTGTCAGGCCATCGACACCCAGCCCCACGTTCGGGCCAATGGCCAGGCCTGTATTGCTCAACGTTACATCGGGTTGACCCACTGCACCCTTGACCGAGATGCCGCTGTCATTCATCAGTGTCTTGCCCGTGGTCACGCTGCTCAGTTCCAGATCGTCGTTGAGCGCGATTTTCAGCGTATCGGACCCATCGGCTTCGGTCGTGATGTTGGCGTTCTTGCCTTCGATTTTCAGCGTCTCGCCCAGATTGCGATGCACGACGCTGCCACTGCCATCCGCGAAGTTCATGCCCAGGGCCGTCGATGTGTTCGATGCCTCCTTCAATTGGGCGACATTGACGGCGTCGCTGTCTGCCATGCCGGCCGCCACGCCGGTGATTTGATTGCCACCGGCGTTGATGCCTTGATCATCGATCACCACATCGTGGACCTTCAGGCCACTGCTGTTCAGCAATACATTCGAGCCAACGGCCAGGCCCGTGCTGTTCAACACCACAGCCGGCGAGCCGCCCACTGCATCGTTGATCCTCACGCCATCATTGTCCATGATGGTCTTGCCCGTGGTCACGCTGCTCAGTTCCAGATCGTCGTTGAGCGCGATTTTCA
>JBEBRQ010000019.1:0-49512 GCA_040394755.1 Castellaniella defragrans | reverse complement strand
CAGCGTCTCGGGCGCGTTCGTGGCCTGGCGCGGCGGCGTGGTGCTGACGCCGACGGTGGGCGATACCTTCGGCATCGTCGATGCCCGCGGCGCGGGCGGCGCGCGCATCGCCAACGCGAGCGGGCTGCGCCTCGATTCCCGGGGCTATGGCCTGGTGTCGAACCTGACGCCGTTCGCCCAGAACACCGTCGAGGTCGATCCGCATGGCCTGCCGCTGAACGTGCAGTTCAAGTCGACGATCCAGAACGTGGTTCCCACCGCCGGGGCGATCGTGCCGGTGCAGTTCGAGGTCGAGGCCGGGGGCCGGGCGGTCGTCATCCGCGCGCGCCAGGCCGACGGCGAGACCGTGCCTTTCGGCGCCGAGGTGCTGGATGGCGCGGGCAATCTGGTGGGCACTGTGGCCCAGGGCAGCCGCATCGTTGCCAACAACCTGGCCGACGACGCGGGCCGCCTGACCGTCAAGTGGGGCGCGCAGGCGGCGCAGCAATGCGTGCTGGACTACGCCATTCCCGAGGACGGCGGCCATCCCGGGCGGCCGTTCCTGCTGTTGCAGGGCACCTGTGTGCAAGGACAATGATCATGCAATCCAAGGCTTTATTCGTTCATACCGCGCGGCGCATCCGCGCATGGGGGGGGGCGCGCGGGCGGGCGGTGTTCGCCCAGTCGTGCGCGGCTCTGTGCCTGCTGGCCCTCGATCCGGCGACGGCGCACGCCGACGCGTATTGCACCATTGGCGGCACTCGTTCGTACACGATCGAGGGGCCGGAGCAGATCGAGGTGACGCCCCAGGGGACGATTTCAGACCAGAATAGATTCACGTTCGCCGTTCCGGGCAGCGGCGATCTCAATATCGCAGGGTGTACAACCGAGGCTTTGTACGACAATGGGGGGCTGGTCAATATCCCGGTGTATTTATATCTTGACGATCATTTCATCTATCGCGACCCGCAGACGATCGAAATCGAGGATAGCGGTTTTGGCTTGCGGATTTCGCCGTCATCGGAGCGCTCTTTCAGGAACGCTCCCCTGCGGCTGCATATCGGCGAGATTACCGAGGCGGCGGGCGGCGGGGTTTCGTATCAGTCGGGTATGGGAACGTCCGGCAGCGGCGAGGGGGGAGGGAACGCGGCGACGGTGCAACTCGATCTGGTCGTCCTGAATGCGAATCTCACCCGTGAGTCCGAGGGGGTGAATTTTGGAGGGCTGATATTTGCGGAGTCATACATCCGCCACAACCCCAGCAGGCCGGGTGTGGTGTCGCAAGATCCGCCGGAAATGGCGCTGGTCAAGGTGATGAACAATCTGGCGATGATTCCCGTCGTGCAGCGGGCCTGCGAGGCCAGCACCACGACGTTCAATCTGGGCAAGCGGGGCATGGGGGTCATTGTGGGCTATACCTCGCCGGCAGTGCTGGAGACGGTTCAACTGACGAATTGCCCGGTCAAAGTCCCTATTTCCTATCAGATCACGCCCGACACCGAAGTCGTGCCGCTGGTGAATACGGGCAATTCGCTGATCAAGCTCGATAGCACCACATCGGGCGCGGAAGGCGTCGCCATTCAGCTTTTGTATGGCGACGGCACAACGCCGCATCCTTTGGGGGAATGGATCAAATTGCCGGAGAGTCCGCTGACCACGGACACGGCAGCCCTGATGCTCGGGGCGCGCTATATGCAGGTCGAGTCGAAGGTCAAGAACGGGCGGGCCGAATCCTCGGCCACGATCACGTTCAACTATGAGTGAGCAATCATGCGGCGAGGCGATACCGGCTTTCAGCCGCTTGACGTCGACAAAGACGAGGCGGCTGCAGGTATCGCGGCACATGCTGGTGAGATACTCCTGGAAGGGGTTCTCGATGCGGGCCGCCTTGTGATTCAGGATCATCTGTGTCTCGATGGCGGCTTTGCCTTGTGCGGCCCGCGTAGGATCACAAAACGGCATTCATGCGCGACTGCTAGCGTTTGCCGGTGCCCTTGAAAGAATCTTGACAGCCCCGTCCCCCCGCCTGATGACCGGGGATTCCCGCAGCGCTCATTATCGTTTGGGCCGCCAGCGCGTGGCGGTGCGGCTGTTGAAATCAGCCGCTCGTACATTCAACAGCAGTAGCCCCCCAGTTGCGCTCGCCTTCGTGCCTGTGGCCGTACTCGATCCTTGTCCACGGCGAATGATTCGCCATCGAGCTGCGGGGGCCAAATAATTTACTTGGCCAATCTTGGAAAAGTATCGGAGGAAGTTATTGGAGGGGCGCTTGAAAGAAAAGCCCTCCCGGTAATCGCGTCTGGATATTGATTTAACCCAAAATAAAATCTTGTCTAATCAGTCGCTCATGCGGTTCGATTTTTAAAAATTACAAACGCATACAATATAAATCAATTCAGGATAATTTACCGTTTTATGGTGATTTTGTAGGGATAAGAATATCTAGAAGGTCAAAAAAACATAAGAGTAATCTTTTAAAAAAATAAACCAGTTAGAATTCTTATGAAAAAAGATTTCCGCCAACAGATGGCTGGCGTTCAAAGGACTCTGGACATTCCAGCGCCGCAAGGCGCAAAGAGTGGTCCGTTGGGTTGATGCGGGGGGTTCTTGTGCTGGATGGGTTCGATTGGCGCGGTGTAAAGGGTGGCCGTGTCATGCAGGGAAAGGGTTACTGCGTGGAATGCGGCGGCAGTTTTTCGGCGCTGGCAGCTACATCATTCATGGGGTGCTTTCGCTGAGGCTTTTCTGATGAAATTCTGGTGGGGCCGAGGAACCTGCTCAGTGTGGTTTGGTTGAATTTTCCTCAACTTTCTATTTTCTGGAGTTCAAAAATGAAACTATCCCGTATCGCTGGCCTGCTGGCGGGTGCAGGAATTCTGGCTTGCGCGCAAATGGCGGTTGCTGCTCCTGGCGATGTCACTGGAGGCATAATCACTTTCGATGGCGAGATCCTGGATTCCACTTGCAATGTCACCACGGGTACCAGCGGAAACTTCAACGTCAAGCTGCCTGGTGTCAGCAAAGAAGATCTGGATGCGAGTTCCAAGACCACTGGTTGGGTGAGCTTTCCGATCGCGCTGGAAGACTGCAGCAAGGGGGATGTTTACGCCAGCTTTTCGCCAACGGGCACTTTCGTTGATACTGCAACGGGCCGGCTGAAGAACACCGTTGGGGCTGGGACATACGCAGAGTTCGTGGATGTCCAGCTGCGCGAAGATGACGACACCGTGATCAAAATCGGTCAGCAGACAACAGGCGGCAATACGCCCAAGACCATCACGATCGCCACCGAAGGTGATGGGGCTACGCTGTATTACAAGGCTGGCTATTATGCGACGGGCGTGGCTACCAAAGGTCTGGTCAAAACCCAAGTGACTTATTCCGTTGCCTATAACTAAGCCCTCCTGGCTTGCAGCAAAGCTTTGATTGGGTATTTTCCAAAGCGGCCACCGTCCATGTCACGGGCGGTGGTTGCCAAGCCCGGTCGGTTGTGCTCAGGCAGCGGATTAGCTTCATTGGGAATTGCCATGCGTTTTCACCGTATCTCGTCCGTGATTTTCTGGATGTTCATGCTGGCCGTGCCATTCGTGTCGGCTGTCTCGCATGCGTCCGTCGTCATCAGCGGGACCCGCGTCATTTATCATGAGGCGAATGGCGAAAAAACTCTCAAGCTGACCAATAAAGGCCAGCGACCCAGCCTGGTGCAGTCCTGGCTGGATACCGCTGGCGCCTCGCCAATCGAGCGCGGTTCACTGGATGTCCCTTTTATCGTTTCTCCGCCCACGGCGCGCATCGATCCGGGCAAGAGTCAGACCGTGCGCATCGTGTATTCGGGCGAGCCCCTGCCGCGGGACCGTGAAAGCGTGTTTTATCTGAATGTGCTCGAGGTGCCTCCCAAGGCAAATTCCGGCCCGGACGATAATCTATTGTCATTTTCATTGCACTCGCGTATCAAGTTTTTCTTTCGGCCCACCGGCTTGGCCGATGCCGTCGATGAAGCACCCGCCCGATTGATCTGGCAACTGGTTACTTCAGGTGGCCAACCGGTGCTGCGGGTGTCCAATCCCACGTCCTATCACATCAGCTTTCACCGTATTGAACTTGCGGCGGGAGGGCAGATTCAGGCCGTGAAAACGCCAGGCATGTTGGCACCGCAGGAAACGCGTGATCTGGTGCTGCCGCAATCGGTCGTCCAGCCCGCCGGTGCACAGGTGCGTTATCAGGTTGTCAATGATTACGGCAATATCCTCAAGGTCGAGGCGGTGCCGCAGGCGCTCGTGCATTAGTGCTGTGTCTGGGTGGTCGTGTGTGCTATTGGTTTTTGAAAATTTTCAGTTGGCGCCTTTTTGATTTTATGGGGGTTTATAAATGAGATTTCTTCGTGTGGTCGCCAGTTTGCTGGCTGGTATTGGAATCCTGATTAGTATGCAAGTGGAGGTTGCTGCTGCCACCCTCACCTTCACGGGGAATATTACCACTTCCTCTTGTAAGCTTGCAGGGGGGGTGACGCAGAAAGAGGTGCCGCTCTCGCCTGTTCATGTCAACCAATTCAATGGTGTGGGTTCTACGACTGGATTCAAGGATTTTGACATCGATCTTGAAAACTGCCCTGTTCAATATAACAAAGTAAAAATCTATTTTTACAGTTGTACGGGCCCCTTTGCCTACATCGGTGCAGAGGGTACGTGTACGCGCACGAGTACGACTGTTAATGTTCAATTAAGAAATGCTGACGACACGGTTATCAGGATAGGAACAGAAGCGGATGCTCGCAGCTTTTCGATCAATCCGAATGGTACTGTGAGCGCATCCTATAAGGTCGGTTACTACGCAGGGGCGTATCCCGTCGTGCCCAATGGTGCGGACTATACCATTACTGCTGAGTTGAAGTATGAAAATTAATTCAATGGTTTATTTTGGGGTTGAAAAAATGAAGTTATCTCATATTTTCGGTCTATTGCTGGGTATTGTGATTCAGGGTGGCGCACAAGTGTCGATTGCTGCGGATACGGCTGCAGTTCATGTGACTGGTTCCGTTGTAAATACAACATGCAAGATCGGCGGAGGTACCAACCAGAATGTTCCTATGCCAACCCTTGATGCCAAGGACTTTAGCGGCGTAGGCTCTAAGGCTGGCGTTACGGATTTTAATATTTTACTAACGGGGTGTCCCACGCAATTTGCTCGCGTGGGGGTTAGTTTTGATAGTTGTGGCACCGGCGCCACCTTGGTGGGTGGCAGATGTTCTGATATTAATAATGTAACGAAACTTCATCTTGAATTAAGAAAAGCAAATGATGATGTCATTACTATAGGGGATGCCTTTAGCGGCGATTATTTCGCGCTGGCTGCGGATGGTAGCGCTGCGCTGCCTTATAAGGCAGCCTATTATTTGCCGGAAGCTGTAGCCATGGCCGGTACCTTCAAATCTGTCGTCAATGTTAACTTTCACTATGAAGAGTAAATGTTTAGCCTTTGTTCGCGGATTTCTGGTTTGCCGAACCTGGGCTGTACTGGAGGCCTACAAATGAAACTTTTGCATGATATAGCCGGCATGTTTTTTGGTGTTGGAATCTTGGTGGGGGCGCAAGTGGATGCTACTGCAGCTACCATCACCTTTAATGGGGGTATTACAAGTTCCTCTTGCAGACTGGAAGGGGGGGTGCCCCAACAGCAGGTCACACTGCCAATTGTTCACGTCAATCATTTTAGTGGTGTGGGTTCTACATATGGATTTAAAGATTTTGATATTAATCTTGAAAATTGCCCAACTCAATATAACAAAGTGAAAATCCGTTTTTCTTCTTGTGCCAGTGCGTGGGCCACTCAATGGTCGGATGGTCGGTGCAGGGAAGGACTGAGCACATCCTCAAATCTTTTTCTTGAATTAAGGGGTGCGGATGATGTGCTAATGAAAATAGGCGCTGCGGAAACGGATAGTCGTAGTTTCCAGATTAATCATGATGGTTCTGTGTCTGCGCCGTTCAAGGCTGGTTACTATGCTCCTGTAATGCCCGTTAAGGTCGGTAATTTCGCTGTTGTAATCGGGGCGGAATTGACGTATGAGGAATAATTCAATCTTGCGTTTTTGGAGCTGAAAAATGAAAATTGCTCATGTTGCCAGTTTGTTATTTGGTGTTGTAATTTTGGGTGGCATGCAAGTGTCTATTGCTGATAGCGTTAATATTGCCTTTAACGGTACGGTTCAAGATACTACTTGCAAGGTCGGGGGGGGTACTAATCAGAACATCCCGATGCCAACTGTTGACGCGAGGGAATTTAGTGGTGTTGGCTCTACGGCTGGTATTACGTCGTTTGAAATTCAGTTGACAGGTTGTCCTGCGGCATTTCCTCGCGTTGGAGTCAGTTTTGATAGTTGTGGCACCGGCGCCAGCTTAGTGGGTGGCAGATGTTCTGATATTAATAATGTCACGAAACTTTTTTTGGAGTTAAGAAAAGCGAATGATGATTTTATTGCTGTAGGCGATGCCTTCGGTGGTGATTATTTTGCGATCGATGCTGAGAACAAAGTTAATTTACCATATAAGGCGGCTTATTATTTGCCGGAAGCTGTAGCCATGGCAGGCACCTTCAAATCTATTGTCAATATTGATTTTCACTACGAAGAATAAGCTCATCAGGCTTGCCGGGCCGAGCGGCGCCTTGCTGCGCCGCTATAAATGATCGGATTTGTCGCGTTCAGGCGCCGGATCCGCACATGGAATCATCATGCGTTTTTATCATGTTTCATCCATTGTTTTTTGCGCGTTAGTCCTGGCCGTGGCGTCTGTGCCCGCGTTTGCCGCAATTGTCATCAGCCCGGTACGCATCATCTATGATGCGGCAAAAGGGGAAGCCACCGTCCGGTTGATCAATGAGAGTCAGGCGCCCGATTTGGTGCAGTCCTGGCTGGATACCGGCAGCTCGCAGGATGCGCGTAACGTCGAGGTTCCCTTCATCGTTTCGCCCCCCCTGGTGCGCGTCGATCCAGGCAAGACTCAGACCCTGCGCATCGTGTATTCGGGCGAGCCTCTGCCGCAGGATCGTGAAAGCGTGTTTTGGCTGAACGTGCTGGCGGCTCCGCCGCAGGGCGATGCCAGCGCGGGTGCCAGCGTGATGCAATTGTCGGTGCGCACACGTCTCAAGATGATCTACCGGCCTGCCGGCCTATCCGGCACGGCCGCCGAGGCGCCGTCCCGATTGACCTGGCAATTGGCCGCCGGCGCCCGCCCTGTGCTGCAGGTGTCCAATCCCACGCCTCACCACATCAGCTTTTCCGCAGTCGAACTCGTCAGCGGTGGGCAAGTCCAGGCTGTGCAGGATCCCGGCCCGATCGCGCCGTTCGAGACGCGCGAGCTGCCGCTGCCGCAAGCGGCCATCAAGTCTGCTGGCGCGCGGGTGCGCTACCAGGTTTTCAATGACTACGGAGGAGTCAACGAGGGCGAGGCCGCGCTGCAGGCGCCCGCGCGCTAGCGGCGCGGCATCAATTGAGGATTAGAAACCATGATGCGACCTTCTCAGAATCGTTTGCCTGTTTTGCGCTACGTCTGTGGGCTGATTGCGGCGCTGTGTGCCGGCGGCGCTTGGGCAGCGTCAGCGGCGCAATCCCCTCCCGAGCAAGTGACCGAGGTCAAATTCAATGCCGACGTCCTGCAGAGTTTCGGCGGCGTGCCAGTAGATGTCAGCCGCTTCAGTCTGGGCAACTTCGCCGCGCCCGGCGATTACCTGGTCCCTGTTTCTGTCAATGACCGACCAGTGGGGCGTACCACGGTCCGTATCCGCCAGTTGACGGGCGAGACCTTTCCACAACCCTGCGTCGATACCGATCTGCTGATGCTCGCCAGCGTGAACCTGAGCCGGCTCGATGAGTCCGCCCAAGCGTTGTTGCAAGCGCAATCGTGCCTGCGGATTGCCGAACTGATCCCCGGGGGGCGTGTCGAATTCGACAACAGCGAGCAGCGTCTGGACCTGAGCATCCCGCAGATCTGGCTCAACCGCAGCGCGCGCGGCTATGTCGATCCGCAGTATTGGGACGACGGCATCACCGCCGGCCTGCTGCGCTACAACGCCAACCTCTATCGCTATGACAGCGCATTCGGCGAGGCGGCCACGCAAGGCTATCTGGGCCTGGACAGTGGCTTCAACATCGGCGCGTGGCGCTTTCGCCATCGCGGCAACCTGAGCTACCGCGATTCGCAGGGCTCGCACTATCAGAGCATCCAGACCTCGGTGCAGCGCTCGCTGCCGTCCTTCAAGAGCCAGTTGACCTTGGGTGAATTTTTCACCGACGGTACCGTCATGGATAGCGTGGGCCTGCGCGGCGCGCGCCTGGCCAGCGACGAGCGCATGTACCCGGAATCGCAGCGCGGCTACGCGCCCACGATCCGCGGCATCGCCAACAGCAATGCGCGGGTGCGCATCCGCCAGAATGGCATGAACATCTACGAAACCACGGTCGCGCCGGGCGAGTTCGAGATCGACGATCTGTACCCCACCGGCTACGGCGGCGATCTGGAGGTCGTGGTCACCGAGGCCGACGGCAGCGAGCATATCTCGCGCGTGCCGTTTTCGGCGCCGGTCAACGCCCTGCGCGCCGGCACCACCCGCTACAGCCTGTCCGGCGGGCAGTACCGCAGCGCCTGGATCGATGAAAAGCCTTACGTGTTCCAGGGCACGATCCGTCACGGCTTCAACAACCTGATCACCGGCTATGGCGGGGTGACGGTGGCCGAGCACTACCAGGCGGGCAAGATCGGCGTGGCGCTGAACACCGCCTGGGGCGCCTTCAGCCTGGACGCGACCCAGGCCAAGGCCGCCTTCGATGACCAGCCCGACCGCAAGGGCCAGAGCTACAGCCTGAGCTATTCGCGGTTTTTCGCGCCGACCAAGTCCAGCGTCACGCTGGCGGCCTATCGCTATTCGACCAGCGGCTTTCTGAGCCTGACCGACGCCATCAACCGGCGCGCATATGGCCCGGGCATGATCGGCGCGGCGGACACCGCGTACTACGCCAATCGCATCAAGAGCCGCTTTCAGCTCATCCTCAATCAGCCGCTGGGGGATCGCTGGGGGGCGCTGTATCTGTCGGGCTACAGCCAGGACTACTGGGGCTATGACGGGCGCGATACCGAATACCAGTTCAACTATAGCAATTCGTTCCGGCGCCTGAGCTATGGCATCAGCGCCTCGCGGCAGTACAGCGTGTACTCGGGGCAGTGGCAGAACATCTATATGTTGAATCTGAGCCTGCCCCTGGGCGGCAGCCCCAAGGCGCCGTATTCGAACACCACGGTGCAGCACAATAGCCGGGACCGCACTACGACCATCAATGAAACGATCAACGGCAGCCTGGGCCCCGAGGACAATCCCCTGTACTACGGTCTGAGCGTCGGCCACGCGCGCGGCGGTGACAGCGGCAATACCAACCAGCTCAACGCCAATGTGTCGTGGAACTCGCCCTATGCGCAGCTGGGCGCCAGCGCCGGGCGCGCCAGCGGCGGCGGCAGCCAGGTCGGCGCCAGCGCCTCGGGCGCGGTCGTGGCCTGGGGCGGCGGCGTGGTGCTGACGCCGACGCTGGGCGATACCTTCGCCATCGTCGAGGCGCGCGGCGCGGGCGGCGCGCGCATCGTCAACGCCAGCGGGCTGCGTCTCGATTCCCGGGGCTATGGCCTGGTGTCGGGCCTGACGCCGTTTGCCCAGAATACCGTCGAGGTCGATCCGCAGGGCCTGCCGCTGAACGTACAGTTCAAGTCCACCACGCAGCGCGTGGCCCCGACCGCCGGGGCGATCGTGCCGTTGCAATTCGAGGTCGAGGCCGGCGGCCGGTCGGCGGTCATCCGCGCGCGCCTGGCCGACGGCGAGGCGCTGCCCTTTGGCGCCGAGGCGCTCGATGGCGAGGGCAATCTGGTGGGCACCGTCGCCCAGGGCAGCCGCATCATCGTCAATACCCTGGCCGACGATGTAGGCCGCCTGACCGTCAGGTGGGGCGCGGCGGCAACGGAGCAATGCGTGCTGGACTACGCCGTTCCCCAGGAAACGGGCGGCCGCCCCGACCTGCCGTTCCTGCTGTTGCAGGGCACTTGCGTGCAAGGACAATGACCATGCGATTCAAAGCTTTATTCGCTCATGCCGTGCGGAATATTCATTCATGGGGTCGGCAACGCAGGCGGGTGCTCGCCCAGCCGGGCGCCGCCGTATGCCTGGCGCTGCTCGTCGGCGGCGCGGCGCAGGCGGGACAGTGCTCGTTTTCGAACGGGAGCCTGACGCACCAGATCCAGAAGCCCGCCCAGATCACGCTCACGCCCGGCGGGCCCGAGAATACCGGGAATATATTCAGTTTCGATGTTGCCAAGACTGGTGAATTGATATTGACCGGTTGTGATCAGGAGGTCTTTTCTTTACCAGGCTCGAACCAGAATGTCCCCGTTTATTTTTTTCCTTCCACTCATTTTCAGTATGTGGATGACAAGACGATAAGCCTCGGGAACTCAGGCCTGGGCCTGAGGATTGTTTCGCCGGCATGGCGCTCTTTCCAGGACGCCCCTCTCAGGCTCCTGATGGGCGAGATTTCCTACACGGAGGGCACGGGCGCGGTCGAGTATACGGCCGCTTCCTCCGGGCTGTATGCGCCGTCGGGCGGGGGGGACGATTATCCGGGGGTTCAGCTCGAGCTCGTGATTCTGGGGCCGACCTTTACCCTGGATTCAGGGGATCTATTGCCGCTCGGCGGTTCGATGATATTCGGCACATCGACGCTGGGCTACCACCCCAATGGGCCCGCGCTGACTGCAAACCTTTCGCCGCTGCTGACCGTATCCTGGGGCGCACCGGTTCAGGTCGTGCAAATGAGCTGCAAAGCCAGCGACAGGACGATTTCGCTGGGCGATCGGCCGATGGGGCAGGGCATCGGCACGGTGTCGCCGACGACGTACTTTACCGTCCACCTCACGGAATGTCCGACCCAGGTTCCCGTGTATTACCGGGTCGATCCCACGACTGCCGTTCTGACCTCGGCGGCCGAGGGCGTCGTGGGCCAGTCGCTGATGGCGATCAAGAGCGGCACGGGCGCGGCGGAGGGTGTCGCCATTCAGCTCTTGTATGGCAACGGCGAGCCGCATCCCTTGAACACAAAGCTTGCGTTGTCCCCGGCCCCGTTATTGAGCGCGCCGGAGTACGACCTCGATCTGGGGGTGCGTTATATGCAGATCGCCAGTCCCGTCAAGTCGGGACAGGCCGATGCTTCGGCGACGATCACGTTCAGCTATCAGTGATGGCGGGACGCTTTGTTGCCAGTGTCTTGGTCACCGATGGATTTGCGGTTTCCGAGGTTGACTGGCGAGGCTTTTCTCAAGCGAAAGCTGTAGCCGCGCGTGAATCGCGCGCGGCCCGCAACCGAGAATCAAAAATTATTATGCGGTCTTTGCGGAATCGTCTGCCCTCTTGCCCTCCCCCGTTTGCGGGCTGACGGCGGTGCTGTTTTTTCTGGCGGCCGGGGTTGAATTCAATACCGATATTTTGCAGAGTTTCAGCGGCGCGCCGGCAAGCGCCGGCCGCTTTGGCCTGTGGCGGGGCGTTCAGTCAAATATTCCTGTTCGATGCGGGTAATTAACTTTCATCAATTCTGCAAATATATTTCGAATGGGTGAAATTAATTAAATCCAGCAATATCAATTACTTACGCATTATCATATCTATATATTACAAATATATACAATAAAATATAATTCAGGATAATTTCACATTATAGATGGTTATGTTGGGAATAAATCTATCTAGATGGTCAATCAACATAAAAAATATCTTTTTTTGAAAAAATCGTATTAGAATTTGATACAGAATTTAATTTCTGGTTAATGGCTGGTGTGTGGCCCTGAGACCGTTCCGTTGTTTTGTCGCGGAGAAAATTGCGGCGCGGGTTATGCCAGCGGCTTTCCCGGGCCTCGCTCTCGCGGTTGCGGATCAGTTTTGATTGATAGGGCGGGCGTCAATTTTCAAAGATGCCGGCGCACATGATTCGAAGGCTTTGGAACTGTGTCCGTGCGGTTCCAGGCGTTTTTTCAAACGCAGGGATGATTTTCGATGGTTCTATGGGGCGGGCGCCATATGCAGATTGCCAGCAACGCAATCCCCAGTCAGGCCAATACCTCGGCCTCGAGCATATTCACCGGTCTGCAGACATATGACGCAAGTTGCCGTTTTCTTGCGCAGATTGTATCGAGGCTTGCGCCTCGTCAAGACAAGCCATTTCCAGATGTGAATACGCGGAACCGGAATTGATGAGATGGGACTAATCAGGCAGACAAAATCATCAGGGCCGCGCCATCCGGAAAGACCGGATCATGGCGTTGACCGTTTCCTCGACGGCCCGGCGTTCGGCGGCGGACAGCGCCCAGTATGTCCTGGGCGCAATCCCCGGAAATGGCCATGCGCCGCCGACATCCCCCAGTGTATGCGGGACGGGCTCCATGGCGCCCGTTCCTTGTCCCAGCCAGATGGGATCGACTTGCAGGGCCTGGGCCAGCTCAAAGACCTTGGGCGTGGATTTCCGGGTGCCGTTTTCATAGCTTGCAATCGCGCTTTGCGAGATGCCGCTGGCGCGCGCCAGAGCGGCCTGCGAGAGGCCGCGCGTGTGACGGGCGAACGAAAGACGTTGGGCAAAGGTATCCACGGACATCATTGAACGCGGAATATCAATCACTTTGGTGTTTTCTGTAATTACAATAGAAATAATGATTGACAAATGTGGTCGTGTGTTTTGGTTCGCATGGGGTCGTGTCGCACCGCAGGTTCGCCTTGCCGGACAAGGCCACTGGCTGTCCGCCTGGCTGTCCGCCTGGCGATACGGCTGAATACAAATACGTGTCAGTGAGTCGCAAGAGGGAAATGGATATGCTGTTCGATCGAGTGGTGTTGGCCTGGACGGATCAGGAGGGGATGAGCGACCGGCTCGTGGCATTGAGCGCGCGCGGTTTCGATGTCCAGGTGCTGCCATCGCCCGAGGCGGTGGTGGCCCGGGGGCGGCAGCGGGCCCAGGAGGGGGCTTTTACCCCGGTGCTGCTGGAGGCGATCAGGCCGCAGGCGCGCATGGCGATCGGATGGCTGCGCGCTCAATTGTCGGATGCCGCTTTGGTGACGTTGATGCAAACGGCGGGCGAGGGCGAGCAGCTGGCTTTGCTGCGCATGGGGGCGGACTGGATCTGCCGTCCCGACGAGTCCGCCGACCTGCTGGTCGAGGTCTTGCTGGCCTTGTGGCGGCGGCATCTGGGCGGTGTTCCCGTCGCCAATGAGTCTCCCTCTCTGCACGGCTGGACTTTGCGCGGCAGCGGCTGGACCCTGGAGGGGCCCAGCAGCCAGCGGATCAGTCTGACGGCGGGCGAGCGCGCCGTGCTGATGGTCTTGTTCAATGCGCCCGGATTGACGGCCCGGCACGGCGAGCTGCGCGCCGCGCTCGACGCAGCCTATCATCATCTGCCCGAGGCGGACCGGCCCGTCGGCAGCCTGGGGATCGTGGTCAGCCGCCTGCGCGCCAAGGGCCGGCGCGCGGACCTGGCCATCCCGATCTATGCGGTGTACGGCCAGCGCTATGTCTTCGAGCCGCCCGAGCTGACCAGGCGCCGGTCTGATGGGAAACCGGGGGCGGCGCCCAATCGGCAGGCCGTTCTCGCAGAGCGCGGCGGGCTTGCCCGATACGATGTCGGCGATCAGGCGGCCGTCGCGGTGGGGTATAGCCCGGCGCGTGGGGTCGGGGTACTTTGATTGCGCGCTCAGGCGGCGAATACCACGGCGACATGCCCGGTTTCAGGCGGAACGCGCTCGGGGCCGACGACAATTTTCACGTCATGGCCCAGGCGCGTCATGCAATCGAGCAGCCTGGTTTCGCTGATCCCCCGGAACTGACCGCGCAGTATTTTTGATAGCTTGGACTGAGTCAACCCAAGCACATCGGCAGCCTTTTGCTGCGTCCAGCCTCTGGCCTTGATGATCTCGCGGATCCTGGTCACGAGCTGCGCCTTGATCAGCATATCCTCGGCGTCGGGCAGGCCGATGTCGGCATAAACATTGTTGCCGCCTTCGTGGATTTCGATCATTTCAATGCCCCTTTCGCGTGTGCTTGCGCCGTCTTCAACCGTTCATGAATCAAGTCCATATCTGGCCTGGGTGTTTCAATGCCATGTGTGGCCTTTTTCTGGAAGCAATGCAGGACATAGACCGCGTTGGTGAATTGGACGGTATAGACGGCCCGGTAGGTGCCGCTGCCGTCATTCTCGACGACCTCCAATACACCCGCAGAACCAAACCCCTTGAGCGGCTTGGCATGGTCGTCCCTTTTTCCAATCTGCGCCAGATGCAGGGCATAGCCAAATGTGTCCTGCACATCGTCTGGCATGGCCTTCAAGTCTTTGCGGGCCGAGCCGAGCCACACGATTTTCCTGATCGGTCGTTCCATGTTGAATTATACCTATATGGACATAAAACGGAATGGTTGGGGAGTGAGCAGCCTGAGAAATTTGCCTATTGTCCATGTTTGAGCCAGCATCGACCGAGACAGGAAGGACATTCAGGACACTACCGATAACGCCCGGCCGATAGATCGTCGCTGCGGATGGCGGTGGGTTGGCCCGAGACGATGTCGGCGATCAGGCTGCCGCTGCCGCAGGACATGGTCCAGCCCAGGGTGCCGTGGCCGGTGTTCAGGTACAGGTTGGCGAGCGCGCTGCTGCGTCCCACGATCGGCGTGCTGTCGGGCGTCTTGGGCCGCAGGCCGGTCCAGAACGAAACCTCGCCCGGGGCGTAGCTGCCGGGAAACAGGTCGTTGAGCACCATTTCCAGCGTGCGCTGGCGCCGGGGGTCGAGGGTGGTGTCGTAGCCGACGACCTCGGCCATGCCGCCCACGCGGATGCGCTGGTCGAAGCGCGTCAGCGCGATCTTGTAGGTTTCGTCGAGCAGGGTCGAGACCGGCGCGCGCTCGGGGTCGGCGATCGGGACCGTGATCGAGTAGCCCTTCATCGGGTAGACCGGCAGGGGCTCGATGCCGCGCAGCAGGGCGGGCGAGTACGCGCCCAGCGCCATGACGTAGGCATCGGCGCTCAGCAGGCCGCTGGCGCACTGGACGCCGTTGACCCGGCCGCCGGCGGTGTGCAGCGACTGGATGGTTTCGCCGTAGCGGAACGTGACGCCCAGTTTGCGCGCGAGTTCGGTCAGGCGCGTGGTGAACAACTGGCAGTCGCCGGTTTCGTCCCCCGGGGTGCGCAGTCCGCCGACGAGCTTGTGGCGCACGTGTTCGAGGGCGGGTTCGACCGACGCCAATTCGGTGGCGCCCAGCAACTGGTGCTCGATGCCCGCCTCGCTCAGCGCCTTGACGTCGCGCGCGGCGTCCTCCATCTGCTTGTGTGTGCGAAAGACCTGTAGCGTGCCTTTGCGCCGGCCTTCGAACTGGATGCCGGTTTCGGCCTCGAGTTGGTGCAGGCATTCCCGGCTGTAGCCCGACAGACGCAGCATGCGTTCCTTGTTGATGGCGTAGCGCTCGGCCGTGCAGTTGCGCCACATCTGGAACATCCATTGCAATTGGAATAGACTGCCATCCGGGCGTATGGTGAGCGGGGGATGCTGGGAAAACATCCACTTGATCGCTTTCAGTGGAATTCCAGGCGCGGCCCAGGGCGAGGAATAGCCGAACGAAATCTGGCCGGCGTTGCCAAAGCTGGTTTCCAGCGCCGATGCGGATTCGCGGTCGAGGACGGTGACCTCGTGGCCCTGGCGGGCGAGGTAATAGGCGCTCGTGACACCCACGACGCCGGCTCCGAGAACCAGAACCTTCATGTATGATTCCTCAAAAGGTTAATTTTTTGAGATATTATGGGAAATCTCTGGATGGTTTTTCATGAAAAATCATTAATATCATAAAAAAATATTAATGGGGGCCTGTGCAACGCGGACGCATAGGATAAATTACTGGCCAGTGCGCCGCTCATCGGGACGGTTGGTCATTCAGGGGAAATCCGTCATGCGGATACAACGAGACTCAGTGTATACATTGGATAAGCTCGACCGGCATATCCTGGATTTGCTGCAACAGAACGGACGAATGTCGATGACCGAGCTGGCCGACACCGTCGGCCTGACGGTGACGCCGTGTATCGAGCGCGTGCGCCGTCTCGAACGCGACGGCGTCATCACGGGCTACCACGCGCGGGTCAATCCGGCGGCGCTGGATGCGGCGCTGCTGGTGTTCGTCGAGATCTCCATGTCGAGCAAGTCCGAGCGGACTTTCGAGGATTTCCGGCGCGAGGTGCTGTGCGTGCCGCAAGTCCTCGAATGCCATCTGGTTTCAGGCGACTTCGACTATATGGTCAAGGCGCGCATCAAGGAAATCAGCCAGTACCGCAACCTGCTGGGCGACATTCTGTTGCGCCTGCCGGGCGTGACGCAGACCAGGAGCTGCGTCGTGATGGAGGAGGTCAAGGAGACCCAGTTCATTCCGGCGCAGAAATAGCCTGCCGCCGCGCGAACACCATGTTGTCGCGGTGCATGAGCTCCGGGTCGGAAACGTGGCCGAGGATGTCCGGGATGCGCGAGCTGGGTTGGCGCATGATGCGCGCCGTGTCGGTCGCGGAGTAATTGATCAGGCCGCGGCCGCATTCCGCGCCGTGCTCGTCGATGCAGGCCACCACGTCGCCGCGCTCGAAATCCCCCTCGACCTTGATGACGCCGATGGGCAGCAGGCTTTTGTGGTCCTGGGTCAGGGCCCGCACGGCGCCGGCGTCCAGGGTTACGCGGCCCCTGAGGCGCAGCTGGTTGGCCAGCCAGCGCTGGCGCGCCGAGCGCACCGGCAGTGTGGCGCGCAGCTCGGTGCCGATGGCCTCGCCCCCGGCCAGGCGCCGCAGGACGTCGGGGGCGCGGCCCGAGGCGATGATGGTGTGGCCGCCGCTGTTGGCCGCGCGCCGCGCGGCCAGGACTTTGGTCAACATGCCGCCGGTGCCTATGCCGCTGCCCGCGCCGCCGGCCATGGCCTCGAGCGCGGGGTCGCCCGCCTGGCCGTGGTGGATGAAGGCGGCGTCGGGGTGTTTGCGCGGATCGGCGCTGTAGAGGCCGGGCTGGTCGGTGAGGATGACCAGGACGTCGGCCTCGATCAGGTTGGTGACGAGCGCCCCCAGGGTGTCGTTGTCGCCGACGCGGATTTCGTCGGTGACGACGGTATCGTTCTCGTTGACGATCGGCACCACGCCCAGGGCCAGCAGGGTATACAGGGTGCTGCGCGCGTTCAGATAGCGGCGCCGGTCGGCGAGGTCCTCGTGCGTCAGCAGGATCTGCGCGGTGCGGATGCCGTGGCGGGCGAAGGCCGCCTCATAGGCCTGCACCAGGCCCATCTGGCCCACGGCGGCCGCGGCCTGTAGCTCGGACATGGCGCTGGGCCGCCGGGGCCAGCCCAGGCGGGCCATGCCCTCGGCGATGGCGCCGCTGGAAACCAGCACCACTTGCCGGCCCTGGGCGTGCAGGCTGGCGATCTGTTCGGCCCACTGGGCGACCGCCGGCAGGTCGATGCCGCGCCCTTCGTTGGTCACGAGGGACGATCCGACTTTGAGGACGAGCTTGCGCGCATCGCGCGCGACCGAGGGGGTGGGCGTGCTGGTCATGGGTTTCAGCCGGGTTGATTGGGGTCCGGGTCGAGGCGCGGGTCGGGATCGTCGGCCGGGGCCGGGCGGTGGTCGTCGAGCCAGGTCTGCAAGGCGCGCATCAGCGCCTGGGTGCCGGCGCCGGTGAGGGCCGAGATGCCGAATACGGGGCCGGTCCAGGCGAGGTCGCGGACGATCCGGGCCTGCACGGCGTCCGGGTCCTCGACCATGTCGAGTTTGTTGAGAACCAGCCAGCGCGGCTTGGCGTGCAGTTCGGGACTGTAGCGTTCGAGCTCGCGCAGAATGGCCCGCGCGTCCTCGACGGCCTGGGCGCAGGCGTCGATGTCCGGGTCGGGCGAGTGCACGTCCAGGATGTGCAGCAGCACGCGCGTGCGGCTGAGGTGGCGCAGGAACAGGTGGCCCAGGCCCGCGCCCTCTGAGGCGCCCTCGATGAGGCCGGGAATGTCGGCGATGACGAAGCTGTGCTCGGACGAGGTGCGCACGACGCCCAGATTGGGGTGCAGTGTGGTGAAGGGGTAGTCGGCGATCTTGGGGCGCGCGTTGGAGACCTTGCTGATGAGCGTCGATTTGCCGGCGTTGGGCATACCCAGCAGGCCGACGTCGGCCAGGACCTTGAGCTCGAGGCGCAGGCGCCGTTGTTCGCCTTCCTTGCCGGGCGTGAATTGGCGCGGCGCGCGGTTGGTGCTGGATTTGAAGTGGAGGTTGCCCAGGCCGCCCGCGCCGCCGGCGGCGATGGTGACGCGCTGGCCGTGGCGGTCGAGGTCGAACAACTGCTCGCCGGTGTCGGCGTCGAGGATCGTGGTGCCGACCGGCATCCGCAGGGTGATGTCCGGGGCGCCCGCGCCGTACCGATCCGAGCCGCGGCCGTTTTCGCCGTTGCGGGCGCGGTGCAGCCGCGCGTAGCGGTAGTCGATCAGGGTGTTGATGTTGCGGTCGGCGATGGCGTGGATGCTGCCGCCCCGGCCGCCGTCGCCGCCGTCGGGCCCGCCCATGGGGATGAATTTTTCACGGCGAAAGCTCGCCACGCCATTGCCGCCTTTGCCCGCAATGACTTCGATGGTGGCTTCGTCTACGAATTTCATGATGAGAAGTCTGGACCCCGTAATCCCGCGATTGGGAGGGGTGCCGCCTATTCTAAACTAAAAGGCCGAAGCCCTGCCGCGAGGAACCCTGGAATGATTTTGAGGGTTGCTCGCGGCAGGGCTTCTGTCGCCGGGGATGGACCGCCCCGTTGGCGGGGCGATCCGGATCTGCCGGTCGCGGGGCGGCCCGTGGGGGCCAGCCCGCGGCGGGGTTTATTCGGCGGCGGGGGTGACCGAAACGGTGCGCTTGTTCAGGGCGCCCTTGACGGCGAACTGGACAGTGCCGTCCACCAGCGAAAACAGGGTGTGGTCCTTGCCGATGCCGACATTGACGCCCGGGTGGAACTGGGTGCCGCGCTGGCGGATGATGATGCCGCCGGCGGAAATCTGCTGGCCGCCGTAGACCTTGACGCCGAGGCGCTTTGATTCGGAATCGCGGCCGTTACGGGTCGAGCCGCCGCCCTTTTTGTGTGCCATGAGTAGCTCCTGTGTGCCGAGGGTGCGCGATCAGGCCGGGATGGCTTCGATGCGGATTTCGGTGTAGTTCTGGCGATGGCCCTGGTGCTTTTGGTAGTGCTTGCGCCGGCGCATCTTGAAGATTTTGACTTTGTCGTGACGGCCTTGCGCAAGAACGGTGGCTTTGACCGCGGCGCCCTCGACGAAGGGCGTGCCGATCCTCAGCGCGTCGCCTTCGCCGACCGACAACACCTGGTCCAGCGAGATTTCTTGCCCAATGTCAGCCGGTATCTGTTCGATCTTGAGTTTCTGGCCGGCGCAGACACGATACTGCTTGCCACCGGTTTTTATGACCGCGTACATGGGGATTTCCTGTGAAAATGTTCCCGAAAATGGGAATGCCAAAAATAGCCCGATGCCAGTTGCGCATTGGGCCAAGCCTTGTATTTTAAGCGGAAATGTGATCCGGGGGCAAGCGCGGGTCTTGTCCTGATGCGTTCAGCAGGGCTGTGTCCAGTCTTCGATCGGGATGCAGGGCGGCAGGCGGGCAAATGCCTTGTCTCGCGTGACGAGTACGCCGCTATTGCCGGCGCGTTCGGCCTCCAGGTGCATGGCATGGGCTTGCGCGGCGATCATCATGTCCAGGGCGCCCAGCGGGGCTCCCCCGGCCTCGCATCCAGCCCGCAACCGCCCATAAACCTCCGCCACATCGGGCGTCCAGGGCAGGATGTCCACACGCGTGAGGAATTCCCGCACGCGGTTGTCCAGCCCGACGGGGTGCCCGCGCTTGGCCACGCCATAGAGCAGTTCACCCTGGGTAACGACCGAGATGCACAGGCTGTGTATGGGTATCGCCTCGAGGCGTGCCCGCACCTGAGGGAGGTCGCCCTTGATGATGTGGCTGACGATATTGGTGTCCAGAAGGTAGTGCTTCACGTTGGTCCGCTCTCGAAGGGGTCGCGGTGCGCTTCGCCCTGGTTGCGGTCGGCCTCATCCAGGAAATCGGCCGGAACCTGCGTCGTTTCGTACAGGGCGAAAAATTCTTTCCAGGAGTCTGGCCGGCGCGACAGGATGACGTCCCCGGTCGCCGGATCACGGCGAATGTAGACCTCTTTTTCCTCGAACCGGAATTCCAACGGCAGGCGCACGGCCTGGCTTCGGCCCGTGGTGAAGATCTTGGCGATGTGGCTCATGGCGGCACCTGCTTCAATGGTGATATATATCATAGTATATATCAAGCGGCGGCAGTGGGATATTTCCAACGGAAGCGCCACACTTATGGCACCGGACTGATTCAGAGGATTTTGTTATACGGCCGGGGCAGGTCACGGCGCGCAGTGTTCGAGATAACCCTCCGTCACGGCGTGCCTGAGGGCTTCGTTCATCCGGGTTTGCCAACCGGGGCCGCTGCGTTTCTACAGACGGTCCCGCCGGTCCCCGCGCGCAAACCCCAGCAGCGGTTCGTCCAGGTTGCGGCCGATAGCCAGGACCTTGAACAGTTCGCCCATCTCGGCCTCGGACACCAGGGTATTGAACGCGGCCAGTTGCCGCGCGCGCGCGGCGGCGTCCCCGTCCGGCGCCTGGATCAGTTCGATCAGGCCCGTGTTCATCAGGAAACGCGCCTGGGAGGTATAGCCCAGGACGTCCAGGCCGCCGTCCAGGGCGGCATCCGCCATGGCGGTGAAATCCACGTGGGTGGTGATGTCCTGCAGGCCGGCGAGGATGAGCGCCTGATCGTGGGCATGATGGCGGAAATGGCACATCAGGGTGCCCTGGGCGCGTTGCGGATGGTAGAACTCGCCCTGCGGAAAGCCGTAATCGATGAGCAGCGCCGCGCCGCGCGCCAGCCATTGCCCCATGTGCCGCACCCAGGCCTCGGCCTGCCGGTTGATCTCGGTGCGGTAGCCCGGCAGCGGCGGCATGCGTCTGGCCAGCGTTTCGGCCAGATCCGGGGGGGCCGGACGCGCCGCCCAGTGAAACGGACAGGCGGCCTCGGGCCGGTTGTCCAGGCTGACGCCCAAGACCTCGGGGATGCCGTCGCCATTCCAGCGCAGCAGGGCGGCCGGCATGGCGTCCAGTACCTCATTGGCAATCACGCAGCCGCTGAAGCTTTCGGGCAAGGCGTCCAGCCATTGCACGGCATCCCCCCAGGGCGCGAGCCGTTCGGCCTGACGCGCGCGCAGATCGGCGGACAGTTCGAGGATGCGGTAGTCGACCGCCAGGCCCAGCGCCTGCAAAGCGGGGATGAGGGCCGCCGCCAGGGCGCCGGACCCCGCGCCGAATTCGAGGACGCGCGTGCTGTCCGAGGCTTGCAATATCTGGACCACCTGGCGGGCCAGGGCCTGACCGAACAGGGGGCTGGTTTCCGGGGCCGTGGTGAAATCGCCCGGGCCGCTGAATTTGGCGCTGCCGGCGCTGTAGTATCCCAGGCCCGGCGCATAGAGCGCCGCCTGCATCCAGTCCTCGAAGGGCAGCCAGCCGCCGGCCGCCTGAATTCGTGCGCGCAGCATGGCCTGGACGTTCAGGCCGTGGGCGCGGGCGGCCTCGTCGGGCGCGGGCAGGCCCGCGGGGATGGTGACAGGTGGATCGATCATGGGCGCAAGCATAGCAGGCTGTGTTGCTGCCTGGTGGCTATGCGCCGATGCGCAAGTCTCGCCGTACACGGCGAGACTATTTCAATGCGGTGCCAAAGGGCCCCCTTGAATAGTGGCGAAGAAACGCCGGCCGCAAGGTCGGCGTTCTTTAGCGTGTGCCGATGATTCGCAACGACTGCTTCAGCCCAGACCCGGTGGCCCGGAACTCAGGCAAAGCGGGGGCGTTGCGCCGGTTTGGCGGTGTTGCGCCGTGCTTCGCGCTTGAAGGCGGATTTGGCGCCGACCTTGGCCGGGCGAGCGGCAAAACCGGGGCGTGCCGGACGGTCCGAGGATTCACCGCGCGCCGGCCGCTCGGTGCGTCCGGCATATTCCTTGCGCGCGGGGCGCTCGCCGTGTCCGGCATGTGCGGACCGTTCGCTGTGCCCGGCATACCCGGCATGCGCGGGGCGTTCGCCGCGGGGCGGGCGGGCGTCGGCGGGCTTGTCCTGTTGCCAGGGTTTGCGGGCGTATCCGGCGTCTCTGGCGGGCGCGGCATCCTTGCTGGCAGGCGCAGCATCCTTGTGCCACGGCTTGCGCGCGGCGGCGGCACCGCCCTTGTTCCAGGGCTTGCCTTGCGGCTTGCCGCCCTGCGGCCGGTCCCGATAGGTCGGCCGAACTGCGCGCACGGGTTCCAGGCCGGGAATGGTTTCCGTGGGGATGGCCTGGCCGATGAAATGCTCGATGCGGCGCACCTTGTGGCGCTCGGCGTGGACGGCGAGGGTGATGGCCTGGCCGTCGCGCCCTGCGCGTCCCGTGCGGCCGATGCGGTGGACGTAGTCCTCGGCCTGCATCGGCAGATCGTAGTTGAAGGCGTGGCTGATGGTCTGCACGTCGATGCCGCGCGCGGCGACGTCGGTGGCCACCAGGACCCGCACCCGGCCCTTTTGCAACATGCCGAGCGTGCGTGTGCGCTGGCGCTGATTCATGTCGCCGTGCAGCGCGGCCGCGGCGAAACCGTTTTCGCTCAGGTGGTCGGCCAGGTCGTCCGCGCCCCGCTTGGTCGAGGTGAACACGATGGCCTGGTCGAGGTCCGTGTCGCGCAGCAGGTGGTCGAGCAGGCGCAGCTTGTGCGCCTTGTCGTCGGCGTACAGCAGATGTTGGGTGATGTTGGCGTGTTTCTGGTGCGCGTGCGAGATTTCGATCCGCTGGGGATTGCGCATCATGCCGGCGGCGAGCTTGGCCACGGTGCCGTCCAGGGTGGCCGAGAACAGCAGAGTCTGGCGTTCGGCGCCGATGCGCGCGACGATGGCCTCGATGTCCTCGATGAAGCCCATGTCCAGCATACGGTCGGCCTCGTCCAGGATCAGGGTATGGACCGTCGACAGGTTCACGCGCTTGGCCTGGAGGTGGTCGATCAGGCGGCCCGGGGTGGCGACCAGCACGTCGACGCGGCGGCCCAGCGCCTTGATCTGGGCGCCATAGGGCATGCCGCCGACTACGGTGGCCACGCGCAGGCCGTCGATGTGGCGGCCATAGCTCGCGGTGGCGTCGGCGACCTGCATGGCCAGCTCGCGCGTCGGCGTCAGGACCAGCACCTGCACGCCCCGGCCGCCCTGGGCGGGGCGGTGCGACAGGCGTTCGAGGGCGGGCAGCATGAAGGCGGCGGTCTTGCCGCTGCCCGTTTGCGAGGACACCATCAGGTCACGGCCTGCGAGGGCCTGGGGGATGGCGGCCGCTTGCACGGAGGTGGGGGTGTCGAAGCCTTCGGCGCGCAGCGCCGACAGCAGGGCGGGGCCGAGGCCCAGGGTTTCAAAAGACATATAGATCCTCATGCCATGCAATTGATGGCAGGCATGCGCGAGGGATATGAAGTGATCGCCTCGAGCAGGTTGATGGAGCATCGTGCCGACCGGATCAACCTACTCATAACGCAACACGCGCGGGGCGTGGGCGTGACACAAAGGCCAGGGGGGTCAGGAAGCGATGATGGGCGGCATGGAAACCGGCGTGACGCTGAAAGTGCCGATGGACTGCGGTGGGGCCGACATGGCACCCGGATGCCGCCGCAAGAGTTTTGCAGCCCGGGCAGTATAACCCAGGATTGGCTCGAGGATTCAGGAAATCGCGCAGCGCGTGTCGAATTTGCCGCGTGCCGTTGCAAAGAAGCTGCGCACATTGCGCACCCGGGTATCGCTGGTAAAGGCGCGCCGCGCGAGCGCCTGATAGGCGGCCATGTCCGCCACCTGCGCCACCAGGATGAAATCGGGGCCGCTGCTGACGCGATAGCATTGGCCGATCGCCGGATCGGCGATGATGCGCGCCTCGAAGGCGTCCAGGTGCTCGGCAGTCTGGGTATCCAGGGTGATTTCGATGATCGCGGTCAGGCCCGCGCCCAGCGCCGCTGGATTCAGGATGGCTACCCGGCGCTCGATCACGCCGCCGTCGAGCAGCCGGCGCACGCGCCGCAGGCAGGTGGGCGGCGAGGCGTGGACGCGTCTGGCGAGGGCCTGGTTGCTCAGGCCGCAGTCCTGCTGCAACTGGTCGAGGATGCGCAGGTCGAGGTCGTCGAGTTCCAGTGCGGGCGAGTGCGGCATGATCCTGGGTTTTCAGAGTGAAACAATTTTGGTGAGATGAAACAGAGTTGAATGATAATTTCAATTAGGAATAGATAAAGAAATTATATTTCATAAGATGGTATGGCTGGATGATAATTTCATTATATTGATAAATATGAAGTCAAATTTCATCCAGGTTCACCGACAATAGCGCTCATCCTTCATCGATCCTGCGGAGATGCATCCATGTGCGGCATCGTCGGCGCTGTGGCGCAAGACAACATCGTTCCCATTCTGCTCGAGGGCCTGCGGCGCCTCGAATATCGCGGCTATGACTCTTGCGGCGTGGCGGTGCATACCGGCACGGCCTTGCGGCGCGTGCGCAGCACCCGGCGCGTGGCCGAGCTGATTGCCGAGGCCGATCGGGAGGGATTGCAGGGCCTGACCGGCATCGCGCACACGCGCTGGGCGACGCATGGCGCGCCCCTGACGCACAATGCCCACCCGCACTTCTCGGGCCCCACGCCCGGCGTCGCGCGCATTGCGCTGGTGCACAACGGCATCATCGAAAACCATGACATTTTGCGGGCCGAACTGCAGGCGGCCGGCTACGTGTTCGAAAGCCAGACCGATACCGAAGTCATTGCCCACCTGGTCGACCACCTCTATGACGGCGACCTGTTCGCCGCCGTGCAGCAGGCCGTGCGCCGGCTGGAGGGGGCCTATGCCATCGCCGTGTTCTGCGCCGAGGAGCCGCATCGCGTGGTCGGCGCGCGCCAGGGCTCGCCTCTGGTGGTGGGTTGCGGCACTACCGGCAATTACCTGGCTTCGGATGCCCTGGCACTGGCGGGCACCACCGACCAGATCATGTACCTCGAGGATGGTGACGTCGTCGATCTGCAGCTTGCGCGGGTCTGGGTCGCCGACAGCCAGGGCCGTCCCGTCGAGCGTCCGGTCCACACCGTCCAGGCGCATACCGGCGAGGCCGAACTCGGCCCCTACCGGCATTTCATGCAAAAGGAAATCTTCGAGCAGCCGCGCGCCGTGGGCGATACCTTGCGGGGGATCGACGCGATCATGCCCGAGCTGTTCGGCGATGGCGCGCACGCTGTTTTTCGGGCCATCAACCGCGTCCTGATCCTCGCTTGCGGAACCAGTTATTACGCCGGCCTGACGGCGCGCTATTGGATCGAGTCGCTGGCGGGCGTGCCGGTCAACGTCGAGATCGCCAGTGAATACCGCTACCGCACCAGCGTGCCCGATCCGCGCACCCTGGTCGTGACGATCTCCCAGTCGGGCGAGACCGCCGACACCCTGGCGGCGCTGAAACACGCCCGGGGCCTGGGCATGGCGCACACCCTGACCATCTGCAATGTGGCTTCCAGCGCCATGGTGCGGGAATGCCAACTGGCCTTCATCACCCGCGCGGGCGTGGAGATCGGCGTGGCCTCGACCAAGGCTTTCACCACGCAGCTGACCGCCCTGTACCTGCTGACGCTCGCCTTGGCGCAGGTGCGCGGCCGCCTGGATGCGGCCGCCGAGGCGCAGGCCATCAAGTCCCTGCGGCATCTGCCCGCGGCGATTTCCGCCGTACTGGCCCTGGAACCCCAGATCATGGCGTGGGCCGACCGCTTCGCCAGCAAAGAAAACGCCTTGTTCCTCGGCCGGGGCATGCACTATCCCATTGCGCTGGAGGGTGCGCTCAAGCTCAAGGAAATCAGCTACATCCACGCCGAGGCCTATCCGGCCGGCGAGCTCAAGCACGGCCCGCTGGCGCTGGTGACCGACGCCATGCCAGTCATCACGATCGCACCGCATGACGAGCTGCTGGAGAAACTGAAATCCAATATGCAGGAGGTCCGCGCGCGCGGCGGCGAGCTCTATGTGTTTGCCGATGCGGATTCCCAGATCACCAGCGCGGAGGGCATGCACGTCATCCGGATGCCGGAACACTACGGCAAGCTGTCCCCGATCCTGCACACGGTGCCGCTGCAATTGCTGGCCTATCACACGGCCTGCGCCCGCGGCACGGATGTGGACAAGCCGCGCAATCTGGCCAAGAGCGTGACGGTGGAGTAGGGTTCAGAGGTTTCCCGGGGAATCTAACCCTCGCGGCCAAGCTCCGGCTGCGCCGGCAGGCTGATCGTGAATCGGGCGCCTTCGCCCAGACGGCTGGCGCAATCGACGCGGCCGCCGTGGCGTGTGACCACTGTTTGGACGAAGGCCAGCCCCAGGCCGCTGCCCGGCGGTTTGCCCGCGGTGGTGGGAGCCCGCCAGTACGGCGTGAACAGGTTCTTGATCTGCTCCGGCGCAATCCCCGGGCCGGAGTCCTGGACATGGATTTGCCAAGTCTGGCCCTCGAGCGCCAGTGTGCAGACGATGGCGCTGTTTTCGGAACTGTACAGGATGGCGTTGTCGATGAGGTTGCCGATGGCGCGGGACATCAGGCTCATGTCGATCAGTACGATGGCCTCGTGGTCGTTGCCGATGAAGCGCAGGTCGATGCCGCGCCGCGCAGCCTGGGGCCAGCGCAGATCGCAGCAATTCTGGATCAGGTCGTGCAGATCGCAGGGATGCAGATTCAGGGCGGTGGACTTGGCGCGGGCGAACTGAACGAACTGATCGACCAGACCGAGGGTGGCATATGCCTGCTGTTCGATGCGCGTCAGCGCATCGACTTCGGACCATTTCAGCGGCATCTGGCGGCGCAGATCGATGGTGGCCAGGATGGTGCTCTGGGGTGATCGCATGTCGTGCGAGATGAAGCTGAGGGTTTCCTCCTGCGCCTTGGCGACTTGTTCCAGGTGCGAAATCGCGTGATGGAGGCGGATGGCGCGCTCGGACAGCGTGTCGGGGCCATCCTGGCCTTTGGGCCGGGGCTCCTCGTGGGGCAGGATCCGCAGTCGTTCAAGTTCCGCGTCGATGTGTCTGAGCGAGGCTTCCTGGCTGCGCCAGCTCCACAATGGGTAGGCGAGCAGGAGCGCGACCAGCGGCCCAGCCGGCGGTAGCCAGTAGTGCGTCGATTGCATCAGCAGGGCGTCGATGGCGAGAAAGGTTGCCAGGACCGCCAGCGCGCAGGCCAACCCCCATCGTGGCGACAGGAAGCGCAGGCTCAGGCAGACCGCCAGGACCGGGAGCAGTGTCGCCAGCACCAGGATCAGGGGAGGCGGGATGCGGATCCACGAGGCGTTGCGCAGGCTGTCCAGGCTATTGGCGAGAATTTCCACGCCGGCCATCAAGCCGCCGCCAATGGCGGTGGGCAGGCGGTCGCCGAGCCCGGACGCCCAGGGGCCGACGAGCACGATTCGGTCCCGGAATGCTTCGCTGGGAATATCGCCGCTCAGGACGGCGGCGTAGGGATAGCGCCTATAGCGCTGGTCGGGATCTGTGAATTGGATGAGCGAGGCGGTGTCGGGGGGCGTGTCCAGCGTCCGTTCCACGGAGGCGGCATCGCCCGCGACTCGCGCCAGTTCGAGGACGAAATGCGGCAGGGACGGGCCGTGCGAGGGGGTGCGGCGTAGCGTGGTCCAGCGCAGTGTGCCATCCGAGTCGGGCTCGGCGTCTATCCGCCCCGTGGCCGCCGCGGCCTGGGCCAGTTGGGGCAGCGGCATGATCCGGTGCGCTCCGGTGGGGTCCAGAACCTCGGGCAGGACGACGCGGCCATGGCGGGCGATGGCCTCGCTGAGGATCTCGTCATCCTCTGGCTGGAGGGGGTGGGGATCTGAAAAGATGATGTCCAGCCCGACGGCTCGCGCAGACTCCAGGCGCTCGAGCAGGGCTGCATGGATCAGGCGCCGCCAGGGCCAGTATCCCAGGGTTTCGAGGCTGGCATCGTCGATGGCGACGATGACGATATCGTCGCTGGCGGGCGGATGCGTGATCGCCTGTGCGGCCAAGTCATAGCTCAGGTGGTTGATGTGGCGGATCCCCGGGATGTTTCCCCAGAGGGACAGGGCGCTGGTCAGCAAGACCAGGACGGTGGTCAGGCCCAGCCACTCGGCCCGCAGGCGCTGGAGAAGGCCTTTGGGATACCTTGCCCGGGACATGACCGCCGAATCAGAAGGACGTCAGTGCGACGGGTGTTCCATCGGTGCAGAGTACCGGAGTGCCGTCGGCGCTGGTCAGGCCGGCCTGCAGACGCAAGGCAATGGTGGCGTCCTGGCCCTCGATCCCGAGATCATCGATACCGCGCACGAATACATGATACAGGCCGCTGGCAAGGGCGGGCAGCCGGACCGGCGGCGCGGCAACGCGCTGGCTGTGCGCCAGCAGGGCGCCATCGGCGTCCTGGGCGACCTGGATGCGATAGCCGACTGCGCCGGGGATCGCGGGAAAGTTCAATGTCCTGTCCGATTCCACGTCTTGCGCCGCTGGCAACTGGGGGGCTGGCAGCAGGGGACGGGAGCCCCGGAAGCCGCCGCTTGCATCGTAGGCCATGCCCTGGTTGATTCCGATGTGCTGCTCGGGCGCGCCGGCGCTGCCGCTGACAGCGGCCTGGCCGTGCAGGATCTCGTGGCGCGAGCCGTCGACGTCGGCGTGGACGCGCAGGCGTGTCCCGCGCACGCCGGTGACGGTCGCGGGGGTGCGGACCTCGAATCGTCCGACGCCGGTGTGTTCGGGGGCCACGATAGTTTCGACCGTGCCTTGGTGGACATTGAGGATGGTGTCCGTGAGTCCGACGCCCTGGAAGGCTTGCAGGCGCTCGATTTGCAACTCGGTGCCCGGCGCGAGCGTCAGCAGGCTCAGGTCCTCGAGCCGCAAGGTGGCCGTGCCGCCGCTGGCGCTGCGCAGAATCTGGCCGTTCACAAGGGGATCGCCCGGGCGCAGCGGGATACCGTTCTGCGTGACCGAGCCGGTGACGTGGATGACGCTGGCCTGCGCCGGTCGTTCAGGGATGAGGGACAGCGGGATGCGCAGCACCGAGCCGATCCGTAACGCGTAGGTGTCCTGGACCTGGTTCAGGCGTTGCAGCGTAGGCCATTGGGAGGCATTCAGGGTGTAGCGCAGGGCGAGCTGTTCCAGTGTATCGCCCGCCTGGATCTGGTAGAGGAAATCCTCGCCCTGCGCACCCATCGGCTGAGAGGATGCAATGGGAGACAGGGCCATGCCGATGCACAGCAGGCCGCCTGACCACAGGTTGCGCAGGCGCGGGAACCGGAGAGACGCGGAGTAGTTGGCGAAGGTCATGATTCGTCAGAAAGAGGGGGGAGGAGTTCGAGCCGGTAGCCCAGCGCATAGGAGGCGCTCAACAGAGCGCCGCAGGCTGGTCCGAGTTGGAGTTTCTTGCGGATGTTCGACAAGTGCGTATCCAGCGTGCGCGAGGTGGAGGGCACCTCGCGGTTCCAGACCAGGGCGCTGAGATCGTCGCGGGAAAACAATCGCCACGGATGGCGCAGAAAGAGGGCCGCCAGGTCGAATTCCTTGGGCGTCAGGACGATGGGCTCGCCGCGCAGGCGGATCTGGCGGGCCTTGACCTCGACCGAGAAATCCCCCAGTGTGAAATTCGATTCGAGAGGCGCCGCCTGCTGGTTGCGCCGCAAGAGGGCGCTGATGCGCGCCAGCAGCTCGGCCGGGCGCGGGGGCTTGCCGATATAGTCGTCGGCGCCGGCGCTCAGGCCCTGAACGATTTCGCTTTCATGCGTCCGGTTGGTGACGAAGATCACCGGCAGGGATTGGCTGAGGTTTGCGCGAACCCAGTGCAGTACCTCGAGTCCATCGATGCCGGGCAGTTCCCAGTCCAGAAGAAGCAGCTGAAAGGGCACGCGAGCGCGCAGGGCTGCGAGCAGGGCGTTGCCCTCGGTGAAAAGCTGAGAGCTGAAACCGGCGCTGGAGAGCGTCTCTTGGATCCATTCTGCCTGGATGGGATCGTCCTCCAGCACGGCAATGAGCGCAGTCTGGGGCGTCGTGACGCTCTTGCGTTCTTGCGAGCCAGCGACATGGTCGAGGAAAGCGAGGCCATTCATGGGAAATCCTTGCTGATTGTACGAGGATGACGACAAATGAAACCAAAGCCATATACCGGCCGTCGTGGGAGGCCCGGCAAAATACCGGACGCATGCCTCAGGTCGGGGCTGGCCGGATATATCGTAAACAAAATTGTCAACATGCTATCAATATGTATCGTTTGATAACAGAATTTGGAAGTTTTCTAACAGTTGTCGTGATGCGTTTGATTTTTTGCAATTCTTGAATGGTCCTGCATACCGAGGGGTGAAATAATGCATTTGGCTTCAATAAAGAGGTGGATGTGCATCATGGAGAGCACGAAAAGCGATCAAGCATTTTCAGTGGGCCACTCCGTGCGTCGAGAGACCGCCCGGTGGTCGAGCGATCCGAATGAGCATGACGAGTGGCTGGCGCGCAACGTGCGGACCTGCTCTCGGCAGGAATACCTACGTTATCGAGACTATTTGGTTTGCATGAAACATTCAGCCAATGAAACGGCGCCGCGGTAGCGGTCGCCGGCGGTTGCAGGATGTTTGTTCGACGGCTTCTAAAACGATAGGTTACCACTAGGAACTTGACTTTGACACTATTATTCCGAGATTACTAATATATATGCAGAACTCGGAGTTCAAGTTTCGCCAGGCATGACGGGGAGTCGTGCCCGAGCCGGCCGGAAAATAAAATCACGCCAATGTGTCGACATCGTTCCATTTTGAATGGATGATGGGGGTTTCCATTCTGGAGCCTATTGCGACCATGACGCGCTATCCCAATCTGCTGGCCCCGATCCGCATCGGGACGATCACGCTGTCCAACCGCATGGTGATGGGGGCGATGCATACGGGCCTCGAGATGCTCGACCGTCCTCATGAGCGGCTGGCTGCTTTTTATGCAGCGCGCGTGCGCGGCGAGATCAGCCTGATTCTGACGGGAGGATGTTCGCCCGTCCCGGAGGGCGTTCTGAATGAGGGCGGGCTGTATCTGAATGCGCCCGGGCAGTTGGGCGGGCATGAAATGATCACCGCCGAGGTTGCCAGGGCGGGCGGGCGCATCGCATTGCAGATTCTGCATGCCGGCCGCTATGCCAGGGTGCCCGATTGTGTGGCGCCATCGCCGGGCAGGGCTCGCATCAATACTTATGCGCCGCGCGCGCTGGACACGAAGGAGGTCTGGCGAACGATCGAGAGTTTCGCCGAGACGGCCGCGCTCGCGCGGCAGGCGGGCTATGACGGCGTCGAGATCATGGGGTCCGAAGGCTATCTGATCAATGAATTCACCGCTGCGGCCACCAATCGGCGCGAGGATGAGTTCGGCGGTTCGTTCGAGGGGAGGATCCGCTTTCCGCTCGAGATCGTTCGTGCCGTCCGCGCCCGCGTCGGCCCGGATTTCATGTTGATCTATCGCATTTCGGCCATCGACCTGGTGGAGGGCGGCATGTTGGCCCACGAGATCGCCGAGTTCGCCCGCCGGCTCGAGCAGGCCGGCACCGACATGATCAATACGGGTGTGGGCTGGCATGAGTCCGCAGTGCCGACGATCGCCGCCGCCGTGCCGCGCGCGGCCTGGGTCGCCGCGGTGCGCAACGTCAAGCAGGCGGTCTCCATTCCCGTCATGGCCTCGAACCGGATCAACACGCCGGAACTCGCGGAAGCATTGATTGCGGCGGGTGATGCGGATCTGGTGTCCATGGCGCGTCCTTTGCTCGCCGATCCCGAGTTCGCCCTGAAAACCCGATTGGGCCGCGGCGACGAGATCAATCCCTGTATCGCCTGTAATCAGGCCTGCCTGGACCGGATATTCACCGGGCGTCCTGCGAGCTGTCTGGTCAATCCGGTCGCGGGCCGGGAGCTGGAGTTCACAGAGGGCGGGGCGCAGCAGCCGCGCCGCATCGCCGTCGTGGGCGCGGGGCCCGCGGGACTGGCTTTTGCCGTCAATGCGGCGCGCCGCGGGCATCGCATCGAGTTGTTCGAGGCGGGGCATGCGCTGGGCGGGCAACTCGACATGGCCCGGCAGGTGCCCGGCAAGAGCGAGTTCAATGAACTGCTCAGATACTTTCGTGTGTCGCTCGAGCGCCTCGGCGTGCCGGTACGCCTGGATACCCACGTGGATGCGCAGCGCCTGCTCGATGGCGGCTACGACGAGATCGTCCTGGCGACCGGGATCAAGCCCCGTATCCCAGAGATCGCGGGGATTCATCATCCCAAAGTGCTGAGCTACATCGACGTGCTGACCCGGCGCGTCGAGGTCGGGCGGCGCGTGGCCATCATCGGCGCCGGCGGCATCGGCTTCGATATCGCCGAGTTCCTCGTCGGGCGGGCCGACGAGTCCCTGGACGCGCGGGCGTTCCATCGCGCCTGGGGCGTCGATCCGGCCATCGGGACCCCCGGGGGGCTGGTGCCGGCCGCGCATGATCCGGTCGCGCGCAGTGTGCACATGTTCCAGCGCAAGGCCGGATCATTGGGTCAGAATCTGGGCAAGACCACAGGCTGGATACTCAAGGCGAAACTGCGCAAGGCCGGGGTGACGATGGTCGCCGGCGCGTCCTATCAGGCGATCGACGATGAGGGCTTGCACTATACGGTCGACGGCCAGGCGCATGTCCTGGCGGTCGATCATGTGATTCTGTGCGCCGGCCAGACCGCGGATCGGACGCTGTACGAGGCGCTGCGGGCCAAGGGGCGGACGGCGCACCTGATCGGCGGCGCCGACGCGGCTGCCGAGCTCGATGCGGTGCGCGCGATCGAGCAGGCCACGCGGCTCGCTCATTCGCTCTGACCGTGCGCCTGGGCGGCCGCCGGCGCGGACCCGGCCGCCGCCCAGGCGCGCACGCGCTGGACCATGAAATCGATCAGCGTGCGGGCGGCCAGAGTCTGGTAGCGGCCGGGCATGCGCAGCAGGAACATGCGCGTGCCGAAGACGCTCAGGCGCCAGTCCTGCAGGGCGAGGACGATGCGCTGTTCGGCGACGGCCGAGGCCACTAGATAATCCGGCACCAGCCCGACCCCCAGGCCGGCAAGAATGGCCTCCCGCAGGAACTGGAAATTCTCGGATGCCAGCGTGGGATTGAGCATGATTTCTTGCCGTGTGCCGCCCTGATAGGCGGAAAGACGCAGGTCGCGCCCTTCGATGGTGGAGGTGATCAGGGGGACGTCCGGCAGGTCCTCCAGGCGCTGCGGCATGCCGTGCAGATGGGCGTATTGCGAGGAGGCGCAGATGACGTAGCGTACTTCGCAGAGTTCGTACGCGACGGTCTGGGGGGGGGGTTCCGGCATGACGCGGATGGCGATGTCGATCTCCTCGCGCAGCAAATCACCGACGCGATTTTCGAACACGACATCCAGGGCGATGTCCGGATAGGCGCGTTTGAACTCGATCATCCAGTCCGACACGACCAGATGCCCGAAGCCGGTCGGCAGGCTCAGGCGCACCGAACCGTGCAATCCCCTGCCCAGCGAATCCACCGATTCGCGCGCGGCCAATAATTCGTCGCGGATGATGCGCCCGTGCTGATAGAGTTTCAGGCCGACTTCCGTAGGCTCGACGCGGCGTGTCGTGCGCCTGAGCAATGGCAGTCCCAGGGACTGTTCGAACTGCGTGAGGTGATAGCTGATGTTGGCGCGGCTCATCTTGAGTTTGCGCGCCGCCTTGCTGAGATTGCCGGCATCGATGATGTCTACCAGCAGGATCAGCGCTTGGGCATTCAGGGATTCCACCGTCGAATATCCTTGACAGAATGTTCATATTATTTTGGATTGTCTAATAAGATCGAATACCGCACAATCAGCCTTTCGATATGACAGGAGCGCGGCGTGGCGCTTGACCGGGAATCGTTCGAGCTGCTCAAGGCGAGTGTGGATCGCTTCGTCCAGGAGCGGCTGATCCCGGCGGAGGATATCGTCGAGGCGCGCGACGAGGTGCCCGCGGACATCGTGGACGACATGCGGGAATTGGGGCTCTTTGGCCTGTCGATTCCCGAGGCGTATGGCGGCATTGGCCTGTCGATGAGCCAGGAATGCGAAGTGGCGTATGCGCTGGGGCGGACGGCTCTGGCTTTCCGCTCGGTCGTCGGCACGAATATCGGCATTGGTTCCCAGGGCCTCCTGATGGATGGGACCGAGGCGCAAAAGGCACAGTACCTGCCGGCCATCGCCCGCGGGGAATTGATCATGTCGTTTGCGCTCACCGAACCGGAGGCCGGCTCGGACGCGGCCTCGCTAAAGACCCAGGCGGTGCGCAGCGGCGACGATTACCTGATCAGCGGCACCAAGCGGTTCATCACCAATGCGCCGCGCGCCGGCGCTTTCACGCTCATGGCCCGCACCGGCGAGCCGGGCGCCAAAGGGATCAGCGCGTTTTTCGTGCCCGCGGGCCTGCCGGGGTTGTCGCTGGGCAAGCAGGACAAGAAAATGGGCCAGCGCGGGACCCGGACCTGCGACGTCCATCTGGACAACGTGCGCGTCCCCGCCGCCAATATCATCGGCGGCGTGCCGGGCCAGGGCTTCAAGACCGCCATGAAAGTCCTGGACCGGGGGCGTTTGCATATCTCCGCCCTGGCTTGCGGGATGGCGCAGCGCATCCTGAACGAAAGCATTGCCTACGCGCGGCAGCGCAAGCAGTTCGGCAAGCGCATCGGGGACTTCCAGCTCGTTCAGGCCATGCTGGCCGACAGCCAGGCCGAGCTGCTGGCCGGCTGGTCATTGGTCCAGGCCAGCGCGCGCCGCTACGATGGCAAGCCCGTGGGCGTCAGTGACCCGGAGGTCAGTATGCAGGCCTCCTGCGCCAAGATGTACGCCACTGAAATGGTCGGCAGGGTCGCCGATCGCGGGGTCCAGATTCACGGCGGTGCGGGGTATATCAATGAATATAAGGTCGAACGGTTTTATCGCGATGTGCGCCTGCTGCGTCTCTACGAGGGAACGACGCAGATCCAGCAGCTCGTGATCGGCAAGCGCCTGATGCGCGCTGATTAAACGCCATTCTCTCATTTCAAGGACTATTGATTTCATGGACACTTTCTCTCATCACATCGACGAGGCGCAGGCCCTGGAGTACCTGGCCGCCGCTCGCCGCGAGGCTGGCCGCCTGCCTGAGGCGTTGCAGGCCGAGCCGCGCGAAATCCATCGGGTCGCGGTCATCGGCGCCGGCACCATGGGCACGGGGATCGCCATTGCCCTGCTGGATGCCGGCATGGCCGTGGTCCTGCTCGATCAGGCCGGCGATGTGGTCGAGCAAGGCAGGCAGCGGATCGTCCAGCACTATGAGCGCCGGGTAGCGGCGGGAAAGGTAGCCAGCGAGCTCGCCGCCGCGCGTCAGGCCGTGCTGACCGCCACTACAGACTGGGCGGGTCTGGCCGATGTGGATCTGGTCATCGAGGCCGTCTACGAAGACCTCGCGGTCAAGCAGGACGTCTTTCGCCGGATCGATGCGTTGGTCGGCCCGGAAACGATTCTGGCAACCAACACGTCCTATCTGGACGTCGATGAGATCGCCGCGGTGACCCGGTATCCCCGGAACGTCCTGGGGCTGCATTTCTTCAGTCCCGCGCACGTCATGCGGCTGCTCGAGGTGGTGCGGGCGGCCCGGACTTCGCCCGCTGCGCTGGCGACCGGCATGGCGCTCGGGGCCCGGCTCGGAAAATCGACCGTGCTGGCCGGCAACGCTTTTGGCTTCATCGGCAACCGGATCTACAACGCCTATCGGCGCGAATGCGAATTCATGCTGGAGGACGGCGCCTGGCCCGAGGATGTGGATCAGGCCCTGACGGCGATGGGTTTTGCCATGGGGCCGTTCGCCGTGGCCGATCTGTCGGGCCTGGACATCGCCTGGCGGATGCGGCGGGCGCGCGCCGCGACGCGCGATCCGCGCGAGCGCTATGTTTCGATTCTGGACCATCTGTGCGAGCTGGGCCGCCTGGGCCGCAAGACGGGCGCCGGCTATTACACCTATGCCGATGGCCAGGCTGCGCCGGCGACGGATGCCGTGGTGCGGGATCTGATCGAGCAGGCCAGCGCCCGGCGCGGCATCGCGCGCCGTCCGATCGAGCCGGCGGCGATCCAGCGCCGCGCCCTGCTGGCCATGGTCAATGAGGCCGGTTTGCTGCTGGCGCAAGGTGTCGCCCTCAGGCCGGGCGATATCGATGTGGTGCTCGTGGATGGTTATGGTTTTCCGCGCGGGCTCGGCGGCCCCGTATTCTGGGCGCGGCATCAGGCGGTCGATCGCCTCGAGGCCGATCTGTATGCGTTGGGTGAGGGGGTCGGTCATGGCTTTGTCCGCGCCGATCTGTCCTTGCTTTTGAATCATTGAACGATTTGGAGGAAACAGCATGAATCACCAGGCACTGATTTGCGATGCGGTACGAACGCCTTTTGGCCGCTATGGCGGCGCCCTGTCTTCCGTCCGGACCGACGATCTCGCGGCGGTGCCGTTGCGCGCCCTGGTGGCGCGCAATCCCGGCGTGGATTGGGAGGCCTTGACCGATGTCCTGCTGGGCTGCGCCAATCAGGCCGGCGAGGATAATCGCAATGTGGCGCGCATGGCCGCGCTGCTCGCGGAGCTGCCGCTGTCCGCGCCCGGCGCGACCATCAATCGCTTGTGCGGCTCCGGTCTGGATGCGGTGGGGACGGCGGCCCGCGCCATCAAGGCCGGCGAGGCCGGCCTGATGATTGCGGGTGGCGTCGAGAGCATGAGCCGCGCGCCGTTCGTGATGCCCAAGGCCGAGAGCGCCTTTGCGCGCGCCAATGCCATTTACGATACGACGATCGGCTGGCGTTTCGTCAATTCGCTGATGAAGGCGCGCTACGGGATCGATTCGATGCCCGAGACGGCCGAGAATGTGGCTGTGGAATACGGCATCGAGCGCGAGGCGCAGGATCGCATGGCTCTGGCAAGCCAGGAAAGGGCGCTGGCCGCGCAGGCGGCCGGGCATCTCGCCAGGGAAATCACGCCGGTCCTGGTGCCGCAGAAAAAAGGCGAGCTGATCGCCGTGGAAAAGGATGAACATCCCCGGGCCACCAGCCTGGAGGCCCTGGCCAGGCTCAAGGGTGTGGTGCGTCCCGATGGCACCGTCACGGCGGGCAATGCCAGCGGGGTCAACGATGGCGCCTGCGCGCTGCTATTGGCCGACGAGGCGCACGCGCAGCGTTTCGGCCTGACCCCCAGGGCCCGGGTGGTCGGGATGGCGGTCGCCGGTGTGGCGCCCCGCGTGATGGGCATCGGCCCGGCGCCGGCCACGCAAAAAGTCCTGGCCCAGACCGGCCTGAGTCTCGACCAGATCGATGTGATCGAACTCAACGAGGCATTCGCCGCGCAAGGGCTGGCGGTGTTGCGCCTGCTGGGTCTGGCTGACGATGATGCGCGTGTGAATGCCTGGGGCGGGGCCATTGCTCTGGGCCATCCCCTGGGCGCCAGCGGCGCGCGCCTGGCCACGACCGCGATCAATCGCCTGCATGCGACCGGGGGCCGGCGCGCGCTCGTGACCATGTGCATCGGCGTGGGGCAGGGTATCGCGGTGGTGCTCGAACGCGTCTGAGGAACCCCGGTGTTTCTTGCGCCGGACTTGTCAGCTAGCGTGCTTGCAGCGTGATCAGTCCGGGCAGGTCGGCGGATTCCAGGATGCGCCGCACGCGATCCTGCCAGACTTGCGCGAAATCGCGGCGCTGCGCGTCGCTGGCCTCGCCAGCCAGGATGCGTTGCAGCAGTGGCATGGTCATGGGCGCGGGCGGCACCTCGCGGGCGCTGTAGCTCGCCACGATGCAGGCGCCGGTGTCGCGGCGGGTGAAAGCGATTTCCCCGGGGATGTCGGCGGTGAAGCGCAGCAGGTCGCGCCGGTCGTACTGGCCCGCCAGGCCCTTGAAGCCGGTATCGGCGGTGCTCCCGGTCAGCAGGCAGACCACGTTTGCGATGACGCCGGTCACGCCGTTGCGGGCATCGTCCGCGAATTCGACGAGGATATCGCCGCGCTGCGGCAGACTGTCGGGATAGAGCGCGGCCAGTGCCTTGACCGTCATCAGATAGGCGCCGGCCACTGTGGGGCAGGAATGGCCGGCCAGGCGGACGGCATCCGCGTAGCAGTACTCCAGCGTACCGTCGTCCGAGGCGCCCAGCAGGTCGGCCAGCGGGTCGTACAGGGTGATTTTCGGCGCGGTGTCGAAAAATGCGGGAAAGGTCATGAAAAGCTCCGGTCGGGTTCGATCATCCCAGTGTAGTCGCGGACCTGGGATGGCTGCGGCTTGACCCTGCCTCGGGGCGGGTTGTCCGCGCCTGCGACCCGACCGGGAGATCAGGCCTGGGATTGATCCTGGGGGGTCAACTGCATCACGAATTCCGCGACGGCCGCATCCGGGTCGCTCGCCTGGGTGATTTTGATCGGGACATAGCCGTGGCGCTGCAGCCGCTCCGACCGCCATTTATTGCCTCGAAAGGCCGGGAGCAGCCACATGAAGATCGCGAATATGGCAAGGGCGAAGGAGAATGCCGCCAGCATCAGGGCGGTTGTCGAGTCATAGTAGGCATACGTGACCTCATTTTCCAGGATATTCAGCACCAGATTGACCAGGAACAGCAGGACGATCCATACGACCGCGTGGCCCCAGAGTTTCTTGACGAGCATCCAGAATGCGCCAAAAAATAAGGCGGGCCAGGAAAATCCCTGTTTCACCGCCTCGAAGCGATTGTTCTTCTGATCTTTGTAGATGACGAATGTTTTCATGATGAGTTTCCCTGTAAATGTCAATTATTCTAAAATCTTTGGATCGGTGTTGCCTGTTTTTGGGATGCCAGATTCATCCGGTATATAAATATATCTAGGAAATGGGCATTCCTTAATTCAGGTTAAAGGCAACAGGGTCTGTTCATTCGATTTTTATTCCCTCGAAATGAATCGTCTGGATAATTCTGGGCGGTATTATGCCTTAAACATTAAATATAAACACGGCGGCCCGGCCTTGTAATTCAATCTGTTGGATGGGAAAGGCGGGCGCGATCTTATTGTCGGGCCGCTGCGGAAACCATCGGCCGTTGGCCGCCGGGCAGAAATCCCGGGTGTTCTTTGCGGCAAAATGTGGAATACGGGTCTGGTAAAGATATTAGGAAATCTCCGAATGAGTCATGGCCAGTCCGATTTGCGGCCAGGGAACGAAACTGGCAATGCGTGTAAGATAGATTCAAGCCCGGTTTGGCTCGAAGCATGACTCTTTTTCTGGAGAACAGGCATGGATCACCCCAATAGTTTTGGCGCGCAAGGGACGCTGAATGTGGCCGGCAAGGCCTATCGCATTTACCGGCTCGACGCCCTCGCGGCGCGCGGCCTCGACATTTCACGCCTGCCCTATGGACTCAAGATCCTGCTCGAGAATCTGTTGCGCACCGAGGGCGGCGGCGATGTCACGGCCGACGACGTGCGCGCGCTGGCCTCATGGGACCCCGCCGCGCAGCCCAGCCGCGAAATTGCCTTCACGCCGGCCCGCGTGGTTCTGCAGGATTTCACCGGCGTTCCGGCCGTGGTGGATCTGGCCGCGATGCGCGAGGCCATGCAGGCCCTGGGCGGCCGGCCGGAACGCATCAATCCGCTGGCGCCCGTCGAACTGGTGATCGACCATTCCGTCATCGTCGACAAGTTCGGCGCCAACGATTCGTTTCGGCGCAATGCCGAGATCGAGTTCCAGCGTAATGCCGAGCGCTACAAGTTTCTGCGCTGGGGCCAGACCGCCTTTGACAGTTTCAAGGTCGTGCCGCCCGATACCGGCATTGTCCACCAGGTCAACCTCGAGCATTTGACGCGCGGCGTGTTCACGCGCGAGGTGGATGGGGTGACCGAAGCCTATCCCGATACCTGTGTAGGCACGGACTCGCACACTCCCATGGTCAACGGCCTGGGGGTGGTGGCCTGGGGCGTGGGCGGTATCGAGGCCGAGGCGGCGATGCTGGGCCAGCCGATTTCCATGTTGATTCCACGGGTGGTCGGCTTCAAGCTCAGCGGCAGCCTGCCCGAGGGGGCGACTGCCACCGATCTGGTGCTGACCATTACCGAAATGCTGCGCAAGCACGGTGTGGTGGGTAAATTCGTCGAATTCTATGGTCCCGGCGTGGCTGCCGTGCCGCTGGCCAACCGGGCGACGATCGGCAACATGAGCCCCGAGTACGGCTCGACGATCTCGATCTTCCCGATCGACGAGGAAACGCTGGGTTACCTGCGCTTTACCGGACGCTCGCCCGAGCAGGTCGCGCTGGTCGAGGCGTATGCCAAGGCGCAGGGCCTGTGGCATGATCCGGCCCACGAGCCCGTGTATTCCGAAAAGCTCGAACTCGACCTGGGCACCGTGGTGCCCTCGATCGCCGGCCCCAAGCGCCCGCAGGATCGGGTGCCTCTGACCAGCGCCCAGCCCGCCTTCCGGCAAGCGCTCGCGGCGCTGCCCGGCGCGCCGGCCTCCAACCCGGCGGATCTGGCGCTGGATGGCGCGCAGTACCGGATCGATCATGGCGCGGTGGTGATCGCTGCCATCACCTCGTGCACCAATACCTCCAATCCCGCCGTGATGATGGCGGCCGGCCTGCTGGCGAAAAAAGCGGTCGAACGCGGCCTGGGCCGCAAGCCCTGGGTCAAGACCAGCCTGGCGCCCGGCTCCCGCGTGGTCACCGACTACTACGAAAAGGCCGGGTTGACGCCTTATCTCGAGGCCCTGGGCTTCAATCTCGTGGGCTATGGCTGTACGACATGCATCGGCAATTCCGGCCCCCTGATCCCCGAGGTCAGCGCCGCCGTGAATGCCAACGATCTGGCGGTGGTTTCGGTGCTGTCGGGCAACCGCAACTTCGAGGGCCGCATCCACAGCGAGGTCAGGATGAACTACCTGATGTCGCCGCCGCTGGTCGTCGCCTATGCCCTGGCGGGCACCATGGACATTGATCTGTTCGAGGCGCCGCTGGGCTGCGACCAGGATGGCCGCGAGGTCTACCTGCGCGATATCTGGCCCTCGACCGCCGAGGTCCAGGCGGCCATCCGTTCCTCGATCACCGCCGATATGTACGCGCGCGGCTACGCCGACGTTTTCGCGGGGGACGAGCGCTGGCGCTCGCTGACCACGCCCGAGGGCGGGATTTTCCACTGGGAGCCGGACTCGACCTACGTGCGCCGGCCGCCGTATTTCGAGGGGATGCGCCGCGATCCCGATCCGGTCGGCGATATCCGGGGCGCCCGCGTGCTGGCCTTGCTGGGTGATTCGGTCACCACCGACCACATCAGCCCCGCCGGATCGATCGCCAAGGATTCACCGGCCGCCCGCTACCTGCAATCCCAGGGGGTCCAGCCCCAGGACTTCAATTCCTACGGCTCGCGCCGCGGCAACCACGAGGTCATGATCCGCGGGACCTTTGCCAATGTGCGTCTGCGCAATCAGATCGCCCCGGGTACCGAGGGCGGCTGGACGCGCGATTTCACCCAGTCCGGCAGCCCCGTGGCGACGATCTTCGACGCCTCGTGCAACTACATCCGCGCGGGGGTTCCCCTGGTGATCCTCGCGGGCAAGGAATACGGCTCCGGCTCCTCGCGTGACTGGGCCGCCAAAGGCACGGCGCTGCTGGGGGTCAAGGCCGTGATCGCCGAGTCCTACGAACGCATCCATCGCTCGAACCTGATCGGGATGGGGGTGCTGCCCCTGCAATTCCCCGATGGCAAGAATGCGGCCAGCCTGGGCCTCACCGGCGAGGAATCCTTCGAGATCACCGGCGTGACCGCCCTCAACGAGGGCGGGGTGCCGCCGACGGTGCGCGTGCGGGCCGGCGCGGTTGAGTTCGATGCTCTGGTACGAATCGACACACCCAGCGAGGCGGCCTACTATCGGCATGGCGGGATTATGCAGTACGTTCTGCGCAATCTGCTCGATTGACCGGTTTTCGGGCTGGTTTTCGTCATGGAAAACCAGCCCGGCAGAAAAATTCAGTAACAATAAATACTTTGATATTAGTCTTTTGCCTGGCTTTGCCCGGCGCGGTATTCGACTTTCGACAGCAATTCCATCAGGCGCGCGGATGGCGCCGCTGCGGCCCAGCTGCCGCTGGTGCCCAGGCCGTGAAACGTCGCGCCGGCGGCCAGCGCGATCCGGTTCGGCAGCTTGCGGTCGGCCAGCATCCGCGCCAGCGCCTCCATTTCCTCGGCCCTGCGCAGGATGTGGCGAGGATAGGTCGGCACCAGTTTGCCCAGATCGGCCAGCGTGCCGCCCAGGTGCCGGTCGATCAATTCGAACAGGGAATCGGTGATGCCGAAGGCATTGGCGGTGTTGGCGGTTTCGAACAGGGCGGCAACGACGGTCTTGTTGAAACCGGCAAAGGCCATTTTGAAAATCGTGGCCTGGATGGTCTCGTCGCCCAGCCGGATCACCGGCAAAAGGCCGTCGAACAATGCTTCCAGGGGACTGGTGTTGGCACCGCTGGTATAGATGCGTCCCTCTGCGCCCAGGTGCGATGCCCGCCCGATGATGCAGGCATTGCAGAATGGCAATGACACGTCGCTGAAAGCCGCCGCCATGCCCTCGGCATCCTCTGGGGTTTTGGCATTCAGATCGACGAATAGGGGGGCGACGTCGTTTTCGCGGCAGGCATCGGCGGCGCGCTGCGCCACATCGATGACGGCCGATGGCGGCACCAGCGACAGGATCAGATCGCTCTCGGTGACCGCGGCGGCCATGCTGTCGCGCATTTCGATGCCGATTGCTTGCGCCGCTTTCCGGGTCCGCTCGCTGCGGCCGGCCATCGGGCTGACCACCCGTGGGCCGGCGGCCAGCAGCAAGGCGGCGAAAGCGCAGCCCATTTCGCCAGGATAGAGAAGGGTGATCGTCGACATGATGTGTGACCTCCGGTGTGATTTTCAGGAGACTGTTGAACGAGCCCGCGCGCGGTTTGCCCAGCGGTTTTCTAGGAAGTGGAAACGGTTCGTTGGCCCGTGCTGGCGCCCAGGAGCGCCAGACCGCCAAAAATCGCGATGACGGCATAAATCTCGAAGGCGGCGGCATAACTGCCCGTCATGTCGAACAGCAGCGCCGCCAGCATGGGCCCGCCAACGCCCGAGAGCACCACCATGGGGGTGATGGCCCCCATGATGACCCCCTGGTTCTTGCGGCCGAACAGCGAAGCCAGCAGGAACGGCATGATCATGATCAGCCCGCCCGCGGATAAACCGCTCAGGACGCCGTAGCCGAGCTGCATCTCCCAGGCGCTGTCGGCGCTGATGAACAGGATGAGCCCCGCCGCTTGCAGGGCCGAGAGGCCGAGGATGATCAGTTTCGTCGAACAATGGTCGGCGATGAACCCCGTCAGCAGCTTGCCCAATATGGCAAACACACCATAGGTCAGGACTACGCCGCCCGCCTGGACGGTGCTGAAGCCCAGCGATTCCGCCGCCGGGATTTTGTGCAGCAGGGCGCCTTTCAGGACGAAGTCGCAGAGATTCCAGCCGACCATGAGGAACCAGAAGCCGGGCGAACGCATGGCTTCGGCCAGTGTCAGGTCGGGCAGGGCGTCCTGCGCCGGTGCGGGATCGGCCGGGTCGCCCGGTTTTTCGCCGAACGGCAGCAGGCCCATGTCGGATGGTTCACGGCGGAGAACGAAAATCGCCAGCGGCACCAGGATGAGGATCGGCAGGAAGCCGAGAATGAACCACGACGAGCGCCAATCGGAAATGGACAACAGCCAGATGATGATTGGCGACAGCAAGATGCCGCCGAGGTTGGCGCCCGCCGAGACCAGGCCGGTCGCGCGTCCCCGCTGGGCCGAGAACCACTTGGCGATCAGCGGAAAAACCATGGCGTTGGAAAGGCCCGCGACGCCGATGCCGCCAATGACGCCGAAAATCAGCGCGAACTGCCAGAAGGTCTGCGCGAAAGACACCATGCTCAGAGACAGGCCGACGAGGATTGCGCCGATCGTCATGACGATTCTCGGCCCCCGCCGGTCCACCCACCAGCCGACCAGAGGGGCGGTCATTCCCGCGATCAGTTCCCTGAGGGCGATTACCCCGGTAATCTGGGCGTTGGGCCAGCCAAGTTCCTCGCGCGCCGGATTGATGATGAACCCCATGGTCTGAAAGCCGATCCCGGCGCGGATGCACGAGACGGCGAGGCAGGCCAGGGCGATGTACCAGGCATAATGGATCGGTGTCGGTCTATGTATTTGCAATATGTTTCTCATGATCGGCGAAGGGGGAGGCGGCGCGGTCACTCTCAATCGACGGTGACTCCGCGGCGAGCGGCATCGTGAAGGTCTTGATGGGACTCCATTCGAACTGGGCGCGAGGCCGATCCGGTTGCAATTTGAAGCTTCATCCTATGTGACTTCAAAGCAATTAAAATTAAACATTCGTAACGCAATGTGTGCGGCTGACTTTGCGTGAAACGATGCAGCGGCGTCAGGGCGGCGGGTCGAATTCAGCCCGGCGTCCTGACGCCGCTGCCGCTTCAGCTATGATGGCGAAACAACCCCATCGCATTCGGCACTCCCTCCTTATGCAGTCCGCCCTGGTTCCCCTTTTCGCTGCCTTCCGGGCTTTCTGCCCATGAGGCCGTCACCCCGTGAAACGGCCTGAATTGGACATGTCCGACGCTGCTTCCGCATCTTGGCTGGATCTGCTCTGGGGCCGCAACGGTTTGCGCTCGCTTGCCCTGGCGGGTGGCGTTGCCGTGCATGCGATCAATGTTTTCATCGCCACCACCATCCTGCCGTCCGTGGTCCAGGACATCGGCGGTCTGGCGTACTACGCCTGGAACACCACGCTGTTCGTGGCCGCCTCGATCCTGGGGTCTTCCGGGGCGCCCTTGGGCATCCACCGCTTCGGCCTGCGCCGGATATTCCTGTATGCGCTGGGCCTGTTCGTCCTGGGCACCATCGTCTGCGCGCTGGCGCCGACGATGCCCTGGCTGCTGTTCGGACGGACATGGCAGGGGCTGGGGGGCGGGATGCTGTTGAGCCTGAGCTATGCGACCGTCCCCCTGGTCTTTCATGAGGGGTTGTGGTCGCGGGCCATGGCCCTGATCTCGGGCATGTGGGGCGTGGCGACCCTGGCGGGGCCGGCCATCGGCGGGCTCTTTGCCCAGATCGGGCTGTGGCGCTGGGCGTTCTGGGCTGTGCTGCCAGTGTGCGCCGTCCTGGGCCTGCTGCTGGTGACCCAGCTCGGGCCGGTCGGACGTGATGCCAGGGTCGGGCGCGGCGCTCCCTTGGGACGCATGGGCCTGCTGGTCGGCTCGGTGTTGGTGGTTTCCGCCGCCAGTCTCGCGGCCGATTGGGGCTGGCAGTTGGCGGGGGTGGTCGGCGGCGTGGCGCTGGTGGCGGTACTCGCGCGCCTGGACCGGCGCGCCGCCCAGCGGTTTTTGCCAGAGGGGGCGTGGTCGTTGGCCAGTCCCCTGGGGCGGCGTTACGCCATGATCGGCTTGATGAGCATCGGTGTCACCACCGAGGTTTTCGTGCCGTACTTTCTGCAAGTCATTCACGGCGCCTCGCCGCTGGCGGCCGGCTACCTGTCGGCGCTGATGTCGGCCGGCTGGACGCTGGGCACGCTGTTGAGTTCCGGCCGCGGATCGGCGACGGTGATGCGCTTGCTGGTCCTGGGCCCCCTGTTATCGAGCCTCGCGCTGGGCGGGTTGTGTCTGCTGATGCCGGTCGCGGGCGTCTGGGTCGGGATATTGAGCCTGCTGCTGCTGGGTGTGGGGTTGGGGGTGGGCCTGTGCTGGCCGCATTTGCTGACCGGCGTGTTCCGCGCGGCGCCCGAGGGCCAGCGCAACATCGCCTCGGCGGCGATCACGACTTTACAGTTGTACGCCATGGCGTTGGGCGCCAGCGTGGCCGGGATGGCCGCCAACGCCGCCGGATTCACGGACCCCGGCGGTTTCGAGGGGGCGCGGCGCGCCGCCTGGGGGGTCTATGGCGTATTCGTGTGCGCGCCGCTGCTGGCCGCCTGGCTGGGCCGGCGCGCGCGCCGCGATGACCCGCCGCCCGGTGGCCGCGGGCGCGTCAGCCCTCCATGAGGTGAAACCGGTCCGGATCGGGGCCGATGCGGCCGTCGGCCTTGTCCAGCGCGGCGATCGCGGCCATGTCGTCGGGGTCCAGATGCAGGTTGAACAGGTTGAAGTTTTCCTGGATCCGCGTGGGGGTGGCCGATTTCGGAATGGTCATGTGACCCATCTGGAGGTGCCAGCGCAGGATCACTTGCGCGGGGCTGGCCTGGTGTTTGTGGGCGATGGCGGCCAGTGCGGGGTCCGCGAGCGCGCGGCCCTGTCCCAGGGGGCTCCAGGCCTCTGTCTGGATATCGTGGTCGGTGTGGTAGGCGCGCAGCTCGGCCTGCTGGAAGTAAGGATGCAGCTCGATCTGGTTGACCGCCGGCAGGACGCCGGTCTTGTCGAGCAGCCTTTGCAGGTGTGGCGCCTGGAAATTGCAGACGCCGATGGATTTCGCCAGGCCCTCGTCGCGCAGCTGGATCAGGGCCTCCCAGGCATCGAGGTAATGGTTTTCCTTGGGGACGGGCCAGTGGATCAGGTACAGGTCCACATAATCGAGGCGCAGGCGCTCGAGGCTTTCCCGCAGGGCGGCCTTGGTGCTATCGTGCCCGTGGCGGTTGTTCCAGACCTTGGTGGTGACAAAGAGTTCGCCCCTGGGGATGCCGGACTCGGCGATGCCCTGGCCGACGCCGGCCTCGTTGTAGTAAATGTAGGCGGTATCGATCGATCGATAGCCGGTCTCGAGGGCCGTGCGGATGGCGGCGGGGGCGTCCGCCTCGGGAATTTGCCAGGTCCCGAACCCGATCTGGGCTGCGCGGCGCCCGTCGTGGAACGAGACATAGGGCTGGTTGGTGGACATGGGGCCTCCTTGGTGGGGCAGCCTGGGCTGCGGCGGCATATGATGCCGGAAGTGCTTTGAATTGACAGGAGAGGATATGAGTGTACATAGTCAGGGGCGGCGCGTCACGGTGCCGGAATTGATGGCTTGCAAGGGTGAAACAAAGATCGCCGCCCTGACCGCCTATAGCGCCCCGATCGCGCGCCTGCTCGACGAGGCGCTGGACATGATTCTGGTGGGCGATTCGACGGCGATGGTCGGCTATGGCCTGCCCGATACCCTGTCGATCACGACGGGTACCATGGCCGCTCATGCCGCCGCCGTCGTTCGCGCCACGCATCATGCCTGTGTCATCGTCGACATGCCTTTCGGCAGCTACCAGCAGTCGCCGCAGCAGGCCTTCGCCAACGCGGCGGACATGCTGGCGGCCAGCGGCGTGTCCGGCGTCAAGATCGAGGGTGGTCAGGCGATCGCCGAGACGACGCATTTCCTGGTCGAGCGCGGCATTCCGGTCCTTGCCCACGTCGGCCTGATGCCGCAGTACGTCAATACGATGGGCGGGTTCAAGGCTCAGGGAATGAATGAGGCGGCGGCGCGCCGCATCGCCGAGGATGCCCGCGCCCATGCCCAGGCGGGCGCCTTCGGCGTCGTGCTCGAAGGCATCAGCGAGCCGCTGGCGCGCGAGATCACGGCGGCCATCGAGATCCCGACCATCGGCATCGGCGCCTCGCCCGGTTGCGACGGCCAGGTCCTGGTCACCGAGGACATCCTCGGCCTGAGCGGCGATCGCATCCCGAAATTCGCCCGCCGTTTCGCCGATGCGGGCGCGCTCATCCGCGAGGCGGCCGAGCGATACGCCAAAGAGGTCCGGGAGGGGACCTTCCCGACTCTGGATCATTGTTTTGGCGTGCGCCGATGAGCGTGCCGGGGATGGTTCCGAGGGCTGATTCATGAGTGGACTGGAACCCGCGCTGATGGTCGCTGGCCTGCTGGGGTTGCTGGCCGGCGGGATCGCGGGCTGGCTGCTCATGCGCAGGCCCCTGGCGGCGCGCACCGCAGAGCGCGATGCGCTCGACCGCGACCGCGTCCGCCTCGAGGCGGAGCTTGCAGGCCTGGAGGCGCGGCTGGCGGAATCCATGGCCCAGCGGGCCGAGGGCGAGCGCACGCAGGTCGCGCAGGGTCTCATGCTGCGCGACCTGGACCGCGAACTGGCTCAATTGCGCGCCGTGCATCAGGAAAAACTGGCTGCTTTCGACGAGTTGCGCCAGTCTTTCGAGCAGTCCAGAGCCGCCATGCGCGCCGAGTTCCAGAACCTCGCCAATCAGATCCTCGAGGAAAAAGGCAAGACGTTCACTCAGACCAGCCAGGCCTCGCTCGATAGTCTGCTGCGGCCTTTTCGCGAGCAGATCGAGGGTTTCCAGAAGCGTGTCAACGAGGTGCACGACGCCTCGCTGCGCGGTCATGCCCAGCTTGGCGCCGAGATCCGCCGCATTCTGGATGTCGGCGTCAAAATGAGCGCCGAGGCCAACAATCTGGCGAGCGCCCTCAAGGGCGAGAAAAAAACCACGGGCAATTGGGGCGAGATCCAGCTCGAGCGCACTTTGCAGCTCGCGGGGCTGGAGGCGGGCGAGCACTACGAGGCGCAGGCGAGTTTCCGCGACGAGGAGGGCAATCGCCGGCAGCCCGATTTCGTCATCAAGCTGCCGGATCACAAGCACATGGTCATCGACAGCAAGGTGTCGCTGGTGGACTATGATCGCGCCATCGGCGCGGCGACCGAGGCCGAGCGCCTCGCTGCCCTCGACGATCATGTGCGCGCGGTGCGTCATCACATCGATGATCTCAATCGCAAGGATTACAGCAATCTCATCGGGATGCGCAGTCCGAGTTTCGTGCTGATGTTCATGCCGATCGAGCCGGCCTATATCGAGGCCATGAAGCACAACCGCGAGTTGTTCGATTATGGCTATCAGCGCAATGTGATCATGGTTTCGCACACGACGCTGATGCCGATTCTGCGCACGGTGGCCAATCTGTGGATGATTGCCCGCAGCAATGAGCAGGCGCGTGTGCTCAGCGATCAGGCGGGCGGTCTGTACAACCAGGTCGCTCTCGTTGCCGAGCGCTTGCAAAGGCTTGGCAATACGCTGGGCACGGTCAGCAATCAGTACAACCAGACGGTGGTGGCGGTCGCGGGGCAGCAGGGGCTTTATGGCAAGGTCGTGCGTTTCGGCGAATTGTCGGCCAAGGCCAACCGGGCACTGCCGGCGATCGAGCCGGTGCATGCCGATCTCGAGGTCGAACGGCTGGAGGGGATCAAGGGGGGGGGGGAGGAGTAGGGCGGTGTTGGTGGGGTTTTTTGTACTGGTTTGTGGTGGTTCTTTTGTGCTGGTTCTTTTGTGCGAGCTCGCGGCCGGAGCCCAGGGGGGGCGCGGCGCAGCTCACCCGGTCCCGGCTTTGCCGGGACTTCCCG
>JBEBRQ010000018.1:0-50609 GCA_040394755.1 Castellaniella defragrans | reverse complement strand
GCGAGGATTTGTAACGCCGCCCAGGCCAAAAAGACGCGGTTTTATGTTCCTGATAACGTCGAACACTGCACTAGCTCGCGGACTCGGCGTCGGCATCCGGATCGGGCATCGGTATCCGTTCGATCTGAACCGTGGCGATGCGCCGCCCGTCCATCTCGAGTACCGTGAAACGGTATGCAGGCCACTCGCCCTGCGCCAACTCGCAGGAATCGCCCACCACTGGCAGCCGGCCAAAGCGTTCCAGCAGATAGCCCGCGATCGTGGCGTACTCCTCGTCCTCGTCCACCAGGCCATCGGTGTGCATGATCTGCTCGAGGTGATGCAGGTCGGCCGCGCCATCGACGCGCCAGCGTCCATTGCCCTGGTCGATGATGTCGGGCACCTCGTCCTCATCGGGGAATTCCCCGGCGATCGCCTCGAAAATATCGATCGGCGTCACCACGCCGACGATGGAACCGAACTCGTCGGCCACCAGCACGAGCTGGCCCCGGGAGCGCTTGAGCGTATCCATGAGCGGCAGGATCTCGATCGACTCGTGGACGATGATGGGCTCGCGCAAATGGGTTTCGCGAATGCTGCCGTGGACCAGCAGATCGGTGATCAGCTCCTTGGCGCGGCCGATCCCCACGACCTCATCGAGCGAACCGCGGCACACCGGGAAAAAGCTGTGCGGCTCGCGAGTGATCTGCTCGCGCTGCTCGGCCGGCTCGTCCTCCAGATTGATCCATGAAACCTCTGTGCGCGGCGTCATCACCGAATGAACGTTGCGGTCGCTGAGGGTCAGCACCCCACTGACCATGTTGCGCTCCTCGTCGCCGAAGGCCTCGATCGGCGCCGCATCGTCCGCCATGCCCGGCTCGAACTCGGGGCCGGAGCCTGCCGCCACCGGACGGCGGCCCAGCAGCATCAACACGGCCTCGGCGGTACGCTCGCGCATCGGCCGGCGCGATTCGACGCGGCGCATATTGCGACGCGCCAGCTGGTTCAGAGACTCGACGATGACCGAAAAAGCGATGGCCGCGTACAGATAGCCCTTGGGCACGGCAAAACTGAAACCCTCGGCCAGAAGCGAAAAGCCGATCATCAGCAGAAAACCAAGGCACAGAATGACGACAGTCTGATGGGCGTTGACGAACTGCGTGAGCGGCTTGGAAGCCACCAGCATGACGCTCATCGCAATGATGACGGCGAGCATCATGACCGCCAGGTGATCGACCATACCAACCGCGGTGATGACCGAATCGATCGAGAACACCGCGTCCAGAATCACGATCTGCGTGACGATGATCCAGAATCCGGCATGCAGGCGCGAGCCGGAGGCATGCGCCGTACGCCCCTCGACGCGGTCGTGCAACTCGAAGGTGCCCTTGCTCAAGAGGAAGAACCCCCCGCCGATCAGGATCAGATCACGCCCCGAGAAGGCAAACCCGCCGAACGACAGAATCGGGGCGGTGAGCTTGATCATCCACGACATGAGCGCCAGCAACAGCAAACGCATGGCGAGCGCCAGGCTCAGGCCCACCACTCGCGCGCGGTCGCGCTGCCTGGGCGGCAGCTTGTCGACCAGAATCGCGATAAAGACGAGGTTATCGATCCCGAGAACGATCTCGAGAACGATCAGGGTAAACAGGCCAATCCATGCGGACGGGTCCAGCAACCATTCCATCGATCAGTCCTCAGGCACCCAGATAACCGATCATCTGGGGGAAGACCTTGGGCGTGGCCGCAAGGATGTTGCCGCTGGTCATCCAGCCCTGCTCGCCTTCGAAATCCGCCAGCAGGCCGCCGGCCTCGAGCACCAGCAAGCCGCCGGCAGCCATGTCCCAGGGCTTGAGGCGCACGCCGCAGAACCCGTCCAGGCGTCCGCAAGCAACATAGGCCAGGTCCAGCACCACCGACCCCGTGCGCCGCGCCGCGCCGCAATCGCCCAACATCGGCGAGAACGGCGAACCTGCCGGCAAGGCGGTGGACTGGGGCACATGCGAGGCCAGCAAGGCGTCATGGTAGCGGGTGCGGCCCGAAACCCGCACGCGCCGGTCGTTCAGAAAGGCCCCGCTGCCGCGGCTGGCGGTGAACATCTCATTGCGCGAGGGGTCGTAGATCACCGCATGAGCAGCCTGCCCTCGCTGCATCAGCGCGATCGACACGGCATAGTTCGGAAAGCCATGAATGAAATTCGTAGTGCCGTCCAGCGGATCGATGATCCACAGGAAGTCAGGAATGCCCCCCTTGGTGGCGCCATGCTCGCCGGTCTCCTCCGCCAGAATCGCATGATCGGGATAGGCCGTGCGTAAAATATCGATGATGGCTTCCTCTGCGGCACGGTCGACTTCCGTGACATAATCCTTGGGCCCCTTGCGCGCCACGTTCAGGCGCTCGAGATCCAGGCTCGCGCGGTTGATGATGACGCCTGCGCGACGGGCCGCCTTGATGGCGGTATTGAGCATTGGATGCATAGGATTCCAGAGAAAAACTGCTTTGCCAAGCGTACAAGCCAGGCTGGCCGTTTGCAACGAAAAAGCCAGCCACGGCATGGAAAGTCTTCTATTTTAAATGACTCCACGAGAATCCTCTGAAAACGCGATGACGGTCGCGCCCGACCCGTTCGGACACGTCCGCTTCATCATGGTCAGGCCCAGCCATCCCGGCAATGTGGGCTCGGCGGCGCGCGCCATCAAGACCATGGGCTTTGACGACCTGTGCCTGGTCGATCCCGGGCTGCCCGACGTCCTGTCGCACCCCGAGGCGGTCGCGCTCGCCAGCGGCGCGGGCGACATCCTCGCACAGGCGCAGATCCACACCAACCTCGCCGATGCCCTCGGACCAGCCACGCTGGCCTTCGCCCTGACGGCCCGGGCACGCGCCCTGGGCCCACCGCCTTGCGACATTCGCGAGGCGGCCAGCCAATCGGCGCAACACCTCGCGGCCAGCGGCACCGCCCGCGTGGCGATCGTACTCGGCACCGAACGCTCAGGGTTGGCGAACGAGGACATCTCTCTGTGCCAGAACGTCTGCCACATCCCGGCCAACCCTGAGTACAGCTCACTCAATGTCTCGCAGGCCCTGCAGCTCGCCGCCTGGGAACTGCGCTATGCGCTCTTGCCCATGACCGGCGGCGCCCGCCTGCCCGATACGCACGCCCGCCACGATCCCGGCGCCGACCCGGCCAGCAGCGGGCGCGTCCAGGCCATGCTCGAGCACCTCGGGCAGGCCCTGATCGAGATCGGCTTCCTCGATCCCCTGCACCCGAAAAAGCTCCTGCCGCGCATGCGCCAGCTCCTGACCCGCAGCCGCCCCAGCGCCGACGAGGTCGACATGCTGCGCGGCATGTGCACCGCCATGATCAAGACCGCGCGCACCGCCCGGGGCGTAGCCGGCCGGCCCAACGGGGAATGACCATGTTCAAACAGCTTCGCGAAGACATCGACCGCATACACGAACGGGACCCGGCGGCGCGCAGCCGCCTCGAGATCCTCACCTGTTATCCCGGCCTGCACGCCATCCTCGTGCATCGCCTGGCGCACGGCCTGTGGCGCCACGGCTGGCTGTGGCCCGGACGCTTCATCTCCCACCTGGGACGCATGCTGACCGGCATCGAGATCCACCCCGGCGCGCAAATCGGCCGGCGGGTCTTCATCGACCACGGATTCGGCGTCGTCATCGGCGAAACCGCCGTCGTGGGCGACGACTGCACCATCTACCAGGGCGTCACCCTGGGCGGCACCCGCCTGTACAAAGGCGAAAAACGCCATCCCACCCTCGAGGAAGGCGTCGTGGTAGGCGCAGGGGCGCAGATCCTGGGCGGCTTCACCGTCGGCGCCCGCGCACGCATCGGTTCGAACGCCGTGGTGGTCAAACCAGTGCCAGCCGGCGCTACGGCCGTGGGCAACCTCGCCCGCGTCATCCTCAAAGAGGGCGCGCATCCCGCCGAAGATCCCGCACAGGCACCCGTGCAGCCCGCGACGGAAAGCACAAGCGCCTCCCCCCTGCCCTGCCAGACCGACTGGACGGCAAAACCCCTGCAGGATCTGCTCGACCGCGGACGCACGGCCTCGACAACTGCCCATCCCGATGAAAGCACGGCGGCGTTCGCCCCCTACGCGGTGGATCGCAGCGGCGGCGACCCACTGATCCAGGTCCTGCACGAACTCATCGACCACGCGGCCAGCCAGGAAAAGCGCATTGCAAACCTGTGCAAAGCCATGGAAGACCTGGGACAGCGCATCGAAAACGGCCAGAACCCGCTGGATGCCGAACGCCTGAACCGGATGGTCGAATAAGCCCCTCAGCCCTGCGCCTCGGCGGCCGCGGCGCCGGGGGACACCGAACACACCTCGCGCAAGGGAATCGGTGCCTTCAGGCCGGCACGCTGCAACGCCTGCGCCGCCTCGCGGTACAGATCGAAGCGCAGGTCCCAGTACCGCGCCGAGGACGCCCACACCCGGATATTGACCATCACGGCGCTGTCGCGGTATTCCGTCGCCATCACACGCGGGGCGGGATCGCGCAGCACATCGTCACGCCCCTCCACCAACGTCCGCAGCACGGCAATCGCCTGGTCCAGGTCATCGTCATAGCGCACACCGATCGCGACATCCAGACGCCGCGAGGCATTGCGGCTGTAATTGATCACCGCATTGCCCCAGACCGAACTATTGGGCAGCAAAATATGCACCCCGTCGAACTGGATGAGCCGCGTCATGAACAGCCCCACCTCATCCACCGTGCCTTCGCCCTGCCCGGCGACCGACACATATTCCCCGGCGCGTATCGGGCGCAGGATCAACAGCATGATGCCGGCCGCGATATTCTGCAGCGTGCCCTGCAACGCCAGACCCACCGCCAGACCGGCCGCACCCAGCATGGCGATGAGGCTCGCCGTCTGGACCCCCAGGCGCGCCAGCACCGCCAGCAGCACCACGATGCGGATGGTCCATACCGTCACGCTGCGCAGGATCGGGATCACCGTGGGATCGAGGCGCGAGGAACGCGCGGCCAGACGGCGCACGCCACGCGCAGCCAGTGAGGACAACGCCCAGCCCACCACCAGGATGATCAGGGTGATCAGACCCTCGACCGCCATATGATGCAGGTTGGGTAATGCGTCGACAAATTTGTTCAAGTTCAAGCCATCCATGATTCCGATCCTCTATGGGCCGCCTGCGCCGATGGCGCATACACGGCGAGTATTTTAGCGGCGCGGACGTGAGCGGCGTGGCGCATCCGTGGGCGGCAAACGCCCCGGATTGGTCAGGGTTTTCCACGCAGGATGTGGACAAATCCAGGGACAAGTCGCGAGGGATTGAAAAATCCGTTTTTCTGACAAGCGGTTGCGAGGCCGGGTCAAAAATTGCTCAGTTGCCCGGCGGGGATTTCGCGGGAGTTGTCCACGCAAAATGTGGACAAGTGCATGGAAAATTCCCGGCGTACTCAACAAACTGCTTGCGCGACAGAGACTTGGGTGGATGGGTTGAGGATTGGCCAGGGAGGGACCGGGGACTGGGTTGGGGAGGTCTGAGCTGCCTGGACGGCAGAGGAGTGAAGATCGAGATCATCGACGACCTCACGCGAAGACCCACCATACAGGGAACATGATTTCAATCTGGTGGAATACCACCAGATTGAAAAGCGATGGAAATACCCAATCCACAGGTCAGATCATCGAGAGCCCTTGACCACTAGACGGTTGTTCGTTGCCTGTACCGGACGGGCATTGCCTTCCGGAAACAGTTGGGCAAATTCCTGGATTTGTTTCTCTGAAGCAGTAACTGGTGCCTGCATCACAAACCAGCTCACTCCTTCGGAGCATGGCGGGGTTGTAAGAGACCCCATCAGCCGATAGTAATGTCGATCTTTTGGCAGAAGGTCATTGATATTGACTGCAACATTCGCGAAAGTCTGGGGTTCGCCTTTGGCTGCGGGCAGGTGGGAAAACACTCGATCAAGCGCTGGATTGTAAGCCCCTGACTTGAACAGAACCCCGATGACGGCAAGCGCACCATCCTCGCGCTGATGGACAAGATGCATCTCCATGGGATATGCCTTGCCATTCAGTGTGTATTCGCTTGGTGCGTGAAAATGAAACTGCAACAGCTTGAATTCATGGCCGTCTACAGTAAAACCGTTGCCTTTGGACGCGGTGACCTGAACGCTATGCCCGTTGTTGACGATCTCTAGCGGAAATGGCTGATAGTGAACATCGAGCTTGGGCAGAGAAGCTCTGATTGCCGCAGTATCCTGGATATCGATGGGAGACTGTGACGCACCCAGAGAGCATGTTTTGTAGTCTTCAGAAAGCGCGCCCCAATGTCCAGGGTTGGCCTCACCAGCATACCCCCAATGCGGAGGGGTTCCGGCCTCATGAGCACATGCTAACAAGGGTAATGCAGTCGCAAACAACGACGCGACAAAAGCACGATGAAGTTTCATCGTACGCCTCCAACGTAATGAATTGAAAAATCAGGAAATGATTTAAAGTTGACAAAATCGTTTTAAGATGTTTTGTCGAGCATCAATATAACGCCACCAAGCTGATTAAAAGCTGAAAGAAATTTGCCTTTGCGGGAGGGTTGGAAAGCTTGTATGGTTGTTTCCCAGGCACCGACATGGAAACGAACGTAATGCAGGTTAAAAGAGTCCAGAGATCAAGATCATTGCAAAGCGCAGTCGACTCAAAGGCACATGAAAACGTTCCCCATCAAGGAACCCTCTGAATAATTTCGTCGGATCTTTCTGTGGACCGCGCCGACGCATGCCGATCTTTGCTTGAAGTCCGGACGGCAGTACTTCGGCGACGGGCCCAAACTGCTTGAGATCCTCTGCTGTGAGTTCGTAGACTTCGCCGTCGTCGTCGATCATGAGGTTTTTAGCGTGATTCCTATGCCTCGACCTCTCGTTGGTTGGCTTTGCGCAGACTAATGGCACGCAAGCCGGTTGCTGTTGCGGTGAACTCCACGACATGCAACCGCTTGCCGATGTATCCCACACCAATGTAGCGGGCTTCGCCGTATTCCTTGCGGTGGCCCGCATAGATATGCCGTGTCGAAATCGAACTGAGCAATCAGGCCGAACGACAGGCCACGCTCTGCTATGTTTTTGCTGTTCTTGGCGAGGTTGTAAGTGATATCTATATGGCAAATTGTGCATACTACTTTATATGGAATGCTGGGGACATAGCATTTCTGAGCTGCCTGCACGGCAGCGAACGAGATGATCGATACGATCTTGCGAGGGATCGATTTCTGAGCTGCCGAATAGGCAGTTCAGACAGTCATTGATTCAAACCATCGCCTCACACAAAGACTGAACGAGAGAATTGACAACATGATCACCAACGGCATGCGCCCCGGCGAGATCCTGCGCGAGGACTATCTGAAACCCCTGGGCCTCACCGCCAATGCGCTGGCTCGGCATCTGTTCGTGCCGGCATCCCGCATCAACGACATCCTGCTCGAACGGCGGGGCGTGACGGCCGACACGGCCTTGCGCCTGAGCCGGTATTTCGGTGGCGATGCGCAATCCTGGCTGAATCTCCAGACCGCGTTCGATCTGCGCACCGCCGAGCTGAACCCGAAACTGCAAACAGCCCTGAAAGCACTGCAACCCATGGGACCAGTCTCGGCATAGTCCGCCGCCGTCATGTCTTGACGGAAAACCCCAGCGCCGGATGCCAGCGCCAGCCCTCCTGCTGATCCGGCAGACTCACGCGGGCATATTTGAGGGCGAAATCGTTCAGCGGCAGATCCATGGCCTCGGCCTGTTCGATCATGGCCTGCATGACATCGCCGCCCCCCCAAGGGGTCACACCATCACCGCGCACCGCCGCATCAGACACATCGTGTCGCAGACTGGCATCGACCAGGACATACAGTTCCTGCCATTTCCGCTCTCCTTTGGCCACCCGATGCAGACAAAACCGTTCCTCCTCCTCGTCCGGTAGCCACACCACCTCGACCTCCGACCGTGAATCCTTGCGAAACGGCTGCGCCTGCTGCAAGAATCCGGTCAGGCTGGCCTGATCCCGAAGCCAGAAACTCGTGGCGTTCAAGCGATGCGAGGGTTGGGGCGGCAGCATCGTGTGCGCCATCCGGGCATGTTCCAGATCGACCAGATTTTCACCCGGCCTGAGCTCGGCCTCGGCGCGTGGAATAATCCGTGGCCGGGCATCGATCAGCATCCGCCACTGCGCATCCAGCCAAGGCGACAAAAGCACGCTCAACGCATGGGGATGCAAGGGAAACTTCTTGTCCTCGAACCCCGGACGGCAATAGGCCGGCCGGCCCGGCTGCTCGAAGTGCTTCAAATTGCTGTCGCAGATCAGCAGATTGGGATGCGTCGCCACCTTGTGGCGCCGATGGCGCCACACACGGCCCGCCAACTGGATCAGGGAGCGCATCGAGGAAGGCTCGACCACCGCCCAGTCATAGTCATGGTCCCGGCCAACCTCCGTTACGGGCGACCCGAGCACCACGAACAGCTGATCCTGGGCCGGCTCGGCATCGATCGCATGGCGGACAGCGGGCAGATCGAATACGGCATCTTCCCGGCGCCGATCCAGAACCTTGTCCAGCCGATCCTCGATCGCCGAGCGCATGAACAAGGGGAACTGCGAGTGATAGACACAGAGATGGATGTGCGTGCCCAGCGGCGCGCCGAGCCGAAACAAAGACAAGGCGATGTCGAACAGCGGATCGATGTTCGACATGCGGATCAGGCCAAAGCTGATGCGCTTGCCGCTGCGCGGATCCGCGCTGCCGTGCTGCGCGTGCAAGCGCAAGGCGGCATCCCGAAGCACACGCGCAAACTCGGTCCGGCGAATCGCCTTGTCCATTCCTCCCAGCCCGGGCGGCAATGGCAACAATTCCGCGCAGCGGCGTATCGCCTGCCCGCCCAGCCGGCTTTCCCGCCTCCTGGCAAAGGCTTCGTGCGCATGACGAAAATCCCCGGCATCGGGGCAATCCGCATGCGTCTGGGAAAACTCATCGACCCACAAGCAGCAGATCGGCAACGCCTCGGAACGGGGTTCTCTACGGTTGCGCTGAAACCAGCGCCGCCCCTCGCGATAAGCCAGGAACAATCCACTGATCAGCGCGGGCGGCAAGGTTGCGGAGGACACCAGCACCCGCGCACCCAGCAGGCCAGCCCAATGCACCAGACGCGCCAGCGCGGGAAGGTCATCCAGATCGAAGTCATCCGGCTCATCGAGCACCAGATCGCCGGTCAAAAGGCGCAGCATGGGGACCATCTGCTGTCCGCCGCGCAGGCCCTCTGTGGCGGGCATCAAGTGGTCAATGGTGCAAACCAGCATGGGCGCCGCCAGCAAACCACGCACACCGGCATCGCGCCCCAGATGATCCAGGATCGGATGCCGTTCGTTGGCCTCATGCACCACATGCATTGTTTCATCCAGCAGAGCCTGCCGGGACGTCGATCCTTCGCGCTCGGCCAACTGTTCGTAGTATTCGAACAGCTCGCGGCTGGCCGCGCCGCCGACCTGGATGGCCAGGTCCTCATCCCCCAGACCCAGATCGTGCTGGAAGCTGCGCCCCGTCTGCAGAGTCAAGGTTCGCAGGCCAATGGCAAAGGCGCAGCGCAGCCCCCGCGCGGGATCCGCCAGCGCATTCATGATGCGCGCATTACCCAGCGTCTTGCCGCAGCCGGTAGAGGCCATGTTGACGATGAACGCCCCTTGTGCCGCAGCACGGCGGCGCACGCCGGTCGCCAGATCGGCCGCCTTGTCCTGCCAGCGAAAGGCCGGATCGGCGCTGCGTTTTTTCAAGCCCCGATGGCCGATCAGGCCGGGCAGGTTCCGGGACAGGCTGGGCAAGGAATACACGATCCGGCTGGCATGCAGCTCGACGCCCAATAGATGCTCATCCAGGGGTTGCAAGGGCATTCCGGTATCGCGCTTCGTATTGGCGAACAGCGGAAAGCCGTCTTCCCCCTTGATTCTCTGTCCAGGATCATCGAGGCTCGAATAATGGTGATCGCCCAGCATGAGCGCAAGGCGCGATACATGCATGATGTAGGAATCCCGCAGGCTGTCGCGCGCATCCTGCAAGTGCTGGAGCAGATCGCGCGCGATACGCGCCGCGCGCTTGCGCCACGCCGCCGTGCGCACCGGCAGGCCTTCCGGAAAATCCCAATAGGCGGCGAGCTCTTTGCGCGTATGCGATGCCGATTGGCTGTCCCACGGCTCATTCCAGTCGGCATCGATCCGATCGAGCACGTCCGCCAGTTCCTCGCCCCGGATGCCTGGGATTGCCCTGCCGTGCCATAGATCGGCCTTCTCGAATTCGGTGCCGCTGCTTGGCAACGCAGGCAGGCGGTGATGGGTCAGGACCAGCCAGGCCACCGCCTGTGCCAGTGGCGGCAAACCCCTGCCCCCGGCGGCAAACGGCTTGGCATGCGCGGCAGCAGCATCCACCCCATCACGCAGCAGGCGGCCCTTCTTGTGATCCACCCAGCATGCCTCGAACCGGGACCCATCGACATCATCCCCGGCCCCATCGATCAAGCGGCCCAACCAGGCGGCATCATCGTCATCCCCCACGAAAGCCTGGAACAGCCGCAAGGACACCCACTCATGGCGGTAACGATTCTTGCCCTGTCCGCCCTGCCCCCCCAACCGCTCCTGGAAAGACCGGCAGGACTTGCCCAGATCGTGCAGCAGGGACGCCAGGGCCGTCAGTTGGCGAATCACACGCAGGCTGTGCCAGTCATTCTCGTCCTCCCGCCGCAGCACATCGGATGCCGTGACATTCGTCGGTACGGCTCCCTCTATATTGAACTGTCGGGCATCGCCGACGATCCACAACAGCTCGCTGTGATCCCGGCCCCGAATCCAATGACATGCCACCGCCGTATTCTTGCGCGCGGTTTTGCGCAACAATTTGCGCAAGGTATCCAGACCCGCCTGGGTGATCGACGTCTGCCAGGTCCGATCGCCGCGCCGTTCGGCAAACTGGTCCAGGATACGGCGCGTTTCCGTCAAGGCGCGTTTATGACACTGGGAAACCAGCAGGACATTCATACTGTACCGCCGCGTGGCGGCTCGACGAGCCGGGCCGTTTCCAGCGCAATGTCCTTGAGCGCATCGATCATGAAATCAAGGGATTCGCTGCGCACCAGCGCCTCGATGCAATTGCGGCGGAACTGCTGCTCGTCGTCGCCACGCATGGCCGCAAGGAAAGCCTGGGGCAGGATACTGGCATCCTTGATGAGGTCAGCCGCATCGAATACCAATCCGCCACGGCGCGTCTTGCCATGCAGCACCGCCAATCCATGCGGCAAGCCGAGCACCCAGCAGGCGGTGGCGCCCAGGCCATAGGCCAGATAATTCCCATGATCGAGAAAACGATTGGCCGGATCGGTGCCCGCTCCCCGCTTGGCTCGCGTGAATTCGCCGTAGCCGACCGTATCCACCGCCAGCTTGAACAGGGCCTTGGTCAGACGGGCTTCCTCGGTCAGCAGTGCTGTCGTATCCGGCGCCTGCTCGATCCGCACGGCGGACCGTGCCAGTAGTTCATCGAGGCGTCCCCCCGCCACAGCGAATCCCGCCTCGCGCAGGCTCGCCTGCCGCCATTCCCCGGCAAGGCGCCGGATGCGCGCCTTTTGCAGGGCCTGGGCGGCCGCCAGCCGCAATGCATCGTCAAACCAGAAACGCACCCAGGCCTGCAAGTATTCCGTCGGACGGTATTCGCTCTGCGGACTGAACCAGACGGCCTCGACGTCCATCTCATTGGCGGAAAACAGAGGGGTGCCGCCACCGCCGCAGAACCCCACCAGCACACCCGCCTTTGCCAGCTCTCGCATCGCTGCCTGGGTAATGGACGTGCCCGTCCCCAGCAGGATGCTGGTCGTATTGGCAATGGGAATATTCCAGTACAAGGAACGCTTCCCCGCATCGGTCACGTACTCGACACGGCCGCCGTTGACCAGCACCCGGCAGTGTTCCAGGTAGTAGATATTGGCCCGCTTGGAATGCAGGATGGTCTTCAGGTCGGAGGCAGCGATATCATCCATGCGTATTTTTGTAACATGGATTGATCATCTGCAACAGGCGGCCAGGCATCCCGCCACCCAAACCCGCGCGACCTGAAAACCCAGCGTCTATTCAAACAGCACAGACAGATCAGCCAGACGAGCGCCATAACCATTCCCCTGCATCAGGTCCCGCAAATCTTTTTGCAGACCATCGCGCGGCTGCTGGCGTGCCCAGTGAACCGGGCCGCCCTCCCAGCGCGGGAAACCATAGCCGTTGACCAGCACGACATCGATATCGCCGGCGCGCTGGGCCACGCCTTCGGCCAATAGCAGCGCAGCCTCGTTCACCATCGCCAGCAGGGCGCGGCGCTGGATGGCGCCGGCGTCCAATGGTCGGCGCGTCAGGCCGCGCCGGGCGGAAGCCGCCTCGATGAAGCCGCGCACGATCGCATCCGTCCCCGGGTCCTGGCGGCCATCGGTGTAGGTGTAATAGCCCGCGCCGGTCTTGCGGCCCAGACGGCCCTGTTCACAGAGTTTGTCGAGGATATCGACGTAACGCTCGCGCGGATCGCGCGTGGCGGCCTGGGACTGGCGCATGCGCCAGGCGATGTCCAGGCCCGAGAGATCGGCCACGCGGAATGGCCCCATGGCAAAGCCGAAGGCCTCCAGCGCCTGATCGACGTCCTCGGGCCATGCGCCGTCCTCGAGCATGAATTCGCATTGTTTGCGGTAGGCGTTGTAGATGCGATTGCCGATAAAGCCGAAGGCATTGCCGCACAGCACGGGCAGTTTGCGCAGTTGCTTGCCCAGCGCCATGCCCGTCGCCAGCACGTCCGGGGCAGTTTGCGCGCCGCGGACGACCTCGAGCAGTTTCATGACATTGGCGGGACTGAAGAAGTGCAGGCCGAGCACGTCCCGTGGCCGCGATGTGGCCGCCGCGATGGCATCCACGTCGAGGTAGGAGGTATTGGTGGCCAGAATGGCGCCGTCCCTGGCATGCGCATCGATCTGGCGGAACACCGCCTGCTTGACGGCCAGGTCTTCGTACACGGCCTCGATGACGAGATCGGCCTGGGCCAGCAGGGCCCAGTCGGTGGCGGGACTGAGCCGGGCCTGGCGCCCGGCGGCCACGTCGGCTTTGAGCTTTCCGGCCGCTACGCGGCTCTGGTAGTGATCGACGATCCGTTGCTGGCCCCGCTCCAGGGCGGCGCTGTCCTGTTCGAGCAGCACGACCGCGAGGCCCGCGTCGAGCGCGGCGATCGCGATGCCGGTCCCCATGGTGCCGGCGCCGATGATCGCCACGGTCCGCACGGGCCGCGGCGGTGTGCGCAGATCGGCCGGCAGCCTCACGGCCTCGCGCTCGGCAAAGAACTGGTGGCGCAAGGCGAGAGCCTCCGGTGAGCCGCGAAGGCGCAGAAAGGTTTCGCGTTCACGCGCCAGCCCCTGCTCGAACGGTAGTTGCACTGCGTCCTCGATCGCCTGGATGGCGGCCAGCACCGCTGGACGCCGCTTGCCCGCCCGAAGCGCAGCCTCTTTAGCCTCGGTCAGTACCTGGAAATCCTCCTTGGGCACGACCTCGTCCCGGATGCGATGCTTGCCGGACAGGCGCCGGGCCAGCGCCACGGCATGACCGCGCAGATCGCCCGCCACCACGTCGTCAATCAGGCGCAGGGACAGGGCCTGTTCGGCCTGGATGCGCTCGCCCGCGCACACCATGCGAATCGCGCGGGCCACGCCGGTGCGCCGAGGCAGGCGCTGCGTCCCGCCAGCACCGGGGATGATGCCCAGCGTCACCTCGGGCAAACCCACCACGGTGCCGGCCAGGGCGATGCGCGCATCGCAGCCCAGCGCCAGCTCAAACCCGCCCCCCAGCGCGGCGCCATGCAGCGCGGCCACCACCGGCTTGCCACAGTCTTCGATTGCGGCGATCACATCAGGAAGCAGCGGATCCGTCGGCGGCAATCCGAACTCTTTGATATCGGCGCCGGCGACGAACGTCGTGCCGGCACCGATGATCACGCCCGCGCGCAACGCGGCATCGGCGGCCAGCCGCTGGACGGCCTCGCTCAGGCCTTGCCGCACGGACAGGGAAGTTGCATTGATTGGCGGATTGTCGATCTCGATCAGCAGCACATCGCCAATCGTCTCGGTACGCACGGTGGACGTGGACATTCAGGAACCCCGGAAGGTCAAGGAATTTGCAGGGCGATTTTACCGAACTGCCGGCCCGATTCGAGCCGGTCCAGCGCGGCATGCACCTGGGACAAGGGAAAGGTGCTGTCGATGACCGGCTTCAGGCCGGTACGCTCGACAAACGAGAGCAGATCGCGGAACTCGTCGAGGTCGCCCAGTGTCGAGCCCATGATCTGCAACTGACGGATGAAGATCCGCCGCAGGTCAGCCGGCGGCTGATCGCCCGTGGTGGCGCCGCAAGTGACCAGCCGCCCGCCGCGCACCAGCGATTTCATGGCGGCCGACCAGACCGCGGCCCCCACGTTTTCGAACACGACATCGACGCCGCGCCCCCCGGTTTCGGCAAGAATCGCCTTGACCAGGTCGCTGCGCTGGCTGTTGACAGCGGCATCCGCTCCCATGGCCAATGCCCGTTCGAGCTTGCCGTCATCACGCGAGGTCGCGATCACCCGGGCGCCTGCCAGTTTGGCCAACTGCAGGGCGGCCAGCGAGACGCCGCCGCCGACACTGAAAATCAGCACGGTTTCCCAGGGCCTGAGCCGGGCCTTGGTGAACAGCATGCGCCAGGCGGTCAAGTGGTTGACGCCGAGCGCAGCCGCCTGCGTGAAAGAAAGCCCGGCCGGCATTGGGAATACATTACCTGCCGGCAGGCTGATCCATTGGGCAAAAGTCCCGTCCCGATGCTCGCCCAACAGGCTCATGCGCGTGCACAGGATGCCTTCGCCGCGCTGGCAGAACTCGCAGCGGCCACAAGCGATGCCCGGATGCAGCACGACGGGCTGGCCCGGCTGGAGATGGGTTTCCGCCGGATCAATTTCCTCGACCACGCCGGCGCCGTCCAGTCCCATGATGTGCGGCAGCCGGTGCGTGATGCCCTCGCCGCTGTCGCGCATGTAGAGATCGACGCGATTGACGGTAGCCGCATGCAAGCGGACCAGAACCTCGCCAGGCGCACGGGCCGGCCGGGGCCGGTCGCCGACATGCACGACTTCGTTGCCGCCATGCGCCACGATATAGGCTGCTGTCATCATGGGAAATGCTCCTGTCACATCTTGCACACGGATGATGCCGGCGGTGCAATGGTTTCCGGGAAAGTCTGCTCGATGACAGGGCGCAGCACACCGTCACTCATTTTCACGCGGGCTACATAGTTGGGAATGATCAACTGATTGTCATCCGCCCGGACGGTCATTTTTCCGTACAAGGTTTCGACCTGCGCGCCGCGCAGCGCCTTGGTCACGGCCTCGGGTTTGACGCTGCCGGCCAGCTTGATGCCATCGAACAGCACCATCATACCGTTATAGGCCTGGCCCTCGGTGTCGGAAGGCAGCCGATTGTGTTTGGCTTTGAAAGCCTCGACGAAAGCCTTGGTGGCCGGCGTGTCGATGTCCGGTGTGAAACCCACATTGCCCGGTACGCCTTCCATGGCGGTACCCGTGGCATTGATGATGAAATTGGACACCAGCGCATGGCCAACCAGTGGCGTTTTTGGCGTCAGGCCAAAGTCCGCGGCCTGTTTGACAAAGGCAATGCCGCCCGAAACATCGGCCACCCAAATGGCATCCACGTTCGCGGCCTTCAACTGCTGGATATAGGGCGCATAGTCCTTGGTGCCCAGCGGAGCGAACAGCTTGAGCGCAACCTTCTTGCCCTGCGAAGTCACCGCCGCCTCGAAAGACCGGGCCGAGTCCTGACCCCACACATAGTCGGCCGCCAGGATTGCAAAGTTATTGCCCGGCACGGTCTTGACCCACTGGTCGATCATGGCCAGATCCATCGCATCGGAATGATTGGTCCGGATGAAGCGCGGGTTGCAGGCGTCCATAGTGAGCTTATCCGCCTTGCTCATGGTGCCGATCAGGGCCGCATCCCAGCGTGACAGGTTCTGGCTGATGGCCAGCGAAATCGACGAAGGAATCGGCCCGATCAGGAGGTTGTAGCCGTCGCGCGCCAATTTCTCCGCGGCGCGGCGCCCGGCATCCGGGGTGCTTTCATCATCCCCTTCGGCCAACAATACCTGACGGCCATCCACCCCGCCGTTGGCGTTGGCCTCGTCCACGGCAAACCTTATGGCGTTGATGACATCGACACCCATGGACGAGAAATTCCCCGACTTCGAGGACACGAGGCCGATTTTCACTGACTCCTTGTCTTGGGCAATCGCGGTCAGGGGCAGCACCGCGACCAGCGCGGCACTGACCAGAATCCGGGAAAGAGCTGTCATTTTCAACATTTTGTCTCCATATCATTGAAATCGCCGGAAGCGGTCCGACAACCGTTTTCAGAACGAATGCCTTGTTCTCGTCAAACCATCACATGATGTTCGAGGTCTTCGAGCCCCTCGCGTGAATGAATCACCGACCCTTCGGCCACCACAGATCCTTTGGCCATCGCCAGATAACGATGGGCCACCCGCACGACGAGGCTCATGTTCTGTTCGATCAACAACAAGGCCGTACCCTGATCCGCCACCTGATTGAAGATCTCAGCCAACTGATCCACGATCACAGGCGCCAGCCCCTCAGTCGGCTCGTCCAACAGGATCAGGGAGGGATTGGCCATCAGAGCCCGGCCCACGGCCAGCATCTGCTGCTGACCGCCCGACAGCGCTGTACCGGGCGTATGGGCGCGCTCTTGCAGAATGGGGAAAAGCTGGTAGATCCCTTGCATCGTCCAGGGCCCCTTGCGTTTGTTCGCTGCGCCAAGCAAAAGGTTTTCCTGGACCGTCAGGTTCGCCACGATGCGCCGCCCCTGGGGAACGACGACGATGCCGTGCTTTGCGGCGACATAGGGTCGGGGCCGTACGATGGTCTGCCCGCCGAACTGAATCTGCCCCCCCTTCATCTGCGCCAATCCAAGGATGGTGTTGACCACTGTGGTCTTGCCGACGCCGTTGCGCCCGATCAATGCAACCCGTTCACCGGCATCGATATGAAGATCCATGCCATGCAGGATGTGCGCCGCGCCGTAGAAGGCTTGCACCCCGCTGAGCTGAAGCAATGCAGTCATGCGGCACTCCCGAGATAAGCCTCGCGCACGCGAGGATTGGCACGCACCTGCACCGGCTCGCCACCAGCAATGACACGCCCCAGTTCGAACACGGTAATCGCATCGGAAATGCCGAACACGACGTCCATGTCGTGCTCCACCAGCAAGACCGAAACATCCCATCGCGAGGTCAGCGTCTTCAGGTGTTGCGCGAGATCCTGCGACTCTTTGACCGACAGGCCGGCCATAGGCTCGTCGAGCATCAGCACTTTGGGCCGCCCCACCAGCGCCAGCGCCAGATCCAGCCGGCGCTGTTCGCCATACCCCAGGTCCTCCGCGATCAAGTGACCCAATCGGGTCAGATCGAGTTCCTGCAATACCGCATCGGCATCGGCTGCCGAATCCTCTATGCCCATCTTGTGGGAGGCCAGCATCACCTGCTTGCGAACAGTCATGCCGCTAAAGATACTGGTGCGCTGAAAACTGCGGGACAGACCGCAGCGACGGCGTTCCACCGCCCCCATCTGGCTGACGTCCTTGCCATCCAGAACGACACTGCCCCGTGTGAGCGCGCGCCGTCCCGTAATGGCATCGATCACTGTGGATTTACCGGCGCCATTGGGGCCGATCAACCCGCGGATCTGCCCTTTCTCCAGCGTGATATCGACGCCATCCAAGGCTTTGACGCCGCCAAAATGAATGGCCACATCCTTGGCCTCCAGCACATATGCACTCATGCTTGTCTCTCCTTGCGGTGCGAGTCAGTGCTCGACCTGTCAAGCCGACGGCGGCCCAAGGCCCGCTCGATGGCACCCGTGATGCCATCCGGCGCAAACGCGATGACAACGATCAGAATGGCGCCAAAGATCGCCATCGAATGGGTGGCATGGTCACCAAGGAAGTCTTTGACCAGGAAATAAACGATGGCCCCCACGATAGGACCGACCAATCGCCGAAAGCCGCCGACCACGACCATCAGCAGGGTCACGGCCGAAACGCTCCAGTGCAGGCTCTCTGGCGAAATGAATCCGGTGTTGATGGACGACATCAGGCCCGCGATACCAGCCACGACAGCTGAAATCGCATAGATCCCGGCACGAGGCAGCGTGGTCTTGATGCCAATGAAACGAGCCCGTTCCTCGTTGTCCCGGATCGCCTCCGTAATGGCGCCGAACCGCGTCTGCAGTATCCACACCAACACATAAGCCACAACCACCATCACCCCCCAGGCCGACAGGAACAGAACCCCCGGCTGGAGAATGGTCGACTGCGGCACCCCGAACAGGGTTTGCGGCCAGGGAATCTGCATGCCATCGGCCCCTCCCGTCATGCCCCTTGCGCGCGAAGCCAGCAAGTACGCCATCTGGCCCATGGCCAGAGTCAGCATGCCAAAAGCAATGCCCGGCACACGTACGATGACTAGGCCGATCAGGAAAGCAGACAGGCCAATGACCACCAGGATGACCAGAAGCGCCCACTCGGCCGGCATCCAGGCCATCTCCAGAATGATCCCGGCGCCATAGCCCGCCATGCCGAAATAGAGGGCATGGCCAAAGCTGACCAGACCGTTCTGCTTGAGCAGCACCCCCACACCGAGGGCGAAGATGGCGTAGATCACGGCCTGCGTGAACATGGCCAGGAGGCTGATGCTCGTGGTCACCCAGGCAATGCCTGCGCCCAGCAGAAGCGCCAGGAGACAATAGATACTGATTCGCGACATGCTCATGATCGGCTCCTTCGCTCAGGTCCGGCTTCCGGCCAGGCCGGAAGGTTTCCAGATCAGCACGGCGATCATGAAGATGAACGGCAGCAACACCGAGACTTCAGGCAGGTAGACCGCGCCAAACGACTGCATCAATCCCAACAACAATGCCGCAATGAAAGCCCCCGCCAGCGAACCCAGGCCACCGATGACGACGACCACGAACGAGTCGATGAGCACGTCGGACCCCATGTGGGGCGACAGCGACAGGAAAGGCGCCGCCACCACGCCAGCCAGGCCGGCCAGCGCGCTGCCCAGCCCCACCACCCCCGCGCTCAGCGCATCCGTATTGACCCCCTGCATGGAGGTCGTCACCGGATCGGTGCTGGCGGCTCGAACGAACAGTCCGATTTTCGAGTAGCGCAGCCAAAGCGTCAGACCCAGAGCCACCAGCACGCCAGCAACCATCACTCCGATACGGTAGGCCGGCACATCATGCCCAAACAGAGAGACGGAGAAATCCAGCAACGACGGGGTGAACAAGGAGTAGTTGGTCTTGCCCCAGATGAACACCACCAGGTCTTCCAGGATGAGCAGCAGGCCAAAAGTCATGAGCATCACATTGAGCGGCTCCCGGCCCTCCAGGAGCCGGAAACCGTAGCGATCGATCAGCACGCCGATCCCGCCCATGACCAACGGCGCCACGACGAGGGCCACCCAGAAATTACTGTGGGCGGCGATCGAATAACCTATGTATGCTCCCAGCATGTACAGCGCGCCATGGGCGAAATTGACCACGCGGCGCAGCCCATAGATCAGTGCCAGACCTGAGCACATCACGATGAGCAATGCGCCATAAACCAGGCCATTGAACAATTGAACTGCCAGCATATTTTTTTGTCTCCTGTTGATTTTTGCTTTTCGAGGCACGCACCTAAAAAGTTCCTTGAGTGCACTGCCATCGGCGGGTATCTTCCCGCTTGAAAGCGCTTTTACTTGCAGCCATATACAAATAATTGAAGAGGACGGCTTGCGCGGGCTCAGTCCTGGCGAAGCAGTTCACGGCCAATGATGAGTTGCTGGACCTGCGTCGTGCCCTCGTATAGACGCAGCAGGCGCGCATCTCGATAGAAACGCTCCACCGGATACTCGTTGATATAACCGGCGCCGCCATGAATCTGCACGCCGCGATCGGCCACACGGCCCACCATCTCGGTGGCAAAGAGCTTGGCGCACGAAACACGCATGGAGATATCCGGATCGGAGACATGCGCCGGCTTGCCGTCGAAACGCCGGGCCACGTCCTGTACCAGCGACCAGCCGGCCAGCAGCTCGGCCTGGCTGTCGGCCAGCATGGCCTGGATCAACTGGAACTCGCCGATGGGCTTGCCGAATTGCTTGCGGTCGCGCGCATAGCGGCGCGACTCATCCAGAATGCGCGAGGCCAGGCCGCAGGACACCGCCGAGATATTGAGCCGGCCGCGGTCCAGCACCTTCATCGCGGTCTTGAAGCCCTGCCCGGGCACGCCGCCGATGATGTTGGCAGCCGGCACGCGCACGTTCTCCAGGATCACATCGCAGGTCTTGGTGCCGCGCTGGCCCATTTTCTTGTCGTTCTTGCCGAGCTTGAGGCCTGGACTGCCAGCCGGCACGATGAAGGACGACACACCGCCGGCGCCCGGCCCGCCAGTGCGGGCCATCAACGTGAAGGCCCCCGCTCGCGGGGCATTGGTGATGAAACGCTTGGTGCCGTTGAGCACATAATGGTCGCCGTCCAGCTCGGCGCGGGTCTTGAGCGAAGCGGCGTCGGTGCCCGCATCGGGCTCGGTCAGGGCGAACGACATGATCAGTTCGCCGCTGGCCACCTTGGGCAGGTATTCGGCCTTTTGTTCGGCAGTGCCGTCCATCAGGATTCCCTGGGAACCGATGCCGATATTGGTGCCGAACACCGAACGGAAGGCCGGCGCGGTGCGCCCCAGTTCGTAGTTGACCAGCACCTCCTGGCTCACCGACAGGCCGATGCCGCCGTATTCCTCGGGCACGGTGAGGCCGAACAGGCCCATGTCTTTCATTTCATCGATGAGTCCGGCCGGTACCTCGTCGTGTTCTTCGAGATAGTTTTCAGCCGGCATCAGGCGTTCGGCCACGAAACGCTGGATCGTGGGCAACAGGATGTCAAAGGATTCGGCGTCGAGGGCCATGCGATTTGCTCCGGGAAATCAGCGGTCTGGATTAGCGGTGTTGGAACTCTGGACTGCGTTTTTGCAGGAAGGCCCGCATACCTTCGTGCGCATCGTCGCTGGCAAAGCGTTCATACAGGGCATGGCGCTCGAACAGAATCCCCTCGGTGAGCGGACTTTCCCAGGCGCGATTGACCGCCGCCTTGATCGCCATGAGCGCAGGCAAGGAAAAACCGGCGATCCGCTCGGCCAACATCAGGGTCTGATCCAACAACTCAGCATCGGGCACCACGCGCGATACCAGACCATAGCGATCGGCCTCGGCCGCATCGAGCATACGGGCCGACAGGCACATGTCCATGGCCTTGGCCTTGCCAATGGCGCGCGGCAGGCGCTGCGTGCCGCCGGCGCCGGGCAGCATGGCCAGCTTGATTTCGGGCAACGCAAATTTCGCGGATTCGGCCGCAATGATGATGTCGCAAGCCAGCGCCAGCTCGCAGCCGCCCCCCATGGCGAAACCGGCCACTGCGGCCAGCACGGGTTTGCGCACGCGGCGGATGGTTTCCCAGTTCCGGGTGATGAAAGCGCCCTGATAGACATCCATGAACGACCACTCCGCCATCGCCTCGATGTCGGCGCCGGCGGCGAACGCCTTGGCGCCGCCAGCGATGACGATGGCCCCGATGCCGGCATCCGCATCAAAGGCCAGCAGCGCCTCGCCCAGCGCATCCATCAAGGCATCATTGAGAGCATTGAGCTGGTGCGGACGGTTCAGGGTGATCAGGCCGACGCGCCCGCGCGCCTCCACCAGAATGGGCTGGTCTTGCACGGCCGTCTCTCGCTCGGTTGATGGGCCACCCTGCTGATCAATAGTCATTGCCTGTCTCCGTTGGCGCAATCAATGAAAAACGAACGATGCGCCATTTCAGGACTGTTCATCCTGCAGTATTTCGCGCAGCTTGAATTTCTGGATCTTTCCAGACGGCGTGGCCGGCATGGTGTCGCGCAGGATCAGGCGCTCAGGGACGTACTGGATCGCGACCTTCTGGGCCTTCAGAAAGGCCTGGATCTCCGCCAGGTCGATAGTCTGGCCCGGTTTGGGGATCACCACGGCGCAAGCCCTCTCACCCAGGCGCTCGTCGGCATAGCCGACGATGGCGACCTGGTTGACGGCAGGATGGCGGTACAACAGCGACTCGATCTCGACCACCGGAATGTTCTCGCCGCCACGGATGATCACATCCTTGCTGCGCCCGGTGATGCGGACATAGCCCTGCTCGTCCAGGCGGGCCAGGTCGCCGGTGTCGAACCAGCCCTCGGCATCGGTTCCGTTGAGCTGCGGACGCTTGAGGTAGCCGCCGAAGTTCGACACCGAACGCACCAGCAGCCTGCCCGCTTCGCCGACCGGCAAAGAATTGCCATCGAAATCCACCACCTTGAGTTCGACGCCGGGCAGCGGCACGCCGTCGGTCGTGGAGGCGCGCTCGTCCGGGTCATCGAGCCGGATCAGCGTGACCGCGCCGTTTTCCGTCATGCCCCAGGCCGACACGATCTTGGTCCCGAGCGCGGCGCACGCCTGTTCGACCAGCGGCCCCGGAATCGGCGCGCCCGCGCACACGAAAGTCTTGAGCATCGGCACGGTCTTGCCGGACTCGACGACGTTCTTGGTCAGATCGGTCAGGAACGGCGTGGACGCCATGGTGAAACTGCATTGCTCGGAACGGATCAGATCGATCGCCTTGAGCGGTTCCCAGACATCCAGGAGCACCGCGCTGGCCTTGAGCACAATGGGCATGACCAGCCCATACATGAAACCCGTCTGGTGCGCCATGGGCGAGGCCATCAGGATCACATCCTCGGCGCCCACCCGCACACGCTGCGAATAGGGGCCGATGTTGGCCATCACCGTATTGGCGGTATGCATCACGCCCTTGGGCTCGCCCGTCGTGCCCGAGGTATAGATGAGTTGGGAGACATCGTCGGCCTTTGGGCGATGGCGCGTCAGGATGTCCTGCGCATCGGGTTCGTTCTCCCAGGCGGGGCCGCTGAGCAGCGCCTCGAAGCTGTTGGCGCCCTCGCCATCCACTACCACCACATGCCGCAGATTCGGCAGACTGGGCTGAAGGTCCGTGGCCATTTGTTCGAAGTCGAAGCCCCGGAATTTCTTCGGGACGATCAGGATCCTGGCCTCGTTATGATTGAGCATGAACGAAAGCTCATGCTCGCGAAAGATGTGCATCAGCGGGTTCATCACCGCCCCGATCCGCGAGCACGCCAGATACACCACAAAAAACTGCCACCAATTAGGCAACTGGCAAGCGACGATGTCATTGCGTTCCACACCCAGCCGGGACAGCCCCACCGCGACGCGATCGGCCATGACAGCAAGCTCGCGATAGGTAAAGCGGGTCGTCGCCCCGCTTTCGGCCCGCACCGCCGTCAAGGCGAGCTTGTCGGGGCAACTCGCCAAACAAGCATCCAGTGCGTCGTTGATCGTTCGATCAGGCCAAAAGCCCTGCGCCACGCTTTCAGCGCGACGGGGCGGGATGAGAACGGCGTCGAATTCCATGATTTTGTCCCCCTGGTTGTATCTGGATAAGAGTGATCTCAAGCCGGCACGTTCTTGCGGCCGGCGCGGGTACGGGCAATGATTGTTTTCATGATCTGGGCCGTGCCGTCGCCGATCTGGAAACCCAGCACGTCGCGCAGGCGCTGCTCCATCGGACCGCGGTCATAGCCGCCGTGGCCAAAGCACAGCAGGCACTGATGGATCACGTCATAGGCCAGCTTGGGCCCCCACCACTTGGCCATGCCGGCCTCGGCGGTATGGCCAAGCCCCTGGTCCTTGAGCCACAAGCCCTGCAGGCACAAGAGGCGCGCGCCCTCGACCTCGGTGTCGTACTGGGCAAGCGGATGCGTCACGCCCTGGAAAGCCGAGAGTGGCTGGCCAAAGGCCTCGCGCTGGGTGATGTACTGCCAGGTTTCATCCAGCGCCGCCCGCGCTACGGCCAGACACTGCAAACCGATGAGCGAGCGCGAGAAATCGAAGCCATGCATCACCTGCACAAAGCCCTTGTTCTCGTCGCCCAGGCGATGATCGACCGGCACGCGCACGTTTTCGAAGAAGACCGAACCGCGCCCGATGGCGCGCTGGCCGTGGCAGTCGAAGCGGCTCGTGGTGACGCCGGGCGCGTCCATGGGCACGAGCAGCGCCGTCACGCCGTGCGCGCCCGACTCGGGTGTGCCGGTGCGGCCGAAAACCACACAGATATCAGCCTGGTCGGCCGCCGAAATGGAGGTTTTCTCGCCGTTGATGACATAGTCGTCGCCATCGCGCTCGACGCGCAGACGCAGGTTGGCCGCATCCGAGCCGCCGCGCGGCTCGGTCAGAGCGATGGCGCAGATCGCCTGGCCGCGCACGATCTTTTGCAGCCACGGCGTGACCACCTCGGGCCGGCCGTAGCGCGAAAGGATCTGGCTATTGAGCGAGGCCAGCAGATTCAGATAGGAAAAGCTCAGGTCGGCGCGCGCGATTTCCTCATGCACCACGCCCGCGGCCAGGCAGCCCATCCCCAGGCCGCCAAAGGACTCGGGCAATTCCGGGGCGATGAAACCGAGTTCGCCCATTTCAGCCAGCAGGGACCGGTCGAAGGTGCGGGTCTTGTCGCGTTCGAGAAAGCCGGGCGCGACTTTCTCCTGGGCGAAGCGCCGCACCGTCTCGGCCAGCGCCTGCAGATCCTCGTTGATGTAGGGATTCGGATTCATCGCACGCGCTCCCTGCTTATTTGAAGAACTTGCGGAACTCGGGCTTGCGCTTTTCCTTCAGGGCGTTGACACCCTCGCGCGACTCGTCGGTGTCATAGAACAGCTTGAGGGCATACATGCCCAGGCCGGCAATGCCCGCCTGGTGCGCGGTATCGGCATTGAAGCTGCGCTTGGCGATGGCCAGGGCCGTGGGGCTGCGCTGGCAGAGTTCCTCGCCGATTTTTTGCACCTCGGCATCGAGCTGGTCATGCGGGAAGCAGAAGTTCGCCAGGCCGATGGCCACGGCCTCCTCACCGCTGTAGCGGCGGTTCAGGTACCAGATCTCGCGCGCCTTCTTTTCGCCGACGACACGCGCCAGGAAGGCCGTGCCGTAGCCGGGATCGACCGAACCCATCTTGGGGCCGACCTGGCCGAACTGCGCCTTGTCCGAGCAGATGGTCAGGTCGCAGATGGTCGCCAGCACATTTCCGCCGCCGATGGCAAAGCCCTGCACGCGCGCGATCACAGGCTTGGGCACGTCGCGGATGGCGGTATGCAATTCCTCCATCGGCAGGCCGATGGTGCCGCGTCCGTCGTAATTGCCATCGTGCGCCGACTGATCGCCGCCGGTGCAGAAGGCGCGGTCACCCGCGCCGGCCAGCACGATCGCGCCCACGGCGCGGTCATAGCCCGCCTTGTTCAGCGCGCGAATGATCTCGTCGCAGGTCTGGCCACGAAAGGCGTTCATCTTGTCGGGGCGGTTGATGATGATCCAGGCCACGCCATTGCGCACTTCATACAGGATGTCTTCGAAATTCATGATCTCGTCTTTTAAAAAATGGAAAAAGGAATTGCCAACGCCGGGCTCAGCCGTTCATGGTCAGGCCGCCAGAGACACTGAGGACCTGGCCAGTGACAAAAGCGGCGTCCTCGCTGGCAAAGAACAGGATGGCGCCCGGCAGGTCCTGGGGCTGACCGATACGCCCGAGGGGAATGGAGCGGGTGAATGCCTCCATCAGCTTTTCTGGATTGCCCGCACCCTCCTTGTATTCAGCGAACAGCGCCGTATCGGTCGGACCGGGGCACACGACATTCACCGTGATGCCGTGACGCGCATGCTCGCGGGCGATGGTCTTGGAGAACGCCACCAGGCCGCCCTTGCATGCGGCGTACACCGCCTCGCCGCTGGAGCCGACACGCGCCGCATCGGATGCAATGTTGACAATGCGTCCTGATTTACGCGCCGCCATGCCCGGCAGCACCGCATGGTGCATATGCAACATGCCGGTGAGATTGATGGCGATCAGCTTGTCCCATTGCGCCGGTTCGGTCTTGGTGAACGGCTTGAACACATCCCAACCGGCGTTGTTCACGAGCACATCGATCGGGCCGAGTTTTTCCTCGGCAGCGGCAACCGCGGCATCGACGCTGGCGCGATTCGTGATGTCGCACAGGAACGCCTGCGCCGCCCCCCCCTCGGCGCGGATCTGCGCCGCGACCTTTTCGGCCGCATCGAGGTTGAGGTCGAACACCGCGACGCGCCCGCCCTCCTTGCCAAACCGCAGGCAGGTCGCCCCGCCGATACCGCCGCCACCGCCCGTCACGACGATGGTCTTGTGTTCGAATCGTTTCATTGCATGTCCTTTCGAGGTTGTCAGGGTGGGTGGGGTTAACCGATAATCCGGCATGCTGATCACCAAGCGTGCCGCGGCCGATTTAGAACAATATATTGACGCAATTCTAGATTGTGCCCACTACGAACACAAGCCTACCCTGGTTAAAAAAACATCATGATTAACCCTAATAAACCACCTCTGCAACCCAAGCTCGAACTTGCCAACAGGCTATTCTTCAGGCTCTATCAATGTGCAAACATGTTGCATAAAACAGGCTCGCGAGCAGTGGAAAAGGAAGGGCTGACGACACAGCAGTGGGCCGTACTGGGCGCGCTGTCGCGAGAGCAGGCCAAAGGGGGGATGAGTATTGGCGACCTGGCCAAGTACCTGATGGTGAGCCGGCAAAACCTGTCCGGCCTCATCAGCCGGATGGAACGCGATGGACACGTGAGCGTTGCCCCGGATGGCAATGATCGCCGGTCGCGCCTGGTGACGATGACCGAGTCTGGTCAGCACGTATGGCACGCCCTGGCCACCCCGAAGATCCTGGCGTACTACGAGGAAATCCTGGGCGACTTTTCGATCAACGACGTTGCCCACATGCTGCACTACCTGCTGAAGATGCTGGAGAACATGAAGCGGCTCGACACGGATTGGGTCAACGGGGGAAATAACGAGGATGCTTCGAGCAGATCGGAGTAAGGAGGTGGCCAACACACACCGCCCGGCCCAGAGACATATGCGCCATCAGTTCGTCTGCGCGATCCGCATCGCTCAGATTCCCGGGGCAGTACCCACCCACCGCCCCAGAAACCCGGCGATCTTTTCTTCGATGTGGCTCTCAACGGTGCGCAAGCGCAGAATCGGAATATCGCTTTTTTCCAGGATGCTGTTTTTCAAAGCGTCCCGAGCCACTTGCTCTGGCTTGTCGTGAGAGCCGCCATCGACTTCGATCACTCCCAGCGGTTTCTTGCCCACCTTGAAATACAGCACGAAATCACAACTGGCACCGTTGCGCATGAATGCCCGCTCCCGCTCCGTCAAGGCGGGATTGGTCAATGCGGCAACCTGATCCAGCGGAACCTGGGCGTGACACATCAGCACCCGGCACGACACATCGGACAGGGCCTCCCTTAACAATTGCGCCACAATCTGTTCGGATCTGTATTGGGAATCTTCGGGGCGCAATCTGGCCTGAAGCCGCGCCAGGGATTGATCGTACTCTCTGTACAATAAATCAAACGCCGACACCACGGGCGCACGCACGATCTGCTCACCCTGCGCGTAATACTCGATATAGCGTATCAAAGCCGCAATGTGACCATTGCTTGCGGAGAACACCTCGTCACCCGTCACCAAGGTAAATCGGTGTTTGGCCCGAGACACCGCCACATTGACCATGCGCGGATCGTCGACGAACTCCAGCCGCTTGCGATCCTGGTTATGACGCTTCTTGTCCAATACGGTGGAGAAAACTATTTCGTCGCATTCCCGGCCCTGGAACTTGTGCACCGTGTCCTTGACAAAATCCGCTGGCAAGCACGTACCCGAAAGAACGGCCTGCGCCCTGAAAGGCGCAATGAAACCTCGGCCATCACTGCCCAGCTCGATGGGCTCGCCATCTTCGTCGAGCAGTTTCAGCAAAGAGTCCAGCTCCCTGAGATTGGTATTCCGGTGGGCATGGTTGCCTTTGGCGGTCACCACCAGGCGCAAGGATGCTTCACCGTTGTCCTGAGTCATCGGCACCAATGCGTTGTCATAGAACTGTTGATTGCAGAACTGGATGATCCTGGGATGGCAACGATAATGCTCTTTCAGCAAAGTCCTGGGCAAAGCATCCTTGAACACGCCGATGCACGAATCGAGCAAACTGTAGCGCTCGCAATCATAGACATCGGCGGGGGCTGGGAGGCCCAGAGCAACCGGAATATGCGCCAACTGGCGGCTGTCGCCAACGACAATCAGGTTCTTCGCACAACCCAGCGCCAGGATGCCCGGCACGATATCCTGCTGCGAGGCTTCGTCGATGATCACATAATCGAGGACCGCCCCCGGCGCGATCGAATTGACGATAGAGTGTGTGCTGCTGCCAAGAATTGGAAAGCGCTGCACGAAAGCATCGAACCGCTGACGGTACGTCTGCGCATCAAAGGCGTCCGATGCCTTGCCCTGCGCATACAGGTAGCGCTTCAGGTAGCGCATCGACGCCGTCGTCAATGCATCCAGCAAAGCCATGAAATGCCCATGCGCCAACGACTCTCGGCAAGCCAACAGGGCAGCTTCCTTGTCCCGCAGCACCTTGTCGTAATAGTACATTTGCAGGGCATGAAAGGCGGACTGCCGCGCACCGCCCAACGCAAAAGGCCCGACGCGGAAAATCCTGAAGTTCAACAGCATCTCGATGCGGTCTTTGAGCCGAATGCGCCGCTCGCCAAGATAAGATAGGTAAGCCATCAGGTCCGCCGCCTTGCTCGGGGATAATCTGTACTTATCCAAAGAGGCGCAAGCTCGCACCCCGCTGTCCTCCTGCCACTGGAGGAGATGACGCCGCTCGATGCTCAATTCATCGATTTCCATCTGCAGTTGCGCCGCCCTGTTGTGATCGTGCAGATACTGCTTCAACTGCGCCAGCATCGACTGGATCTCGTCCATGGTCGCAGCGGGCTCTGGTTCAGTCAATGGCCAAGGCGGCGGGTTGGCGAAGAAGGCCTCTCGATTTTCCTTGCTGCCGAGTTTGGCGACCAAGTGGCCCAGACCGAATTTCTCCAGCTTTTCGTAGACGTTCGTCACCGCCGCATTGTTGTTGGACAGCACCGCGACCGTTTGACCACGCAGCAGGATATTGGCGAGGATATTCAAGATGGTCTGAGTCTTGCCGGTCCCCGGCGGGCCTTCGATCACGCTGATCTGCGCACTGAAAGCCTGCTCGACCGCCGTGAGCTGGCTTTCGTTGACGCCGAACGGATAGATCAGACTCCCACCAGGCTCCCGCGCTTCGTTCTGCCCCGTGCAATAAGCATGTAAGGCGGTATCGGCGCGGGCGGAAAGCTTGCCAAGCTGGCGCACGACATTGGCGGCGATCGCTTGCTGGTCCCCCGAACCCGCGTGGTCTTCCCGGGCATTTGCCACAGCAGTGAAATAGCGAAAGACCGGCGCTTCCTTCATTGCCGTCTGCGCGACAAACTGGAGACCGTCCAACTTGTAAACGTAGGGTTGATCAGAATCCGGATAATGCACGACGGCATACCGCTCGCCGTAGATCGTCGCCTTTTTGATGGGCTTGGCAATCGCGCTGCCAGGCTTTGCCAGCAACATCTCACCCAAGTCACGAGCAGGGACGATGCAACAATCACTGAGCGGCCGCGTGTAGGTTTTCCTGGATGGGAAATAGCATGTCAGCTGCAAGGTTTCGTACTTGTCGCTCCAGTAAATCACCCAGTCGCTGATCTGCGCGGTCTTGTCCTCGCCACCCATATGGATAGAAATCATACCGTTCCTTATTCGTGCCAAAACAGCATCCGAATTCGCTCCTGTGCCGAATATCGAATGCTGCTGTTTCACTAATAAAGAATCATCTTGCCACCATTACCTCATAAAGTGGAGCGAGCGAAGAAATGCTTCCCCACCGAACGCCCCGTACAATGAAGGGTTCCATGCCTCCTCCCCGGAGGCCGATCCCGAACCACATCGCAACACCCTCGCACATCCAAAGCCGCCATGACTTCTCCCGACCTTTCCGGCCACACGCCGATGATGCAGCAATATTTATCGCTGAAAGCGCAGGCGGGCTCGCATCTGCTGTTCTACCGCATGGGCGACTTCTACGAGATGTTCTACGAGGACGCCGAGCGCGGGGCGCGGCTGCTGAACCTGACGCTGACCAAGCGCGGCACCTCGAACGGCGCGCCGATCCCGATGGCGGGCGTGCCCTTTCATGCGATGGAGGGCTACCTGGCGCGCCTGGTGGCGCTGGGCGAATCGATCGCGATCTGCGAGCAGATCGGTGATCCCGCCGCCAGCAAGGGGCCGGTCGAGCGCCGGATCGTGCGGGTGGTGACGCCGGGCACGCTGACCGACGACGCGCTGCTGCCCGCCAAGTCGGACCGGATCATCGCCGCGATCGTGACCGGCCAGGGACGCCAGCGGGAAATGGTCGGGCTCGCCTGGATGAATCTGGCCAATGGCGAATTCAAGGTGTGCGAATGCGCGCCCGCGATGCTCGATACCGAGCTGGGGCGAATCGCGCCAGCGGAGCTGCTGTGCGCGGAACGCGCCGAGCCGCCCGCCGGCGCCGCCAACATGGCGATCAGCCGCGCGCCCGAATGGCATTTCGAAACCGACGGCGCGCGCGATACTCTGCTGACGCATTTCGGCGTGGATGTCCTGGGCGGGTTCGGCCTCGATCCCCTGCCGCTGGCCACGCGCGCGGCGGGCGCGCTGCTGCGCTATGTGGGCGCCACGCAGTCCCAGACGCTCAGCCATGTGCAGACGCTTTCGGTGGATGCGGGCGGCGACTATGTGGTGCTGGACCCGGCGACCCGCCGCAATCTCGAGTTGACCGAATCGCTGGGCGACGGCCAGGGGCCGACGCTGTTTTCCACGCTCGACCACTGCCACACGCCGATGGGCAGCCGCCAGTTGCGCCGCTGGCTACAAGCGCCGCTGCGCGAGAATCCCAAGGCGCAGGCCCGCCAGGACGCCATCTCACAGCTGCTGTCGGCGCGCGGCGGGGATGCCGCGGCCGCGCTGCGCGAGCTGGCGCGGGCACTGGATACGCTGCCCGATCTCGAACGCATGGCGACCCGCCTGGCACTGCGCACGATCCGGCCGCGCGAGCTGGCGAGCCTGCGCGAGGCGCTCGATCACCTGCCCCTGATCGCGGCCCTGGCCGACACCCATTTCAAGGCCGACGGCATGTTGCTGGGCTATATCCAGAACATCCCGGTCGATACCGCGCTGCGCGAGCTGCTCATGCGGGCGATCGCGCCCGAGCCGGCCCTGATGATCCGCGAAGGCGGCGTGATCGCCGAGGGTTACGACGAGGAGCTCGACACGCTGCGCAAGCTCGCCGGCGACAGCGGCGAGTTCCTCCTCGACATCGAGGCGCGGGAACGCGAGCGCACCGGCATCGCCAATCTGCGGGTCGAGTACAACCGCGTCCACGGTTTCTATATCGAGGTGACGCACGGCCAGGCCGACAAGGTGCCCGCGGATTACCGGCGCCGCCAGACGCTCAAGAACACCGAACGCTACATCACGCCCGAGCTCAAGGCCTGGGAGGACAAGGTCCTGTCCGCGCGCGAGCGCGGCCTGGCCCGCGAAAAGGCCCTGTTCGACGCGCTGCTCGAACAGATCGCGGCGCACGCCGGGGCATTGGCGCGCAGCGCCGGGGCGCTGGCGCGCATCGATGCGCTCGCCAGCCTCGCGCGGCATGCGCTGGACAACGACTGGGCGGCTCCGGCGCTGTGCGCGGACTCCAGGGTGATGATCGAAGCGGGTCGTCATCCCGTGGTCGAGCACAGTATCGAGGTGTTCACGCCCAATGATTGCCTGATCGACGCGGACCACCGCATGCTGCTGATCACGGGTCCGAACATGGGCGGCAAGTCGACCTATATGCGCCAGGTGGCGCTGATCGCGCTGCTCGCACGCATGGGCAGCTATGTGCCCGCGAGCAGGGCGGAAATCGGTCCGATCGACCGGATATTCACCCGCATCGGCGCGGCCGACGATCTGGCGGGCGGACGCTCGACCTTCATGATGGAAATGATGGAGGCGAGCGCGATCCTGGCCGCGAGCACTCCGCACAGCCTGGTGCTGATGGACGAGATCGGACGCGGCACTTCGACCTACGACGGTCTGGCGCTGGCCTGGGCCATCGCCCACCGGCTGCTGACGCATAACCGCGCCCTGGTATTGTTCGCCACGCATTATTTCGAGATCACGCGCCTGCCGGAAAAGGCCCACGGCGCGGTCAACGTGCATCTGGCCGCCGCCGATTCGGCCGATGGCGTGGTCTTTCTGCATGAGGTGCGCAAGGGGCCGGCCAGCCAGAGCTACGGCCTGCATGTTGCCCAGCGCGCGGGAATCCCGCAGGTGGTCATCCGCCACGCCCGGCGCGAGCTGGCCGAGCTCGAGGCGCGCAACCGCGCCGACTCGCAACTGGCGCTGTTCATCCAGGAGGTCGAGCACGAGGACGAGGAGCCGGACGCCCCCCTCAAGGCGGCGTTGCAGGCCCTGGACCCGGATACGCTCAGCCCGCGCGAGGCGCTCGATCTGCTGTATCAGCTCCGCCGCGATTTCCTGTGATGCAGGTTTGCCGCCCACGGCAAGACGGCCCACTCAGGTGAATCAGCCCAAGGGAACGTTGTCCGGCATCCTGGGAAAATCGCCGCCGAAGGCCTGCTCCAGCGTCTGTACCTGCCCCATCTGCCGGCTGTCGTAGCCCACCAGATCCTTGACGTAGGCCTGATAGGCCTCGCCATTCATCAGGTCGAGCAGGCGCTGCAGCGCGTGGGTCCCCACCAGGTCCTTGTTGATCCCGAAAAAGTAGCGTTCCTTGGCCAGCGGAATGAAGGCCAGGCCACAGCGCCAGGCCGCGGTTTCCACGCCGATGCCAACATCGGCCATGCCGCTGGCGATATGGGCGGCGATGGCCATGTGCGTGAATTCGCCGGTATCGAAGCCGCGCACATCGTTGGGATCGATGTCCAGATCCTCGAGCATCAGGTTCACCAGGAAACGGGTGCTGGAACCGATCTGGCGATTGACGAAACGCACATCCGGCCGCACGAGGTCGGAGATGGACTGGATGTTCTTGGGATTGTCGGGCCGCACGAACAGGCCGGTGTTGCGTTCGGCCAGGTGCAGCAGCAGCATGCGGTCGGGATCGAGCCAGCGCGCATAACGTTCCAGAATCGGTTTTTCGTACTTGGCGACCGGCACCTGGAAGCCAGCCAGGTCGCATTCCCGGCGATCCAGCGAGGTCAGCGCCTCGATCGCGGTGCGGTAGCGCAGTTCGAGCGGCATCAGGTCCTGGTCGTTGGCCAGGCGCATCAAGCCCTCGACGGCAAAACCGTGGCTCGCATGCAGGCGCAGGACAGAGAGCTCCTCGGAATAAAGGCGCTGCAGTTCGTCCTGGAGTTCAGAGGCGATGCTCTCGAAAGTCGGAGCAAGCCGCGCGTCGATGCGGCGGTGAGCCCACAACAGGTGCTGGGCGAAACTCGTCAGGCGCGAGCCGCGCCGCCGCGAGGTTTCGATCAGGGCCACCTGGAACTCCTCCTCGGCCTTGCGCAGGATGCCCCAGGCATGGCGATAAGAAATGCCCCGCGCCTGACAGGCCCCGGCGATATGACCGCACTCATCCACGGCGGCGAGCAATTGCAGCACCTCGCCCATGGCGAGAATCTCGCCGTTCTGCTTTTCCAGGAGCCACTCAGACCTGAGCTTTGGTTTGAAGCGATAAGCCGCCATATGCTCCTCCAGAAACATTAATAGGCAATATCCTACATATATAGGCGTCTATCCACGCATATATGCAATTTTTATCTTATTGAATCCAAATAATTTTTCATATTATAGTTTCTCAACAACAAGAACAATATTATGCAATATAAAACATATTAAAGCGTGCTGCGGACTGCCTGTCCGCCAGGAGACAAGAAATGGATGCACCCCGGAATACGGTTGCGGCACACCCCCAGGACTTCACGGACATCGTGCGCGGCATCCTGCGGCTGCACGCGGGTCAGGAGGGATCGCTGCTGCCCATCCTGCATGCCGTCCAGGACGCCATCGGCTACATCCCCGACACGGTCGTGGCCCAGATCGCCGAGGGAATCCAGCGCTCCCGCGCCGAGGTTTACGGGGTGATCCAGTTCTACAGCCACTTCCACCGCGAGGCGCCGGCGCCCGTGCGCCTGGAGGTCTGTCGCGCCGAGTCCTGTCAGGCCTGTGGCGGGCAGGCCTTGTATGCGCACGCCCAGGCCCGGGTCGCCGCGGACCAGACGGGCACGGTTTCACTGGAGCCGGTCTACTGCCTGGGGCTGTGCGCCCAGTCACCGGCCGTCATGATCAACGGGCGGCCCCATGCCCACATGACGCCTGAAAAGCTCGACGCCCTGCTGGCGCAATCGCCGGAGGCCTGAGATGAAAACACTGTATATCCCGCTGGACACCGCCGCGATCGCGATGGGGGCCGACGCGCTGGTCGCCGCTTTCCGCAATGAGGCCACCCGCCGTGGAATCGAACTGCGCATCGTACGCAACGGTTCGCGCGGAATGCACTGGCTCGAGCCCCTGGTCGAGGCGCAGACATCCGCCGGACGCATCGCCTATGGGCCGGTAACGCTCGCTGACGTTCCCTCGGTGCTGGATGCCGTCTGTACAGAAGGACGCGGCCACCCGCTATGCCACGGCCCGACCGAGGACATCCCCTTTCTGCGCAAACAGGAACGCCTGACCTTCGCCCGCGTGGGGCTCATCGATCCGCTCGATATCAAGGACTACGAGGCGCACGGCGGCTTTGCCGGACTGCGCAAGGCGCTGGCCATGCCCTCCGCCGACATCGTGTCCATCGTCACGGCATCGGGCCTGCGGGGGCGCGGCGGCGCCGCCTTTCCCACCGGCATCAAGTGGCGCACCGTGCTCGACACGCCGGCGCCGCGCAAGTTCATCGTCTGCAACGCCGACGAGGGGGACTCGGGCACGTTTTCCGATCGCATGCTGATGGAGGGCGATCCGCTGTCGCTGATCGAAGGCATGACGATCGCCGGACTCGCGGTGGGCGCAACGCGTGGCTACCTCTATGTGCGCTCCGAATACCCCCAGGCCGAGGCCGTGCTGGCCCAGGCCCTGGCGCTGGCGCGGGCGGCCGGCTGGCTGGGCGGCGACATCCAGGGCTCCGGACGGTCCTTCGACATCGAGCTGCGGCGCGGCGCGGGCGCCTACATCTGCGGCGAGGAAACCTCCCTGCTGGAAAGCCTGGAGGGCCGGCGCGGCATGGTGCGCGCCAAGCCGCCCCTGCCCGCCGTGCATGGGCTGTTCGGATGCCCGACCGTCATCAACAATGTCATTTCCCTCGCCACGGTGCCCATCATTCTCGCCCGGGGCGCCGAGCATTATCGCGATTTCGGCATGGGCAAGTCGCGCGGTACCTTGCCCTTCCAGATCGCTGGCAACATCCGCCACGGCGGCCTGGTGGAAAAGGCCTTCGGCCTGACCCTGCGCGAGCTGCTGTACGACTACGGCGGCGGCAGCGCGTCGGGCCGGCCGCTGCGCGCAGTACAAGTGGGCGGGCCGCTGGGCGCCTACCTGCCCGAATCCCAATGGGACACCCCGCTGGATTACGAGGCCTTCATGGGGATTTCCGCCATGCTCGGGCACGGCGGGGTGGTGGCTTTCGACGATACCGTGGACATGGCGGCCATGGCCGAATACGCCATGGAATTCTGTGCCGTCGAATCCTGCGGCAAGTGCACGCCCTGCCGCATCGGCTCGGTGCGAGGCGTCGAGATCATCCAGAAAATCCGCCGCGACCTGGCCCGCGAGGACCAGACCGAACTGCTGCGCGATCTGTGCGACACCATGCTCTCCGGATCGCTGTGCGCCCTGGGCGGCATGACGCCCTACCCCGTGCTGTCGGCCCTGCAACACTTCCCCGAGGACTTCGGCCTGACCCCCGCCCTGCAAACCACCTAGGAGCCTGCGCCATGCTGGAAACCGTCGTCAAACGCGACCGCGACCTGGGAACGCCGCCGTCGCCATCCACAGAACTCGTGCAACTCACCATCGACGGCACCGCCGTGTCCGTGCCGGCAGGCACCTCGGTGATGCGCGCCGCCGCGCTCGCGGGCATCAATATTCCCAAACTGTGCGCCTCCGACAATCTCGAGGCCTTCGGCTCCTGCCGCCTGTGCCTGGTGCAGATCGCAGGCCGGCGCGGCTACCCCGCCTCCTGCACCACGCCGGTCGAGGAAGGCATGGTGGTCTGGACGGAAAACGCCAAGCTCCACGCGCTGCGCCGCAACGTCATGGAGCTCTACATTTCCGACCACCCCCTGAACTGCCTGACCTGTCCAGCCAACGGTGATTGCGAGCTGCAGGACATGGCCGGGGTCGTGGGCCTGCGCAACGTCCGCTATGGCTTCGACGGCGCCAATCACCTCGATGACCGCCCCGACACCTCGAACCCTTATTTCACCTACGACGCCTCGAAATGCATCGTCTGCAGCCGCTGCATACGCGCCTGCGACGAGGTCCAGGGCACCTTCGCCCTGACGATCGACGGCCGGGGTTTCGCATCGCGCATCGTCGCCGGCCAGAACGACGGCTTTCTGGAAAGCGACTGCGTCTCCTGCGGCGCCTGCGTCCAGGCCTGCCCGACCTCGTCGCTGACCGAAAACACAATCATCGAGCAAGGCCAGGCCGAGCATGCCGTGATCACCACCTGCGCCTACTGCGGCGTGGGCTGCGGCTTCAAGGTGGAAATGAAAGGCGAGCAGGTCGTGCGCATGATGCCCTGGAAGGACGGCAAGGCCAATCGCGGACACTCCTGCGTCAAGGGCCGCTTCGCCTGGGGCTACGCCACCCATGCAGACCGCCTGACCAAGCCCATGATCCGGGAAAAAATCACCGACCCCTGGCGCGAGGTTTCATGGGAGGAGGCCTTCGCGCACACGGCTTCCGAGCTGCGGCGCATCCAGGCCAAATATGGCGTCGACTCGGTCGGCGGCATTACCTCGTCGCGCTGCACGAACGAGGAAACCTATCTGGTGCAGAAATTCGTGCGCGCAGTCATGGGTAATAACAATGTAGATACCTGCGGGCGCGTCTGCCACTCGCCCACGGGCTACGGCCTGAAAACCACGATCGGCGAATCCGCCGGCACGCAGACCTTCGACTCGGTGATGGATGTGGACGTCGCCGTCGTTCTCGGCGCAAACCCCAGCGCGGCCCACCCGGTCTTCGCCTCGCGCCTGAAGCGGCGCCTGCGCCAGGGCGCGCGCCTGATCGTGATCGACCCGCGCCGCACCGATCTGGTGGACTCGCCACATATCAAGGCCGATTTCCATCTGCCCGTGCGCCCCGGTACCAACGTGGCGGTGCTCAATGCCCTGGCCCATGTCATCGTCACCGAAAACCTGGTGGACCATGACTTCGTCCAGGCCCGCTGCGAGCCCGAGGCTTTGACGCAATGGATGCAATTCGTCAGCCTCCCGGAAAACGCGCCCGAGGCCACCGAATCACTGACCGGTGTGCCGGCCGCCGATCTGCGCGGCGCGGCGCGGCTGTACGCCACCGGAGGCAACGCCGCCATTTATTATGGTTTGGGCGTCACGGAACACAGCCAGGGCTCCACCGCGATCATGGCGATCGCCAATCTGGCGATGGCGACCGGCAATATCGGCCGCAGCGGCGTGGGCATCAATCCCCTGCGCGGCCAGAACAATGTCCAGGGTTCCTGCGACATGGGCTCGTTCCCGCACGAATTCCCGGGCTACCGCCATGTCTCCGACGATCAGGTTCGCGGCCTGTTCGAGCAGGCCTGGGGCGTGCCCCTGCAATCCGAGCCGGGCCTGCGACTGCCCAATATGTTCGATGCGGCCCACAGCGGCTCGTTCAAGGGCCTGTACTGCCAGGGCGAGGACGTCGTCCAGTCCGATCCCAACACCCGGCACGTGATCCAGGCGCTGGAGGCCATGGAATGCGTCATCGTGCAGGACCTGTTCCTCAACGAAACCGCCAAATACGCCCACGTGTTCCTGCCCGGTTCGTCCTTCCTGGAAAAAGACGGGACCTTCACCAACGCGGAACGGCGCATCTCGCGCGTGCGGCAGGTCATGAAACCCAAGGCGGGGCTGGCCGACTGGGAGGTCACCTGCGCCCTGGCCAAGGCCATGGGCTACCCGATGGACTATGCCCATCCGGGCGAGATCCTGGACGAGATCGCGCGTTTGACGCCCAATTTTTCCGGGGTGTCGTTCAGCCGCATCGCGGCGCTGGGCGGCAGCATCCAGTGGCCATGCAACGACCAGGCGCCCGAGGGCACGCCGATCATGCACGTGGATACGTTCGTGCGCGGCAAGGGCCGCTTCATGATCACCCGCTACGTCCCCACAGAGGAACGCTCCACCCGCAAGTTCCCGCTGCTCATGACCACCGGACGCGTCCTGTCGCAGTACAACGCCAGCGTCCAGACCCGGCGCACCGCCAATGTGGCCTGGCACAACGAGGACGTGCTCGAAATCCATCCGCACGACGCCGAGGATCGCGGCATCATCGACGGCGATCGGGTCGCCATCCAGAGCCGGTCCGGGGAAACCGTCCTCAAGGCCACGGTCACCGACCGCATCCAGCCCGGGGTGGTCTACACGACTTTCCACTTTCCGGAATGCGGCTCGAACATCCTGACGACGGACAACACCGACTGGGCGACCGATTGCCCCGAATACAAGGTCACCGCCGTCCAGGTCCGCAAGGTCACCACCCCCTCCACCTGGCAGCAAGACTGGGCGGCCTTCGAGGAAAAACAGGCGCGCCTGCTGCGCGAGCGCATCGCGGCGCCCGCCACTCTGGATCGCTGAACGGAGAGCCGCCATGCATCCCGCCGACTACGATCCCTGGTCCGCAAATCCCGAAACCGCGGCCGGCCACTCGATCCACCCGGTGCTGCGCGCGGACGCCGCCGGCACGCACGCCGGCCAGGACGCCATCGCCTGCGAACAGGCGGTGGCACTGGAATACAACGGCATCGCCCACGCCGCGCTGCTGGCCTCGCCCTTGCACATTGAGGAACTCGCGCTGGGATTTTCCTTCACCGAAGGCATCATCGAGTCCATCGACGAGCTGCGGGACATCGCCATCCGCGCCACGCCCGAGGGGCTGGTCGCCGAAATGCGGATCGCAACGGCCCGGCTGCACGCGCTCAAGCTGCGCCATCGCAATCTCGCCGGCAGCACCGGCTGCGGCCTGTGCGGCGTGGAAAGCCTGGCGCAGGTCCGCCGCGACCTGCCACCCCTGCCGCCGCCCGCACGGCCCTGGCCGGCCCGCGCCATCGAGCGCGCACTGGGCGAACTGCGCCAGCAGCAGCCCCTGCACAACCTCACCGGCGCGACGCACGCGGCGGCCTGGGCCGACGCGCAGGGCCAGATCCTCTGGCTATACGAGGACATTGGCCGCCACAATGCGCTCGACAAGCTCATCGGCCGACTGCTGCGCGAGCCGGTGGACCGCAGCCAGGGCTTCGTCGTGGTCTCGAGCCGCGCGAGCTTCGAGATGGTGCAAAAGACGCATGCTGCCGGTATCCACGGGCTGGTCGCGGTCTCGGCCCCCACCTCGCTGGCGATCCGGCTGGCGGGCGAAGCCCGGATGATGCTGGTGGGTTTTGCTCGCGAAGGTAGATACACAATATATACACATCCTGGCTATCTACACCTGAACGAGAACGTGTCATGACCAATATCGAGCACCTGATCCGCCTGGCCAATCGCATCGGCCATTTCTTCGAAGCCATGCCGGACCGAGCCACCGGCCTCGAAGGCATCATCGACCACATTCATCGATTCTGGGACCCGCGCATGCGCCGCGCCCTGCTCGACTATCTCGACACCCATCCCGACGGACGTTGGGGCGAGACCGTGCTGAGCGACATCTGCCGGGAGGCCATCGCGCGACACCGCGAGCGCCTGTACCCGCAAGCCCAGCAGGCCTGAGCCGGATTCCACCCGAACCACCCACACCGGAGGACACCGCCCTTTTCCTTCTACACGATCCCTGGCCTCAATCGCACAAATCAAAATTCGCCGGACTGGCCGCCCGGGACAGGAGACAGCATGAACAAGGAAACGCTACATACGGGTTTCTTCAGCAAGGAACGCATCACCGCGCCGCCAGGATTCAACCGCTGGATGATTCCGCCGGCGGCCCTGGCAGTCCATCTATGCATCGGCCAGGCCTATGCATTCTCGGTATTCAACCGGCCCCTGACCCAGTTGATCGGCATCCAGTCCTCGGCCCCCGAGGATTGGAGCCTGCCCGCTCTGGGATGGATCTTCAGCCTGGCGATCCTGTTCCTCGGCCTGTCGGCGGCTTTCGCGGGCAAGTGGCTCGAGGAGGTCGGCCCCCGCAAAGCCATGTTCGTGGCGGCATGTTGTTTCGGCGGCGGCTTCATCGTGTCGTCCATCGGGATCTCGACACACCAGATCTGGCTGCTCTATCTGGGCTACGGCGTGCTCGGCGGCATCGGCCTGGGAATCGGCTATGTCTCGCCGGTCTCGACCCTGATCAAGTGGTTCCCCGACAAACGCGGCATGGCGACCGGAATGGCCATCATGGGCTTTGGCGGCGGCGCCTTCATCGCCTCGCCCCTGTCGGTCACTCTGATGGAGCACTTCCGCGGCCCGGATTCCATGGGGGTGGCGCAAACCTTCCTGGTGATGGGCGCGCTGTATTTCACATCCATGATGATCGGCGCCTATGCGATCCGCATCCCCGCCGCCGACTGGAAACCTGCGGGTTGGACCCCGCCCGTGGCGCGCAAGATCATGATTTCTCATAAGCACGTGCACATCGACCAGGCCCTGAAAACCCCGCAGTTCTGGCTCCTGTGGATGGCGCTGATGCTGAACGTGACGGCCGGCATCGGCGTCCTGGGCCAGGCCTCGGTCATGATCCAGGAAAGCTTCCGCAACACCATCACTCCGGCGGCGGCAGCCGGCTTCGTGGGCCTGCTGTCCCTGGCCAACATGCTCGGGCGGTTCTTCTGGTCCAGCGCCTCGGACTACCTGGGCCGCAAGAACACCTACTCCATATTTTTCGTACTCGGGGCCGCGCTGTACTTCCTGGTGCCAGGCATGGGCTCATCGGGCAACGTGCTGCTGTTCGTGCTGTTCTACACGATCATCATGTCGATGTACGGCGGCGGGTTCTCGACGATTCCGGCCTATCTGGCCGACCTGTTCGGTACGCGCTACGTCGGCGGCATCCACGGCCGGCTGCTGACCGCCTGGGCCATGGCGGGCGTGCTGGGACCCGTGCTGGTCAACTACATCCGCCAGTACCAGGTTGATAGCGGTGTCCCGCCGGGGCAGTCATACATGGTCACGATGTATCTGATGGCGGGACTGCTCGTCATCGGCCTGATCTGCAATCTGCTGGTGCGTCCGGTCGACGCCCGCCATCACATGGATGCCGAAGCGGATACCAGCCCGCGATCCGGCTCGCCCGTCCTGGCCACGCAAAAATAAGGAGCCGCCATGTCCGAAACGACCCGCACCCCATCCCCCATCCTGCTCGTTGCCTTCTGGCTGTACGTGGGCATCCCGCTGGCCCTGGGGATCTGGGAAACCCTGCTCAAGGCCAGCGCCCTCTTTCACTGATCACCGTCCCGGCAATCCGGCAAATGCCCGGTCTTACGGCCGGGCATTTGCTTATGCGGCATAAAGACATAAGCATCCTGTCGTTCACGCGGGCGCGGGGCCTCCATAGAATGATGGGCTCGATGAACCCGCCCAGGCCATGCCATGCTCGCGCCGACCCATTTGCCCGAAACCAAACATGCCTTGCTCGCCAACCTGGCCGACGGCCTGGAACCTCAGGCGCTGAGCTGGCTGTCCGGCTATTTCGCCGGTCTGGCGCAAGGCCGGCAACCATCCCGCGCCCCGGCGCCGCTGGCGGTCGCCGCCGCGCCCACCGGCGCAAAGCGCCTGACGATCCTCTACGGCAGCCAGACCGGCAACGCCAAACGCATCGCCGAAGGCCTGCTGCAACGCGTCCAGTCGCAGGGCCTGGATGCCCGGCTGGTGCGCGCTGACCAGTACCCCGCGCGCGAGCTCAAAGAAGAACAACTGCTCTATGTCGTCATGAGCACCCAGGGGGACGGCGAACCGCCCGACGACGCCATCGCACTGGTGGAGTTCCTGTTGAGCAAGCGCGCGCCCAGACTGTCGCGCCTCAAATACGCGGTACTCGGCCTGGGCGACTCCAGCTATCCTTCGTTCTGCGGAATCTCACAGAAAATCGACGAACGCCTCGCTGAACTCGGCGCCGAACGCCTGCAGGAAGCCGGCGCAGCCGACCTGGACATCGAGACAGTGGCCGCCCCCTGGCAGGACACGGCGCTCGGACACATCCGCCGGCAACTCAAGCAGGCCGCCGAGGCGCCGGCGGGCGCCACCATCACCCCCCTGCGCGCCCAGCCCGGCAAGGTCACACGCGATCAACCTTTCCAGGCCGAACTGCTGCTGAACCAGCGGATCACGGGGCGTGACAGCGACAAGGACATCCGCCACATCGAGCTCTCCCTGGAAGGCAGCGGACTGCACTACGAACCGGGCGATGCACTGGGCGTCTGGCCGGTGCAGGACGAGGCGCTGGTGGCCCGCGTGATCCAGGCCGCGGGCCTGGACCCCGCGACGCCGGTCGAACACCAGGGAACCGCGCGCCCCCTGGGCGAATGGCTGCGCCTCCACCGGGAATTGACCGTGCTGACGCGGCCATTCCTCCAGGCCCTGTCCGCACGCGCCGGCAACGACACACTCCAGGCCCTGCTGCAACCCGAAGCACGCGAAGCACTGGCCGCCTGCATGGCCGGGCATCAACTGATCGATGCCCTGCGCGCCTGGCCCGCCGCCTGGGACGCGGACGCGCTGGTGGCCGCCCTGCGGCCCCTCGCGCCGCGCATGTACTCGATCGCCTCATGCGCCGCTGTCACCGAGGGTGAAGTCCATCTGACGCTGGCCAACGTCGCCTTCGAACGCGAGGGCGAGGACCGTTGGGGCGTTGCCTCGCGGTTCCTCAGCCAATTGCCCGAGGGCGCCAAGGCGCCGGTGTTCATCGAGGAAAACACACGCTTTCGCCTGCCCCGGGAGCCGGGGCGCGACATCATCATGATCGGCGCGGGCACGGGGGTGGCGCCATACCGCGCCTTCGTCCAGGCGCGCGCCGAGGCCGGCGCGACGGGACGCAACTGGCTGTTCTTCGGCAACCCGCATTTCGGCAGCGATTTCCTCTACCAGACCGAGTGGCAGCAGGCCCTCGCCTGCGGCGCCCTGCACCGGATCGATCTGGCGTTCTCGCGGGACCAGTCCGAAAAGATCTACGTGCAGCACCGCCTGGCCGAACGCGGCGCCGAGGTCTACGACTGGATCGAGGGCGGCGCCCACGTCTATGTCTGCGGCGATGCGGCCCACATGGCCCGCGACGTGCACACCACACTGCTCGAAATCGCCTGCGACCGGGGCGGCCTGGACGCGGAAGGCGCCCGGCACTGGCTCGACGGGCTGGCCGCGCAGGGCCGCTACGCGCGCGACGTCTACTGATTCCCCTCATATGGCCCCCTCATGAGCACTACACCGCTATCCCCCATGGAAGACATCAAGGCCGGGAGCCATTGGCTGCGCGGCACCATTGCCCAGGAACTCGAAAACCCGGTGACTGGCGCCATCCGCGAACCCGACACCAACCTGCTGAAATTCCACGGCAGCTACATGCAGGATGACCGTGACATCCGCGAGGAACGGCGCAAGCAGAAACTGGAGCCGGCCTACGCCTTCATGGTGCGCGCGCGCCTGCCGGGCGGCGTCGTCAGCCCCGGCCAATGGCTGGCGCTCGACGCGCTGGCCTGCCGGTATGCCACGCGGGGGCTGCGCATCACCACGCGCCAGACTTTCCAGTGGCACGGCATCGTCAAACGCGATCTGCGCGCCTTCATGCAGGGCATCCGCGATGCCAGGGCCACGACGATCGCGGCCTGCGGGGACATCAACCGCCAGGTCGTCTGTTCCGTCAATCCCCACCTGTCCAGCCAGCACGCGCTCGCCCAGGACTGGGCATTGCGCCTGTCCGATCATTTCCTGCCGCACACCCGCGCCTACGCGGAAATCTGGCTCGGCGCCGAGAAAGTCGCCGAAGCCCTCGACGAGGAGCCCCTCTACGGCAGCACCTACCTGCCGCGCAAATTCAAGATCGGCATCGCCATCCCCCCGACCAACGACTGCGACGTCTTCGCCAACGATCTGGGCCTGATCGCCATCATCGAGAACGGCGTCCTGCAAGGTTTCAACGTCGCCATCGGCGGCGGCATGGGGGCGACGGCGGGCGATCCCACCACCTATCCGCGCCTGGGTTCGCTGGTGGGTTTCGTCACGCCCGAGGACCTGATCGCCGTCGCCGAGACCGTGGTCATCCTGCAGCGCGACCATGGCAACCGCCGCGAACGCCAGCACGCGCGCCTCAAGTACACCGTCGACACTCTCGGCGTGGACTGGTTTCGCGAACAGATCCAGGCGCATAGCGGCAAAACGCTGCATGCGCCGCGCCCCTATCGCTTCGAGCGCAACGGCGACCGCTACGGCTGGTCTCAGGGCGAGGACGGCCGCTGGCACCTGGGCCTGTATATCGCCTCGGGCCGCCTCTGGGATCGCGACGGCCTGCGCCTGCAGACCGGTGTGCGCGAAATCGCCAATATCCTCAAGGGCGAGTTCCGCATGACCTGCAACCAGAACCTCGTCATTGCCAACGTCGATGCCGCCGACCGTCCCGCCATCGACGCGCTGGTCCAGGAATACGGCCTGGACGGCTATCGCCGGCAAAGCGGCATCCGGCGCCACCACATCGCCTGTGTCGCGCTGCCCACCTGCGGTCTGGCCATGGCCGAGAGCGAGCGCTACACCCCGGTGCTGCTGCCCAGGCTCGAGGCGCTGCTCGAAAAGCACGGCCTGGCCAATGCCCCCATCCTGCTGCGAATATCGGGCTGCCCGAACGGCTGTTCGCGCCCCTATCTGGGCGAGATCGCGCTGGTCGGACGCGCACCGGGCCGCTACGACCTGCGCCTGGGCGCCGATTTCACAGGCGAGCGCCTGAACATCCTGTACCGCGAAAACATCGACGAAGCGGCCATTCTGTCCAGTCTGGACACGCTATTCGCAAGCTACGCGGCGCAGCGCGAAACGGACGAGGGTTTCGGCGACTTCCTGGTGCGCACGCAAGTCGTATGAATCACTTTCCCCTGTTCGCCGACCTCAAGGGCCGCAAGGTGCTGGTCGTCGGCGCCGGCCTGGTCGCCGAGCGCAAGATCAGCCTGCTGCTGGCCGCCGGCGCCCAGGTCGTCGTGGGCGCGCGCGCGGCTCATCCCCGGGTGCGGGCGCGTGCCCAGGCAGGCGAGATCGCACTATGCCTAGGGGAATTCGAACCCGCCTGGCTGGACGACGCCTGGCTGGCCGTGGCCGCCACCGATGATCGGGTGCTCAACCGCAGGGTCGCCGAAGCCGCCAGCGCCCGCCGCCTGTTCTGCAATGTCGTCGACGATCCAGAGCTGTCCAGCGCGCAAGTACCGGCCATCGTGGATCGGTCGCCGGTGACGATTGCAATCTCGTCGGGCGGCAGCGCGCCGGTGATCGCGCGCCGGATGCGCGAACGCATCGAATCCCTGTTCGATCACTCCCTGGCCGCCCTGGCCGCCCTGGCCTGGCGCAAACGCCCCGCCATCCGGGCGGCGCGGCCAGACCTGCGGGCGCGCCGCGCATTCTATGACTGGCTGCTGGACGGCCCGGTCCTGGGCGCTCTGCGGCGCAGCCAGGCAGACGAGGCCGAACGCCTGCTCGACGCCGCATTGGCGCAGCCAGCGACAGCGCCGTGGGGCCGGGTGCTGCTGGTCGGCGCCGGCCCGGGCGATCCCGGCCTGCTCACACTGCGCGGCTTGCGGGCGCTGAACGAAGCCGACGTCATCCTGCACGACCGTCTGGTCGGCGCCGGCATCCTGGCGCTGGCGCGGCGCGACGCCCTGCTGATCGACGTGGGCAAGGCGCCCGGCGGCCGGCACGAGGCCACCCAGGATCGTATTCATGCCCTGATGGTGTCGCACGCGCGCCAAGGCCGCTGCGTCGTGCGCCTGAAAGGCGGCGATCCGATGGTCTTTGGCCGCGGCGGCGAAGAACTGCAGCACCTGAAACGGCACGGCATCGACTATGAGGTGGTGCCCGGCATCACGGCGGCACTGGCCTGCGGCGCCTACGCCGGCATCCCGCTCACACACCGCGATCATGCGCAATCCCTGACCCTGGCCACGGCTCACCGCCGTGTCGACGCCGCGGCGGCGCCCGCCACGCAACCCGGAAAGGGCCGCACGCTGGTGTATTACATGGGTGTGGAACGCCTGCCGGGCCTGCGTGCGCAACTGCTGGCCGATGGCCTTGCGCCCGGCACCCCCTGCGCGGTGGTGGAAAACGGTTCGCGCGCCGACCAGCGGGCGCTCTATGCCACTCTGGAAAGCCTGGAGGATCTGATCCGCCGGCACGCCATCGGCTCGCCCGCACTGATCATCGTCGGCGAAGTGGCCGCCCTGGGACCCGGGCTGGCCTGGTTCGGAGAAAGCCTGAACGCCGAACGACCGGCAGAACCGGCCCCGGGCCTGGCGGCCTGAACCGGCGAACCGCGAGGCGGCCAGCCCCGTCCGGATCGATACCGGACGAGAGGCTGGAACCACCGGTCAGCGGGTTTCGTTCAAGTGCTTGGACAGCACCGAGATGATGCGCTGGGCCGTAGCGTCGGTCTTGGGCTGACCCGCCTCGTCGCGCACTGAAACCACCGTGCCGTCACCGCCCTCGGCAACGTGGATGCGCAGCTTCAAGGGCTCGGCAGTGCTGCGCGAACCAAACAGGCGACCGAACACATTCTGCTGCTCGATCTTTTCGCCAGTGTCCGTATCCAGGTAGCGGATGTAGTAATCGCCTTGTTCGCGGTTGCGGTCCTCGACCGTGAATCGCGCCGAATCGATGGCCACGCCCACACGCCGCCACGCCCGGTCGAAAGGCTCGTTCAGGCGCAGGGCGGCCTCATCGGCCCCGACCTGCGTCGCCGCCGGACCGGTTGCGTTCTCGGCGGAAGCCAGCTTGGCCTGCGCCTGCTGCTCGGTGGCGCCGAGATGGACCATCAGGCGCGCCAGCATGGCGGCATTCAGGCCCGGATCCTCTTTGCCGAACACCCACTTGAAGGCAGTGCCGTCACTGGTGGGCGTTTCCTCCATGTGCTGATGGCTGATGTAGATCTCGGTCTTGCCGTTGGCGCGCTCCAGGCGTGTCGTGAAGCGGTCGCGCTCGCCGCTGTCGAACACCTGGTCGATGACGCTGCCCAGGGCGCTGCGCAGCCAGCCTTCGGGAATCTTGGCACGGTTTTCAGCCCAGTCGGTCTGAATGAGCCCCGCGCGCGGATCCTGGGACTGGATGGTGAAGCCCTGGTCACCCCAGAACTCGATCACCTTGGGGAACAGCGTTTCGGCCTGCTGATCGACAACCAGCCAGCGCAGCGTGCCGTCGCGCATGATCTGGATGCCGTCCTGGCGCGGCAGGACCCGGTCCGCCGGCGCGAGATTGGCCTGCGCCTGGCTGCTGGCGGCGTAATCGCTCAGGCGCGCCGTGCCTTCGGGCGCCTGATAGTGCGGATTCTCATTGGCCTTGGTCAGGTCGGGCGGAATGGTCAGGGGATCGCCCGAGACCGTGCTCTTGTATTCGATCGATTCGGATTGGCCGGTCAGCTGCCCCAGAGTGGAGCAGCCAGCCAGCGCCAACAGGCTCAATCCAAGAGCCGTCTGGACCCATCGGGTCGGCGTACGTTTAGTTTTCATTCAGAGTGAACCTGCATCAATCAGAGCTTGGCGCACGACGGCGCGATACTGGGGGTCCAGAGGCGTCAAGGGCAGGCGATAGCCGAGCGGGGTCAAACCCATTTCGGCCACCGCCCATTTGACGGGGATGGGGTTGGCTTCGAGGAACAGCACGCGGTTGAGCTCGCTCAATCGCGCATTCAGGCGGCGCGTCTCGGCCACATCGCCACGCAGGGCGGCGGCGCACAGCTCGTGCATGAGACGCGGGGCGACATTGGCGGTCACCGAAATATTGCCGCGCCCGCCCAGCAAAATGAGGGCCGCCGCGGTCGGATCGTCGCCGCTGATCACCTGGAAATGCGCCGGCGCCTCGGCAATGAGCTGGGCGCCCCGGCCGATGTTGCCGGTCGCATCCTTGACACCAATGATGCCAGGCACCTGGGCGAGCCTCAGGACAGTGTCGTTGGCCAGATCGGCCACCGTGCGCCCCGGCACGTTGTACAGAATACACGGCAGATCGACCGCCTCGGCCACGCTGCGGAAATGCTGGTACAGGCCTTCCTGGGTCGGCTTGTTGTAGTAAGGCACCACGGACAGGCCCGCCGCCGCCCCCGCCGCCTTTGCGTGGCGGGAAAGCTCGATCGCCTCGGCGGTGGAATTGCCCCCGGTGCCGGCAATCACGGGAATCCGGCCCGCCGCATGGCGCACCGCGACCGCGATCAGCTCGGCCTGCTCGTCCACTGTCACGGTGGGCGACTCGCCCGAGGTCCCGACCACCACCAGGGCATCGGTGCCTTGCTCGACGTGCCAGTCGATGAGTTTTCGGAACGCCTCGATATCCAATCGTCCGTCGGGGTGCATGGGCGTCACGAGCGCGACCATGCTGCCCTGGAAGGTGGGGGAGGATGAATCCGAACTGGCCATGATGAGCACTGCCTCCTGAGAGCATCTGGGGATACGAGGCCCCGATTATAAAGCTGCCAGTGTACTGGATGAACAGGCCCGGCTCATAGGAAAACATTGACGATCCACTGTCCGAAGGACAGCAGAGGCCCCAGGATGATCCACAGGGCGCCGGTGAACATCAGAATGACCAGGATCAACAGGCCGTAGGGTTCGATCCGGGAATACTGCCAGGCCATGCGCGATGGCAGCAGGCTGAAGACGATGCGCCCGCCATCCAGGGGCGGCAGCGGCACCAGGTTCAGGGCCATCAAAATCAGATTGACCTGCACGCCGGCATTGGCCATGAGAAACCAGAAATCGCCCCGACTGTTCACCCCTCCCGTCGTAATCATCAGGCGCAGGGAAACCGCCCACAGGATCGCCATGAACAGATTCGACGCGGGACCCGCCAGGGCCACCCAGAGCATGTCCTGTTTGGGACGGCGCAAGCGGCCCCAGTCCACAGGCACCGGCTTGGCCCAGCCAAACAGCAGGCCAGCCCCGCCCATGAGCTTGGAGGTGAACAGCAACGCGAGAGGCACGACGATCGTGCCCACCGGATCGATGTGCCTGAGTGGATTGAGGCTGATCCGACCGGCCTGCCAGGCCGTCGGATCGCCGAACATGCGCGCCACGTAGCCATGCGCCGCCTCATGCAGGGTGATGCCGAACAGGACCGGCAATGCATAGACCGTAATGGTCTGGATCAAGGATTCCATAATGCTCCGTCAACCCAGGCCCAGGACCGCCGGATCGCCGCGCCCCCGGCGCGCCACCTGAGGGGTGTCGCCGGTGAGATCGATAACCGTAGTCGGCTCGAAGGGGCATGATCCGCCGTCGACCACCGCGGCCAGGTCATGCTCGTAACGAGAAAAGATTTCCTGGGCGTCATTCAGCGGCAGCTCCTCACCCTGGGGGATCAGCGTCGTGGACATCAGCGGCGAGCCCGCCGCCTCGATCAACGCCAGGGCGACGCGATGCTCCGGCACCCGGATACCAATCGTCTTGCGCGAGGGATGGGACACCCGCCTCGGCACCTCGCGTGAGGCTTCGAGGATGAAGGTCCAGGGCCCCGGGGTCGCCATTTTCAACAGGCGATATTGACGATTGTCGACCCGCGCGAAATGGCTGATCTCGGCCAGATCGCGGCACAGCAGCGTCAGATGGTGGCGATCGTCGAGACCACGCAGCCTGCGCAGGCCCTCAGCCGCCGCCTTGTCGTCCAGCCGGGCCACCACGGCATAGCTGGAATCGGTGGGCACCGCCACCAAGCCACCCTCGGCCAGAAGTTCGCCCGCCTGCCGCAACAGCCGGGATTGCGGATTCTCGGGATGTACGACGAATAATTGTGCCATGAACGCACTCCATTGCTGTATGACCAGCGTCCTGTCTGGTGAAGAACCCCTGCCGCTCGGCCGCAGGAGCCCCGGCGTCACGATGCAGGGATGCCTTCGGCGCCGGAATCAACCATAACATGACGGGAAATCCGCAGGGGGAACACGCACCGCCGCGACACGATCGGCGCCCATGCAAAACCGCCCGTGTTCATGCTAGAATCGCTTTTCTGTCGGTTTTACGGGCATTTCCCCGTTTTCCCGATCCGGCGGTGACCGTAGCTCAGTTGGTAGAGTCCCGGATTGTGATTCCGGTTGTCGTGG
>JBEBRQ010000017.1:0-51023 GCA_040394755.1 Castellaniella defragrans | reverse complement strand
AGGAATTCGTACTTGGTCAGGCCGATGCCGTGTTCGCCCGAGATCACGCCGTCCAGGCTGCGGGCGATGCTCATGATGCGGGCGACCGCCTCGTTGGCCTCGCGCAGCATCTTGTAGTCGTCCGAGTTGACCGGAATATTGGTGTGGACGTTGCCGTCGCCGGCGTGCATGTGCAAGGCCACGAATACACGGCTCTTGAGGATGCGGTCGTGCGTCGCCTGCAGGCCGGCCAGCACGGCGGCGCAATCGGCGCCGGCGAAATGGCGCTCCATGGCGCTGCGGATGTCGGCTTTCCACGAAATGCGCAGGGTATGGTCCTGCACCACCTCGAAGATCCGCGCCTCGGGCTGGCGTTCGAGGCGTTCGCGCAGCGTCGGCAGGTGTTCCTCGAGGCCCAGCGCGGCCAGGGTGTCCAGATTGTCGGCCAGGGGCGCGTCCAGGCCGTCCAGCAGCCAGGACCAGCGGTGGCGCACGGTGGCCAGCGTGTCCAGCGCATCGCGCCGGCGCGCGGCCAGGATTTCCTCGCGGGTATGCTCGGCCGCGTCGTGGTCCTCGGTCTTGCCGATCGGCAGCTCGCCGTCCAGGTAGGCCTCGAGCGCGTCGATCAGGCGCAGCTTGTTGCGCGTCGAGAGCTCGATGTTGATGCGCTCGATGGCGTCCGTGTATTCGCCCATGCGATCCAGGGGGATCACCACGTCCTCATTGATCTTGAAGGCGTTGGTATGGCGGGCGATGGCCGCCGTGCGGGCGCGGTCCAGCCAGAATTTCTTGCGCGCCTCGGGGCTGACGGCGATGAAGCCCTCGCCGTGGCGGGAATTGGCGATGCGCACGACCTCGCTGGCGGCCAGCGCGACCGCTTCGTCGTCGTCGCCGACGATGTCGCCGATGAGAACCATTTTCGGCAGCGTGCCGCGCTTGCTCTTGGTGGCGTAGCCGACGGCGCGCAGGTAGCGCTCGTCCAGGTGTTCGAGGCCCGCCAGGATGGCGCCGCGCGCCCGGCCCTCGGTGTCGAGATAGTGCTTGACCTCGACGATCGAAGGCACGGCGTCGCGCGCCTGCCCGAAGAACTCCATACAGACCGTGCGCGTGTGCGCCGGCATGCGGTGCAGGACCCAGCGGGCGGCGGTGATCAGGCCGTCGCAGCCTTCTTTTTGCACGCCCGGCAGGCCGGCGAGGAATTTGTCGGTGACGTCCTTGCCCAGACCCGCCTTGCGGAAGCGCCGGCCCTCGATCGTGAGGATCTCGGTTTTCAGCGGTGCCTGGCCGGGCGCCTTGGCGCCGTCGAACCATTTCAGCTCGAAGCGCACCTCGCCGGCCTCGTGGATTTTGCCCAGATTGTGCGCCAGGCGCGTGATTTCGAGCCAGTTGCCCTCCGGGTCCACCATGCGCCACCAGGCGAGGTTGTCGAGCGCGGTGCCCCACAGCACGGCCTTTTTGCCGCCGGCATTCATGGCGACGTTGCCGCCGACACAGGAGGCGTCGGCCGAGGTCGGGTCCACGGCAAAGACCCGGCCGGCGGCCTCGGCGGCCTCGGCGACGCGGCGTGTGACCACCCCGGCGCCGGTCAGGACGGTGTGGACGGGGCCGTCCACGCCGGGCAGGGCCACGGCCTCCACCGGCCCGATGGCGTCGAGCTTTTCGGTGTTGATGACCGCCGAGCGCCAAGTCAGCGGGATGGCGCCGCCGGTGTAGCCGGTGCCGCCGCCGCGCGGGATGATGGTCAGGCCCAGGGCGATACAGGCGCGCACCAGCGCGGCGATTTCGTCCTCGGTGTCGGGCATCAGCACGACGAAGGGGTATTCGACGCGCCAGTCGGTGGCGTCGGTGACGTGCGACACGCGCGACAGGCCGTCGAAGCGGATGTTGTCCTTGGCGGTGATGTGCGACAGTTTGCGCAGCGCCGCCTGGCGCAGGGCGGCGGTCTGGATGAAATCGTCCTCGAAGCGGGCGACCGCCGCGCGGGCCGTGTCCAGCAGGCGCCGCACTTTGGCGTCGCGCGCGCCGTGGTCGTCGTCGCGCCGCTTGTCGATCTCGGCGAGGCGGTGGTTCAGGGCGTCGACCAGCTGGTGACGGCGCTTGGGATCGTCCAGCAGGTCGTCTTGCAGGTAGGGATTGCGCCGCACGACCCAGATGTCGCCCAGGACTTCGAGCAACATGCGCGCCGAGCGTCCGGTGCGGCGTTCGGCGCGCAGCTCGGACAGCAGTGTCCAGGCCTCCTCGCCCAGCAGGCGCAGGACGATCTCGCGGTCGGAGTAGGAGGTGTAGTTGTAGGGAATCTCGCGCAGGCGCGGCGCCTGGGAAAGCAGCTCGTGGTCGAGAGGGGCGTTCATGGGTGGTTGCGGCATCCAAGGCCCCGGGGTGGGGCGCGGGTAATCAGATAGTTTAAAGGCAAAATGCCCTCGCCCGAGGGCAAGCCCCCAGGTGTGTGGTCAAAACCAGGCGCTGACCCGGGGCCAGGCATGTATGAGGGCCGCGGTCATGACGATGTAACGCAGGCATTTGCCGATTGCCATGTAGAACACGCAGCGCCAGAAGGGCAGGCGCAGCCAGCCGGCAACCGCGCAGAGGGGATCGCCCACGACCGGCAGCCAGGACAGCAGCAGCGCGGGCGGGCCGAAGCGCCGGAACCAGTCTGTCGTCAGCACGTGCCAGCGGCCGCCGGCCATGTCATGCGTCCCGTCGGGGGATTTGAGGCGCCATTTCTGGTAGGCGGTCTCGGCGGCCGCGCCCATGGCGTAGCTGATCGCGCCGCCGGCCGTATTGCCCAGGGTGGCTACCAGGACGGCTGGCCAGAACATGTGCGGCGCGATCTGGACGTAGCCGAAGACCGCGGGCTCCGATCCCATGGGCAGCAGCGTGGCCGATACCAGACTGACGATGAAAATCGCCGACAGCCCGTACCTGGGTAGCGCGAGCGCGGCCAGCAGGGCGTGGATCGAGGATTGCAGCCAGGCTTCCATGGAGAGGAAGTGTAGCCCAGGGGAAACCTTTGAAATAAGTCCTGGCCCCTATGATATTCTTTTCCACCTCAATCCTGATTATGCTGGCGCCATGTCCATCGATTATCTGAAACGCATCCTGACGTCCAAAGTCTATGACGTCGCCCATGAAACCCCCCTGGACCTGGCCCCCCGAATTTCCAAGCGCATCGGCAACACGGTACTGCTCAAGCGCGAGGACACGCAGCCCGTGTTCAGCTTCAAGCTGCGCGGCGCCTACAACAAGATGGCCAACCTGTCGGCCGACGAACTCAAGCGCGGCGTCATCACCGCCTCGGCGGGCAACCATGCGCAGGGCGTGGCCCTGGCGGCCAGCCGCCTGGGCTGCCGGGCGGTGATCGTCATGCCGGTGACCACGCCGCAGGTCAAGATCGACGCCGTGCGCGCCCTGGGCGGCGAGGTGGTGCTGTTTGGCGACAGCTTCACCGACGCGGCCGAGCATGCCGCGGAACTGCAGGCGCGCGACGGTCTGACTTTCGTGCATCCGTTCGACGATCCCGATGTGATCGCCGGTCAGGGCACGGTCGGCATGGAAATCCTGCGCCAGCATCCGGGGCCGATCGATGCCGTGTTCGTCGCGATCGGCGGCGGCGGCCTGATCGCCGGGGTGGCGGCCTACATCAAGCAGTTGCGCCCCGAAATCAAGATCATCGGTGTGCAGACCGAGGACTCGGATGCCATGATTCGCAGCATCAAGGCGGGCCGGCGGGTCAAGCTTGCCGATGTGGGCCTGTTTTCCGATGGCACGGCGGTCAAGCAGGTCGGCCTCGAGACATTCCGTTTGGCGCGCGAGTACGTCGATGATTATGTGACCGTCGATACTGACGCGGTCTGTGCGGGCATCAAGGATGTGTTCCAGGATACCCGCAGCGTGCTCGAGCCCGCCGGCGCCCTGGCCCTGGCGGGGGCCAAGCGCTACGCCGCCCAGCAGAAATGGAAGGGCAAGACCCTGGTGGCCATCACCTGTGGCGCCAATATGAATTTCGACCGCCTGCGCTTCGTCGCCGAGCGCGCGGATGTCGGCGAGGCGCGCGAGGCGCTGTTCGTCATCACTCTGCCCGAGAAACGCGGCAGTTTCCTGCGTCTGTGCGAGGCCGTTGGCCAGCGCGCGGTGACCGAGTTCAATTACCGGATTTCGGATGCGCAGACTGCGCATGTCTACGTTGGCCTGCAGATTCGTTCCGAGGCCGAGATCGAAAAGCTTGCCGCGCACTTTCGCAAGCTGGATTTCCCGACGCTGGACCTGACCGGCAACGAGATGGCCAAGACCCACCTGCGCTATATGGTGGGCGGGCGTTCTGGGCTGGCCGAGCACGAGGTGCTGTACCGTTTCGAGTTTCCCGAGCGTCCCGGCGCCCTGATGAAGTTCCTGGGCGCGATGAATCCCAATTGGAACATCAGTCTGTTCCATTACCGCAATCAGGGCGATGACTACGGCCGCATCCTGGTGGGCATTCAGGTGCCACCGGCCGACAAGAAAGCCTTCAAGGAATTTCTGTCCACCCTGGGCTATCCCTACTGGAACGAAACCGAGAATCCGGCCTACCGCCTGTTCCTGTAGGCCGTTCGCACCCGTCGCTCAGGCTGCGGCGTGGCCGTATGCTGCGCGATCGGTCGTACAGACCCGGCCGGGCGGGAACTCGATGGCGAATGTGCTGCCCTTGCCCAGGGCGCTGTCGATCCGCAGCGTCGCGTCGTGGCGCATGGCGACGTGCTTGGTGATAGCCAGGCCCAGGCCGGTGCCGCCCGTGGCGCGTGAACGGCCCCGGTCTACCCGGAAGAACCGTTCCGTCAAACGCGGGATGTCCTGCGTGCCGATGCCGATGCCGGTGTCGCGCACGGCATAGCGCGCGCCGCCATCGGCCGCGCGCGTCCAGGTGACGGTGATCGTGCCGCCGTCCGGTGTGTAGTTGACGGCGTTGGTCATGAGGTTGGTGACGGCCGAGGCCAGCTCCGTGTCCGTGCCCAGGATGCGCAGATCCTCGTCGATGTCGGTTTCGAAGACATGGCGGCCGCCCGACAAGGCCTGGCTTTGGGCGAGCGCGGTCTGGATCAGGGCGGACAGCGGGACCGGCTCGCCATCGCGGTTGGGCGAGGACTCCAGGGCCGACAGGGTCAGCAGGTCGGCCACCAGGGCCTGCATATTGCGCGCCTGCTCGATCATCAGGGCCAGGTAGTGCTGGCGCTGGGCCGTGTCCAGCGCGTCCTCGGGGATGTCGCGCAGGGTTTCCAGGAAACCCGACAGGACGGTGAGGGGCGTGCGCATCTCATGCGAGACGTTGGCGACGAAGTCCTTGCGCATGTTCTCGAGCCGTTCGATCTGCGTGATGTCGCGGGTCACCATCAGGAATTGGCCGATGCCGTAGGGTGCCAGATGCAATAGCAGGGTGTGCGCGCGCGATTGGTGATTGAGGTGCAGCAATAGCGGTTTGTCCCATTGCGCCTGGTGGGCGTAGGCCGCGAACTCCGGCGAGCGCACGATGTTCAGGATGCTGTGGTGTTTGTCGCGCGCGAGGTCCAGGCCCAGGTGCTGCGCGGCGGTCTGGTTGCACCAGAGCAGGGACAAGTCCTGGTCCAGGGTCAGGGCGCCGTCCGGCAGGGCCTCGGCGGCCAGCAGCATGCGCTCGAAGCTGTGCGTGCGCTCTTGCAGCTCGAGGCGGTTCTGCTTGAGCTTGCGGTAGATGGGGGCGAGGACCTCGTCCCACGGGCCGACCGAGGGCGGCGGCGGATCGTCGATGTTGCGGACCCAGCGCGCGACGCGCGAGAGCTGCCAGCCGCTCGCCAGCACCATTGCGAGCAGCCCCAGGGCGAACACGCCCCAGCCGGTGGCGGCGCCCAGCCAGGCGCCCACCAGCGCTCCCAGCAGGGCCCATAGCCCGATGGACAAGAGCGTCTTGATCATGCCGCGGCCACGATGCTGAAACGATAGCCCGAGCCGCGCACGGTCTGGATGTAGGCGTCCAGCCCCGCTGGCGCCAGTGCCTTGCGCAGGCGGCGGATGTGCACATCGACGGTGCGCTCCTCGATGAAGACGTGATCCCCCCAGACCTGGTCCAGAACCTGGCCGCGCGTGAATACGCGATCGGCATGTGTCATGAGGAAATGCAGCAGGCGGAATTCCGTCGGCCCTATGGGCAGTGGCTGGCCACGGCCCAGGACCTGCCGGTTGTCGGGCTCCAGGCGCAGCTCGCCCGCCTCGATGGGGTCCTCGGTGTGCTGAGGCGCACGCCGGCGCAGCAGGGCCTTGATCCGCGCCAGCAGCTCGCGGGGGGAAAAGGGCTTGGTGACGTAGTCGTCCGCGCCGGCCTCGAGGCCGTCGATCTTGTCCTGCTCGGCGCCCTTGGCGGTGAGCATGATCAGGGGGATGGCGCGGGTGCGCTCATCGGCGCGCAGCGCGCGCGCCAGTTGCAGGCCGGAGGTCCCGGGCAGCATCCAGTCCAGGAGGATCAGATCCGGCAGCGCCGCGCGGATGTGGGCCTCGGCCTCGCGCGCGTCGAAGGCGCGCAGCACCGCATAGCCCGCCAGTTTGAGATTGACGGCGATGAGCTCTTGGATGGCGGGTTCGTCTTCGATGACCAGGATGGTGGCTTGCATGGCGTGGGGGGCGTGGACACGGAGGCCTGTAGGCCCCGCGCCCCTGCGCGGAATGTGACGGCACTGTAATGCTATGTCGAGATTATTTCATGGGTGTGACGATGTGCCAAAATCCACATCTGTTTTCCAGGGCGGGAATGGGGTCCGGGCCTGGAATGCGGTACGATAGCCGGATCATGCAAAACGACCGCCAAGACTCCCAGGCCCAGCCAGGGCCGCAGACGCATTTCGGATTTCAGACCGTGCCCGAATCGGACAAGGCGCGGCGCGTGGCCGAGGTCTTTCATTCCGTGGCGACGCGCTACGACGTGATGAACGACCTGATGTCGGTCGGCCTGCACCGGATCTGGAAGGCCTTCACGATTGGCCGCGCTCAGGTGCGCCCTGGTATGCGCGTGCTGGACATCGCCGGGGGGACGGGCGATCTGGCCCGGGCGTTCGCCCGGCGCGCGGGGCCGACCGGCGAGGTCTGGCTCACCGACATCAACGATTCCATGCTGCGCGTGGGCCGCGACCGCCTGCTCGATGCCGGGATCGTGACGCCCGCGGCCGTGTGCGACGCCGAGCACCTGCCTTTTCCGGACAGTTATTTCGATCGCGTGACCGTGGCTTTCGGCCTGCGCAACATGACCCACAAGGATCATGCCCTGGCCGAGATGCGCCGCGTGCTGCGGCCCGGCGGCAAACTGCTGGTGCTCGAGTTCTCGCGCGTGGCGGCGCCGCTTGCGCCGGTCTATGACTGGTATTCCTTCAATGTGCTGCCGCGCATGGGCAAGCTCGTCGCCGGCGATGAGGACAGCTACCGCTATCTGGCCGAATCCATCCGTATGCATCCCGACCAGCAGACGCTGTCGGCCATGATGCGCGAGGTCGGATTCGATCGCGTCCAGCACTTCAACATGACTGCCGGGGTGGTGGCCCTGCACGAGGGCGTGCGGCTCGGCTGATCCGTGCGCGGGGGGGACCCTGGCTGGGGCGCGCGGCTTCACTCCTTGCTTTTGGCCTCCGCGACCCGGGTGCGCACCATTGCCTTGAGAAACTGGTCACCGAAATCGCTACCCATGCGCCAGGCGCCGCCATCATGGACGAAATCGAAATTGCCTTCGAGCAATGACCATTCGTGCCCGCCGAGCGCGAACAGCAGGTCATCCCTGTACTCTGCCTGCACGCGGCAGGACCACTTGCCGCCACCAGACTCTTTGCAGTCATCCAGCGGCACGATGTTACGCACTATGCGATGATCGGCTTCGCCTGGCAGTCCCAGGCGCTGGCGGTGGCGCTGGATTTCTTGCCGGAAGGTCGAATCCCGGTTTTTCCCCAGTTTTTCGAACAAGTCGGTGACGCCCTGCTCGAAGACCGCTTCGATATGAGCCGCACCGACTGGCCGGCCCGCGCTTTTCTCCGTGCCAGTCCGGCCATATCTGGCAAAAACAATGCGCGGGTTTTCTTGTCTGACCATCATTTCACCACGATCATCGGGCTCGATGATGTATGCAATAGTGGCAGTTTTCTCGCCGGTTTTCAGCGTGGCGGTGCAGCCGCGCGAACGCAGCGCCTTGATATAGCCAATCGCTCTGATGTTGGAAATCGCCATGCCGCTCGAATCTGGCAACCTTGGGCTCAGGCGATTCCTGGTCATCCCCATGAGCAGGGCCAGTTTCGTGTCGGCAGTATTGCATGACGGCGGCGCGGCAGGCGCGAGCAGGTACCAGACTACGGCTGCGATGGCGAGCGCGGCGCCGCCCCGCCATGCCCAGCGCGGCCCGGGAAACATCGCGTCCAGCGCGGCTTGCTGTTGGCTGGCGAATTCTTTCGGAGTGATGGGCATGGTCGAGTAGCGCCGGGGTCTGTCATGGGAACCGGCGGGTTCCTCCGTTTCCGACTTCCGTCAGGAACCGGGCGTAGGAATCCGGTAAATTGACCTGATTGCGCGCCTGCCATTCCAGTAGATCTTTCCTGGCAAGTGTTTTGTTTATCTTGTGGCCGTGAAACGTGGAGCCGAATATTGAAAGATCCTTGTCTTTACGCCGCACCTGCACAAGTTTTCTGATTATCCTGGCGGCCTGGTTTTGTTCGCCATCCCAAGGCTCATGCTTGTTCATAGGTTCGCGCATTCGATTCCTTTCATTCATCCGGCCCTGTTTTCCGCCAGACTTGCTTGGCGGCAAGCGGAAAAACCACGAAGATCATCCTCCTTCCACGATCAGGGCGGCGCAGCGATATCGCCCGCATCGGGCTGAATCCATCCCTGCATGACACCGCGCCGGGAGTTATGGAACCGTACCGCCAGCCACGGACCGGCGTGATGGCTTACGTCGATGACTTCAACGACATCCCCCGCGACCAGATGGCGCCGCGCGTGTTCACTGTCAGGCGCATCATATAACGCCAGCGTGGCAGCGCGGACCGTCAAGCGCACCCGGCTGTCGGCCGGGATGTTCTCCCAGTTGCCATAGCCTATGCATTTCTGGGCCTCGACGCCGCCATCCGGCGCATACCTGAAGGCAATCACGGCAGGCGTTTCCGTGGAGCCGCCTCCCGGGCAGAGGGCATCGGCGACATGGCCCCATAGCACCCGGGTGCTGCCATAAAAATAGAGTCGTCCATCCTGCGCGTAGCGGTACGCGTCGGCATACCATGTGGGCCCGCTGCGGCAAGAACTGGACAGCGTTTGCGCATCGGGCAGGACCGTGACGTCCAGCAGTTTGCCGCAGTTGGAAGCGGGCCCCTGCCGCGGCATCAGCAGGGGCTCGAAGGTTTTGTCGTTGGGCCGATAGAGAAAAATATCGTAGATCTGGTTGACCATGCCCGCAGCCGTCAGCACGGCCAGATCGGGATAGCCGTCAAAATTGAAATCTTCGGCTACGAATTGCCCAACCAGCGGCTCATTGCCCTCGCTCACCTCAATTTGCCGCGATTCTCCGGTGGGCAGCACAGTCAACTTGATATGCGCCGCATCAGGACGAATCACTTTGACCGCGACTCCCTTTTCCGGCGCGAACATGAAAGACCGGCCAGCATTCGGAAGATAGGCGATCCATTTTTGCAATTGTCCAGTACGGCTTTCGGTACGGTCTATCAGGCAATTCAATTGATCGACACCCCGATCGGTGCCCATTTGATTGATCTGATACCAGGCATCGCATTCGGCATCGCGAAAGCGGATCCATTGGCGCTGCGCCTCAACAAATTTTTCTTTCAGATTTGCGGTATCCACGTACGCGCCGTCAAGTTCCGAGATCTCGTCCAGTACCTGCCGGTAGACTGCGTTCAATGTATTATCAGCCTTCTCGTAACGAGCTTGCGTGCGCATCTCCCCGCAAAAGGGCGAAAGATCGCTCGTTGCGCATTCCTGGGCAGGCAAGGTAGCCGAAGCCGACATGAGCGCCGCGCCCAGTATTTCGCGCCAGAAATGACGGGCCTTCATGGGGGTCTTCATAGAAATTCCTTTCTTTGCCAGGATGCCACGACCCGAGTTCGATACGGATGAGAACCGTGCTGGGCATGTGACCGAGGCAATTATCACCGCATTCTGGCCGGCGCGAAAAAACGGATCGGTCGCGGCGGCCATGTCACCGATGCGCTTTCCTTGTGCCTGCTCGAACGCCGGTCCCGCCATTCAGAGATAGGTTTTGTGTTAAGGTTCTGCTGACAATCAGCTGAACGCCAGTTTCACGCCATCCGTTCCGGATACTGCGGGCTGGCATCACCGGAGACTCCCCTTCATGAATTTGCGACTTTCCCGTTGGATGGCCGGGGCCATGCTCATGTTCTCGGCCGTGGCGATGTTTACCGTTTCCAGCGACGCCGAGGCCCGCCGCATGGGCATGGGCCGCAGTTTCGGCAAACAATCCTCCAATGTGACCCAGCAGCGCCAGGCAACCACGCCGCCGGCCGCCCAGACCACGCAACGTTCCGCCGCTGCGGGTACCGCTGCCGCCGGCACTGCTGCGCGCTCGGGCATGTCCCGCTGGCTGGGGCCGATCGCGGGCATTGCGGCGGGCCTGGGCATCGCGGCCCTGCTCTCCAGCCTGGGCCTGTCGGGCGCCTTCCTCGAATTCCTCTCCAGCATGGTCCTGATCGGGCTCGTGGTGTTCGCGGTGCTCTGGCTGGTGCGCCGCCTGCGCGGTACTCAGCGCACGATGGCGCCCGCCGGGCATAGCTATCGCCAAGGCCCGGCGCCCGATTCCGCATGGCCGCGCGGCCCGGGCGCGTCGCCGGCCCCCGCCGGGGCGGCGCCGTCCCCGGCGCCTGCGATCGAGGCGGTCGCCTCGCCAGCGGCCAACCCCAGTTGGTTCATTCCGGGCGATTTCGATGTGCCCGCTTTCCTGGCCCAGGCCAAGCAGCGCTTCATCCAGATCCAGGCCCTGTGGGACACCGGCAATCGTGAAAACCTGCGCGAGTACCTGACCGACGACCTGCTGATCGAGATCACGCCCCAGCTCCCGCAGCATGACGAGGGCAACCAGACCGAGGTGGTCCTGCTCAATGCGGAACTGCTTGGGATCGAGACTGTGGCTGGCGGCCATCTGGCGAGCGTGCGTTACTCCGGCATGTTGCGCGAATCCGCTGGCGCCGAGGCTTTCCGCTTCGAGGAGGTCTGGAACCTGTACAAGGCTGACGGCCAGGGCTGGCTGCTGGCCGGGATTCAGCAGATCGGCAACCCCTGAGCCCACGCCCCATGCGCGGGGCGCAAAACCGGTAAACTGAAGGGCTTGCGGGCCCTTCTTTTTTCCGCATTCGCGCACTGCGTATGACCATGTTGCCTCCCATTTCCCTGCCGCATCCCGACGGCCTCGCCCTGTTTGCCTGCAATGCGCTGCTGCGCCGCGAGGACTGGGCGCGCAGCCGCCTGGCCGCACATGCCGGCAAGACCCTGCGCTTCTCGGCCGGCGGTCCCTGGCGCCTGCAGGCCGCAATTTCCTCCGAGGGGCTGCTCTGCGCCGCGGATGCCGCCATCGTGCCCGATGTCGTCATTTCGCTCCCCGCGCAGCGCTGGCGTGAGCTGCCCGGGCTCTGGCAGCGCGGCGGCATGGCGGAATTGTCCGCTGCGGCGCGCATCGAAGGCGATGCGGGGCTGGCCCAACTGGTGTCCGACCTGGCGGGCGCCCTGCGCTGGGATATCGAGGATGATCTCGCGCGTGTGGTGGGCGATGTGGCGGCGGTGCGGCTGGCGGGCGGCTTGCGCGCCCTGGGGGCCGGCGCTCGCGAGGCGGCCGGACGTGCCCGCGACAATCTCGCCGAATACCTGGGCGAGGAAAGCGGACTGGCCGTCCGGCGGCCGGATTTCGAGGCCTGGCGCGAGGATACCGAGGTGCTGCGGCGCCGCCTCGATGCGCTCGATCGGCGGATCGCGGCGCTGGCGGTCAGGGCAGGCCGATCATGCTGACGTTCCTGCGGCTGGTCCACATCATCCTGATTGCCCTGCGTTACCGGCTGGATGAATTGGTGCTGTCGAGCATCCAGCATCCCTGGGCGCACAGGCTGCTCAAGATCGTCTGCCTGGGCCGCCGTCCGCGCCGCCCGAGGGGCGAGCGCCTGCGCCTCGCCCTCGAGTCCCTGGGGCCGATCTTCGTGAAATTCGGTCAGGTCCTGTCCACGCGCCGCGATCTGGTGCCGCAGGACCTGGCCGACGAGCTGGCCCTGCTGCAGGACCGCGTGCCGCCGTTCCCTTCCGAAATCGCCGAGGCGATCATCGAGGAGGCCCTGGGCGATTCGCCGCACCGGCTCTTTGCCAGTTTCGAGCGCGAGCCCGTGGCCTCGGCCTCCATCGCCCAGGTTCATTTCGCCGTGCTGCACGATGGCCGCGAGGTGGCCGTCAAGGTTTTGCGGCCCGAAATGCGCGAGGCCATCGAAAAGGATCTCACCCTGCTGCGCGCGCTGGCCAATCTGGTCGAACGGCTGGGGCCCGACGGGCGGCGGCTCAAGCCGCGCGAGGTCGTGGCCGAGTTCGACAAATACCTGCACGACGAGCTCGATCTGGTGCGCGAGGCGGCCAATTGCAGCCAGTTGCGCCGTAACTTCGGCCCGGGCACCGGGCGCGAACACCTGCTCAAGGTTCCCGAGGTGGTCTGGGAATTCTGCGCCTCTCACGTCTTCACGATGGAGCGCATGCGCGGCATTCCCGTCAGCCGCATCGATCGTCTGCGCGCTGCGGGCGTGGACATCCCGCTGCTTGCGCGCCAGGGCGTCGAGATTTTCTTCATGCAGGTGTTCACCGACGGCTTCTTTCATGCCGACATGCATCCGGGCAATATCTATGTTTCGGATGATCCGGCCATGCTGGGGCGCTACATCGCCATGGATTTCGGCATCGTGGGCTCTTTGTCCGAGTTCGACAAGAACTACCTCGCCCAGAATTTCCTGGCCTTCTTCCGGCGCGATTACCGGCGGGTGGCGCAACTGCACATCGAGTCTGGCTGGGTGCCGCCGGAAACCCGCGAGGAGGAGCTCGAAGGCGCGGTACGGGCGGTGTGCGAGCCCTATTTCGACCGCCCCTTGTCCGAGATCTCGCTCGGCCAGGTGCTGCTGCGCCTGTTCCAGACCTCGCGCCGCTTCAACGTCGAGATCCAGCCGCAGCTCGTCCTGCTGCAAAAAACCCTGCTGAATGTCGAGGGCATGGGGCGTGAGCTCGATCCCGCGCTGGATCTCTGGCAGACCGCCAAACCGTTCCTGGAAAAATGGATGCACCAGCGTATCGGTTTCCAGGGCCTGCGCCGGCGCCTGGAGCAGGAATCCGGCCAATGGGCGCAGATGCTGCCGCAGATCCCCCGGCTGGTCTATGCGCGGCTGAACCATCCCGATCACAGTGCCGGGATGCGGGCCGATCTCGAACGTCTGTGCAAGGCGCAAAACCAAACCAATCGCCTGTTGGCCGTCCTCTGCGGTGTTCTGGCGGTGGCGCTGGGCGTGGCGGTCTGGGCGCTGACGCAAGGCTGACCGATGACGCCCGCCCGCTTCGAATCCAAGATCCTCGACCGCACGGCCTGCGAGCGCGCGGTGCGCGCCGGCCGCTTGCCGCGTCCCCTGGTGTTCACCAACGGCGTGTTCGATATCCTGCATCGCGGGCACGTCACCTACCTGGATCGTGCCGCCGGGCTGGGCAAGAGCCTGATCGTCGCGGTCAATACGGACGATTCGGTGCGCCGCCTGGGCAAGGGGGACGACCGGCCCCTGAACAGCCTGGAGGATCGCATGGCGCTCCTGGCTGCCCTCGGCTGCGTGGATGTGGTGACGATGTTTGCCGAGGACACCCCCGAGGCGCTCATCGCCGCCCTGCGCCCCGATGTGATCGTCAAGGGCGGCGACTATGACATGGAAATGCTGCCGGAAACCGCGCTGGTGCGCGGCTGGGGCGGGCGCGCCGTGGCGATTCCGTTCGAGCACCAGCGCTCGACGACGGCACTGCTTGGCAAGATCCGCGCTCGGCCCTGATGAAATGGCGCGGGCGGCCATGTGCGGCCGCCCGGGGGTTGCTGCGCGCTGATCCTAGAACGTGAAGCGTGACGTGGCCGTGCCGCGCAGGGGCTTGATGAAGGTATCGAACAGGCCGACCGTCTCGAAACCCGCCGCGCTGGTGCGCGTGATGCGACAGGCCGTCATGACGGGCGCATGGCCCACGACCGCCACCAGCCGGCCGCCGATCGTCAATTGATATTTCAGGGCGTCGGGAACGCTGGGCACTGAGCCGGTGAGCAGGATGGCATCGAACTCGGCTGTGCCCCATCCCGCATGGGCGTCGCCGACCTCGAGCTTGACGTTGTGGACCTGATTGCGCTGCAGATTGGCCTGGGCAAAGGCTGAAAGACGGCTCTCGAGCTCGATGCTGGTGACCTGCTGGGCGAGGCGCGCCAGCAGCGCGGCCTGATAGCCCGAGCCGGTGCCGATTTCCAGCACGCAGTCGCCGGGTTGCAGCAGCAGTTCCTGGGCGAGCCGGGCCTCGACCTTGGGCGAGAGCATGGTTTCGCGGGTGTCGACCCCGTCGATCACCAGCGGCAGTTCGGTGTCCGAAAAGGCAAGCGCCTGTAGCTGCGGCGGCACGAAGCGCTCGCGCGGCACGTCGAACAGGGCTTGCAGCACTTTTTCGTCATGGACGTTCCAGGGATGGACTTGCTGCTCGACCATGTTGAAACGGGCGCGTTCTGCTTCCGGGATCTCGTTGATGTTCATGTCGCGTGTCAAGGGATTGGAAAACTAAGGGTTTTCGATAGGGATGCTCTGGGCCGATTATAGGCCAGCGCCGTCTTTCCCTGTGGACCACCAGGCGTGGAAATGCTGCACCGGGCCGTGGCCCGAGCCCACGCTCAGGGTATCGGCGGCGGCGATCGCCCGCAGCAGATAGTCCTTGGCGCGGCGCGCCGCCTCTGGGACGTCGCCCGTGCGCGGCAGCAGCGCCGCGAGCGCGGCCGACAGCGTGCAGCCGGTGCCGTGCGTGTTGCGTGTTTCGATGCGCCGGCCCGGGAGCTCGATCAGGCGGTCGCCGTTGTGCAGGACGTCGATGGTGTCGTTCCCCGGCAGGTGTCCGCCCTTGAGAAGCACCCAGCGGTCCTCGTCGTCGCTCAGCAGGCGGCGCAGGCGCTCGGCCATGCGCCGCATGTCCTTGAGATTGTCGACGGGCGACTGGCCGAGCAGCACGCCTGCCTCGGGCAGGTTGGGCGTGATGATGCCGGCGAGCGGCAGCAGGGCCTCGCGCAGGGCCGTCACGGCGCGTTTTTCCAGCAGATGGTCGCCGCTCTTGGCGACCATCACGGGGTCGAGCACGATGTGCGCCGGACGCCAGTGCGCCAGACGCTCGGCGACGGCCCGGGTGACGCCCTCCTGGCCCAGCATGCCGATCTTGACCGCGTCGACGCGCACGTCCGCGAACAGGGTATCGATCTGGGCGGCGACGAACTCGGCCGGCACCGGGCAGATGCCGGTGACGGCCTGGGTGTTCTGGGCGGTCAGCGCGGCGATGACCGCCATGCCGTAGGCGCCCAGGGCGCTCATGGTCTTGACGTCGGCCAGGACGCCGGCGCCGCCCGAAGGATCGACGCCCGCGATGGTCAGGGTATTGGGGATCATGGTGGGCATGGGTCTCAGGCGCGCGCCGGGGGTAGCAGCCCCTCCGTGGGCGAGCTTGGGTCGGCGTCGTAGTACTTGCGGGGAATGCGGCCGGCCAGATAGGCCTCGCGCCCGGCCTCGACGGCCAGCCGCATGGCGCGCGCCATGCGGATCGGGTCGCGCGCGCCGGCGATGGCCGTGTTCATGAGGATGGCGTCGCAGCCGAGCTCCATCGCGATGGCGGCATCCGAGGCCGTGCCCACGCCGGCATCCACGAGGACGGGGACCGTGGCCTGGTCGATGATCAGGCGCAGGTTCCAGGGGTTGATGATGCCCATGCCCGAGCCGATCAGCGATGCCAGCGGCATCACCGCCACGACGCCGATGTCCTCGAGCATGCGGCATTGGATCGGGTCGTCGCTGCAATACACCATGACCTGGAAACCGTCGGCGACCAGCGTGCGCGCGGCGGCCAGGGTCTCGGGCATATTGGGAAACAGATTGCCCGAATCGCCCAGGACCTCGAGTTTCACGAGGTTGTGGCCGTCCAGCAGCTCGCGTGCCAGGCGCAGGGTGCGCACGGCGTCCTCGGCGGTGTAGCAGCCGGCGGTGTTGGGCAGGATGGTGTAGCGGTCCGGGGACAGGAAATCCAGCAGATTGGGTTCGCCCGGATTCTGGCCGATATTGGTGCGGCGGATGGCGACGGTGACGATCTGGGTGCCGCTTTCCTCGATGGCCTGTCGGGTCTGCTCGAAATCGCGGTACTTGCCGGTGCCGACCAGCAGGCGGGACTGGAAGCTGCGATCGGCGATGGTGAGGGTGTCTGCTGAGGTGGTCATGTGTTGTGGGGGAAGGCGGAAACAAGGGCGGCCAGCCCGATCCGGGCGGGGCAACTACAAGGATAAAGCATTTGGACGGGGCTGTTTGGGGCGGGGATTCGTTCTTTCGCGAAGCTTTGCCTGGTTTGGATTTCCATCGGGCGCGGCTCAAGAACTCAAGTCGCTATCAGCCCCAGGAATTCTTCGTCCAGGAGCGGTTTCATGGCCGCGCGCGGGGCAAACGCTAATTATCGCGAAAACGTCACATCATAAAACTTTGAAAAAACATGTAATCAAATATTTGCCAATCGTATAAACTGCGACAGGTTTTATAAAGCGAATCTCTAAAAACTGAGGGGAAATACGAACATGTTTAAACGGTGGATACATCGGGGCGCACTGTGCCTGTCTGTTATGGCGCTGGCCGGCTGTGCCGGCACGCGCACGGTTGAGCAAAAGGATGCTTCGGCAATGCTGACAGGGTCCGATTATCAAACCTATGCCGCCCAATACCTGGATAGCAATGGGCAGCCGAAATACGATTCCGAAAGCCTGCTCGATGCCCTGGAGGCCGGCAAAGCCTTCAATGACGCCGGTATGTGGGCGTTCAGCCGCGACGCGTTCGATGCCGCCGCCCGCAAGCTCAGTTGGAAAGAGGACACGGTCGATACGCCCGAGGAGGTCGTCAATCTCGTGGGCACGACCTTGACCAGTGATGCGTTTGGCGCCTATCAGGGCAAGATCCACCAGGGTTCCCTGATCGATTATTACCAGGCCATCAACCACCTGATGCTGGGCAACGAAGCCAATGCGCGGGTCGATTTCAACCGCCTGCAAGTGCGCCAGGACAATGCAGTGACGCAGCTTGCCGCTTTTTCCAAGACCATCGACCGTTCGGTCAAGAGCGGTCTTGCCGATGAGAAAAGCTCGGGCGCCAAGCGCAGCCTGGGAGAGGTCGGTCCCAAGATCGCCGATGGGGTCAAGGACCTGCCCGGCGGACTGGCCAAGTCCAAGATCCGGATGGCCGCTGGCGATGCGATGAGCGCTGTTTTCCGGGCCACCTCCTCGGCCGGCGCCGACAAGCGCGCGAACGTGTCGCGTGACATGCTCAAGAGCGCCGGGGCCGCCAGCGCAACGCGTGGCGGCAATGCCGTGATTGCGTACCTGGGGCGCGAGATCCAGCGCGGCAAGGGCACTCTCAAGGACAAGGCCATCATTCTCTACGAGGATGGCGTGGGCCCTGGCCTGCAGGAATTCCGCATCGATTTGCCGCTGTTCATCGTCACGGACAAGGTGACGTACACCGGCATTGCGCTGCCGCAGTTCCAGCCGGGAAAATCGGCATTCGGCAGCCTGAAAGTCGGCACTGGCAAAACCCAGCAGGAAACTGCCGTCCTGACCGACATCAATGAGCTAGCCGGACTGGAATTCGATGCCGCCTACAAGGGAATCGTCGCCAAGGCGGTGATTTCCACGGTCGTCAAGACCGCCGCCCAGGCCGTGGTCAACAACCAGATCGATCAAAAGAGCTCGAACCCGTTGATGGGCTCCCTGCTGAAAATGGGGACCGGCGCCGCGCAGTATGCGCTGACCAAGGCTGATGTGCGGGCCTGGGTGAATCTGCCCAACACCATCCAGATGGTGGTGGTCGATCGGCCCCAGAACGGCGTATTGGCCTTGACCGGGGCCCTCGGTCAGCCGATTGCGGAAGTTCCGCTGCAAAAGGATGCCAATACCCTGATCCTGGTCAAGGCGTCGGGGACCCAGGGCAAGCCTGCCGTTTACGTGCAGGCGCTGCCGGCCGAGGCGCAGGCCGCTCCCGCGGACCAGACGCAGGTCGTTGCGTCCAAGGGTGCCTGACATGAAAAACAGGCAATGGTTTCTTGTTCCTTTCCTGGCGCTGGGCCTGGCGGCGCCAGCCGCCGCCCAGACGGAATCGTTGCGGGTCATCGCTTGCGACACCTCCGTAGCGCCCCGAGAGGCACTGACCATCCTGGACGAGGCCGGCGGCGATGGCGCCATGGTCGAGGATGTCGCGCTGATCACCCTGCCCAATGGCATGCGATCGGTGCAGTTCTCGGTGCGCAACGCCAAGGCGCCCAACCCCTTTGGCACGATCCTCAAGGTGCGCTATAGCGTCCAGTGGACCGATGACTGCGGGCGCCGCGTCACCAATGGCGCCCAAGTCGTCGATGGCCTGGCGCTGGACCCGCGCCAGCAGCGGCTCGTCCAGTCCACCGCCCTGGACCCTTATGCCACCCATGCCGTCTTGCGGATTTATGTTGAAAACTGATTCTCACGGAAATCTCATGAAAAAAATCTCTCTTATCGCAGTCATGGCCCTGACGCTGGCAGGTTGCCAGACCATGCCGGTCGTCTCCAGCAATCCCAATGCCGAAGCCAGCCGCACGGGCAAGCCGGGTATGGTGTCTTTCGGTTTGCAAAGCACGGATTTCGAATATGCCGCCAGCAAGGCGGTGCAGGAATTCCTGGAGTCGCCGTATTCCAAGAAACCGGGCGGCGGCCGCTGGGTGGTGCAGATGGGCGAGGTCGTCAACGACACGACATTCCGCATCGACACGGCCAGCATGACCTCGCGCATGAAGATCGCCCTGACCAAGACCGGGCAGTTCATCTTCACCGGCGCAACCGGGACCGAGCGCACGGAATTCGTCAAGGATTCCCGGCAGTTGAGCAAATCAAAAATGTTCAATCAAAAGACCGTCGCCCGCAATGGCACGGTGGTCGCGGCGGATCTGGAAATGCTCGGCGGAATTCGCCAGCGCACCTTGGTCGATGGCGCGCAGAAGCAGCAGCAATTGGAATATGAATTCGATTTCCGCGTTGTCGAACGTGACACCGGATTGGAAATATTCCAGTCGTTCATCCCCATTGAAAAGCTGGGGTCGAATCAGAACTTTGCCTGGTAAGGGGTGATTCGCATGTTCAAACTCGCTCCGCTGGCGATTGCCCTGTGCCTGACGGCAACGGCAGGCGCTCATGCACAAGACACGACGGTCCAGACCCAGCTCGTCGTGCTGGCCCAGGCGGGCAATGTCGCCGCGCCGCCCGCGCAGGCTTCCGAAGCCTTGCTCGAGCAGGCCACCGCCGCCGATGCCATGGCCAATCAGCCCGTGCAAAGTTATGAGGACTGGGTGGCTGGCTTTGAGGAGCAGTTTGGACAGGCTATCAACTCTACGCAGGACGGTCGCGTCTATTATTCCGGCATGGCCACCATCGCCGATGATAGCGCGGCCGATGCGCACTATGGCACCCAACTGGCGCTCGCCTATGAACGCGCCATGCTCGACATGCAGGCTGACTACATCCTGCAGAATTATGGCCGCCTCAAAGCCAAGACGATCCGCACCTTGTTCGAGGATCAGTCCAGCAACAAAGACGCGTTCGATCCAGTGGAGTTGCAGAAGGCCACCGAGGCCGGTGGCAACCGTCTGGAAGCCCTGCTGGACAAGGCCCTGATCCTGGTCAGCAAGAAAATCGACAATGCGCTGATCGAGGAAGGCGTCCCCGCGGAAGACATCCAGAAGATGACCGTCGAGGACAAGAAAACGCTGTTCAAGGACAATCTGAACAAGCAGATCATGAAATCCGCGTATCGGAATATGCAGGGCCTGGTGCCCGTGCGCACGCGGATATTTCCCATTGAGGAAAACGGCAAAAAGACCATGGCGGTTGCGGTCATCGCCGTCCAGTCGGAAAAGACGCGGCAGTTCGCCAAGGACATCGCCCGCAAGCGGCCGTCCCTGGTCAAGGGCACCCCGCGAGCCATCAAGGACATCCTGCCTGCGGATAAGACCGGATACCTGAACGAGGTCGGTCTGCGCTTTACCTATGACGAGTCTGGCCGCCCGATGCTGCTGGCCTATGGCCGCACGTCCGTGCCCATGGAACCCGACTGGAGCGCCTCGCGCGCCATCCGGGCCAAACAGAACGCCCAGGGGATCGCTCAAGCCATGGCGGAAGCCAACATCGTCGAATTCATGAATACCAATATCCGGGTATCCAGCACGATCGACGTGGGCGACATCAACGAGGACATCGCCCGGCAGATCACCGAGATCAACAACGGCAAGCTGGGCGACGTCCAGCAGGTCAAGGAACAGATCCGCGAGACCACGCAGAAATTCTCCAGATCGAGTACGGCGAATGCGGCGGGCGACCTGCGTGGCACCTCCGTTCTCAAGCGCTGGGATGTCAAGGATGACAATGGCGTCGTGCATGTGGGGACCGTGGTCGGCTGGACGTACGAGCAACTGGATAATGCCAATGCCATCGATTCTCGGGTGAGCGGCAAGACCGGTGCCCAGGGCGCGGCCAGCGATCAGTCGCGCGGTTCGAAAGCCATCAACAGCAAGAACGATTTTTGAGTTGCAGGCAGCCGGGCGGCGCCGATCCGTGAGTTTTCGGATGCCGCCCGGACTCGGCGTCTCGGACGAGACGCCTTCTACAGGATGACGTCATGAGAGCATTTCTTTCCTCGCTGGTCATTGCCTGGGCGCTGAGCCTGGGATTTTCGTTACCCGTCGCCGCGCAAGTCACTGAAGCCAGCATGACGGCAGAGGGGCAGGGGCTGACGCGGGACGAGGCCATTCAGTCCGCATTGGTCAACGCGGCCGGCCAGGCATTCGGCGTGAGCCTGGCTGCGCAATCACTGGCGCATAATATGTCCGTCGACGCCGCCGTCGATGGTGAAAATCATTCGGCGGTCCTCAGCGCCCTGAACAAGAGCGTCTATCAGACCCTCAACACCCCGCAGAATGCGCCCATTCTTGGCTATACCGTGGATGACGTCGCGCAGACGTCGGATAATGGCTGGGAGGCCACCGTCACCCTGCGTTATGCCAAATACAACCGCCTGGGCGGCGACAGCAATCGCCGCAGCGTGGTGGTGGTCAGCAACAACAAGCAATACCGCTCCGTGCTGATTCAGACCGTGGGCGAGTCCCTCGTCGGGTCGCGGCGTTTCGACGTGCTCAATCGCGAGAACGACGCCTTGTTCGAGAGTGAAAAGGAATTCATCGTCGGCGGCGATGCGGCCGATGCCGAACTCTCCCGCCTGTCGCAGGCGAGCGGCGCGGACTACATGGTCGTGGCGCAGCTGCAAAGCCTGGGCATCAGCAACAACCAGCGCGAAAGAATCGCCATGACCGGCGAAGTCCTGGTCAAGAGCGGCGCCAGCGGCACCTTGCAGCTCCAGGTGATCGAATTCGCCTCCCGCAAGATCAAATGGTCGGGTTCGGAAAAATTCGGCGGAACCTACGAGGGCGCCACCAGCGTCGGCGCCGCAACCCTGGCCAAATTGATCAGCGGCGCCGCCGACAAACTGATCGACCGGATGGTGGATGCCATCTATCCGATCCAGGTGGTCAAAGTCATGGGGGACACCGCCATCATCAATCGCGGCGAGGGCGGTGTCGCGGCCGGTGAAATCTACGCCGTGTTCCAGGCTGGCGAAGAACTCGTCGACCCCGAAAGCGGCGAATCCCTGGGCGCCATGGAAACCGAGGTCGGTCTGGGCACGGTGACCGAGGTCAAGCCCAAGTTTGCCTTCCTGAAAATGGCCTCGGGCGCCTTGACCGAGGGGACGTCCTACATCGTGCGCAAGACGAGCAAGAAACCGGCCGCGGCGGCATCCGGCAAAGCCGCGTCGAAGGCCTCGTCCCGATCCGCGGCGGCCAAGCCCAAGGCGCCCGACCGCGCGGATGTGTTCCTGTCGAATTGAGTCCAGCGGCTGCCGATCGGGGCAATCTCGATGCGGCGTCGCAGGCGCCCCCGCTTCGCGGCGGTGCAGCGCCGGCCGGGAGGCCGGGGCTTCTGTTTTGCATAAGAGGCGGTCATGCAGCGTTCCGGCGCTTTCCGCTGTTTAGGCGGGTGGCGAGCGTGGATCAGGCTGGATTGGAGGGCGCGTTCGATCTGGTTTTTGAGTCTCGCGTTATTTTGATTCTTGAAAATGATTTCGAAGAAAAAATCCTGGCGCCGGAAATGAGCGGTGACATCTGGATCGTAGGGAGTGAAAGGAACCTGCCTTGCGTTGAAAAAGCAAGAGGGCTCGACCCCTTGCGTGTCATCACGACATTCTTTTTGAGGGATGGCGAGACTCCTGGATCTGCGTGCAACCGGATCATCATTTCGCTCGATGAGCACCACAGTGAGCAATCACCAGGCGCTGGCTATAAAGCACTGGAGGTCATTGGGGTTTCTTTGCCGGATGTGGATCGATCGATTTTCCTGGATTTGGGTTTCAGCGGGTTCGTTGAGACGAAGTCAGGGTTTCTGGCTATGAAGGGCGCCCTGGGCAATGAACTACGCAACAGGTGAAACCGTACGGCTGGGCGATAGAGTCGGTCTGGGTCAGGATGCTGACGGTGAGGTTGTCTTTATCATTGACACGGGCGAGTATGGCCTGGACTATCCGGAATCACAATGGCGCTGCCTGAAAAAGGGTGTGATGATCCGCTTTCCAATATATGGCTTGATTCACTACGAGGAGGTAGTGGAACCCGGCGTCAAATTGATCGGGCGTGCCGCCGTGGCCGGGAAACATGATTGAGATCGGGGGCGGCCATGCGGATTCCGTTGGGATTGGGGTGCGCCTCATTGCCCGGTTTGTGGACTGAAAAAATCACTTAAATATTAATGATTGTCAAGAAATGCATTCAGGAGAAATATACGTCCCGACTTCGGATAGGATGATGCAAGGCTGGTGGAATAGGGGGCTGACCGCATAAGGGGAGCCCATTCTTTGCGCCACCTCCTGCGCGGATTCCATCAACACACGTAGCGGTATCATGACAGCGACAATTGAAAGCCTGCGGTTTCGGATCGGTGGGTTGGGTGTCAATTCCAAAAGAAAAGAAATGGCCGAGATTGCATTTGATTTAATGCGGGCGTCTTTGTTGGTGTCTCCGTTGTCTGATGAAATTTTCTCGTTGTATATGGAAATTTTTTCTGATCCGGAAATTTTCTCCAGGCGTGGTGTAGAGAACTTCATTCATTGGCTCTATAGTGATTTTGAGAAACTCACCGCCGAACAAAAAACCGTCCTGCTGGAAACGCTGATCAGCCATTCAAAAGGATATGCGGATCAAAATCTTGGTTTTGCCGTTGGGGATATGATTGCAAGACAGTATTCTCTCAGGGTTGCGCTGACCGCCTTTCGCCGGATGTGGTCTTCTGGGGACGAGCACTCGCGATTCATTGCTCAGTTTGGTGCGGATGTCCTGTCGCTTTGCCTTCCGAAAGAAGGGAAGGAGCGCCATACATTGCATAAGTTCGGGGCGGAGATGGGGCGCAAATAGGAGTGATGTTTGATCTTGATGATTTGGCGGCTTGGGGAACAACGGAAGGCTGCGATAAAAAACTGAAGCTGGGTGGGAGAGTGACGGTGTTCATGAATATGCCTATATACATCACTGAAAAAATGGCGATGTGACTGTCTGTGTGACGTTGTACGCCAATGCCGTGTTGCCTGCTGGAAAACCGATCCGGTAGGGTGAACGATTGTCTGGAGCCAGCCATGTTGCGGATACTCGGCCAAATATCGATTTCCGGCACGAAAGCCAGTATTGACCGGTGCGCGTCGATTGCCAGAATTCCAAGAGGAACGATCATGCGGACGGGCTTGGCGCGAAAAGTCCCTCCTGCGGATTCATGGTGTTATTCATCTCCGTGGTACCGCTTCAATTTTCATACCATGGATCAGGAAATCCGTAGTTTTGTCATGGCTCATGCACAACTTGGCAAAGCACTTGCGGGCCATGATGCCGGTATCACTTATGCCCTTTTTACGCTGTGTCCCGTCGAGCAGACTTTCGAGGAAACTTTTTCCGGTTTGCTGAGCCGTGAAACATTACAGGCGCTTTCGTGTTTGGGTGTTGGGCTTGAGATTGCGCCGGCAGTTCTGATGCCGGACGTGCCTTGCTGGGTGGAGTATGACAAGCCTATGTAGGTGGTGTGGAAAGAGAAGGCTGTTGCGAGAGTGAATGGGGTCATGCTGAAAATTTTCGTGCGGGATTCAATCGTTCGACTGGGTTTATCTCGCTATCCTGGGCGTCGTATATCTGGTTTTCGAGGCTGGCGGGGGTGTGTCCCATGAATGAATTGAAATCGTTTCTAGAGCGTCTGGGCGGGTTGCATGACGCTGTGGTCAGACAACTGGTCTGGGAACCCGAGGCTAGGACCTTGCGTCTGGAGATCGTGGATCTATGCTGGAACTTCGAGGGGCTTCCGGAATATCCCGGCGCCGTGCCTGGCGCGATAGTGCTCCGGGGGGTCGATAGAATCGGCTTTGGTCTCCACATCGGTGCGGATGTCGAACGGCTCAATATCTATGAATTTTCCGTAAAAGAGGAAAGTGCGGATGAATATTGGGCAACAATCTCGTTCTGGCCCTCTGGTTATATTTCCGCAGTATATCGTGCTGCGGATTTTCCGGTTGTCGAATTGCGCAGGGTTGGTCATGAAGATAAAAATTGAAAGAATCACCTGCCGACTCAAGGGTTGCGATATCCAATTTTCATCTGCCTATGGGGAATCCTCCGCCGGGTGGGTAGGGCAAGCGCCTGCCATTGGCGAGACGCATGATGTCGAACTTGAGATCGCGGATGATCTCGTCTGGGGGATGAATGTTCATGCCACAGCGCAGACCCGGGCCTCGATCGAGCGCAGGGAAGGCGTATTCGTGATGGTCGGCGCCGTCATCGAGTCCGGGGAGGATGGCTGCCTTGCGCTGGCTGTCGGCGGCAGTGTCGTCTTGCTGGATGTGAAAAATGTTCCAGGGGATATCGTGGGTTCGGTCGAGTGCCGTGCCTTGAATGTGACAGCATATCCTGCGAACATGTAATGCAATGATGTCCAGAGCCATGGAAAAGCGTGTCGTATTGTCTTGGGGCGGTCAGAATTCACGGGTGGCGGATGACGATGTCCGATAGGCGTTCATTGATCAGGAATAAGATAAATCTGAAAGATTACCTCAAAGAACTCAGCGCTTTGGTTGGTTATCCCGTATCCGGTACGGAGCTGGGCGATATCGAGAGCGGCATCGACATTCGGAGCCGGTATCGAAAATATACAGGAAAACCAAAGCGTGTTTCGGATACCTTGTTCCTGGCGCTGAAGACGCCACGGTTTGCCGCCTTTGTGGATGATCTGCGTCAGGCAAATCCATCCCCGGTCTATATCGTGACGGCAGGAACCATGGACTGCGGGACATTCCTCGTTCCGTCACTTGGCGCCATCAAGTGGGATTTTGATTTCTGGATCAATTCAGCTGGTATCCTGGTTTTCCTGAGCAGTGACCTTGAGGATAGCCTTCTCCTGGATTTTTCCATCTCGGATGCGTCGGAGCATATTTTGAAAATTGAGACCCAAGGCGATCACTGGGGTAGGATTGCTTACTGATGATGATTTTCTGGTAAAAATATGATTGACCATGTATCGATGCGCAAGCCTCGTCGCTTACGGCAAAGCAGGACGAAGCCGTTTCAACGAAACGGCGAAGGCGCTCCCGCATGGCAGCAGAGGCGCACAGACTGAAAGGCTGAAGAAAATCGTCAATGAAAGTAAATATGCTGTTAGAGCAATTGCTTCTGAATAAAATAAGTGCATATATTGATGCGAATTCGTCGTTGATTACCGGAGGAGGGGGCGTGAATAGCCAGGCGTTACGGGCTGTGCTTGTGGCGCTGAATGCGCCGCGTGATAGTTATTGCATCGGGGGTGAGGAAAACGAGGCCCTGTGTCTTGTCGAGAACTATGGCTGCTGGCGTGTGTTTTATAGTGAGCGTGGATGCCATGTCGAAGAACAATTGTTCGACGCTGAGGAGTCTGCCTGTATCGCTTTTCTGGAACGATTCCAGGGGATGCTTCGGATCGATTCCTCTGTGAGTCGATGAATGATCCGTCCATCGATCAAAATCCTTATGTCGATCCTGACAGTTCTTGTGCCGATGGCATTGGCGGCATGGATCGCGCACGAATCGACGATAGACAGTTGTCTGGATCGAGGGGGGCGGTGGGACAGGGAATTTTCGATATGCGAGTGGGGGGGCGGGCTTGATTGATCAGATACTGGAACACATCCGCCCTTGCCGAAGCTGAATCCCAATGAATTTTTCTCTGTACGACCCCGTTGTCCTCGTCTCTTTTCTGGGGAAAGAGGAACCTCCCGAAATGGTGCGTGATACAGACCATTACTGGAAGCTCATTGGTCAGCGAGGTGTGATTGTAAAGAACGAGGCGCTGTCAAAAATGCCGAGACACGAGCGCGGGGAGCGGGTTCTGGTGACTTTCGATGTTGACCTGTCGGCGCTGGACTTGAGCTGTCACAATGAGGTTCCGAATAGCCTCTGGGTCTTTGTTTCCGATTTGAGATGCGTGTCTGATCGAGAGCAATAATGGAAGGCATTGGGGGTTGCTGGGGTGAGGCTTCAGTGACTGTGCAGGGTGGTATATGAGCAGGATTCCGGCCTCTCGCAAGGATGAGTCGATGCCGATTTTCATTCAGGAGCAGTTCATCACGTATGTGAATGATTTCATTCGCTTGCAGCACGCCCTGCAAGAGGCGTTCATCCAGCAAAATCCGGGGGTCCGGGACTGGGAGTGCCTGACAGACGTTCCCCGCGCCGGGGAAATATACGCTGCTGGTGAGCGCTGGAGATACGACAGGCATGGCAAAGGTGTGATGTTTACCAACGATAAAGGGTTGGTGATTGATGTTCATGATCATGTGCTGGCCGAGGGTATCGTGGATGCGCACAGGATGAATGAGTTCATATCGTCTCTGAGGCAGGCAAAAGGCCCTGATGAGGACTGGTATCAGGAATGTTCACGAATGCTTCACGAGATGGCGTCAATGGGCAGACTTGTCCGAACGGCGGCAGGGGAGGAAACGTGGCGTCTGGTTTGATCAGCGCTTGGTCAAGGCACGAAATGCGGGCATACGCCAAGGAAAAATTGCCTGGCCTGTCATATCCTTGCGCAAAAGGATTGGAAAAATGACCGAACAGCAACTTCGCGAAATCGAGGCGCGTTGCAAGGCGGCAACCGCCGGGCCGTGGGTTTCCTGTGTCGAGGGGCGGGACCATGAGAGCGGTTCGAATTTCATCATGACGGGTCCGCGAAACGACAGGGGCCCGGACATCGAACTCAGCGGGGCAACCATTGCCGACCAGGAGTTCATGGCGCGTGCCCGGCAGGATGTCCCGGAGCTGCTGAGTGAGGTTTGCAGGCTCAAGGCTTTCCTGGGAAAGGGAAACTGAGCCCTGATTTTCGATATCGGCAGAGGTCTACGGCGGAATTGCCAAGGCGCTGTTCGGCGATCTCGAAGGCGCGCCTTCCTGGAGTCCACCCGTGCCTGCCCCCACCCCTCACCCTCCGCGGCTTTCCCGCAAAGCCCCGCAAATCGCCTCGGCCGCATCGATCAGCCGCGGCCCGGGACGGTGCAGCCAGTCCGGGTCGATGGCATAGAGGCGGCCGCGTGCGGCCGCCGGCAGGCCCATGGAGGCCCAATAGGCGCGGCGCGCGGCCAGTGTCTGCCGGCCGTATGGCGAGACGATGACCACATCCGGATCGATCCGCAGGACGGACTCGACGCTGACCTGGGGCGCCGCGACGGCATGACCGGCATAGATGTTGACGCCGCCGCAGCGTGCCAGCAGGTCGTCGATCAGCGGGTCCCGGCCCAGGGTGTACAAGGGGTCGACGCCGACTTCGATGAAGACCGTCAGGGGCGGGCCGGAAGGGGAGGGCAGGGCGTCGATGCGCGCTTGCAGGGCGTCGGTGGCGCGGTCGGCGATGGGGCTGGTGCCCAGGCGCCGGCCCAGGTCGCGGACCTGCACCGGGATTTCGTCCAGGGATTTGGGATTGGCGTAGATCAGCGGGATGTCCAGGTTTTGCAGCACGCCGGCCAGCGCCTGGCTGCCGCCCGAGGGCTGCCAGCCGATGACCAGGGTTGGGCGCAGTGCCAGGATGGTTTCCTGGTCGAACTGGATGCCGTCGCCGATGCGCGGGATGGCGCGCGCGGCGGGCGGGTAGTCGCTGCTGAGGACCGTGCCGACGATGTCCGTGCCTGCCCCGGCGGCATACACCAGTTCGGTGGTGCTCGGCGCCAGGGTGATGACGCGGGGCGGTGCGCCGTCGGCGGCGGGCGCGCGGACCGGCCCGGCGAACAGCAGGGCGGCGGCGAGGATGGCGGCCAGCCGGCTCGCGCATCGCCTGATCGCGTCCGGCCGCCGCGCGCGTCCGGACACGGCTGGCCAGCCGGCACGGGACGGGGCGGGAGCCGCCTGCATCGCGCCGGTCCTACATCCGCCAGGAGACGTTCACAAAGACGTTCGAGCCGGGGGTGTTGTAGCCGTCGACCAGCACGTAGTCCTTGTCCAGCACGTTGTTCCAGCGCACCTGCAGGCCCAGGGACTTGCTGAAGTCGTAGGCGGCCGTGAGGTTGACGAGGGAAAAGCCGCCCAGGCGGACGCTGTTGGCGGTGTTCGCGTATCGATTGCCGGTGTACTGATATTCGGCGCCCAGTTTCAGGGCCTGGATGCGGTGTTCGACGCCCAGATGAAAGACTTGACGCGCCCGCAGGGGCAGTTGCGATCCTTCGCCGGTCTTGGGGTCGTCGTTGCTCGGATCGAGGAAGTCCGCGCTGGCGTACAGGGTCGTGGCATCAAAGCGATGTTCACCTGTCAGGGTCAGGCCGCGCAAGGTCGCCTGGTCGACGTTCTCCGTTGTGCAGTTGTACATCGCGTCGCACACGTAGCCATTGATCAGATCATCGACCCGATTCCGGTAGACGATTAGAGACAGTTGCGTCTCGGGTGTCCGGTATTGGACATGTGCCTCGATATTGCGGGACCTTTCAGGGTTCAGGTCCGGGTTGCCTTTGAATCCCCATTCCAGTGGCCAGTACAGTTCGTTGAAGGTAGGGGCACGAAATCCGGTATTGCCAGCAATACCGATTTGCCAGGTGTCCGTCAGGTCGAAATCCATCCCCAGGCTCCCGGTGGTCTTGTGACCATAGTCGGTGTATTTGTCATTGCGTATGCTGGCCTGGGTATGCAGGCGATCGAATGTGCCTGCATAGATCAGGGCGACCGCGTCGGCTTCGCGACGAGTCCGGTCGTAGGCCGTGGTGCTCTGGATGCGTTCTTCCTGTCTTTCGAACAGGAGAGAAACGCGCTGATCCTTCAGAGGTGTCAGCGTATTCATCCAACTGTAGTGGCGCTTGATCGAATTGAATACGCCGGGATAGCTGCTGCGATCATCGTAGCCATCCTTGGTGAAGCCGAAGCGCAGTTCGCTGTTCCACCAGTCGGTGATACGGTCGATGCTGTTCAGGCTGTAGGCTTGTTGGCGGTAGAAAGTATGGGCGTCCGGGTCGGTGACGCCGTTGTCATAGACGCCCCGGATTTGACTGTTATAGGCGCTCAGGCCGATGCGGTGGCCTTCAGCCCAGCGATAGCCCAGGGTGCCGGAGATGGCGTGACTGCGGTAGCCATCCTTGCCTGGCGCATGGAAGGTGTTGGGCGTGCCGTTGGCGTATGAGGGCCGCTGCGAGTCGAACCCTTCGCTGTGTGCCTTGCTGGCTGACAGACTGTAGTCCCAGCCCTGCGCGGCGCCTGACAGACCCAGGCTGGACTTGAACGTATCGTAAGTGCCGTAGCCCACGTTCGCCCAGGCGGACAGGGGACGATCCTGCTCGCCTTTCTTGGTGATGATGTTGACCACGCCGCCGATGGCGTCCGAGCCGTACAAACTGCTGGCTGAGCCGCGCAGGATTTCGATGCGCTCGACCATGGCCGGGTCAATGGCGGGGAAATTGGTGCCACCCGAAGTCGAGCCGTTGATCCGCATGCCATCGATCAGCACAAGGGTGTGTGTGGAGCTCGCTCCGCGCAGGAACAGGCTTGTCGCCGTCTGAGGTCCGCCATTCGTGGCGAACTGTACACCTGGCTGGCGCGCGATGATCTCGGCGATGCTGTCGCCGCGCGCCTGGGCGAGCTGGTCCTGACCGATGACCGTGATATCGCCGATCGCGTCGGCCAGCGGTTCCGGGCTGCGGCTGGCGGTGACGACGATGTCCGGCAGGGCGGGAACCCCGGAATTGGCGGCGGAGGGCTGGGAGGTCTGGGCCGTGGCGGCCAGGGGAAGGGTACAGAGGGCGGCGAGCAGGCGCCGCGAATGGAGGGATGTCATTGAATGTCCTGTACGGCGCGCGTCCCCGCACGCCCTGAACGAACGCCATTCCCGCCCGCCGTCAGGCGGACCCCATGGAGGAGCGCCGCCTCGGTGGCGGCGGCTGCCCGGGAATGGACCGGGTGTGAGACAGGCCGGTATCGGGCTGGCATGCAAGGCATGCGCACCGTTGCGGGGGCAGCACAGTAATGAACCGGCCAGTAGGCGGGTCGTTCTGTTTCCCGTTTGACTTTCGCATCCCCCCGCCGTTTGGCGCAGGGCCGAGAGCACCTGTTTCGCCGCGAAATATATCACAGCCTCTGGCCAGAGGTGGCGACGATACAATGGGAATTTCCCTGCCGACGCGCTCTGGATGACCGTGACCTATCCCGCCTTGCCTTATCCCATCGACACCTATACCCGGGGCGCCGAGTTCGTGCGCCTGTTGGCGCGCCGCATCGTGGTGCTGGACGGGGCCATGGGGACGATGATCCAGCGCTACAAGCTGACCGAAGCCGATTTCCGGGGCGAGCGTTTCGCCGGGCATGGCCGGGACGTCAAGGGCGACAACGAGCTGCTCTCGCTGGTGCGCCCGGACGTCATTCGCGAGATCCACGAGGCCTACCTCGATGCGGGCGCGGATGTGATCGAGACCAACACCTTCGGCGCCACGCGCATTGCGCAGGGCGATTATGGCCTGGAGTCTCTTGCCTATGAAATGAATCTCGTGTCGGCGCAGCTCGCGCGCGCCGCCTGCGATGCGCGCGCCACGCCGGATCATCCGCGCTACGTGGCCGGCGCCCTGGGGCCTCAGCCCAGGGCGGCCTCGCTGTCGCCCGACGTCAACGATCCGGGCGCGCGCAACGTGACGTTCGAGGAATTGCGCATCGCATATACAGAGCAGCTCGAGGGCCTGCTCGACGGCGGGATCGACATCGTGCTGATCGAGACGATTTTCGATACGCTGAACGCCAAGGCCGCGATCTTTGCCATCGAGTCGGTGTTCGAGGCGCGCGGCGTGCGCCTGCCGGTCATGGTGTCGGGCACCGTCACCGATGCGTCGGGCCGCATCCTGTCGGGCCAGACGGTCGAGGCCTTCTGGAATTCCGTGCGCCATGCGCGGCCAGTGACCATCGGGCTGAATTGCGCCCTGGGCGCGGCGCTGATGCGGCCCTATGTGGCCGAGATCTCCAAGCTCTGCGATACCTATGTGTGCGTGTATCCGAACGCCGGCCTGCCCAATCCGATGGCCGAGACGGGCTTCGACGAGACCCCGGCGGATACGTCGGGCCTGCTCGAGGAATTCGCGCGCGCCGGCCTGGTCAATGTGGTGGGCGGCTGCTGTGGCACCACGCCCGAGCACATCCGCGAGATCGCCCGCAAGGTGCGCGATCTGCCCATGCGCGTGCCGCCGGTGATTCCCGTCAAGACGCGCCTCTCGGGCCTCGAGCCGCTGAACATCGACGGCGAGACGCTGTTCGTCAATGTGGGCGAGCGCACCAATGTGACCGGCAGCAAGCAGTTCCTGCGCCTGATCCGCGAGGAAAAGTTCGACGAGGCGCTGGCCGTGGCGCGCCAGCAGGTCGAAAACGGCGCGCAGATCATCGATGTGAACATGGACGAGGGCATGCTCGATGCCTTGTCCATCATGCCGCGCTTTTTGAATCTGCTGGCCTCCGAGCCGGACATCTCGCGGGTGCCGGTGATGATCGACAGCTCGAAATGGCCGGTGATCGAGGCGGGCCTGCGCTGTGTGCAGGGCAAGTGCGTGGTGAATTCGATCTCGATGAAGGAAGGCGAAGGCCCCTTCATCGAGCAGGCCAGGCTCTGCCGCAAGTACGGCGCGGCGGTGGTGGTCATGGCCTTCGATACCGAGGGTCAGGCCGACAGTCTGCAACGGCGCATCGATATTTGCGGGCGCGCGTACGACATTCTGGTCAACCAGGTGGGCTTTCCGCCCGAGGACATCATTTTCGATCCCAATGTATTCGCCATCGCCACCGGGATCGACGAGCACAATCACTACGCGGTCGATTTCATCGAGGCCACCGGCTGGATCACGCGCAACCTGTCCCATGCGCGCGTCTCGGGCGGGATTTCCAACGTCAGTTTTTCGTTTCGCGGCAATGAGGCGATGCGCGAGGCCATCCACGCGGTATTTCTCTACCATGCGGTCCAGCAGGGCTTGACGATGGGCATCGTCAATGCGGGCCAGCTCGGGGTGTATTCCGATCTGGACCCGGCGGTGCGCGACATGGTCGAGGACGTGGTGCTGGACCGTGCGCAGCCCCTCGGCCGCACCGACCCCGCCGACGAGCGCAGTCCGACGGAACGGCTGGTCGAGCTGGCCGAGACCATCCGCGGCGCCGGGACCAAAAAAGAAGAGGACCTCGGCTGGCGCCAGGGCACGGTGCGCGAGCGCCTGACGCACTCGCTGGTCCATGGCATCACCGCCTACATCGCCGAGGATACCGAGGAGGTACGGCTCGAGATCGCCGCCGCGGGCGGGCGCCCGATCCAGGTGATCGAGGGGCCGCTGATGGACGGCATGAACGTCGTGGGCGATCTGTTCGGTTCGGGCAAGATGTTCCTGCCCCAGGTGGTGAAATCCGCCCGCGTGATGAAGCAGGCCGTGGCCCATCTGCTGCCCTTCATCGAGGAGGAAAAACGCCGGATCGCCGATGCCGGCGGGGACGTCCGCTCCAAGGGCCGGGTGGTCATCGCCACGGTCAAGGGCGATGTGCACGACATCGGCAAGAACATCGTCACGGTAGTCCTGCAATGCAATAATTTCGAGGTCGTCAACATGGGGGTGATGGTGCCGTGCAGCCAGATCCTCGCCAAGGCCAAGGAGGTCGGGGCCGATATGGTGGGGCTGTCCGGCCTGATCACGCCCAGCCTCGAGGAGATGGCCTACGTCGCCTCCGAGATGCAGCGCGATGAGTATTTCCTCAGCCGCAAGCTGCCGCTGCTGGTGGGCGGCGCGACCACCAGCCGCGTGCATACCGCCGTCAAGATCGCGCCCAACTACGAGGGGCCGGTGATCTATGTGCCCGACGCCAGCCGCTCGGTGGGCGTGGCCACCAGCCTGATGTCCGAGCAGGCCGACCAGTACTTGCGGGAGGTTGCCGAGGAATACGCGCTGGTGCGCGAACGCCATGCCCAGCGCAAGTCCACGCCCATCATTCCTCTGGCGCAGGCGCGCGCGGCGCGCCCGGCCATCGACTGGTCTGGATACCAGCCGCCGCGTCCCAAGTTCATCGGCCGCCGGGTGTTCAAGCACTACGACCTGACGGAGGTCCTCAAATTCATCGACTGGACGCCGTTCTTCCAGACCTGGAGCCTGTTCGGCCAGTATCCGGCCATTCTCCAGGACGCGGTGGTCGGCGAGCAGGCGCGCAAGCTCTTTGAGGATGGGCAGGCCATGATGAAGCGCGTGGTCGAGGGCCGCTGGCTGACGGCCAATGGGGTGGTGGCCTTTTATCCGGCCAATACCGTCAATGACGACGACATCGAGATCTATCGCGACGAGACGCGCCGCGAGGTCCTCATGACCTGGCGCAACGTGCGCCAGCAGACGGCCAAGCGCGAGGGCGTCGACAACAAGTGCCTGGCCGACTACATCGCGCCCAGGTCCAGCGGCGTCATGGACTACATCGGCCTGTTCGCGGTGACGGGCGGCATCGGCATCGAGAAATACGAGCAGATGTTCCAGGAACAGGGCGATGATTACTCGGTCATCATGCTCAAGGCGATCGCCGACCGCCTCGCCGAAGGATTCGCCGAGACCCTGCATGCCCGCGTGCGCCGCGACCTGTGGGGCTATGTGCCCGACGAGGCCCTGGGCAATGATGAGATCATCGCCGAGAAATACCAGGGCATCCGCCCGGCACCCGGCTATCCGGCCTGCCCCGAGCACGTGATCAAGCGGCGGATGTTCGAGGTGCTGGAGTGCGGGGAAATCGGCATGGAGCTGACCGAGGGCTACGCCATGTATCCGGCCTCGAGCGTCAGTGGCTTCTACCTCAGCCACCCCAAGTCCCAGTATTTCAACGTCGGCAGCATCGGCGCCGATCAGGTCCAGGACTATGTGCGCCGCAGCGGCCGCGATGAGGACGATGTCCGGCGCGCGCTGGCGAGCGCCTTGCGTTGACGGCGATGGGCGAGGCCAAGGACCATACCGCGCGGCGCAAGGCGTTGGGCGAGTTCCTGCGCCGAGCCCGCGCCCGGGTCGGCCCGGCGGACCACGGCCTGCCCGCCGGCGAGCGCCGCCGCACGCCCGGCCTGCGCCGCGAGGAGCTCGCCCAGCTCTGCGGGATCAGCGCCACCTGGTACACCTGGATCGAGCAGGGTCGCGACATCTCGGTGTCGGCCGAGGTCTGGCGCCGCCTGGCCGATGTCCTGGCCCTGGCCCGCGCCGAGCGCCATTATCTGTTCGATCTGGCCGAGTGCGCCGATCCCGAGGGCGCGCGTCATGATGCGGTGGCGCTGCCCGAGGGCCTGGCCGGCTGTGTCGACAGCATCCGCTGCCCGGCCTACATTCTGGATCGCCGCTGGAATCTGCTGGCGAGGAACGAGGCTCTGCTGCACGTGTTCGATGGCTGGCCGGACCGCAGCGCGCAGCCCAATCTGCTGCGCTATATTTTTCTGGACCCGGCCGCGCGCGCCCTGGTCGTCGACTGGGAGCGCCGGGCGAGCCGCGTGGTCGCGGAATTCCGCGCCGATGTGGGCGCCCACGCCGAGGACCCCGATATTCAGGCCCTGGTGGCGGATCTGCGGGCGGGCAGCCCGCTGTTCGCCCACTGGTGGACGCGTCACGCCGTGGTCGACCGCGAGGGCGGGCTGCGCGAGTTCGCGCATCCGCGCGATGGCATTCTGCGTTTCCGGCAGTTCACCTTTCGTCTGGCGACGCGCCAGGACTGCAAGCTGGTGATGCTGCTCGAGGACGACCCCGCCGGCGCTTGATCGCCGGGCGCTGGCCTTCAGCGCGCGGCGCGGCCTTGCAGGTCCCGGCCGGCGTAGGCCGGCAGGCGCGTGAAGGACAGGGCCGAGGCTGCCACGATCAGGGCCGTCACCGCGAATCCCCAGACCACGTCGGTCAGCGCCAGCGCGTCGCCGCCGCGCCAGGCCATGCTGAGGTTCAGCGTGACCGCCGCGCAGGCCACGCCCAGGCTGATCCCCAGCTGCTGGGCCATGGCGGCGAAGCTGCTGGCGCGGCTCATCTGCGCCGAGTCCAGGTCCGCGTAGGTCAGGGTATTGACGGCGGTGAATTGCAGCGAGCGGAAGAATCCGCCGACCAGCAGGATGCCCATCATCAGCCAGATCGATGTGTTGGCGCGAAAGAAAGCGCAGGCGCCGATGAAGACCGCCGTCAACAGGGCATTGCCGATCAGCACCTGGCGAAAACCGAAGCGGCGGATGATGGGCGTGGCCACGAGTTTCATGAGCATGGCGCCGGCGGCCGAGGTGAAGGTGATCAGGCCGGCGGCGAAGGGCGACAGGCCGAACCCCACCTGCAGCATGATCGCCAGCAGGAACGGCGAGGCCCCGACCGCGAAGCGGCAGAGATTGCCGCCCAGCACCGAGATCGCGAAGGTCCGGGTGCGCAGCAGGCTCAGGTCGATGATGGGGTAGGTGACGTGGCGCGCATGGCGGATGTACAGCACACCGCACACCAGCCCGAGGACGAACAGTCCGGCCAGCGGTATGGGCGGCAGGCTGCCGCGCCCCAGGGCCTCGAAGCTTGAAACCAGGGCCGCGAGCGAAACCGCGCTGAGGATGAAGCCCAGCCAGTCCAGGCGGGGCCGGATCAGCGGGACGTCGCGGGGGATGAATTTCATCACCAGGGCGATGCCCAGCAGGCCCACCGGCACGTTGATCAGGAAGATCCAGTGCCACGTGGCATAGGTCGCCAGGAAACCGCCTATCGGCGGTCCGATCGCCGGCCCCATCAGGGCCGGCAGGGACAGGAAGGTCATGGCCTTGAGCAGTTCGGCCTTGGGCACCATGCGCAGCAGGATGATGCGCCCGACCGGCACCATCATGGCGCCGGCCGCGCCCTGCACCACCCGGGCGGCGACCAGTTGGGCCAGGTCCTGCGCGCCCGCGCAGGCCACCGAGCTGAGGGTGAACAGGGCGATGGCGGCCATGAACACGCTGCGCGCGCCGAAACGGTCGGCCGCCCAGCCGCTGATCGGCACGAAAACCGCGACGGCCAGCAGATAGGCGGTGATGGTGACGTTCATGTGCACCGCCGTGGTGTCGAAGGCCTGGGCCATCACCGGCAGCGCCGTGGCCACGACGGTCGAATCGAGCATCTGCATGAACAGCGCGCAACTGACGATCCAGGGAATCATCCGGACGGCGCGGGGGCTGGCGGTGTGCGTGGGAGGGTGTTCCTGGAGGTTGGCTGGCATTTGGCAGGCTGGATCCCGCCCGGGTGAAGTAAACTGGGCGGTATCGATCATTTGATCGGCTATGGCGATATTATGGCAAAGAACTTTGAATCCGAACTGACACAGTTCCTCAAGCAGTACAAGACCGACCACAGCGATACCGAGGCGCGCCAGCGCGCGGGCCGGGGGCGGTTGTGGGACAAGTTCATCGATCCCGAACTCCAGGAGGGCTACAAGGCCTCCCGGGTCCCCCAGGACCCCTATGTCTATTATCAAAAGTCCTGACGCGGTCCATGCGCCCGCCGGACGAGGCCCGGGGGCTGGAGGCTCTGGTGACCCCGGAGATCGACAGTACCCCTGACGTCGTGGATAGCGTGGCTTTGGCGCGCCTGTACGGCGAGCCCCTGTTCTCGATTCCCCAGGATCTTTATATCCCGCCCGATGCCCTCGAGGTGTTCCTCGAAGCCTTCGAAGGGCCGCTGGATCTGCTGCTCTATCTGATCCGCAAGCAGAATTTCAATGTCCTGGACATCCCCATGGCGGAGGTCACGGCGCAGTACCTGGCCTATGTCGAGCAGATTCGCAAGAGCAATCTGGAGCTCGCTGGCGAGTACCTGCTGATGGCTGCGATGTTGATCGAGATCAAGTCGCGCATGTTGCTGCCGGTGCGCAAGTCCGATACCGGCGAGGAGGTCGAGGATCCGCGCGCCGAGCTGGTCCGCCGCCTGCTGGAATACGAACGCATGAAGCTCGCCGCCCGGGAGCTCGATGCCATGCCGCAGATCGGGCGCGATTTCCAGGCGGCGCACGCCTTTGCCGATCTGTGTACCGAGCGCCTCCTGCCCGAGGTGTCCGTGGCCGATCTGCGCGAGGCCTGGGCGCAGGTCATGCACCGCGCCCGCCTGAATGCCCATCATCGCATCACGCGCGAGCAGCTCTCCGTGCGCGACCACATGAGCCACATTCTGCGGCGGCTCTCGGATGTGCGCTTCATGGAGTTCACCGAACTGTTCATGGAGCGCATCCACGAGGGGGACGCGGCCGCGGTGGTGGTCGTGCATTTCCTGGCTCTGCTCGAGCTCGCACGCGAGGCGCTGCTGGAAATCACCCAGGCGGCGCCCTATGCGCCGTTGTACGTCAGACTGTCATATACTCGCTCGGCCTGACCCTTCCAGGCGCGCCGGAGGAATTCCTTGAAAGTTGTCCATACCATTGAAGCCTTGCGCGACCAACTGCGCGGACAATTGCGGGTGGCCTTCGTGCCGACCATGGGCAATTTGCATGATGCCCATCTGTCCCTGATGCGCCTGGCGCGTCAGCATGGCGATCCGGTGGTGGCGAGTATTTTCGTCAATCGCCTGCAGTTCGGGCCCAACGAAGATTTCGATCGCTATCCGCGCACTCTGGCCGAGGACATCGCCAAGCTCGAACGCGAGCGCGACGTTTATGTGCTGTTCGCGCCCGATGAGCGCGAGATGTACCCGGAACCCCAGAATTTCCGGATTCAACCCGGCAATGCCCTGGGCAAGATCCTCGAGGGCGAATTCCGGCCCGATTTCTTCATGGGGGTGAGCACGGTCGTGCTCAAGCTATTCTCCTGTGTCCAGCCGCGCGTGGCGGTGTTCGGTAAAAAAGACTATCAGCAGCTGATGGTCGTCCGGGCCATGTGCCGGCAGTTCCAGTTGCCGGTCGAAATCCTCGCTCATGAGACGGTGCGGGCCGACGACGGCCTGGCGCTGTCCTCGCGCAACCGCTTCCTCAGTCCCGATGAGCGTGCCGAGGCGCCGAATCTGTATGGTGCGTTGCAGCGTGTGCGCGATGCCGTGCTGGGCGGAAAGACGGACCTGCAGGCCATCGAGGATGAGGCCCGGCGCATGCTTGCCGGCCGGGGCTGGGATGTGGACTATGTATCCCTGCGGCGTCAGCGCGACCTGTTGCCGCCCGACCCGGCCGAGATCCGCGACGGCGAGCCCCTCGTTGTCCTGGCGGCCGCGCGTCTGGGCGCGACGCGCCTGATCGACAATCTCGAACTCCAGGTCGGGGGCTGAGGTTTTGGTGTTTTCCTGGGTGGTGATACTTTGTATTACCTGTCAGGATTAGCAGCTTATCTCGCGGATAAGCTCATGACAGAATCCCATGGACGTTCATATGTCCAGGGAGCCAGCCATGCCACAAGCTATTGTTTCATTTGATATTCGCGAGGAACGGATTTCGCCGTTCAATGTCCTGACGCGGCGCGAGCGCGATGTTCTTGCCTACGTCACCCGGGGAACGCCCAACAAGGTGATTGCTGCCGAACTCGGCGTTTCGCAGCGGACAGTCGAGGCGCATCGCGCGCGCATCTTTGAAAAGATGCGGGTGCGCAATGCCGTCGAGCTGACCCACCGATACTTGTACTGGCAGTTGGAGGCTGGCGAGGCGGTCGGCCTGGAAACCCGGCCTCCGCGCCGGGCCGGGTAGCGCCGGATGCTGCCGGGTTTTGCCGCGGACGATACGGCTTGCGCATTGGTGCGCGGTCAATTTCCGCCGGATCGGGTGCAGACCTGCGCGGGATGGCCAGAGAGTTCATCGATCGGGTCGATGTCGGCCTGGCGCGTCAGCGTGTAGTCCAGCAGGGGGCGGTGTCCGCCGACCATGAGGATGCGCAGGGCGCTGTTCGAGGTGAATTCCAGCTGGGCCGTGGTGTGCTCGCCGGTTTGCAGCATGATTCGCAGGGGATCGTCATTGGTGACGTACCAGCAGCCCATCTGGGTGGTGGTCGTGCTCGAAGCGTCGACCGTCACGCTGCGGGCGCGCCATTGGCCATCTGGCGCCAGGGTCAGGGTCATGCGCGAGGCCGGGCATTGCAGGCCGTCGGCGCAAGGCACCGTGCCCAGGTAGGTGTGTGTCGCGGCCAGGGGCGCCGGGGCTGGCGTGGTTGCGGCGGTGTCCGCCGGTGCCTGGTCCTCGGCGGGCTTGCGCTGGGCGTCTTGCCCGAAGCCCAATTGGATCTGCGAGGGCGCGATGACGCTGGTGTTGCCCTGGGCGCGATGCATGGCGTCCGAGGCGGTGCCGGCAGGGGCGGGTTGGTAGTAACCAGACTCGCGTTGCTGGGCGCAGGCGGTCAGCATGACCATCAGGGCGCACGCAAGGGCCAACGGGTACGCGCGTCGTGTGGCGTGGGCAGGAAAACGCATGGGATGGACTCCGGGTCTCAAACCAACATTCTACGCATTTGTACGGGCGCCTGGCGATCGTGGCGCGGTTGCCGGGTTGGTGCTTTCGCGCGAGGGGCCGGGCAAGTCCCCCGTCTGATGATACAGTCATGGTCTGGACATGGACGGGAGCTGTCGAGGCATGTTTTCCATTGGCCTGACCGGAGGCATAGGATCCGGTAAATCGCAGGTGGCCGATCTCCTGGCTGACTGGGGCGCGGCGATCGTCGATACCGATCGGATCGCGCATGCGCTGACGGCGCCCGGCGGCGAGGCGATCGAGGCGATCCGCGCGCATTTCGGCGCGGCGGCCATCGGTGCCGACGGCGCCATGGACCGGTTCTGGATGCGCGCGCGCGTGTTCGAGGATTCCGCCGCGCGCCACAGCCTCGAGGCCATCCTGCATCCCTTGATTTATCGCGTGGTTCACGAGCAGGCGGCCCAGGCGCGCGGCTGCTATCTGGTCTGCGTGGTTCCTTTGCTGGTCGAGAGCGGGCGCTGGCGGGATCGGGTCGACCGGATCTGCGTCGTCGACTGCGATCCGCAGACCCAGGTCCGGCGCGTCCAGGCCCGCAGCGGGCTGACGCCGCAGGCCATTGAGCGTATCATGTCCACACAAGCATCGCGGGAGAAGCGGCTGGCCGTTGCCGATGACATCGTGCTCAATGACGGCCCGACGAGTCTCGATGAGCTGGTCCACCGCACTCGCGCCCTCCATGATGTCTGGTGCGCGCGGGCCGCGTGCGGATCCGGCAGCGAGTCCAGTCACGAATAGGGTGAGTAGCGCGTGATTCTATACGAGTACCCCTGCAACGAACGGGTCCGGACCTTTCTCAGAGTCGAGCATTTGTTCGATCGCCTGTTTTTCTTTTCGCAGGGCGAGGATGCGCGCTGCCACCAGATTGCGATGACGACCTTGTTCGACCTGCTCGATATCTGTGATCGGGCCGATTTGCGCACCGCCGTGCTGCAGGATCTGGACCGCCATCGCAGCGCCCTGTCGGGGTTGCGCGAGCATCCCGGTGTCGACAGCGCGATGGTCGATGACCTGTTGGCGCAAATCCAGACTTGCGTTGCCGAGTTGAGCGGGCAGGGCCGCATTGGCCAGAATCTGCGTGACAACGAATGGCTGGTCAGCCTGCGCGGCAGGGTATCGGTGCCTGGCGGCTCATCGCAGATCGACATGCCGTCCTACCACGCCTGGCAGACCAGGCCCGTCGAGGCGCGGTCGCGCGACCTGGCCCGATGGATCAATCCGTTCCTGCCCCTGTACCGGGCCATGGCGATGATCCTGCGGCTGTTGCGTGATTCGGGTGACGCCCAGGACCAGCGCGCCATCCAGGGTGCCTATCAGGAAATGCTGGGCGGCAAGACCTTCCAGCTTATCAGAGTCTGGGTCGAGGGATCCCTTCAGGTCTTTCCCGAGATCAGCGCCAACAAATACGTCATCTGGGTCCGGTTTTCCACCCAGGATGCGGAACTCAAGCCCCAGCCGGCGGCGCGCGACATCAGTTTCCGGCTCGCTCGCTGTAATATCTAGTGTAGTGTTCGACGCTATCAGGAACATAAAACCGCGTCTTTTTGGCCTGGGCGGCGTTACAAATCCTCGCGATAGCCACAGCTATCGCTGCGGTTTGTGCCTTGCCCAGACCAAAAATCCATCGGTTTTATTTGTTCCTTCAAGCATCGAACACTGCACTAGTTTGTTTTCAGCGAGGTAGGGGGCCGGTCGTCGGCACCGGTGTGCCTCCTGTATGCCGGAGATTCATATGGTGGGTTCCACGATGCGGCCAGGGATGCGCCGCCTGTCCCGGGTCTTGGGGACGGTGGTCGTTCTGGCCGGCCTTGCCGCCGTGTATTGGCTGTACGGTGGCGGGGGGGCGCGCGGCCCCGGCGGGTTTCCGGGCGGGACACAACCCACGCCGGTGCGGGTGGCCCAGGCCCAGGACGGTTCCGTCGACCGCCTGATCGATGCCATCGGCACCATCACGTCCAGCGGCACCGTTACCGTGCGCTCCCGGGTCGATGGCTTGCTGGAATCGATTCTTTTCGAGGATGGGCAGGTGGTGCGCGCTGGCGATCCGCTGGCGAATATCGACCCCGAGCCGTTCCGGATCATGCTCGACCAGGCCCTGGGTCAGCAGGCCCAGCATGCGGCCCAGCTCGCCAATGCCCGGCGTGATCTCGAACGCTACGAGCGCCTGTTCAAGCAGGACTCGGTGGCGCGCCAGCAGCTCGATACCGCGCGCGCGCAAGTCCTCGAATTACAGGGCCAGGCGCGCACCGACCAGGCGGCGGTCGAGGATGCGCGCCGGCAATTGGGCTACACGCGGATCGTCGCGCCGATCGACGGCCGCCTGGGCCTGCGCAAGGTGGATGCGGGCAATATGGTGCAGGCTTCGGATGCGGACGGTCTGGTGGTGATCACCCGCAGCCGGCCGATCGATGTGGTGTTCGCGGTGCCTCAGGTCCGGCTGGGTGAGCTGCTGGCCGGTCAGGCGGCCACCAGCGGCGGCCTGGCGGTCGAGGCGCGGTCCCGCGAAGGTGATCGCGCGCTGGCGCACGGCACGCTCGCGGCGATCGACAACCAGATCGATGTATCGACCGGCACCGTGAGTCTCAAGGCGCGTTTCGCCAACGAGGACGATGCCTTGTTCCCGAACCAGTTCGTCAACGTGCGCCTGTTCCTGGGCGAGCAGCATGGCGTCATCGTGCCGGTGCGGGCGGTGCAGCAGGGTTCGGTCGGGGCCTTTGTCTATCGTATCGACGAGCAGCAGCGCGCGCACATCGTGAGGGTGCGCACGGGCACCAGCGATAGTGACCGCGTCGTCATCGAGGATGGATTATCGGCCGGCGACCGGGTGGTGATCGACGGGACCGATCGCCTGCGCGAAGGCAGCCCGGTCGAGATCGTGACCGACGGCCAGCCGGCGGCCCAGGAACCTGCCCGGTGAATCTATCGCGTCCTTTCATTCTGCGCCCGGTCGCCACCACCCTGGCGATGATCGCGCTGCTGCTCACGGGGTTGATGGGATACCGCGCGCTGCCGGTGTCGGCGCTGCCCCAGGTGGATTTTCCGACTATTCAGGTCACCACGCTGTATCCGGGGGCGGGGCCTGATGTGATGACGGCGCTGGTGACCTCGCCGCTCGAGCGCCAATTCGGGCAGATGCCCGGCCTGGCGCAGATGCTGTCGACCAGTTCGGGCGGGTCCTCGCTGATCACGCTGCGTTTCGACCTGGATCTGCCGCTGGCCGTGGCCGAGCAGGAGGTCCAGGCGGCGATCAATGCCGCCACGAACCTGCTGCCGACCGACATGCCGTCGCCGCCGGTCTACAACAAGGTCAATCCCGCCGACACGCCGGTGATCACCCTGGCCGTGACCTCGCCGACGCTGCCCCTGCATGAGGTGCGCGATCTGATCGATGTGCGCGTGGCCCAGAAATTGTCGCAGGTGTCGGGTGTCGGTCTGGTCAGCGTGGTCGGCGGCCAGCGTCCGGCGGTGCGCATCCAGGCCAATCCGCAGGCGCTGGCCTCGCATGGGCTGGTGCTGGCGGATCTGCGAACGGCGGTCACCCGGGCCAATGTCAACCAGCCCAAGGGCAATCTGGATGGTCCTCAGCGATCCATCACCATCAGCGTCAACGACCAGTTGAACGAGTTGAACGAGTTCGAATCGCTGGTCCTGATGTACGAGAACGGCGCGCCGCTGCGCCTGCGCGATGTGGCTACGGTGACCCGCGATGCCGAAAACATCCAGCAGGCCGCCTGGTTCGGCCGCGAGCCGGCCATCCTGCTCAATATCCAGCGCCAGCCGGGCGCCAACGTCATCCAGGTCGTCGATGAGGTCCGCGCGCTGCTGCCGTCCTTGCAGCAAGGGCTGCCCGTGGGCGTGGATGTGGTGGTGGCTTCCGATCGCACGCATACGATCCGCGATTCGGTCGAGCACGTGGAGCTCGAGATGCTGCTGGCCATCCTGCTGGTGGTGGCGGTGACGTTCGTGTTTCTGCGCACCTGGCGCGCGACCCTGATCCCCGGGGTCGTCGTGCCCCTGTCGCTGGTGGGTACGTTCGGGCTGATGGTGCTGATGGGCTTCAGCATCAACAACCTGACCCTGATGGCGTTGACGATCGCCACGGGTTTCGTGGTGGACGATGCCATCGTGATGATCGAGAATATCGCGCGGCACATCGAGGGGGGGCAGAGCGCCTTGCAGGCCGCCTTGCGCGGCGCGCGCCAGATCGGTTTCACGCTGGTTTCCCTGACGCTGTCGCTGATCGCCGTGCTGATTCCGCTGCTGTTCATGAGCGATGTCGTGGGGCGGCTGTTTCGCGAGTTCGCGGTGACGCTGGCGGTCGCGATTCTCTTGTCTCTGCTGATTTCCCTCACGCTCACCCCCATGATGTGCGCGCGCATGTTGCGGCCGGAGGGCGAGATGCCCGAGGGCCGCTTCCAGCGCTGGTCGGTCGGGGCGATGGAACGCCTGGTGGGCTGGTACGACCAGGGTCTGCGGTGGGTGCTGGACCACCAGCGCCTGACCCTGCTGGCGGCGGTGGCCACCTTGTTCGTGACGGCGGGCCTGTATGTCGGCATTCCCAAGGGGTTCTTTCCGCAGCAGGATACGGGGGCGATCCAGGCGATCACCCAGGGGCCGCAGACGGCGTCCTTTGCTGCCATGTCGGCCTTGCAGCGCGCGGCCGCCGAGCGCGTCCTGCAGGACCCCGACGTCGAGGCCGTGTCCTCGTTCATCGGCATCGACGGCTCGAACACCACCTTGAATACGGGGCGCATGCAGATCGCGCTCAAAACCCTGTCCGAGCGTGGCGAACGGGTGCAGGGCATCATGGACCGCCTGGGCGAGTCCCTGCATGGCATTCCCGGTCTGGCGGTCTATATGCAGCCGATCCAGGAGCTGTCGGTCGAGGATCAGATCAGCCGCACGCAGTACCAGATGACCTTGTCCAATCCGGATCAGGCGGTGCTCGATGACTGGACGCCGCGTCTGGTCGAGGCGCTGAACAAACTGCCGCAGCTGCGCGATGTGACCGACGACCTGCAGAACCGCGGCCTGGGGGTGACGGTGCGCGTCGACCGCGACGCCGCCGCCCGCCTGGGGGTGACGCAGGCGGCGATCGACGATGCCATCTACGATGCTTTCGGACAGCGCCTGATTTCCACCATCTATACGCAGTCGGCCCAGTACCGCGTGGTGCTGGAGGCCGCCGGGTCGATGAAACAGGATGGGCCCGAGTCCCTGAACCACGTGTATGTGGCCACGTCCGGCGGCGGGGTGACGCCGCTGTCGGGCATTGCCCATTTCGAACAGGGCGCCGCGCGGCTGGCCGTGCAGCGCCTGGGCCAGTTCCCGGCGGTGATGGTGTCCTTCAATCTGGCGCCGGGCACGGCCTTGTCCGATGCCGTCGAGGCCATCGATCAGGCGCGCGAATCGCTGGGCATGCCGGAATCGCTGGACTTGCAGTATCAGGGGGCGGCGCAGGCGTTCCAGGCTTCGCTCTCGAGCACGCTGTGGCTGTTGCTGGCGGCGGTGGTCACTATGTACATTGTCCTGGGGGTGCTCTACGAGAGCACCATCCATCCCATCACGATCCTGTCGACCCTGCCGTCGGCGGCGATCGGCGCGCTGATCGCGCTGTGGCTGGCGGGGCTGGAACTCGACATGATCGGCGTGATCGGCATCATTCTGCTGATCGGCATCGTCAAAAAGAACGCCATCCTGATGATCGATTTCGCCCTGGAGGCGCAGCGCGAGCGCGGCCTGGGGCCGCAGGCCGCCATTCATGAGGCCGCGCTGCTGCGTTTCCGGCCGATTCTCATGACCACCCTGGCGGCGTTTTTCAGCGCGATTCCGCTGGTGTTCGCCTCGGGTTCGGGGGCGGAATTGCGCCAGCCTCTGGGCCTGGCGATGGTCGGCGGCCTGTTGTGCAGCCAGGTGCTGACCTTGTTCACGACGCCGGTGATTTATCTCTGGTTCGAGCGCCTCGCGCGCCGCCGTTCGCCGGATGAGGCGGCCGTGTCATGAGGTTTTTCGCGCTGTTCCTGCGCCGTCCGGTAGGCACGAGCCTGTTGTGCCTGGCCATGGTGATGGCCGGTGCGCTGGCTTTGCGCTTCCTGGCGGTGGCGCCGCTGCCGGAGGTGGATTTCCCCATGATCTCGGTGCAGGCGTCCTTGCCGGGCGCCAGCCCCGAGACCATGGCCTCCAGCGTGGCCATGCCCCTGGAGCAGTCGCTGGGGTCGATTGCCGGCCTGGAGGACATGAGTTCGCGCAGCAGCGAGGGGTCGACCCGGATTTCGCTGATGTTCAACCTGGATCACGACGTCAACGACGCCGCGCGCGACGTGCAGGCGGCGATCAATGCGGCGCGGCCCCTGCTGCCGTCGGGGATGCGGGGCAGCCCGACCTACAACAAGGTCAATTCCTCGTCTTTGCCGATCATGACGCTGGCCCTGACCTCGGGCACCGCCAGACGCGGCGAGCTTTACGATCTGGCAGCCACCGTGCTGGCGCAAAAACTCGCGCAGATCAATGGGGTCGGCGAGGTCACGGTTGGCGGCAGCTCGCTGCCGGCGGTGCGGGTGTCCCTGAATCCCCGCGCGCTCGAGGCGGCGGGTATTTCGCTCGATACGGTGCGCGCTGCGCTGCGTGATGTGAATTCCCTGCTGCCCGGCGGGGTGGTCGAGCGCGGGGACTTCCAGTGGCAGGTGGATACCGGAGGGCAGTTGTCCAGGGCCGCGGATTATGCCCATCTGGTCGTGGCCTGGCGCGACGGACGGCCCGTGCGCCTGTCGGATGTCGCCCGGGTCGAGGATTCGGTCGAGGATACCAATCAGGTCGGCTATTTCAATGACAGCTCCGCGGTGCTGCTGATCGTTCGCCGCCAGACCGCCGCCAATATCATCGAAACCGTGGATGCGATCCGCGACCGGCTGCCGGCCTTGCAGGAGCTGCTGCCCGACAGTGTCACCCTGTCGATCGCGCAGGATCGCACCCCGAGTATCCGCGCCTCGCTCAACGAGGCGGAACTGACGCTGGTGCTGGCTGTCGTCCTGGTGGTGGCGGTGGTCCTGGCCTTTCTCGGGCATTGGCGCGCGGCCCTGATCCCGGCTGTCGCGGTGCCGGCCTCCTTGTTGAGCACTTTCAGCCTGATGTGGTGGTTCGGCTTTACGCTCAATACGATTTCCCTGATGGCCTTGATCGTGGCGACGGGCTTCGTGGTGGACGATGCCATCGTGGTGCTCGAAAACATCATGCGCCACATCGAACGCGGCATGCGCCCGGGGCGCGCCGCGCTGCGCGGCGTGAGCGAGGTGGGTTTCACGGTGCTGGCCATGAGTCTGTCGCTGATCGCGGTCTTCATTCCCCTCTGGCTGGTGGGTGGCCTGGTCGGGCGACTGTTCAAGGAATTCGCCGTCACCCTGTCGTCTGCCATCATGGTCTCGCTGCTGATTTCGGTGACGCTGACGCCGGTCATGGCGGCGCGCCTGCTGCGCCCGGAGGGGGTGACCGCCCAGGCGCGGCCCAATGTCCTGATGCGGGCGCTGCGATCCCTGGGCGATGCGTGCTGGCGCGGCTACCGGCGTTCGCTGCGCTGGTCGCTGGACCGCGCGCCGCTGATCCTCGCCATGCTGGTGGCGACGATCGGCCTGAATGTGTTTCTCTATACCAGCATCCCCAAGGGATTCTTCCCGCAGCAGGATACGGGCCAGTTGATGGGATTTTTCCGGGTCGATACCGGAACGTCGTTCGACCAGACCCAGGCGCAGCTGGATTTTTTTCGCAAGATCCTGCTGGCCGATCCCGATGTGGACAGCGTCATGGCGTATGCCGGCGGGCGCGGCGGCAGTAATTCGAGCTTTATCCAGATCCAGCTCAGGCCCCTGGATGATTGGTCCGCGTTCATCACGCGGACTGCCGACGGCGTGTGCGGCGCATTGAAATCCCTGGAGGATCGTGTCGCGGCCGGCACACAGATCGTCGATGGCCTGTGCGGCAAAATCGAGCCGCCGCCCCCGGGGCGCGCGACCGCCGCGCAGATCGTCAACCGCCTGCGCGGCAAATTCGAACACGTTCCCGGGGCGCGCATGACCCTGGTGCCGCAGCAGGATATCTTCGTGGGCAACTCGCTTCGCTCAGGTTCCTATAGCTACATGCTGATGAGCAGCGAGCTGTCGCTGCTGAGCACCTGGATGCCCCGGGTGCGCGACGCGATCTCGGGCCTGCCGCAACTCGTGGACGTGGACCAGGACGTCGAGGACAAGGGGCAGCGCGTCGAGCTCGAGGTCGATCGGGATGCCGCGCGGCGCCAGGGCATCCAGATGTCCGATCTGGCCGATGTATTGAATAATGCCTTCAGCCAGCGCCAGGTGGCGGTGATCTATGGTCTGCTGAACCAATATCACGTCGTGATGGGCGTCGAGGCGCGCGACGCGCGCGATATCGGCTCGCTGCGCGCGCTGCACGTCATCAACGAAAATGGCGAGGCGGTGCCTTTGACGGCATTCGTGCGTATCGGCCAGGGCAACGCGCCGCAGTCGGTCAACCACCAGGGCCTGCTTGCCGCGGATGCGATTTCCTTCGGGCTTGCGCCGGGCGTGTCGCTGGACGAGGCCGTGCAGGCGATCGACAATGCGGTGGCGCGCATCAACTTGCCGACCCAGCAGATCCAGACGGGCATGGACCAGAGTTCGGGCCTGATGACCAGGGCCATCGCGCAGCAGCCGCTGATGCTGGTTGCCGCTCTGGTGGCGATGTATATCGTGCTGGGCATGCTCTACGAGAGCACGATCCATCCCATCACCATTCTGTCGACGCTGCCTTCGGCCGGGGTGGGGGCCTTGCTGGCCCTGCGCATGGCCGGCATGGAGTTCACGCTGATTGCGCTGATCGGCGTGTTCCTGCTGATCGGCATCGTCAAGAAAAATGCCATCATGATGGTGGACTTTGCCCTGCAGGCGCAGCGCCGCGACGGTCTGGCCCCCCGCGACGCGATTTTCGAGGCCTGCCTGGCGCGTTTCCGGCCGATCATGATGACCACGCTGTCGGCCATGCTGGGCGCCCTGCCGCTGGTGCTGGCCTCGGGCGCCGGGGTCGAGATGCGCCAGCCTCTGGGGCTGACCATACTTGGCGGCTTGCTGGTCAGTCAGGTGCTCACGCTCTACACTACGCCGGTGGTTTATCTGTATATGGATCGTCTGGGTGGACGGCGCCGGCAAACACAGGAACTGGAACGTGCGGATGCCTAAGGAACCTCTGAATAAGTCCGACGCCGCAGGCTCACCGCAAGGAGCCGTGCCTCAGGGTGGCGCGGGAACCCCGACCAGGAGGCCGGCGTTTTGCCATCGAGTCCGCCATGCGGTCCTGGCGGCCGTTTGCGGCGCATTGCTGACGGCTTGCGCGGTGGGGCCGGATTATCAACGGCCCGCCCTGGATGTCGGCGATGCGTACCGGTATGCGCCCGAGGGCCAGTGGCGCCGCGCCCAGCCCGGTGGTCCGGCTGCCGACTGGTGGCATGTGTTCGATGATGAGGCGCTGGATGCCATGATGGTGTCCCTGGGCCGGGACAACCTGGACATCGCCGTTGCCGAGGCTCAGTACCGGCAGGCGCGCGCGGCATTGGACAAGGCGCGTTCCGGCCTGTTTCCGAGCGTGGGCGCCTCGGGGTCGTATGCCCGTTCGGGTCAGGGCGCGGCCAGCCCCTCCAGTGAATATGATGTGTCGGCGTCGGTGAGCTGGGAGGTCGATCTGTGGGGCCGGGTGCGCCGCGGCGTCGAGGCCGGGCGCGCGGGGTTCGAGGCCGGCGAGGCTGATCTGGCCGCCGCGCGTCTGAGCATGCAGTCCACGCTGGCGCAGGCCTATTTCACGGTTCGCGCCAATGAGGCGCAGTCGGCGTTGCTGGATCGCACGGTCGGGGAATATGAGCGCGCTTTGCAGATGACTCGCAATCGCTATGCGGCGGGGGTGGCTTCGTCGGCTGATGTGGCCGCCGCTTCGGCGCAGCTGGATGATGCGCGCACCCAGCGGATCCGGTTGGGCTGGCAGCGCGAGCAGCAGATCAATGCCATCGCCGTGCTGCTGGGACGCACGCCCGCGGCGTTCGACATGCCGGCGGGCGCTGGCGTGCCCGAGGTGCCCGAGGTGCCGGCCGGCGTGCCTTCGACCCTGCTCGAGCGCCGGCCGGACGTGGCCGCGTCCGAGCGGCGCGTGGCCGAGGCCAATGCGCAGATCGGTGTGGCGCAGGCGGCGTGGTTTCCTGAGTTGACGCTGGGCGCGCAGGGAGGCTACCGCGCCGCCGAGTTCGTCGATTGGCTGAGCGCGCCGGCGCGGTTCTGGACGCTGGGGCCTTCTCTGGCGCTGGCGTTGTTCGATGGCGGTGCGCGTCAGGCCGAGGTCGAGTCGGCGCGGGCGGCCTACGATGCCCAGGCCGCCACTTACCGCAAGACGGTTTTGGATGCCGTGCGCGAGGTCGAGGATGCGCTGGCGCAGACCAGCGCCATGGTGCGCGAGCAGGCGTCCCAGGCCCAGGCGCTGGCCGCCGCGCGCGAGACTTTGCGTCAGGTCACGAATCAGTATCAGGCTGGGCTGGTGGATTATCTGAGCGTGGTGCAGGCGCAGACGAGCGCTTTGTCGGCGGAGCAGTCGGCGCTGGATCTGAAGGCCCAGCGGCTGGAGGCGACTGCGCAGCTGATTGCCGCCTTGGGTGGGGGGTGGGCGGGGTTGCCTTGAGGGGGGCTGCTTGTTTTTTTGTATTAGCTCGCGGCCGGCGCCCAGGG
>JBEBRQ010000016.1:0-56883 GCA_040394755.1 Castellaniella defragrans | reverse complement strand
AAAGCGCGAAGGCGTGGGCGGTCTGGTGCGGGTGAATTACGCGTTCTGAGCGGGGTAGCGCCGGCAAAACAAAACCGGCCCGCGTGGGGCCGGTTGCTGATATGGATTTGGAGGCGCAAGCCGGAATCGAACCGACGTACACGGATTTGCAGTCCCTTATTACTGTATAGGAAAACAGGATAAATACTGTATATCCAGTGGAATTTACTGAGCATATAGACAGTAGAAGACCTGCCGTATGTCAAAAAATCCCCACACTATTTGCCGGTCAGCTTGGTCAGCGCATCAGTCAGGTCTTGGGTGCCCAGGTGCGAGTACCTGGCAGTGGATGCCTGCGACTTGTGCCCCAGAACCTTGCCGACAGTATAGAGTGGCACACCAGCCTGGACCATATTAGACGCCGTGCTGTGACGCAGGTCATGCAGCCGCAGATCGGGGCGCCCGATGGCTGCCGCGCCTTTTTTGAGCCAGATCATGAGGCTGCGGTAGCTGATGGTGGGCGGCAGTTTGCGGGCATAGCCGGCGACCTTGCCAACCACTGGCACGATGCGCGGGTCTCCGTTTTTGGTGTCTGGCAGCACGAATCGGCCGGCAACTACGCGGGCGCGCCAGATTTCGCCCCGGCGCATTCCTGAATAAAACGCGATCAGAATGATGCGGCGGGCCTCTCGTTTTGAGATGGCTCGGCACATGCGCAGCACCTCTGGGCGTGTGATGTATTCCTGGCGGGCGTTATTGACCTCTGGCATCGTCAGGTGAGATGCCGGGTCCGGGATTTGCAACCGACGATCGCGCCAGATCAGACGACATGCGGCGCGCAATAGGGCGATGCGCTGTTTGATTGTCGCCGCCTTCCATGCGCCCGCTTTGTCCTCCACGATCTCTCTGGCTACGTCTGCCAAGTCCGACAGCCGGCGGCCCTCATAGTAGGGCAGCACGGCATTGAGGTGCTGGGCTGCTTGCATATGGGATTTCAGGTGCTGTTTGGCTCGCAGGTAGTGGACCACAGCCGTGTCGATTGTCGGAACATCCTGTTCGACGCCTTGCGCTATTGCATAGAGCCGGTCACTTTCTGCGCGGTCGAATTTGTCGGCCTGGGTTTGAGTCCAAGTTTTCGGAAGTAGTTTCGTGCCTCTGACCCGGTTTCCATGGATAACGCGGTCGAACTCAAAGCGATATCGACGGCGGCTTTTATCGTAGTAGATCGACATGCTTGCTCATACTCCACAATGTCGCGTTCGTCGTACCGGATCAGCCGCCCGATCCGGATGCACGGAATCGGCCCGCCGGGCGCGGCCAGTTGGCGGGCCTTGGTCCTGCTGATGTTGAGTCTTGCGGCCAGTTGTGCGGGTGTCAGCATACTGCCTCCTGCAATTTCCAAGCCCTGCGCGTCGTCTCGACCACGCGGGCGATTTCGTCAGCCATTTCCGCCACGCTCAATCCTCGCCAACAGCGCATCCTGCCCAGCCTGCCAGCCCCACCACAGCGCGTTGACGTTGGCGTCCACGTAGTTGTGCGGCTGCTTTTCTGATCGCGTGAGATTTGGGCGGTGGCCGAACTGGCGGTAGTGATCGACGGCAAACGCCTCGAAATCTGCTCGTTGGGTTTCTTTCATGCTCGCTCCTGCCGCGCCGCTGGATGCTACATCGGCATCGAGATATTGGATTTTCCGTGTAGGGTGAAACTCCACAGATCCTTTGTCGCCGTCAAGCCGCACAAGAATACGCGCGCCTCTTGATCCTGTGATCGTGCCTTGGATCTTCGAGCCGTTGCCGGTGTATTCGATTCGTCCGCCGCGCTTGGCCGGGACGCCGTATGTATTGCGGATATATTGCAGGCTCATGCTCGCTCCTTGACCGCGCTACCGTCCGTCCGCTCCACGTGCGGCTGTCGCTGATCTGTCACGCTGTTTTCCACGGGGTTATCCACGGAGGATGTGGGTAAGTCGGACACTCCGGCAACAATGATGCTGCTTGATTCTTCGTCAACGAAGAAGAAAACCAGTTCCCCATGCGCACGACGCGATTCCGCATCGGCAAGCGCCTTTGCTGCCGCGCCGTCAGGCCCGATGATCCTGGCGATGGATTGCAGCGCGGTTTCGCTGATTGGCTTCATCATTCCCCCTTCGCCGCAGCGCGGGCTTCGTTCTCGAGCCGCAGGAATTCCGATTCCGCCCAAACGCACGCTTGTTCGATGCAGTCTTCAATGGCGTCCCCCAAGAACAGTCTGCTCTTATATACGCCGCCTGTTGACCAGCTGCTGGCCGACCCATCTTCTCGAAACGTGAAATTCCTGGGGACTGCAAACTCAAGCTCAGCAATAAACGGCATCCGATCTTCGTGCTCAGACAGGAAGTCGTACAGTTCTTCGCCTTCCTTCATGCCAAGGGATTCCAGGTCGCCGTCATAAGCCCAATCAGCCAGAATCTCAGGCGGGCTGTCCACCTCAATCCCGCCGAGCCAAATAGCATTTCGCATTCTCAGATCGGCGTCATACATGCGTTGTGCGAGCCCTTTCTTGTCCATGTCATTCCCCCTTCGCCCGGGCGGCGTCGATTGCGGCAAGCCGCTTCTCGAATGCTGTCGCCGCCTCGGCAAGAGCGTCCGCGAAGTAGGCCGAGACGACTCGCATGTAATCCTTTCGGAATGCATTGCGGCACCGCTTTTCTGATGTGCGCATTTCGCTGATGCGAGTCTTGAGGCTGTTGATCGCCCACGGCGCGCGGCTATCGTCGTTCATCCATTCGGGATGCTCCGCATCCTCCCGGTCCTGGGCGGTTTCTTCGGAATATTCCCGCCCGAGGCTCCAAACGAAATTCAACTCGGCTTGTACGCGCAGTGCCAAGTTCGACCATTCTGTCTTGGCTGGGGTCAGTCCTTGAATGCGAGTGTCTGCCCATATGTGTGCGGCATCGAGAATCCGCTGTTTGCTGTCGAGTATGTCGCCCTTCGGCAACTCATCAGCCGCGCTTACAGGTTGCGCCCGGTCCTGCGGTATCGGCATCCACTCTACCGGCTCGCAGCGGATGTAGGGCCATACCCGGCGGCCCACATCGTTGACGTAGCCGTTTGCGATCTGGCCCTTCTTGCCGCGTAAGAGAACCTCGGTGCCGTCCTTGGGGGCGGTGTCGATGGGCTGCCATTTCTCAAACGCCTCGCGGGCCAGTTCTCCGGGATTTCCGGAGGGCTGGACGAAGGCGGCAACGGGGGCGGCGCAAATGTCAGAGTACCGACTACGCATTTCATCGTGCGTGAGCATTTTGCTGTCCTGCTGTCCGTCGGCGTTGATGAAATCGAATCGGATCAAATCGGGCTGGGTCTGGGCGGCAACACGGTCCTCGATGGCTTGGATATACACGCCACTGGGCGCCTCAGGCGCATTTCGAGAGGCCGCATAGTCGATGCCAAGGTACTCGCCCACGCGAAACAGGGTTTCTAAGCATCCATCCAGCGTTACACCGCCGATCTCCTGGCGCGCCTGGGCGGCAACGGGGGCGGCGTAGAGCTTGTCGCCGACCTTCAGCCCGTTGCGCTCGATGATCGGCGCAATCGGGCCCTGACCGACCCAATACAAACCGAAATCATCGCCAATGACGCCAACCGGCTCTGGCCCCGCCCCTCGTTCCAATTCCCCCGAATTCGAGGGAATTGCAGGATTTAATTCTGTCGATTTCGACGGAATTGCGGGGCGGCCGTAGCGAGATAGCAGGGCGGTCAAATCCGCGTATGCCTGGGCGCAATCTTCAGCAGTCAGCCGACGCCGCTCGTCCGGCATGTTCTCGCATCGCGCCTCGGTGATTGCCGCTCGCGCGTTCGCAAATCGAATGACTGCTTCAAGGATTTCATCATCGCTCGGCATCCGGCGCTCGCGCTCGGCCAGCCATTTGTTTGTAGCCTCGTCGCCAAGGATATGGGCTAGCATGTCAAACGTGATCGGCGCGATGATGCCACGGCACATATTTGCGTGAACGTGGACTGGATTGCGTAGCAGTTCGGCGGTGTCCTGGCGCTCGGCTTCGACTGCGGCGCGGGCTTGCCATGCTGCCCAGGCTGCGGCCCCCCATCCATCCTCATAGTACGGGTCGCTCCCGTCGCAAGGCGTCACCCTGTGGAGTGACGCCCCTCTCTTTTTGGCCCACGCTTCAAACGCGGCGCGTTCCTGGGTGATTTCAGTCTTGGTTGTCATGATTGCCCCTTCGCGGCGTGGATCGTGATGTCACGCTGATCGCCGCCGTTGATCTTGATTTCTTTCTGCGGGTCTTCGTCCTTGGCGTCCACGAAGGCCACCACCAGCGAAACGAAGCAGCCAGTGATGATGGAAAGCGCCTCCGCCGGGCGCTGTGCAGCAAGTTCCATCAGGACGGCGCCGACACGCTCTTGAAGATCGTCAGTCTTAGTTGTCATTGGGTTGTTCCTTGTGCAGCGCCCGCAGCAGCAGACGCGCATATCGTTGGCGGACGCGAACGAAGCGTTCATCCTCGCGCCAGCTGTAGCCGGGATATGTGATCCTGCCGAAGTCGTCGTATTCGGTGGCTTCGCTGGGGTGCTTGTTTTCCAGCTGCGCGGCAGCTTCGCCGTAGGCAGCCGCCCGCGCAGTCAGGTATCTGCGGCCCTTGGTGGGTGCGTAGTAGGCGGTCGCTGGCTTAGTTTGGATCGCTGCCATCGCTCTCTCCCTGTTCCTGTGCGCGGGCACGCCGCTTTTCGAGCAGCCGCAGCGCCGCCTGCGTTGATGGGTTATCCGGGTGTCCGGCAGCCTTTCGCTCAAGGCCTACCCTGGAATCTGCATCCACGATTTCGCCACCGGCCACGGCAGCGCGGAACCTACGCACAGCCTCATCGCGACCGGCCTGTAGACGCCGCAATTCGGCGTCGAATCGGCGCTGATAGGTCTTCGTCGTCGGCTTGGACCGCAGGCCCGCATGGATGTGCGATTCAACGTCATGCGTTGTGGGCAGGCCGACCGAAACCGCGAATTGGGTCAGATTCATCCGTGGTGTCATGACCCCTCCTGTGCGAGCGCGGCGCAAACCTCGGCAAGCCCAGGCGTCAAATCAGGTTCGGCGCCAACTTCGTGTTCTGCCCAATCTGCTAGTTTCTGTGCGGCCTCGCGCAACCGCGCTATCTCTGCGGCCTGGGCCTTCATCTGCTCGGCGGTCAGCGGAAACCACGTTTCCAGACTGCTGTCCTCGCGCCAGTCGGCGGGGTATGCGGCAAGCTGCGCCTCCTGGGCGTCGATCTTGTCCAGCAGCCCAGGCAGGGCATTGGCGGCATCAAGCAGCAGTTGGGCGGTTGGCCCCTCTGCGCCACCCGGGAATGCGAGATCAGGATGCCCGTCTCGCTGCGTGCAGGGCGAACAAACGGAGGCGTGGTATTGGTCTACGATCCGGCGCCAGCTATTGCTGGTGGCCAGAGTCCAGGGTAGCGGGCAGGCCTGGCGGATCAGGTCGCGCAGCTTTTGGGTGTTGATGGTCATGCAAATAGCTCCAGCTGCCGCGCCTGATTCGATGCCAGCCACGCGGTCAGAAAAATGCGATACATGGAAAGCGGGATGCAGGACGCCATCCAGCCTCCGGAGCAGTTGCCGGAGGTCTCGCTTATTTCGAACAGAAGGCCGCTGGTGTTGACCCGCGCTTGCAGACTGTGCGCGTCCCGAATCATGCGGCTTGGATAGTCGGGCGGCATCGGGCAGATCAGGCGAAACGTACCATCATGAATCGGGTGCAGGACGCCGGGATCGGCGGCGATGCGATCCGAGGCCCGAGCGAGGAGCCCGGACACGCTTGTGCTGGAATCGGCGTCAATGCGAAGCGGCAGGGCAATTGGCGGGTTCATCACGCCTCCGCCTCATTCTGCCGCCGCATCGCCCGAATCATCGACCTCGACCGCCCAGATAGACGGCAGATTTCCATGTCCTTGCGGCCTTCGGCGATCAAGCGCAGGATCAACTGGCGTTCGCTGTCGGCGATCTTTGCGCCAGGGTTGCCGGTTGTGGGCGGTAGGGCCGATAGCATTTGGCCTACCATTCCAGTGATGCCGTTGCGTTCGATGCCGTTCATGCCTTCCTCGCTTTTATCCATGCTCGCAGCTCATTCGCGCTCTCGCCCCAGGTCGTGTAATGCTGTGTGGCGTCGTCTCGGGTGTGGACGATGAGCGGATTTGCCCTGCTCGGATGCCGCATACGCAGGACTTCGTAACCGCTTTTTGGTGCCTCTGCAGTCCAGCCGCGCGACTCGCAGAACGCCCGAAAATCGGCCAGCTTTGTCATGTGCAGAGTGCAGCGGGATCGGCTCATGATTTGCCCTCAACCCGTTTCATCAACTCACCCACGCGATCCTGATTGCGTTCCTCGCGCAGCAGCTCGGCGGCTTGCTTGGCCTGCCGCGCCAGCGTTTCCAGGTCGCCGGGTACGTTGTCCTCGCCGCCCTCTGCCATCCGCGTCTCACGTATCTGGCACACCGCTCGCGCCAGATCAGCCAGCGCCCCGGAAAATTCGCGGGCGCGGCGGTTTTCGCGCTGAAGCTCACGGTCAAGCAGGAAAATGTCAGATTTCATCCGCTCGATTTCGTCGGCGGATGGCGGGCAGGTGCAGACCTTCGGCCAGTGGCGCCAGCAGGTGTCTGAAAAGAGGCTCATGATTTGCCCTCGGCTTTGGCGATGGCTGCGCGAAGCCCCACAGCCAGAGCGCAAAAATCGACACCAGACGCCACGCCGTTGACGCGCTCGCAGGCGGTCAGGGCGGCCTGTGCGATGGTGTAGAGGTCGGGCGCGGCGGAGATTAGGCGGGCGTTTGCTTCCTGGGTGCCTTCGTTTGCGGCACCGTGCGGAGGCGGCAGCGCCATACAGTAATATCCTGTCGAGGAAGGGGTCGGCCAGCCTGGGCCGTGTGGTGTCCTTGCCAGCACGGCGTACCCGCCCGTGTATCGATGCGGCCATGGCGGATCAATGATCCACGGCCCCGGCGTGTGCTGTGTGTTCATTTCGATTCCCCCGAGGCTTTGGCGATCAAGTCGCCGATGTCTTTAGCGCACAACCTGAATGCAGCTTTCGCCTGCTGAGACGTGCCGCGAATCTCGCGACGGAAACATGCCGCTTGCGCTTCTTCCAGCGCCTCGCGCACACAGGCATCTTTGTAGGCTTCGGCTTGGGCTGTGGTGATGAGGTCATGAGTACCGACATCGAGAGACCAGCAGCAGATATGCTCGTAGCGCACGGGATTTCCCACGGTCACTCGCGCTACCGCCTCTGACATCGCTACCTTGCTCATGTCCGCTCCCTGGCTGCGAGCGTATCGGCCTCCGCTTCGCCCTCGGCAGGCTTCACCGCGCCCGGCTCGGCTGGCGACATTTCGATGATCTGCCGCAAGACCGGCTTCCACTTGCGCCACCATGCGAGCGCCCGCGAATCCATGCGCTCGATCTGATCGTCCGAGAAATCCCACCATCGTTCGATCGTATGGAGCTGGCAGCCGATTTGCATGTGCGTGGCCGTGTACGTGACGGACCACAGATCGAGCTGCAGGCTCTTGATGCAGCAACGGTCGCCGATGGTGTTCCATAGGGAGCGGACCTCGCCCAGGTAGGCACCGCCCAGGTAGGCACCGCGCAGGTCGGCACCGCGCAGGTCGGCACCGCCCAGGTAGGCACCGCGCAGGTCGGCACCGCGCAGGTAGGCACCGCGCAGGTCGGCACCGCGCAGGTCGGCACCGCCCAGGTAGGCACCGCTCAGGTCGGCACCGCGCAGGTAGGCACCGCCCAGGTCGGCACCGCGCAGGTTGGCACCGCGCAGGTCGGCACCGCGCAGGTTGGCACGGTCAGTGACCGCCTTTTCCAGCGCCGCGCGCGTCTGCATTCCGCTCGCTGTATCCGCAGGGATTTCCGTGGTGTAGATCGGCTCGTTCGTCCAGCGACTGCGAATGTGGAAGGTGGTTGTTTCGCTCATATCAATCCTCGTTTTGTTCTTCGGGTTCGTTCAGGCAATCCCCATCGCATTCCTCGCTGTCGCACCAGGGGCAGGGGTCGGGGTCTTGGGGTTCCTCGCGGCGCTTCTGTGGCTGTCGGCGGAGTCGGCTGTAGGGGTGGCTCATGGCTCGATTCCTTGAGTCCAGTAGGGCCTGTTCAGCCCATGCTCTCGCCGGTATCTGGCGACCGTCGAGAACGCAACCCCGACGAGCGCGGCGATCTGGCGGTTCGACAGATTCCGGTTTTCAGCGAGACGCATGATCTGCGCCCATTTCTTGGCGGGCATCTTCGGCCTGCCGTGTGGGAGTTTTGGCTTGGGCTCAGGTTTCGCGCGCGGCGGCCTCGGCGGCCTGAATTTCATCCTGCGGATTCGCCGCGCTATCTGAGGATTGAGCGTCAGCGTCACCAGTTGCGATATGGCTTGCGTCATGACTTGGCCTCACGATTACCCTTTGTGTTCGTTGATGATGGTCTCGATGACCTGGTTGATGTAGCGGTTCGCGGCGCGGGCCTTGATTTCCATGCGCCGCTCCAAGGCAGGATCGCGCTGGTACAAACGGGTGGTGACGCGCATTTGCGGATCGAGGCGGTGTTCGAAGAAATGCAGTTGCTCGTCTTCGTAGCCGATCAAATCCTCCGGGGTGTCAACGAGGCACCATGCAACCTCGAACTCGGGCCGATCCCACAGCAGCATGTAGGCGCGACCTTGCCACTCATAAATCGTGTCGTGGGCCTGCGCCGATGTTTTGGGGAACGTGTCGAGACTCCACGCGGATTTGATGTCGATGATTCGACGCGCGGTAACGATGTCGCATTCCCCTGAGACCCATTCGTTCTCTCGGCGCTCCGCGTTTTTCCGGTGATCCGTGAAGAAAACCGAGTTGTAGAGGTCGATTGATCTGTCCTCTACCTGGATGCCTTTTTCCATGTATTTGCCGGTGACGATGCACTCATACCCGTACACGAACTCGCCAGCAGCCTGCTCACAAAACGTCTTGGCGCCAGAGGAAAGGGACGCGATTTTCAGCGGCTCTAGGAGGGCCTTTTCCTCGTCCGTCTTTTTCGTCTTGCGGGCAATCTCGGCGGTTTCCTCGTTGAGCAGGGCAGGATCAATGCTTTGCGCGTCGGACATGATGCGCCCGATCTCGTGGGCGCGGATCTTAAACTGCGGCAGGTTCTGCATTCATCGCCTCCGCGAGTTGTTTTTCCTGGGCTGCGGTCAGGGTGAAATTCGCCCGCAGTTTCTCGATCGTGTACGAACCGGCCTTGATCGAGTCGATGGCCTTGGCGAGGCGCTCATCAGGGATGGCATCTTTCTTTCGGCTTACCACCTTGGGGCGTACCCGAATGCACTCAACCGCCTCGCCTGCAAGCTTGGTGGTGCTGGCGTACAGAGTGACCGCCTTTCCTTGCCAATCCTCGATGTACGGGCCGTAGAGTCGCGCGATGGTTTTCTGATTCGTCATGTTCAGAATCCACGGCTTGTTGCCCTTGATGTGAGCAACACTGCAAACCTCTTTCTTGCCGTTGGTGCCGGTGATTTCCTCGGACCTCACGTAGTCAATGACCACGGTCAGGTCTTCACCCTCGGGGATCGAGTAGGCCCCCAGATAGTCAGGGTTGATCAATGTTTTCCAGTGCGTCTTGCTCATGTCTCTCCCCAACAAAAACTCTGTGATTGGTCCGGCTCGCTATGCCGATCCATCATCGGCCCCAGCACACCAGCCAGAACGACCAGCAGCAGGGCTCCTGCAAATATCCGCATGTCATCCCCTCGTCCCGGTCACGATGATCGGATCGGAAACTGCCGGCACCGCGGGCGGCTCGGGCGCGGTGATTGCCGTGTAGACATGCAGCGCGATGATTGCGAGGATGCTCATACGCGGTCCTCGATATCGTGCAGCTCACGCCGGGCGAGCAGCCATGCGCCGGTAGCTTCGGCGCAGTCCTTCAGCTTTCCGTCAAACCACGCGGCGAGCTCGGGCGGGAATCCATCCTCGTGCCGCGTTTTCGCGAGCCAGCAGACGATTTGATCCTTGATCGGCTCGTCGGCGTGCCTGAGAAGACCGTCGCTCAGAAGTAGGGCGCACAGAACATCGTCAGTGCGGCCTGCTGGGTCCATCCATTTGCCATCCTGACCGGCCAGTACCTGGCGGATGTCTTCGGCGTCGATAGTGGGCATGTCAGCCTCCAAAAATCGCAGGCCCGACAATCGCCATCATTCCAATCGTGGCGACAGCGGCGGCGAGCATGAGGGCGTCGAGGATCAGATCCGCGACGGTGTATTTGTCGTCCATGATTTGCTCCGGTAGATTCCATAAGTAGGCGCAGCTACCGGCCCGGATGAGGCACCGGTTCCATTGGCACACGTCTTTGGAGAGTCGATTGATGCGCCGCCAACGCGCAATCCGGCGCTGCGCCTGCTGATGGAATCTGGTTGAAAGTGCCGGTTACGTTTATCCGGCGCCGTTGGTGCGGCCGTGACCCTGTGACGGGGTTGTTCTGTGGTGGCGATCGATCACCATCAAGGGTGGGCGCTGGCATCACAGGCCAGACTGCGCGCCGGTTGCGATCCTGCGCCGGATTTCGCCCACTCTTGATGGTCCCGGCTTGACCCAGCCGGGCGGGGCCTGAGCCAGAACAAAAACTTAATTCTGCTGAGCAGGCATTTCTGTTGATCGGGCGTCGCCTATGACCATTTATCGATGATGAACTTGCCATACACGCCTCGGAATGTTCCGAGGCCGATCGCCATGCCGCCTTCGGCCAGAAGGTTCTTGATCTCCTGTTCTTTGATCTCGCGATTCGGGTAAATCGTCAGATCGAACTCAAGTGACCACGGCAGCGGCAGAACAGGACGCTCTTTCGGGTTCGGAATGCCTTTCTCGAGTCGAGCCACGGCACGATGCAGGAACAGTCCACTCTTTTCGTCCTTTTCGGCATCGAAGGTGCCAACCTCGATAGGTTTACCATCGCGATTGAACAGGATGTCCTCTGTATTCCCATCAGATGCCGCGATGCTGACGAATGACAGAATGGCGTTGCAGATCCCCTTGTATTGCCGCTTGTCGCGCAGTCTCTTGGGTGCGGAGTTCGTGTTGTGGGCGGTGAAGAACGAAACCAGGTTTAGGGTCGGCAGGCACAGGTTTGATGTGCCGTTGCGTAGGTAGATCTTCTGATGCCATTCCAGCCTCGTTTGGTTGTCGCCCGCGTAGCGGTCGAACATGATGGGAGATACGCCGCGAATGGCGACGTGTCGAGTGATTTCTTTCAATCTGGTGTCTGATTCCGTCTGTACGGTCATGGTGTTTCCTTGTAAAGCCCTTGCCTTGCTGAGCCCTGCCCAGCCTATCCTCGCCCGGCCAGGCTCTGCCAGTCCGCGCCAGGCAGCGCCGTGCATGACCATTCCTAGCCTTGCGTGGTTGAATGGTTGTCGATTAATTGTGTAGTGATTATTTAGGGATGAGGGCGCGGATGGCAGCCTCTATCTCGACCGACCCGCCGTGGAGCGTCACTTTGGCTATTGCGGCTTCCAGCGCAGAGCACCATCCGGCTGCGTGCCCATCGGCGTAGTATTCGGGGCGCTTGGCAGCGGCGTAGGCTTCGGCCTGGTCGGTGGTGACGAGACCCTTGATGTTCATGACGCCGGCATGGCCTTTTATTGCCGCATCCACAGCAGCGCCATAGCTGTCATAGAGCCCGTACAGCGCGTTACCGTGCATGACTGCGCACCAGCGAGGTTCCAGGGCTGCGGGTTCGCTCATGGCTTGATCTCCATTGCCGCGTCGATCGCGGCGCGCATGTCACCAAGATTCTGCAATACACACGCGCTCTGTAGCTGGACGTTTCCGACCGCGTTCTCCCGGTCGGCCAGCCAGTCCAGGCGCTCGGCATCCTTCCTCAGCGCCTGTATCTCAGGTGAGTGCAAGATGGCGGCTTCGATGGCGCGTGAAATCTCTTTCGTGGTACCGAGAAAAACACCGTCATCGGCCATTTCTGCTATCTGAGCATCTGTCAGTATGGTCTCGGTAGTCATGCGGACACCATCCGCGCGTATTCTGCGCACCAGCCTTTGTTGAACGCGCCGCGCAGAGCGTTGTATGCCTTCGCCCTGGCGGCGCCTGTGGTGCCGCTGATGGCCGCGAAAATTGCATCATCGATCGGCTTGCAGTCCTTCGGGATCAGCTTCAGCCCTGCCTGGGCGTACTTCTTGCCCAGGCTGTGCATTTCTTGTGGGGTGATGTCCATGTTGGTTTCCTTGCTATGCTGCGGTTGTTCTGGCTATTCGTTACTATTTATGTCTTTCTTCCAAAACAAGAGTTGCTGCTATGGAAATATTTAATGTCGCGATAAGCGTACTGATGATCGTGATAATGCTGGGCCAATTAGCAATAAGCATCGTGATGCATGACACGAAAAGTACAATTGCGATCAGGAGGTTTATTGCTGCAAGGTGGTATTTGTGGTTTGCCACTTTCTTTTCCTTGATTGGATTTTCAGGGATCGCGAATTTCGCATTTAGGGCCCATCCGGAGAGGATGGACTACTATTTTCTTGCGACAGGGTGTTTTGTTCTCTCTGGCGCGTACACAATGTTCGTTGCTAGCCATCTTTATCGACGCACCGATCAGCTTCTGCTTCGAGTCCAGCAGATCGAGCGCCTTTTGATTCATCCATCTGAGCCCTCCGAAGAAGCCTCAGGTGGATAACTCCGCGCCCGGCAAGATGCCGCGATGCCTGGGCGCAGGTTGCTGGCTTGCACAGCGTCTGTCGGCTGGTTTCCGTCAGATCGTCTCCCTGATTACGACGCCATCAGGGCAGTGTGGGCGCGGCTTTCGCCGTCCTCGGCTTGTGTCTGCGTACTGCGGTCCACTCTAGGGCCTGGCTGACACTTGCCGGATTTCATGGGTTTTTCTCCTGCGCCCATGCGTGTATTGCGCAGCCGATCACTCGCGCCGCCCATGTAGGGCAGGGATCGGTATTTATCATCTTCCGTTGTTAAAGAGCGGGGTCCTGCTGTACTTCCCGCATCCCTACTTGCCGTGCCTTGGGCTAAGGGCGTTCTGTGATGCGATGGGGGAAGTATAGAAAATTCTAAACCGAATGTCAAGAGAATTCTAAACATTCTTTTCGCAACATTCTTGGCGCCGCCATGACGCCCGCAGGAATATGCGGACAAACCCCTACCTCAGATCAGGGTGGGGCGTGGGGGAGGGCGTGGACTCCACAAGTGGCGTAGGGGAGCCTGGGTTGAGGGTTGTGCGCTACAAAGGGGGGCGTAAAAAACCGCCCGGGGGCGGCGGTGGTGGGGTGGTGCCCAAATGGGCCTGAAATGGCTTGAAACCCGCGTTAATGCTGGATTAGGGGGTGGTGCCCTGCTGGTGTTGAATTAGGGTGCCCAGGAATGAAAAAGCCCGCAGAGCGGGCCGATGATGAAAGATGGCGGGGCAGAAAAGCTAGAAGCGCGGAATTGATCGCAGGCTAGAGGACACATCATTGCCCGCTGAGATCAGGCCGTATACACAGACGAGGACGATCAGGATGGTGATAACGCCGAAAACCTTGGCGGCTGGACTGCCGACGCCGCTTAGGACTTCGACCATGCGCGTGAAGATGTAGGCTCCAATCATGAGCCCGATCAGCTGGATCATGCTTCCTCTCCTGTGTTGTGGTGGTTGCCATTGTGGCATAGCAGGCAGGCATGAAAAAGCCCTCCGAGGGGAGGGCCGAATAACAGACACAGTGTTGTAATGCGGATATCTCAGATTGTGCTCATTGCTTCTTGGTGTGGCCGAGTAACGTCATGCTCTGCAAAATCGCATCAGAAAGGCTTACCCCGTCCAAGTATTTGAACTGTTTGCCATCTTTAGAGTGGGCGACTTGCTGTGGGAAATAAAACAACTCAAACTCATCCATATTGCTAAAAACTCTTTTATTTTCAATCATTTGGTTGGTTTCGATGTCCATTGTCATCTCGCGATAGGTTGGAGAAGTAGTGGTGGTTCAGCTCGGAGGAGAAATAGTGTTTGCGCTTGATCCAGATGAGGCCATCGCCCTTAGATATTACAGCAACATCGATCGGCCCGCCAACTGATTCCTGGACCATTGTGACGCGCCTCTTAAAGGATGTAAGGTTAACAAGCGATTCCGCCATGGAAGCCAGCTCATCTAAAGGCAATGCGTTTACGCTAGCCAGGATCGGCTGGATATAATTGTTGTTTTGAAACTCTGCTATTTTTGAGTTGGCGGTTTTAGAAAAGCTTTCAATTTCAGATCGTAGTGTTACTAGTTCATTTTCTGCGTCAATATTATAATTGAGCTTTTCTACAAGCAGTTCAGGTATTTTACGCACCACCTCATCAAAAGAAGAAATCATATGCTTTGTTATTTCTGGATCTGCGCCACACATAAACATATCAACCATTTCACGCTGTGCAAATGGTGAAATGCTTGCGGAGTATGGCTCTGATTCGTTATCTTCAACATGCTGCAAGCGAAGATAGTTTCCCAGCCGGCCCTGAATTCGCATTGCTGCCATGCAAGGAAATATCTCTTTTTCACCGTAACCAGCAATAACAATTCCTGTGTGACCCTGCTCATGTTCAATATCACAACATCCAATGATATTGAGAATAATATTGGCTATTCCATCTCTATCTTCGGTGTCAATGTATAGGTTCTCGAATATTCTTGATATTACATTGGATAAACTTGATTCATGCGAGTTGAGAACCTCATCTCTATTGCTTCGGGCAAATAATACAGACTGAGTTAGGGTGGCGGAATGATCGCGGATTTGTTTTATGCTTTCTTTTGTTATGGATCTTACTGTGTTTTCGTCAACCCCCTCCCCATGGTTAAATGCGGATTTAATCTTATCGTTGATGAGGGTCTTTATTTCTGTGCAAGCGCCTACTGCGACTCTTATAAAATATCTAGCCTCGGAGTCTTTCGGAAAGATGGTTGTTGATTGTAGGAATTCTATAAAATCGAAATAATAGTCTTGGAGGGTTTCAAAGTGTTTGTTCTTTAAATGGGTTGAGCGATAATATTTGATAACGGTTTCCCATGGGGTATCCATAAAATCCGCGCTGCCGTAGATCATGATCCCGACCGGATATCTTTTTGATAATGCAAACAGTTTGTTTGCTGAGTTATATACTTTGCTTGATCCGATGGAGACTGCGCTATCAGCGGCAAGAGCTACTCCATGTTTATTCATTATAACTATTTCAGCAGTCATTAAATGATATTCCTTGTACTTGCTTTAATATAACCAACGTCCCCATCAATGACAATGCCTAGTCCCCGCCTTCCGATCCATATGGCATCCGTCTTTGTCGGTACGCCCGCCGTGCGCCCAAGCTGGGGCCGCGGCGATGACGCCGAAGACGGCGATGGTGATTGCTGCGATGATCTTCTTCATGGTTTCCTCTCCCTGTGCGGGCCTATTGCCCTTTCTTGTCCCACCCAACAACGATCCCATCTTCCAGTGTGATGCGCAGGCCGAATCGGTTTGTGTTCCCCTGCAGATGGTATTTCCACACCTCCCGCGTCTTGCTTTTCATGACCTTTCGGTCAATGTCGGCGGGCTTGCTGAGGGAGTCCAATAGCTGCCCTTCAGTCTGCCCTTGCCACATCATGCGCTGCATGATTCTTTCAACAAGCCTCGCATCGCCATACTTGAGCATCAACGCTTCCCGCCGCTTTTTTTGCTGCCACTTTGAGAAGGCGAAAATTGCCACCCCTGCGACCAGTATGATGATGATTATTTCCACTTCGATTCCCCCTCACATCCCCACATTTTTTATAAGGCTCGCTACCAGCCGCAGCCCTTCCTGATGTCTGCAAGCGCGGCGGCCGCTCCCGTTGTGTCGAAAGAGGCGGTCACGGGGCTTTCGCTGTATGGGGTTAGGCTGGCAACGAAGCTATCGTTTTCAGCTATCGCCTTCAACAAGGAAACAGGCGACCCAGGAAAAAACGCGGCCTTATGATCGGTTGATACGTCCCATTTCGATGTTTTTGCTTTGTCTTTTCCGACCCTGTAAGTTGTGCTGATTGTGTCTCGCCCGAGGTACGACTTCCAGTTTATGTACATTTCTGTCTTTTTGTCCTTACAGCGAACCGTCATGACCACGGCGTCTCCGTATTTTCCGGTCCCAGAAGAAGACCGTAGCATGGCAAAGTGGATGCTTTCATCTGTCATGGGGTCGGTATCAGTGCTGGTTGACCATTTCCCAGAGCTCTTGCTTGTTGTGTTGGTCGTGGTTACTGTCGCCCCGACCTTTTCCGCAAGAGCATCAAAGCATTCCAGGCGATCAACGGCGTTCGACTTTGCTGCGCAAACCGCAAGGTCGTCTTTCGATGCCGACGATGCCCACGCACCAGAAGAAGCCAACATGCACAGGATGATTGCGGTTTTTTTCATGGTCTTCATAATCTCTCAACACTTTTTATGAAATTTCGTTACGTTGATAGTAAAAAATAAATTAAACGGTTAGTGCATTTCGTCACATTGGATCTATGAGCCTCCCGCCCACTGCCGCCAATCTTAGGTGGCGGCGCGGCTCAGGCCCGTCTTTTCTGGTCCGCAGCGGGCAGTAGCGCAGCTATGTACCCTTCGGCGTTGGCTCGATCCTCCGCTGAGAGTTTCGCCCATTGGCTCGGCGTGATTCGCTTGAAAGGCCAGGGCGGAGCGTTTGCTGGCACCGTCTCATCCAAAGCTTGGGCGTCTACGTTGTCGAGGCTTCCATATGCCAGGCCAAGCTTCCCTTCGATGTGCCTAGCGACCTTTTCTCCAATGCTCCTCCCTTCGTTATAGGTTTCGGATAGGTATTGCTTCATCTGCGCGCGGTCGCGGTCAATCAACCGCCCGAACTCCGCCATATTTCCTGATGCCCTGGCTTGAACAAGCGCCCAAAGATTGGCTCGACGAATTTGATGGATGTTCATCTAAGGATTAGATCAAGAAAAAACTAAACATTGGTATAGAAACCTCTTTACTTTATGTTTAGAAAAATCTATACTCGCGGCATGGAAGCCAAAAAAATCATCGAAATCATGGGCGGGCGCGCCGAGGTTATGCGCATTACAGGACTGACCAAAGGGCGCATCTCACAGATGGTGAAAGACAACCACATCCCGAAATCGTGGATGACGGCGTTTCGCGCCATGAAGCCTGCGGCGTTCCGGCGAGCAGCTTCCGCCCCCACCCCCAAGGAACCCTCCCATGTCTGACCTGACCATCTCGGATTGGGCGCTCATCGTTCATTCCGTCTCGCTGCTGATCATTGCCGTGATCTTGTGCCTGACCGGCAGACACATGAACCGGCTATGGAGAGAAATGGTCCAGGAAATCCGGCGCTTGCGTGGCTGCAAAGCGAGGGGGATTTCTACGGGTGGCGACCAGACGGGTGTCCGCATCAACTCCATCGTTTTCCACAAAAACGCGACTGTCGCTGATGCGGATACGCCCCTGGATGAGTTCTGGATCAACTTGGGGGCTGGGGCGGGGTATGCGCAATTCATGAGGTTCCAGCCTGGGACAGGAGAGTTCCGATTGCGGCAAGTGCTGCCGGGGTGTTCGCCAGCCCCAGGTCCACTAGCTTCAGTACGAGGTGTTTTGTGGTCTCGGCGGGCATCGATCGAAGCTGATCAAGCCATCGCTTCTTATCGGGCTGGGGTAGGTCCGACGCAAGGATCTTTGCCTCAATCAGCGACTTCAGGGTGTCGTCATGAAGCTTGATCATTACCACGCCAAGGATGGCCGACAGGCCGCCATCATCAGCCAGAAAGTCCAGGCCCTTATGGGTGATAGCGCTGCATCCCTCATCGTGTTCGTCAATCGGCGGGGTATTGCGCACAAGCCCGTGCTGCCCAAGGTAAATCAGGTTGGCCCAAAAGTGTTCCTCATCCCCGTATTCAGCGCCGCTACCGACCACAATTTTTCTCAGATCGAGAAATTCCATCTCATCCGGGTATCTCTCGCTGAGGGCCTCAAGGGTTTTCTTCTGCAAATCTCGATCAAGTTTCATTCGGTCGGTTCCTTATTCAAAAGCAACGGGGTCGCCCATGTCTGAGCCGATCATGTGCTTGCCGCGATCGGTCGCAGCCGAGATCGAATCGCTATCCACGCGGTTTGAATCGGCTCCCGAGAGCGTCCGACAGGAGTTTCTTGGCCTGTTTGAGGCCTTCCTCGCGCAGCTCTCCAACAGTCCAATTGCGCCCGCACCCGACACACGACGCGGGGTCGGCGGACTCCAACTCCGGCTTGTCGGGGTAGCTGAATTTCGTGCCGCCGCACTCAGGACATTTGATCTCCATTTGGGTACCGCTCATGGCTGACTCCTTTCGGAAAGGTTTGGTTACTGGAATCTCCAAGCGTACCCGATTGGAGCCAGCCACCCCAAACCCCTGGCGCCCCGATCCCGGCGACACCAGGACACCCGTAGGCCCACCAGACACGTCAATGAATCGGCCATCCAGCCTGTTCCAGCGCGTCCGCGATCTCGTCCGCCGCGAGGTCGGCTTCCAGCTCCAGGCGGCGAAAAACCGCGCACAGGAGATCGTCGCTGACCTCCACGCGATTCGTCACGTCCTGGCAGAGGGCGAGGGCGCGCCTGAGAAGGGCTTCGGTTTTTGTCGTTTCCATTTCCATGTCTCCACTGTAGGCCGTATCAATCGGTGGCGAAACACTGATATCCAAGGGGTTTCAAGGTGACCTGTAGGTACTCGAATACTGACTGGCTGGACGTTCTGTACAACAGCGTCCGCCGCACCTCGGGCGGGGTGGTTGATGCCGCCCGGTTCCTGACTGAGCGCCGAGGCCGCAACATCCATCCCGAGAGCCTACGCGCAAAGCTGCGGGCCGTGAGCGGCGATGAGATAAGTTTGTCAATGGCGGATTTGCTCACTGAGTGGATGGAGGAAAAGGAGGGCGGTCGCGCCTACGCCCGCGATTGGATGCTGGCCCACGCCGCACAGAACGGGCTGGCCGCTGACGTTATGCCGAGCGATGACGGCGCCCCGATGGATCTGATCAAGGCCATCCAGGCGAAGGCCATGCAGATCGGGGCGCTGTCCGGCGGCGTTCTGGGGACAACTGTTGAATCCATCGCCGACGAAACAGTGACCGCTGATGAAGGCGATAGGGCGGTCGCGGCGCTGCGGGAATTGCGCGCGCAGGCGCATCGGCTGGAACGCGCCTTCCTGCGGGCCGTGAAGGGGGCGTGATGGAAGCGATCGCAATCTCCGGCACTCGTCGCGCCATGAAAGAAATGGCTGATGGCACCATCCGCGTCCAGATCGACATCGACCCTGCTTGCAAGCGCGCCTTTCAAGACTTGTTCCCGGATATCGACACGCCCGTGGCGCTGGCGCCGCTACGCGCCGACTTCGAGCGCAAGGCCGCTGATGGGCAGGAAAAACCCAAGGGCGGCGATTTGGCGAGGCTGGCGGGGCAACTCTGCCAGAGCCCGGAATTTCAGCGCTGGTGTGGCGTCGAGAGCGCGGATGCGGCGGCGGAGTTCATCCGCAAAACCTGCGGCGTCGATTCGCGCGCCGATCTGGATCATGACCTCGAAGCGGCCGCCAGATTCCATGAGCGGGTGCGCAAGGAGTTCCTGGCGCGGAAGGTGGCGGCATGAAGCCGGAGCTCCTGTGTCTGTTTTCTGCGATTTTCATGTCGCAATCAATGCTGCCGTGGATGGCTGTGATTTTCGGTTGGGTGTTCCTGGCGTGGGCATGCTGGTCCACTCGGAAGGGGGAGTGATGCGCGCCTTCAATTCCACTCTCAAGCCGGGCAAACCCATGCAGCGCAAGACGCCTATGCGCTCGGGTAAGCCGATGGTGCGCGGTCGGCAGAAGCGGTCAGGCAAACCATGTGGAATGACCGCCATCGAACGACGCTTCCTGGACGCAATTGCGGCCCAAGGCTGCATTTTGTGCAGGCGGTTGGGGTATCCAGGCACGCCGGCGGAAATCCACCACCTGCGCGCCGGTATGGGCGCCGGGCAGCGCAACAGCAATCAGAACGTGATCCCGCTCTGCCCGGAACATCACCGTGGCAACACCGGCTATCACGGCCTGGGCCGCAGGGCGTTCGAGCGCATGTACGGCGTCACGGAATTGGATCTGTGGGAAATGACCCAAAAAAACAACCCGGCAACCGTTGGCGCGGTTCCGGGCTTTTCAGTTGTACAGGCTTGATGGAGGTGTGCAATGAATAATCTGATGATAGGACACAGGGCCCAGATCACGCAAGGCTACGCCCCTGGTGCTGAAGCTGTAATGAACAGCTTGGACTTACTGGATCTGGTTAACGAGGCCCGGAAGCAGCACAACGAGAAGGAAGTCAGAAGAGCAGACTTCAATGCTCGATGCAGGGATGAGCTCGAAGGCGAATACTACGAAACTTTCGTAGTATCGAATCCGCGAGGCCCGGCGTCAGAAGCACTTCGCTTGACGAAAGACCAGTGCATGCTGATCGCCATGCGCGAATCCAAAGCTGTCAGGCGCTACATCCTGAGAAAGCTGAAGGTTTTTGAAGAGAGGGCGGCAAACCTTCCACGGCCTGAAAAGCTGGTTGGTGAGCTGGCGCTGATGGAGTGCTTCACCCGCCTGCTTCGGCCCGCGCCGTCATCGCAAATATCGATGCTGACGCACATTGCAAAGCAAAACGGCCTAGACAGCAGCTTCTTGCCCGGCTACGCGGTTGACGCCGCGCCCGACGCCACCGGCGGCAGCTCCATGCCCACGGTATCCCTAACAGGACTCCTCAAGCAACACGACATCAAGCTATCAGCCAGCGTCTACAACACCCTGCTGCGCGACATTGGAATTCTCGAATTGCGCATGCGCAAAACATCCAAGGGCGAGGACAAGACGTTCTGGGCTATCACTGAAAAGGGCCTTCGCTTCGGTAAGAACCTGACCAGCCCAGCCGCGCCACGCGAGACACAGCCGCATTGGTATGCAGAGCGCTTCGCCGATCTGCACACCTTGGTGATGCAGCGCATGGAGGGCGGGCAATGAGCGTCAAGGTCATGACTGCCGTATTTGAGCGCTACCCGAACGGCGGCGGCGAAATGCTGCTGGCCCTGGCTCTGGCTGACCACGCCAGCGACGACGGCACCAAGGTATTTCCATTCGTAAAATCCCTGGCTGAAAAGACACGCCAATCCATCCGATCCGTCCAGTATCAACTGAGGAGGATGGAAGAGGCTGGATGGCTGATCTTGGTGAATGCCGGAAATGGCGGGCGAGGGCAGTCCAGCGAATATCAAATTAACCCCGACTGGATAAAGGGTGCAGATTTTGCATCCTTAAAAAGGGTGCAATCTGAAGCAGGAAAGGGTGCAACTGACGACGCAAAGGGTGCAAACGACGACGAGAAAGGGAGCAACGGGTTGCACCCGCATATAACCGTCATAGAACCATCAGTAACCATCAAAGAACCATCATCAATGCCGGCGAGGGCTGCTCTGCCCCGTTTCGATGAGTTCTGGTCTGTCTACCCTGACACCAGCCGGCGGGTCGCAAAGGCCAAGTGTCGCGATACCTGGAAAAAGAAAAAACTTGATGGCGTTGCCGACGAAATCATCAGCCATGTTCAGGCGATGAAAACCACCAAGCAGTGGCTGGCCGGGTATGAGCCAGCGCCGCTGACGTATCTGAACCAAGAGCGATGGGAAGACGGCTTACCCACTACTCATCCCGCCGCCGCAGGAGCCGCAAAACATGGAAACTTCGCAAATCAAGACTATCGGTCAGGCGTTGGGGCAGATGGATCTTTCTGATCGCCAAGACGCCCAACGCAAGACTTGCGATCAGCACGGTGATTACGAGTCGACGTTTTACCGCTTTGGCGGCGGTTTCTGGTCTGGATGCCCGGCTTGTGATCGAGAGCGCATGGCCGCAGAAGACGCCAAGGCGACCACCAAAGCCGAGATCGAGCGCAAGGAAATCCGCATGAGGAATGCCTTGCAAAGAGCAGCCATTCCGCCTCGTTTTCAGGATCGCCAGTTTGCAACCTTCGTGCCCTCGTGCGAAGGCGCAAAGAATGCGCTCAACGTCATCAAGACCTACGCGCGAGGGTTTGACGATGCTCTGGCAACTGGCCGCAATCTGATCCTGTTCGGCACGGTCGGATCTGGGAAAACGCACCTCGCGGTATCCGCCGCCCACAGCGTCATCGACCAGGGATACAGCGCGGTTTTCGCGTCAGTCATGAGCGCCGTGCGCAGCGTCAAGGAAACCTACCGCAAGGGCGCAGACAGAACCGAGCGGGACGCAATTGAGGCGTTGATTGCCCCCGATTTACTGATCCTCGATGAGGTCGGCGTCCAGTTTGGCAGCGACGCCGAAAAGCTGATCCTGTTCGAGATCATCAACGGGCGCTACGAATCCATGCGGCCAACTATCGTGATCAGCAATCTGAACATGGCCGGCCTTCAGGAATATCTGGGCGAGCGCGTCGTTGATCGGCTGCGCGAAGGTGGCGGGCGGGCAATTCTGTTTGATTGGCCCTCCTACCGAAAGGGCGGGGCGTGACGCCAAAAGAAATCGAACAAAACCGCCGAGAGCATGAGGCTCGCTACGTCCTCAGTCTACCCAAACCCCAGCGAAAACCCTGGCTCGACAGCATAGGCAGAGTACGCGGCGAAGACGCACAGAAGTATCTGGAGGATGAGGTTGTGAGGCAGCACAGATTGATGAAGGAAAAAGCATGGCCCAGATGATTCAGCGTTTTGAGCGCAACAAGGTAGGCCGCGATTTCGCAGTGGGCGATATTCACGGCCACTTCACCCGGCTGAACGCCGCGCTCGATGCGGTTGGCTTCGACCCAGCCAAGGGCGATCGCCTGTTTAGTGTCGGTGATCTTGTTGATCGAGGCCCGGAGTGCGAGAAGGCCATCGACTGGCTTGCAGAGCCGTGGTTCCACGCAGTACGCGGCAACCACGAAGATATCGCTATTCGCTACGCGAAAGGCAACCCGGTTGATCGGGCTATCTACAGCCGCAACGGCGGCGATTGGTTTATGGCGCTTCGATCGCTTACTCAGAAGCGGTTCGGCGCAGCGTTCGATGATCTGCCGTACGCCATCGAGGTTGAAACCGAGGGCGGCATTGTCGGCATCGTGCATGCCAACGTGCCCACGAGCGACTGGCAATTTCTTGGCGAAGAATTGCTGTTCAACCGCTACGCGCGTGACCGGGTCATGTGGGATCGAGGGCGGATTGAGGCAGGCGATGAAAGCGAAGTCGTAAATATCCGCGCGGTCGTGGTCGGGCACACACCGCTTAAGCACGTTATCCAGCTTGGCAATGTCATCCATATTGATACGGGCGGCTGGCATCTAGAAGGGCATTTCACGCTGCTCAATCTCTCCACGCTGGAGACGGCATGACCCTGGATCACATCACCATCTGCATTTCCTGGCCAGACCCTCTGCTGTTCCCGAATCGGCGGCGCGGCAGCTTCCGCAAATTCCAGCCGCTCATCGAGGCCGCCAGAAACGCCGGGTTCTATGCCGCCAAAAAGACCGTAGGGCGCAACACCGTCAGCCTGCCTGACCAGATCCCCGTAAGGATCACGTTCGCCGCCCCAAACCGCATCAGACGCGATCTGGATGGCATGTTGGGCGCCATCAAGCACAGCCTGGACGGAATCGCTAAAGCCTTGGACGTAGATGACAGCCGTTTTGCTCCGGTAATCCTGGATCGCGCCCTGGACAAAGCGAAGCAGGGATTTGTCATTATCGAAATCGGGAGATCGAATTGAGCCGCCAAAGCGAAACCGAAATGCGAGCAGCCCGCCAGAGCGCCAACCGCCGCCTGACGCTCGCCGGCATCAAGCCCGTGTACGGCGGACAAGGAGGCATGTTCGTCGCCTACATCGAGCGCAGGACAGGATTCAAGGCCCTGCCTGATGAGCCTGTCATCGACTACCTGCGCCGGTTCGCCGCCCAGCCGCTCGAGAGCGTGAAGAATCCGAGGGTGGCCGGGCCGCGCGCCACGGTCAAATTCAAGCCGCTCGCCATCAATCGCCACCCGCGCCAAGACGAGAACGACGCCATGCCGCGGCAGATCGGGATGGGTGGGGTTGGGAATGGGGTTGAGTATTCGAGAGTGTGGAGACGGTGATGTTCCCATCGACGATGTTTTTGATGATGGCCGCCATCCTCATTGCTCCGCACCTGAGCGAATCCAGCGGCAAGGCGGCTTCGATGGTGAGCCTGGCGCTGGCGTTGATTTTCTGGATGGTGGAGCTATGGATCGACAAATGACCTACCCCGCATTCGTTCGCGCCGAAATCGAGAACTGGATCTCTTGGTGCTGGGAAGGAGAAAGCCCAGAGCCCAGAGAGCCAAACCGCTGCTATTCGATTGAGGGCGCTTACAGGGTCAACAACACGAATTCGGAGGAAGACGACCCGCCGCCGCCCAAGATCATCTTCAACCCCGAGCGCGCCGCCCGCGTCCAGGCTATTTTCGATCGGATGCCGATGCTAACTCGCTGCGTCCTGCGCTACGAATATACCCAACGGTCAGCCTTCGACCAGTACGAGCGCAGCGTTGAAATGCACGAAGGCGAAATGCGCCCGGTATGGGTCAGGACAGGCAACAACCGCCGACACCGCGCCAGGATCGACCTGAAGATCAGCCGGGATCAGTATCTGGCCTGCCTGGATGAATTCAAGCTGGAAGTGTTCAAGGAGTTTGAAGTTGAAGTATGCGCGTGAAATCCTGGGACTGATGCGGCCGTATCCTGGAAGGGAATACCGCATGGCGCAGCTTGTGCGTGAGGTATCTCGCGGTCGGGCGATATCTCAAAAAGAACGCAATTCCGTGCGCGAGGGCGTTCGCCGCGTGTTGGACCACCTGATCGACACAGGGCATGTGGTCAAGATCAAGGATGGCGAAACGTCGGCGTTCTATGCATGGCGTGGCAGTTTGCCACATGGAGTTGATGATAGCTGCCACGCTAACTGCCATAATACGGCAAGCCCCGCTCGCCTATAAGAAACGCACCCGCCCATTGAGGCGGGTTTTTCATTGGAGCCCCAGTGATCTTCTGCCTGTCAGTCTCCGATACAGAGGGCAGGGCGATCCTGGACAATGAAAGCCGCGGCGAGATGTTGGAGACGATCGAGGCGGATTCATGGATTGAAGCGCGCCAGCAGGCCCTGGCGCTCAAAGCGATGGATGCGTTTGAGTACCGGGCTGGCTTTGGTTGGGTTCGGGCGCGATGATTTCCGACCCCCGGCGGGCGCGGCTGAAGTCCTGCATTGCAGGCCGCCCGGACTGATCGCTGGGCGATAGATCAGTTAGTAAGCGCCATGTGAGCGATATAGCCGCTGCGGCTTTCACCTGCCGCCCTAGCGCGATCGTCAAGGCGTTTAAGAATGCGGCGGGGCAGGGTGATATTGACCCTCTCAACGGTTTCATCCATGCAGGCTGGATCAATTTCTACGACAGCCCAAATCCATCCTGCAAATTCAGGATTGGCTTGATGTGTGCTGATGCTGCCTGGAGAGGGGATCGGCTGGCCGGAGTCCATTGCAGCCTCGATCCATAGCTCGATGGCCTCCTTGGATGCCTCGATAGCTTGATCAATACCTTCATCTGCTGCGGAGAAGCAGCCAGGTAGGTCAGGAACAACAGCGCCCCACGCTTGGGTTTCATTCCCGGGCTCAATGGCGACAGGGTATTTCATAGTGTTCTCCAAAAAAGGTATCGAACCGCGCCCCGGCTCGAGCCGGGGTTTGGTGTTACTTGAGTCCTGCTTGTCGCAGTAGCTTGTTCACGAGTCCGATTCCAAGATCCTTTTTAGGGTGAGGGACGCTGATGTGTCCGGGGCGGTCTGGGTGGTGATAGATGTGGTGCGAGCCCTTAACTCCCCGCAGCTTCCAGCCATCCCGCTCAAGTAGCTTGGTCAGTTCTTTGCTGTCCATGTGTGTATTATACACATTGAACGGTGTGTATGCAACACACCGAGCGGAATAATTTGAATTTCGCGCCCCGCTTGGGCGATGCTGAGTCGGGAGTGATGTTGTGGCGTGCTTGGTGATCGTTAGGTGTCGCGCTTCTCAATCGCCGCTCGCGCTCCCTCAGGAAGCTTGTCGAACATTTCCTGAATACGCTTCGGCTGGGCGATTTGGCTATCAACAATGAAGTTGACGAGCCCAAATAGGCTACCAGCCAATTGTGCTGTGTCGCCCTCCGACATCTCGCCAGGATGGACCGCATTATTTCCAGTGACGCGGACGACATCCAGGGCCTGCGTGATCTGAACAGGCAGACCATTCCTCACCAATGCGGCAATGTCGTCGTTTATGTTCTTTCCCGGCTGGCCGAGTTCTTTGCATAGCCTTTGGACGCACAGACGAAGAAGTGCCGCTGCGGCGCGAGGGGAGCCTGAGAATACCGCACGGGCTTCTTGGTAGTCTCCTACGCACGTATCTGGCATGTCTGAGTGCGGCGCTGGGCTCGCTAACTTTGCCGGATAAAACATTTTCCAGGTGTCGTCGTGCAACCAGAGAGAGTACGCATCGCATTTCGCGCATGTTGCGGAATTGAGACCGTCGACATGGCGGTATGAATTGCTGTATTGATGAAAGCCGACAACCCTCCAGGTCATGTGGGAATACGCGCCGCAATGAGGGCAATTAAAACCATCAATATTGAAGGCTGGAATGACGATTTCTTCCATGTAAAGCGCCTATAAAAAGAGAAGATGTAACAGTCTATTCTGTTCTGCTATTGTCATCCACCGTCTACAAATGAAATTGGTTATGCCTCAACGCCCCAACAAGCCCTGCCGCCATCGGGGCTGCAACGCCCTGACTCGCAACACCAACGGCTACTGTGATGAGCATCAAGCAGACGCGGCGCCCTGGCAGCACAGCAAGTCCAGCGCAGAGCGTGGGTATGGATCGAAGTGGCGCAAGCTGCGGGAGATCGTGCTCAGGCGGGATGCTGGGATATGCCGGTGCCCAGAGTGTGCAGCGCTTAGCCGGGTGCGGATTGCTACCGAGGTTGACCACATCAAACCAAAGGCAGACGGCGGCACAGATGACCTGAGTAATCTCAGGGCAATCAACCGCGAATGTCACAAAGCAAAGACGCAGGCTGAGGCCAGGCGGGCGAGAGGAAAGTGATGAGGCGGCAGGCCAAGATCAGTGCGGCCTGTTGGTAGGCCGTGCAAGGCTGATAGAGGTCAGACAGGGGTAGGGGGGGGTCGAAACCGGAACCGGGTCGACCGTAAAGACCGTCCGCCCAGTCAAATTTTTACACCCGCGAAATACAGAATCTAAGGATTGGGCCTATGGCTGGCGTAGCGGGCCGGTCAGGGCGCAGGCCAAAACCGGCTGAAAAGAAACTTCTCGCAGGAAACCCCGGGAAGCGGGCCATCAATGTCGAGGCGCCGGATTTCGATGCGGTCACTAATATTGACTGCCCTGAATGGATCGATGGATTTGGGCGTGACCTGTGGCTGACGCTGGCTCCGCAGCTCTGCAAAGAACGAATCCTGCAGGGCACTGATATCCAGAACCTGGAGGTCTACTGCAACGCCTACAACCAGTTCCGGATGGCCCAAGAACACATTCAGGCCCATGGCGTGACCGTCATGGGCGCGCAAGGCGGGATGGTGAAGAATCCAGCAGCGACCGCGTTGAAGGAAGCGGTGTCGGTCATGGCAACTTATGGCGGCATGCTTGGCCTAGATCCGTCCAGTCGGCAACGTTTGATAGGGCCGAAGGGCAAGAAGCAGAACAATCCTTTTGCCGCATTGGGAATTTGATATGGCGAAGGGGGATTATCCGGCATACGAGCAGGCGCTTAAGTTCGCGCATGACGTGATACGCGGGAAGATTCCGGCGTGCCGGTACATCGTCCTGGCCTGTCAGAGGCATCTTGATGATCTGGAGGCGAGCCGCCGGGCGGATTATCCATACCGGTTCGATCCCGAGTTGGCTGAGCGCAAGATCAGGCTGATTGAGCTTTTGCCGCACACGAAAGGTGAGTGGGGTTTCAAGCGGCAGTTGTTGAGTCTGGAGCCCTGGCAGAAGTTCGGTTTGGCCTGCACGTTCGGCTGGGTCAAGAAAAAGGACGGATTCAGGCGGTTTCGTGAGTCTTACTGGGAAGTCCCGCGCAAGAATGGGAAGTCGCAGGTTGCAGCTGGTGTTGGTGTCAGCATGTTCGTGGCCGACGACGAGTTCGGCGCGGAAGTCTATTCTGGGGCCACGACGGAAAAGCAAGCCTGGGAGGTGTTCAGGCCCGCCCGGCTGATGGTCAAGCGCTCGCCGATGTTGGTTGAGCACAAAGGCATCGAGGTCAACGCCTCGAACATGAACATCCCTGAGGATGGCAGCCGCTTTGAGCCGTTGATTGGCAACCCAGGCGATGGCAGCAGCCCATCGTGCTCGGTGATTGACGAATATCACGAGCATGACACGGCTGCGCAGTACGAAACCATGCTGACCGGCATGGGAGCGCGCCGGCAGCCGCTGATGTTCATCATCACGACATCCGGCGCGAACATCGAGGGCCCGTGCTACGACAAGCGCCGTCAAGTCATTGAAATGCTAGATGGTACGGTTCCGGACGATGAGCTGTTCGGCTGGATCTGGACCATTGACGAGGGTGATGACTGGACAGATCCAAAGGTGCTGGCGAAGGCCAACCCAAACATTGGCGTATCCGTCTTTCAGGAGTACCTGGAGAGCCAGCAGCAGCGGGCGATTCGCTCGGCACGGTTCACCAATACCTTCAAGACCAAGCATCTGAATGTCTGGGTAAGCGCGAAGACTGGCTACTTCAACATGGAGAGTTGGAAGGCGTGCGAAGACGTCAGCCTGACTCTGGGTGCGTTTGAAGGCCACTCCTGCATTCTGGGGTTCGACCTGGCCCGCAAGCTGGACATGAACTGCATGGCCCGTATTTTCTACCGGGACATTGACGGAAAGCGTCATTACTACAGCGTGTCGCCCAGGTTCTGGGTGCCAGAGGATACGGTCAAGAGCACGGATAACCGCCGGATGGCCGAACGCTATCAGGCGTGGGTCAATTCCGGGCACCTGGAAGAAACGGACGGCGCGGAAATCGATTACCGAGCCATCCTCGCTGAGGCGATTGAGGCTAACAAGGTTTCTCCTGTGGAGAGCAGCCCGATCGACCCACACGGAGCAACAAACCTGTCGCATCACCTGGATGATGAAGGGCTGACGCCTGTAACCATCATCCAGAACTACACGAACATGTCTGATCCGATGAAGGAGCTTGAGGCGGCGATCATGTCCGGGCGGTTCCATCACGATGGCAACCCGATCATGACCTGGTGCGTGGGTAATGTGATCGGCAAGCACATTCCGGGGAATGACGACATTGTCCGACCTATCAAGCAGGGCAATGACAACAAAATTGACGGCGCTGTCGCCGTAATCATGGCAATAAGCCGCGCAATGGTCCCTCCCGAACAGGAGCAGACCAGCGTCTACGAGCAAGGGGTAACGATATGAACGCGAAGGAAAAGGTGGCGCTGGCCGTCATGGTCATTGGCTTTGCTTCGCTTGTCGGCGGCCTGGCGCTTGTCCATATCCCCACGGCGGCCATCGTTGCCGGCGCACTCTTGATCGCCTTCGGCGCGGCCCTGGATCGTCATGCTGTTTAAGAAATCTGCCGTAGAGGTTGGCATGCTGGCCGGATGGACATCTGGCCTACTGGGCGCCACTCGCTCCGCGTCCGGGCAACTGGTGACGCACAAAACAGCGCTGGCTATCCCTATGCTGCAAAACTGCGTGTCGCTATTGGCTGAGAGTGTGGCTCAGCTGCCCCTGGAGCTGTACCGACGCCAGCCTGATGGTGGGCGTCAGTCAGCGACGGATCACCCGCTTTACGACATCCTCAAACACCAGCCCAACGGCTGGCAGACCCCTTTCGAATACCGAGAGTGCGGACAGATGGCGGCGGGCCTTCGGGGCAATGCGTACAGCTACATTGAGCGTGACGGGCGCGGCCGGATCAAAGGTCTATATCCGCTTGATCCGGGAAAGATGACGGTCCTGAAGGGCGAAGACCTTCAGCCGTACTACCAGATCGGCACGGCCGAGCCCATACCGCAGCGCATGATCCACCATGTCCGCTGGGTGTCTCTGGATAACTACGTAGGCCTGTCACCAATCGCTCTGCACGCCAATTCTGTCGGCTACGCCCTGGCCCTATCCGAATATTCGGCCAAGTCGTTCCTGAATGGGACGGCGCTTTCTGGTGTGCTGGAACGACCAAAAGAGTCGCCAGCGATCAAGGAACAGAAGGTCATCGATAGCATCACAGGCGATTGGCAGGACCGTTTTGGCGGCTCCGGAAACAAGGGCAAGGTCGCGTTCCTGCAAGAGGGGATAACCTTTCGTCCGCTCACTATGAGCAACGTGGATGCCGAACTGATCGATGCCCTGAAGCTCTCGGACTCAGCCATCGCCCGAATCTACAAGTTGCCGCTTCCGATGGTCGGGAGTATGGAGGGCGCAACCCTCAACAACGTCGAGAATTTGCAGATTCAGTACGTTGTCTATGGGCTGATGCCGTGGCTTCGCCGCCACGAGCAGGCCATGCAACGCGATTTTCTGAACCCCAACGAGCGCAATGACTACTACATCGAGTTCAACGTCGGTGGCCTGCTGCGCGGCAACCAAGAAGCCCGTTACAGGGCTTATGCGGTGGGCCGCCAGTGGGGTTGGCTGTCCATCAACGACATTCGCCGCCTGGAGAATCTTCCGCCTGTGACCGGCGGGGATGTCTACCTTCAGCCGCTGAACATGGTAGACGCTGCTGATCCTAGCGCAACGAAATTCCCCAAAGAACCGGAAACCAAGGCGGTTGCCGCCATTGCAGAGGCACTTCAATGAAAAATTATCATCGACTCGCAAGCCTGATTTTCAATACGCCGCAGATGGTACGCGATGACATGCTGGACATGGCTGTTCAGTGGGCCAACCGAACGATGAACCTGAATATCGTCAATATCGGTCAGGCTCCTGCCATTGGGGCGTGGTACGACGAAGATCCTGTCCAGGCAGGCCCATCCCCAGAAGAACGCCGCTTGCAGGCTGCCCGCGATACGGGCGTCTACATGCTGCCCATCCATGGTCTGCTGGTTTCGCGTTCGGCTCACCTGGACCTGTGCGAAACCATGACCAGCTATGAGGATATTCGCGCCATGCTTAATCAAGCGGTGTCCGATCCGAGCGTCGAACACATTGTGATGGATATCGACAGCCCCGGAGGGTCGGCCACTGGCTGCGTGGAACTGGCCGATGAAATCTTCGCGGCCCGTGCCATCAAGTCCATCACGGCCGTTTCCAACTTCGGCGCCTATTCTGCGGCCTATGCGCTGGCGTCTGCCGCGTCGGAGGTGGTCGTGGCCCCGAGCTCCGGGGTGGGCTCCATCGGCGTCATTGCCCGCCATATGGACATGAGCAAGCGCTACGAGCAGAACGGAATCAAGATCACGACCGTATTTGCTGGGGCGCGGAAAAATGATCTGTCTAGCGATGCGCCGCCGACTGAGGAGGCCATCGCTTGGCTGACCGAGCTCGTTCAAGACAACTACGAATCGTTTGCGCAATCCGTGGCCCGCAGCCGCGGTATGTCCGTTGCATCCGTGAAGGAAACGGAAGCGGGGGTGTTCTTCGGTGGCAAGGCGGTTGAGATTGGCCTGGCCGATCGCGTCGAGACGCCGCAGGCCGCAGTCAACCGCATCGCCGCCGAGGTCGCCGCCCGCCGATCTGCCAAGAATCCAACCCGAATCGCGGCCCGCGCTGCCGCGATGGATACACAGAATCGCATTTAGTCGCGTTCGCGCCTAATGCTAACCGCCACCTTCGGGTGGCTTTTTTATGGAGCCTCAAAATGGCTAAGAAAGTGCATGAACTGCGGAGCGAACGCGCCACGATCAACGATCAGGTGCAGGCTCTGGCCGCTATCGAAGCGGAAAGCGGTCAACTGACCGTCGAGCAACAGGCCGAATTCGCCGATCTGCAAGGCAAATTTGCTGACCTGACCGCCCAGATCGAACGCGCGGAAGCCGCCGAACGGATGGCGGCTGCTGCGGCTGTGCCCGTGGACAATCCGGTCAAGGCGACCAGCACCGTACCGGTCCAGCCCAAGACCCCGGAAAAGCCTGGCGCCGGCATGGCCAAGATGGTCATTGCGCTGGCTGCCGCTCAAGGTAATCGCCAGGAAGCAGCCAAGATCGCGATGGACCGCGGCTACGGCGAGCATATCGCCGCCTCCCTGAACACCCTGACCTCCGGGGCCGGCGGCGTGTTGGTTCCCACAAACCTGTCGTCCGAGGTGATCGAACTGCTGCGGCCCAAGTCGGTTGTGCGCCGTCTCGGTGCGCGGTCGCTGCCGCTCAATAACGGCAACGTGACCATCCCGCGCCTGAAGGGCGGGGCGGTGGTTGCCTACATTGGGTCGGATTCGGACATCCCCACCACGCAGCAAGAATTCGATGACCTGAAGCTCTCGGCCAAGAAGCTGACTGCCCTGGTGCCGATTTCCAATGACCTGCTGGCAACTTCCTCGGCCAATCCGAACGTGGACGCCATCGTGGTGGGCGATCTGACCTCAGCCATCGCGCTGCGCGAGGACAAGGCGTTCATCCGGGATGATGGCGCCGCCAATAATCCCAAGGGCCTGCGCTACTGGGCGCCAGTGACGAACGTTTACCCGGCCTCGCAAGCCGCGCCGACCCTTGCCCAGGTCTCCACCGAGCTGAACAAGCTGGTTTTGGTGCTCGAAGCGGCGGACGCCAACATGACGGCGGCCGGCTGGGTGATGGCTCCGCGTACCAAGCGCTTCCTGCAGGCGATGCGTGACGGCAATGGCAACAAGGTCTACCCCGAGTTGGATCAAGGCATGCTGATGGGATATCCCGTGGGCGTGACCACCCAGGTGCCGGTCAATCTGACGGTTGGCGCTGGTTCCGCTGCCACGGCGGATGGCTCGGAGATCTACTTTGCTGATTTCGGTGACTGCTTCATCGGCGAAGAAGAACAGTTGGTCATCGACTACTCCAAGGAAGCCACCTACAAGGATGGCTCCGGCACGGTGATCTCCGCATTCCAGCGCGATCAGACCCTGGTTCGCGTGATTGCCAAGCACGACTTCGGCCCGCGACACGTCGAATCCGTGGCGGTTCTGACCCAGGTTCAGTGGGGCAAGTAAGCCACAAGGCATAAGGCGCCAGGCCCGCGCTTTCACAGGCGGGCCGGCACTTTTAGGAGAACTCGATGCACATTGAATTCATCAAGAACCATGGCGCTTACAGTCCCGGTGATATTGCGGGCTTTGACCCTTCTGTGGCCGAAGTGCTGGTTGAAAAGGGCGTGGCTGTTCGCAAGCGATGGAACGAAAGTCCCGCACCGCAGGTTGATGCCGGCTTGGCTGACTCAGGTCAGGCGACAGAATCAGCAGACAAACCCTCTCGGGCCAAGCGCAAATAATGGCAACCCTGGTTTCGTACACAGACGGCGAGCCGCTGACTCTAGACGAGGTCAGGCTGTACAGCCATATCGATGGCGATGACCAAGACGCGCTCATTGAGGGCGTGATCATCCCCGGCGCGCGAGCTCTTGCCGAAAGCAAAACAGGGTCGATCATTCGCAAAGGCACGTTTACCGAGACGATTTTGCTTGGCGCGGCGCTGTCTGTCGGCCAAGTAGTGTTAGTGGAGGCGGTCAAGATCGACGGCGCGGATGTGGCTTTCACTCTCGTCGAGAAAGGGCGCAGGACGATTGTTCAGTCCGCCGGCAATGAGGGCAAAGAGGCAGTTGTGCGCTTTACTGCTGGTACGGACCTGACGCAGCACCCAACCGTGAAAAGTTGGCTATTGCTTGCCTGCGGCTGGATGTATGACCATCGGGAAATCATGACATCCGGTCCGAATGCATTCAACGAGATGCCGAAAAGCTACGTTGATGCGCTACTGCTTCCCATTGAAGTCCCCAATCCGTTTTGAAGACGGTCGTTTGCATTGCCAGCGGGCCAAGTCTGACCGCCACGGACTGCGGCCTGGTCAAGGCGTCCGATCATATGACCATCGTAGTGAACAACTCGTATTTGCTCGCGCCGTTCGCCAATGCCCTGTACGCCGGCGATCGCGCTTGGTGGGCGCAGTACGGCAGGGCGGCAAGGGCCATCATGGGCGAGTGCTGGACGGCCAGCCGCGATGCGGCGGAGCGATTCGGTATCAATCTTTTTGAGGCGCGCGACTTCGAGAACAGCGGATTTCAGGCCATTGAGCTAGCCGTGCTGAAAAAGAAGGCGGATCGCGTCATCTTGCTGGGCTACGACATGCAGCACACAGGCGGCAGGCGTCATTGGCATGAGGATCATCCAGCGGGGATGGAAAACGCTGGCGCGGTTGCCGAATGGCCCGCACGATTCGCTGGCCTGCGGCCCCGGTTCGCCCATGTGGATTTCATCAACTGCACACGAGAAACAGCGCTGACTTGTTTTCGGCGCATGGCATTGGAAGACGCGTTATGAGAGCTGGCACCCTAAACCGTCGAATCTTGATCCAAAGGCGAGATCAGGCTCAGGATGCGGCAGGTCAGCCTATTGATGCCTGGGTCGATGTAATCAAGGTGTGGGCCTGGGTGAAAACACAGTCCGGGATGGCCGTTGCCCGTCAGACAGCCAATCAGGATGGGGTGGCGATGTCGGCCAATTCATACAGCTTTCGCATTCGCTATCGAACGTCAATTAATGACGATATGCGCGTGGTCTATGGCGGGATGAATTTCGACATCAAACAAATCCGCCACGACATTGCCGGACATGAGTGGACAGATATCGTGTGCGAGCAGGGCGGCAATGATGGTTGAGTCCGCCATCAAGTTCGACTTCGAGGAAGCGTTCAAGCGGCTTGATGGGCTGGCGGAGGTCGCAAAGCAGCATTTACCGAGGTCGATCATAGTGGCGGCTGGAAAGATTGTCCGGGACGAAGCCAAGGCGCGCGCGCCGGCACAGTCCGGGACGCTGAGAGACGCGATTTATTTGGCTTTCTCGGAGGACAGGTCAAACCCTGAAAACGGCCAGTTCACATACTCAGTTACGTGGAACGCATCGAAGGCGCCGCACGGACACTTACTCGAATTTGGGCACTGGCGATACAACCGCCCGAACGGGGAAGGCGGATGGATGAATTCGCTCAGGCCGGGGCGGACGAAAGGCGACGGCGAATCAAGCCACCAAGGGCCTGGCAAGGAGCTTGTTCCTGTCTGGACGCCAGCGTATCCATTCCTTCGCCCCGCCTATGACGCAGTGATCAACATCGCCCTGCAGGCCGGCCTCGACCGTGGCCGCGAGCGCATGGCCGAGATCCTGACCAACCCATCAATCTTGGAGCAATACGCAAATGGCAGTGGAAGCGGAACTGTTCAGCCTGCTGAAATCGCTGGTTGATGGCCGATGCTACCCGGACACGACGCCTGATGCGCCGCAGTTTCCGTGCATCGTGTATCAGGGCGTGGGCGGCAGGGCATACGACTACCTGGAGCGCAAGTTGCCCGACAGCGAGCATTACCGCATCCAGGTCAACTGCTGGGCCAGAAGCCGGGCGGACGCCAATGCGTTGGCCTTGCAGGTGCGCCAGCGCATCATCGGGGATGGAGTGGCATTCGCCGCGGCTGAGACGATGGGCCAGGCCGCGAGCCTGTACGAAGAAAACCTGAAGCTGTACGGAACCCGCCAGGATTTTGGAATCTGGATCAGGGCTCGATAACTACTTTCTGTTGTTTTATCTATGCCGCCATGCGCGGCTTTTTTCATTGGAGCATCGACATGGCGCTTAAATTTCCTGACGGCTCGGTAATCGGCTTTTCCACGGTCTTGTCCGCGCCGATCGCCTTCTCGGCCATCACCAACGCAACCATTCCCGAAATCACGCATACCGGCGCCATCGTCGAGGGCGACATCCTGGCATTTCAGTCCGGCTGGCCGTCGCTGAATAACCGGGTTGCGGTGGCCGGAGCAACCTCGACCGGAGAGACCGAAATCCTCGGCATCGACACAACCGACACTGAACTGTTCCCTGCTGGCCGGGGTGTCGGGTCGGTGCTGATTGCATCGGACTTCGTGGACTTCAGCCAGCAGGGCGAGCTCACCAGCTCCGGCGGCGAGCCGCAGACCTACACCGGCAAGTGGCTGGAAGACCCGCTCGGCCAGGAGTTCCAGGTTCCCATCGGGCAAACCGCCAGGTCCTATGCCTTGCCGCTGGATTACGACAAGGATCTTCCGTGGTTCGCTGCTGCGAAGGCTGTGACTCGCAAGCGCAAGCCGGTGGTGATCCGGATCGTTCTGCCCGGTGGCGATACGATCTACGAGTATGGCTACCTGCACTTCAACCCGGGCCTGAACATGCAGTCGGGCAATCCCATCAAGAACGCGGTGAACTTCTATCTGTTGGGCACGGAAGGCACCCTGATTGAGGCGGCGGCGTAATGGCGATCAAGAAAGGCAACGCACCCAAGACCATCCCCGCCAAGCTGGAAATCGTGGGCGGCGGGGAAACCAACACGCTCGACATTGTGTATCACAATCGCAAGCCGAGTGAGCTCCAGGGCAGGGTGGACGAACTGAAGGGCACCAAGGAGCCGTTTCTGCCCGCTATGGTGCTGTTCGTGGTGAAGGAGTGGGATAGCGATTACTCCTTGTCCCAGGAGGGCATCCTCGAAATGGAGGATGAACGTCCCGGCATGTGCGATGCCATCTTGCAGGGCTTTCACAAGTTCCGGCAGGTGGCCCTGGAGGGAAACTGAGGGCGGCGGTTCGGGCGCTGATGTGGAAGCGCCCGACCGCCGACCAGTTGAAGGGCACCGGCCTGAAACCCAAGCACTACAGGGAGCCGCATGTCGATGTCTGGCCTGAGAGCTGGCCCGCCATCGACCTGTACATCCGCTACCGCTCGCAGTGGATTCAGGGGCCGGGCGGGCCGACAGGGCTGAACTATGCCGTCTTGCTTGCTGACCTCGACCGCAGTGATGTCCAGGACGATGACCGTGAGCAGATCATGGACGGCATCCGGGTGATCGAGGATGCGGTGCTGGAGAAGGTGTACGAGGGCGGGTAGGGTATGATCTTGGTGTCAAAATGATACCGGGAGGGTATATGTTGAAAGCTGTTGCCACCGCTTTGCTCGCGATAGGCATTGCGGGATGCGCTGTCCCGCAAAAGGTTGCCAAGTATACGGTGTCTGCTCCGTTTGATGAGCAAGCTGCATCTGAGCAGATGCAGCCAGGGGGCGGGGTTCTGCGTGGAAATGCCTTTATGCGTCAGCAGGGCGGTGGTGTTGTGACGTGCGCCGGTAGTGATGTAATGCTAATCCCGGTTACGGATTACGCGACTGAGAGGCTTTCTCGTGTGTATGGGCATGCTCCCGGCGCTGGTGAAACTGTCTACAGTGATATCAGGAATCTCCTGGGGGAACGCATCGAATTTTCCCCGGACTTTCCGGCGTACAAAGAAATTGCACGCACAATAAAGTGTGATGGCAAAGGAGAGTTCACATTCACCGCCATAAAGGATGGTGATTACTATGTCCTCACACATGTGCTTTGGCAGGTCGGCGCGCTTCGCCAAGGTGGCGCATTAGCCGCTAGGGCAAAGGTTAATAATGCCGCATCCGATATTCTCATTATGAATAGATAATGATATGAGCGGAGCGGTGTCAGACCGCTTGTAAATAGATAAATTTTCAGCTTCATAGGCCCCGCCATAACGCGGGGCTTTTTCATGGGCAAAAGAAATGGCAGATCAGACCACCGCCACAGGGCGCATTGACCTGACGGCTGATGCAAGTGGCGTGGAGGCAGCCGTCGCGCGCGCGAAAGCCAGCATTGCGGGCATGTCGAAGGATGCGCAGGCGCAATATTCCAAGCTGAGCGCCGCCGAAAAGCGCCGCATCGATGCGCTGGTGCGTCAAGCTGATACAGTAGGCATGACCCGTGCCCAGCAGGTTGCGTACAACGCGCAGTTGAAGGCGAGCGGTCCGTTGCTCGATGAGGTGACGAAGCGGCTGAAGGGGAACGCCTCTGCCGCCCAAAGCGCCGGCATTCAGTTCAACAAATACGGCCTGTCCGTAAAACAGGAAGCGGCTGCACTGCGCCAAGTGCCTGCGCAGCTGACCGACATTATCGTGGGCCTGCAAAGCGGCCAGCGCCCGCTGACGGTGCTGTTGCAGCAGGGCGGTCAGTTAAAGGATGTGTTCGGCGGCATAGTGCCCGCGGCCAAGGCGCTGGGTGGCGCGGTGCTTAATTTGGTCAATCCGTATACGCTTGCTGCCGCTGCGGCGACCGGGCTTGTGATCGCTTGGCGCTCTGGCGCCAGCGAAATGAACGAGGCCAACAAGCATTTCATCATGACCTGGAATGCTATTGGTCTGACGACGAACAGCCTGTCGGAAATGGCAGCGCGAATGGATGACCTGAGCGGGGTGACAAGAGGGAAAGCAGTTGAGGCGCTGACCGAAATCGCCAAGTCTGGCAAGATCGCCAGCGCGCAATTCGAGATGGTTTCCGAGGTCGCAATTCGATCGAATCAGATATTGGGAAGAGAGATTGGCGATGTGGTGAATGAGTTTGCCGCGTTGGCTGACAAACCGACGAAGGCCGCAGTCGAACTGAACAACACCTACGGCTTCCTGACGACTTCCGTTTATGAGCAGATCAGCGCGCTGGAGGCACAGGGTCGGACGCAGGAGGCCGCGCGTCTTGCCCAAGAAACCTATGCCCGCGCCACAAACGAGCGCCTGAACGAGGTTGAGGGCACGCTTGGTTACGTCGAAAGGGCGTGGAATGCGGTAACCAGGGTCGCAAAAGAAGCTTGGGATGCCATGAAGGATGTCGGACGGGACAGCACGACTCAGGAAATTATTTCGGCGGCTGAGTCCAGTATCAAACGGTACGAGTTGACACTCCAGTCGCTTCGTTTGTCGGTGGATGCGACGGAAGAAAGCATCAAAAACATGCCCATGCCGGGGCATGACAAAAAGGCTGCCATAGAGGCAATTCGACAGATCAGAGAGGTGCGCGCCGCTCTCGTTGAGACCACGAGCAAAGACGCTGGCGAAGCGTTCATGGCCGATGCCAACAAAAGGAACAAGGACGATATTAAGCGTCAGCAGGCGGCCAGAGAGGAATTCGACAAGATTGTTCAAGGCAACCTGTCAAAGCAAGCGGCAGCGGAGAAGGAAATTGCCCGCATCCGCAAGGTCGGTCTTGAGGCCGGAAAATCTGAGTTAGAAATCGAGCAACTGATTACCGCGTATCGAGAGAAGAACAAAGAGAAGGGCGGTCCAAAGAACGACGCCGCCACCCGTATGCTTATGTCCCTGCGCGAGCAGGAGGCCGCGCTTCGCGCCCAGGCCAATAGCACGGAAAAACTGACCTCGGCCCAGGCTGGCCTGGTGAAGTTCGAGCAGCAAATCGCCGACATCAAGATCAAGCAGACCCTCACGGCTGACGAAAAGTCGATCCTGGCAGCCGAGGATAAGCTGCGCGCGCAGTACCAGATCAATGCCGCGGTCGAGCGCGAGGCCGAGGCCAAGAAAGCCCTCATTGACCTCGATCAGCGGTCGGCGCAGATCGCGGAACAAATGGCGTCCTCGCGCCAGTCCATGAATGAGCAGTACCAGCGCACACTGGATGCGCTCGGATTGGGCGATAAGGCCCTGGAACAGGTCCAGGCACAGCGGGCCATCTACAGGGAATTCAAGAAGTATCAGGACGACCTGACGAAGATCGCCGCGAAAAGCGGCACCCTCGAATCGGATGCGTACAAGCAGGGCACCGCCGCGATTCAGGCAGAGCTTGAACGCCGCCTTGCGATGCAGCAAAGCTATTACGATGCGGTCGACCAGTTGCAATCGAGCTGGACCCTGGGGGCCTCGCATGGGCTTGCGAATTATGCTGATGAGGCGTCGAACGCATTCAAAGGCATGGAATCGCTTGCCACGAAGTCGTTTCAGGGAATGGAAGATGCCTGGGTCGAGTTCGCAATGACCGGCAAGGCATCATTTTCGGATCTTGCCAACAGCGTCATCGCGGACCTGATGAGGATTGCCATTCGCCAGTCTGTGCTTGGGCCGATCGCCAATGCTCTTGGCAGTGGATTGGGCAGCCTATTCGGCGGAAACCAGCTGCAAGGCATAGCCACAATCCCTTTCGCAACCGGCGGCTACACCGGCCCGGGCGGAAAGTACGAGCCCGCCGGCATCGTCCACAAGGGCGAGTACGTCCTAAATCAAGAGGCCACGCGCCGGATCGGTGTGGGTACATTGAACCGGATGAACCGTGGGTATGCCAGCGGGGGATTGGTGGGTGCGCCGGCGCTCGCGGCTGGTGGCGGCGCATCCCAGGCTCCCATCATCAACATCACCAACACCGGCACCCCGCAAGAGCCACAGGGTCAGCCCAAGGTGCGAATGGACGAAATGGGCCGCATGGTGATTGACATCGTAATGGGCGACATCAAGAAGAACGGGCGCCTGGGGCAGACATTAAGGCGAGGGCTGTAATGCCTCTGGCTCGGTGTGGATTGCGTGATTTGCTTAAACAGGAGATTGAATATGCGTAATGCAACTTTCGGCGGCACAGACAAGGGGGCGGAAGATGACATCTTCCGCCCGAAGCGTCCCTCAGTCTCGACCTAGAACCGGCAGCCTTCGTTTCCCCTGGATCGCAATAGTAGGATGGGGGGACGGCCCGTCAGTAAATCTGCCGGTTAAAGTGAAGGAGTCACCGACGACCTTTCCAGACACATGTAGAAAGTAGTCGTCCTTGCCAGGGATCAGGGATGGCAAGAGGTCGCTGTGCCGTTTGATATGCAGATTTCCGGCAATGGAACCATCGTCTGTTTTCGTAATTGGCCCGACATAGCTAAATGATGTGTCGCCGCCCATGATTTCGTTGTTGTTGATTGCCACGACCCCAGCGCCAGCGTCCCCTGGTGCTTGAAATGCGACAGTCCAAAATCCATTGATCATGTTTTCTCCGGTAAGTTACGTGTGTAGGAACTCGTAACATACCATTCCGCCCGCCAGAGCATCATGTTTTGGCGGGCATTTCTTTTGGAATTTCACATGGCAGTCTGGCCTACCTACGCCCGCCTCCTTGTTGATGGCTACAACGAGGCTCCGGATTTCGGCGTCCTGCGTACTGAAATGGATGGCGGCATCGCCAAGCAGCGCGCCCGCTGGTCAAAGCCCATCATCACCCGGTCCGCCACGATTGCGGTGTTCTCGGACGCCGAGAAAGAGGCGTTCGACGCATGGATCGACAGCGATCTGATGGGTGGCGTCATGTGGTTCGATTGGCAGGTTCCGCGAACCGATCGGATCGTTCAGGCCCGCATCGTTGAAGGAAAGTACCAATGGAGCGAGCCTGCCGGGCAGATATGGAAGGCCACGTGCCAGATTGAGACGATAGGGCGGTAATCCCATGTCCAGACCCTATTCCCCCGCAGCCCGCCGCAACCTGCTTGCAACCAGCGCCCAGGCCGATCTCGTTGTCTGCCTGGAAATCACCCATCCTGACCTTGTGGTTCCCGTGCGCGTGGTCAACGATAGCCAGAACATGACGGTTGTCGTGAATCAGGGCGGCGCGCCCGTGGAGGTCGAGTTCATTGCCTGCCCGTTCGATCTTGTCTTGCCCGATGATGTGGACGGTCAGGTTCCGAAGGCCACGCTGCGGGTAGACAACATCGGGCGAGAGCTTACCCAATGGCTGGAATACAGCCGAGGAGGCAAGGGCGCCAGAGTGCGGATATTGCAGGCGCTGCGGTCCTACGGTGGGCAGCACAAGGCTCCAGAGTTTGGGCCATATGCGACTGACAGCTTTGCTGAAGACTACGCTCATGGCATCGACATTGATGAGTGGCGCCCGTTCGAACTCGACATGGCCCTTGATATGTCTTCGATCGAGATTGATAACCTCGCGGTGTCCTCGGAACTTGGCTACCAGAACACACTGATGCTGCCGGCCGTCGCGGTCCGCTACGACCCCAAAACCTCTCCGGGTGTCTTCTGATGATCTACACGCAAATGTTTGGGCGGGCGCTTTCAAATGCTGAATGGGACTTCAATTTCGAGTCTCTTGCCCTGCGCTACAAATTACTCACCGGAGAAGATATGCCAGTCACCTTGCGCCGCAATCTTTCCAGGCCATTGACCAACTTGGAAATGGACTCGAATTTCCAGAGCCTTGATCAGGTGTTAAGCCGCCTGGAATATGGGGAAGGTCATTACCCAGCGTTTGATCAGGCTTTCCAGGGCGCGCAGTTTCTCGATCCCCGCTTCACATTCGCCCGCTCGAGCACTGCTACGTATGTCGATGATGCTGGACTGCATACCGCCGCCGTGAACGTCCCGGTATTCGAGGGTGGGCTGCGAGTGCGGCCAGTGGAGACGAATTTGCTGCTGCAATCGGAAGCGCCGGATGTCGCCCCGTGGGGGGGTTCCGGTACGGTAGATTTGGAAAACGTCGGAACATTGCCCGGGTCAGCGGCTGCAAAAATCTGGCGTTTCACACGCACATCAGAGACCGTTCCGCTGTCGAGGCGTCAGCAGGTATTCACCGGACTGTCGGGTAACGTCACATTTTCCGCGCTGTGCTTCAAGGGCAATAATGCGGCGGTCGGATTTACGGTGACTCGGGTCGGTAGCGTGACGGGCACATATGCAATTTACCTGAACACCGAAACGGGCGTCTTTACCCACCCCAGCCAGACTTACATTGTCGGGGCAGGGTATAAGCCGATGTTGGGCGGCCACCTGATCTGGGCGGCGCTCAATCTCACTGAGACGGACCTGGCATATCTCCAACTCGCTCCGGATGTCACGCAAGCCGGGGGCGTTGGTACGTACCAGGACTACGCCACACCGCGTGTCAACCCGGGAACCGGCCCCATCCCATACATCCCCACGACGAGCGCCGCTGTCACTCGCGCTGCTGATAATGTGTCGATCGCGGGTGAGAATTTCGCGTCGATTTACAACGCGCGCGAGGGCGCGATTGTGTGGGAGGGGGTGTTGAATGGGGCCGCCACAAACGGCTATCTATACGGCATAAACGACAACACCACATCAGCATTTCTTGCGCACAACATAGCAAACATCGCTAATACCGTAATTTACTGCTACGGGGCACAGTCAACGCCGATTGATCTGAGCAGCTTTGACGGGACGCGCGTCAAATCTGCGGTCTGCTGGAAAGGCGGTGTGGCCTCGTTTTTCTGCAACGGCGTGGCTCGCGGTCTGTCGAGGGCTATCACCGCAGATATGTCGGTCGCGACGCAATTGCGGCTTGGCTCCTTGACGACGAGTGCGAGTTATAGAGCGCCATCGACCGCCACCCGCACCCGTATTTTCCGCACTCGTCCGACTGACGCACAAATGCTGGCGATGACGACATGACGCACTGGTCAGATGGTTTCGTCGGCGAGCCCTACATCCCTGAATCCGGGGATTGTGCCGCCCTGGCCGAGCGTGTTGCCCGCGAGGTGTTCGGCAAGGCAATCGGTCTACCCGCGTCTCACGCCTCGACCTACCGCGACCAGGCCAAGCAGATCATGGAGTTGCGTGACGCTTACGCCAGCAAGATCGATGCGCCCGCGGATGGCTGCCCGGTCCTATTCGTGGGGCGCGGCCATGTCTGTCACATCGGGGTTATGTGCTGGATAGCCGGGGAATGGTGGGTGCTGCACGCAAACCAAAGTTTTGGCGCGGTCACCCGCGAACGGTTGCGCGATGTGACGCGCCTGCATTTCAAGCTGGAAGGCTATTACCAATGGCTCTAGAAGTTGCCCGCCGCGATCCTGCGCTGATCGTCCACCCTCATACCCTCACGGGGGCAGGGGTGCGCACATCTGTTGCTGCGTTCCTCTCTGGCGAGACCCTGGGCGCGTACATCGAGCGCATTGGCATGGTCTTGCCTCGCGGCCCGGTTCATGTCTGGCATAACGGGCGCATGGTCCCCGATCCCCTGTGGGAGCGCCTGATTCCGCATACTGGCGACCAGATCATTATCCGTGCGCGCCCGCTTGGCGGCGGCGGCAGCAAAATCCTGCGCACTGTGGCGATGATTGCATTGGTGATTGTGGCGGCAGTCACTCAGCAGTGGTATGCACTGAATGGAGCTGGAATGTTCGGTATGACAGCGGCGACCACGGGGGCCATGTTGGGCGCCGGCATCATGATGGCCGGCTCGATGCTGATCAATGCGCTCCTGCCGATGCCCACGGCCACGATGGACGAATTGGGTACGGGCGGCAAGTACGAGACCAGCCCCACATACTCGCTCTCGGGCGGGCGGAACCGCCTGCGCCCCTGGGAGCCGATGACGCTGATCTTCGGGCGGCACAAGGTTGTGCCCGACTTGGCCGCGAAATACTACACGGAGTACGTTGGTGACACGCAATACCTGAATCAGGCGTTTCACTTCGGGTTGCAGGCTGGCGAGGTCAACCTGACGAATTTCAGGATTGGCGCAACCCCTGTCACTGACTACCAGGACGTCCAGATCCAGGTTTCCGGCGAAGATGGAAAACTCTCGATGTTCCCCGGCAACGTGGACACGCTCGAAGGGTTTGTCCTTGAGTCCGGTGTCGTCAATAGCCGCACCACGCCGCTGGACACCACGTATATCGCCGTGGATCTGGCTGCTCGTCTGTTCGATATCTCGGACGAAGGGGATATTCTTGGTCAGTCCGTCGATTTGCGCATCCAATACCGCAAGGCCGGCGACCCGGATTGGATCGACATCGGACTGATTCAAGATCCGATCTACGCCACGCATTACTGGGCGTTGGTTGAGGACTATTACACCGAACAAGGCGATGCCGGAACGCTTGTACGTCACGAGCGGCTTATCGAGTATGGATCAACAAACTATGACGACCACACAGAAAACGAAAAGGTCCTGATAAAGGAGGCGCACTGCAACCCGTGGGGTGGTGACGCCGGACCGATATGCTATCCAGAGGTTGCGTATTATTGGCGCTGGCGTCCGCACCCTCACAGCAGCGGACAGCCCTGGTACGGCATTGCTCCCGACCCTCTGATTGGATACAGCACAACCCCCGGCGTTCGGATGTATGGCGCCCGCCAGGATGCCCCCACACGGCAGTCTGTGACATGGACGGTCGATGAGGGTCAATACGAGCTCAGGATCTGGAAGGTTACCGGCGACATCAACGAGTCCCGCACGAGCAACGAAACTGCGGTCTCACAAATCCTGTGCTTTCAGACCGACAAGGCCGATTACACAGGTCAAGCGAGGGTCGCGCTGCGGATCAAGGCGACTTCGCAGCTCAACGGCGCCGTCGATGAGTTCTCGGCCATCGCAGAGGCGTTTGCGCCAGTCTGGAATGGGGCCGATCATTTCGATATGATCCACACCCGCAACCCAGCGTGGTGGTTCCTGCGCTTTGCGATGGGCAAGTTTATTGATGGGCGCCGGCAGTGGGGTATTGGTCTGGACGCGAGCGGCATCGATCTTGACGCGATCAAAGCTTGGGGCGCGTGGTGTGACGCCAAGGGCCTGAGGTTCGATTACGTCCTCGATAGCAAGAAATCGAGCGCGGATGTGCTGCGGATCATTGCCAGGGCGGGCCGGGCGTCTCCAACATACCAGACCGGAAAGCTCGGGGTGGTGTGGGACGCTGCCGATCAGCCCGTGGTTGCGATGTTCGGGCCGTTCAATATCCGCTCTGGGACGTTCAAGGTCGGGTATGCGGGTAGCGACTCACAATTGCCAGACGAGATCATCGTGAATATTGCCAACGAAGTTCGCGACTGGCAGATGGATGAGGTTCGGGTTGCGGTCCCTGGGGCGACGGCCACGAACAATCCCGTCACGCTCGATCTCGAAGGGGTGACCAGCGTTGAAGTGGCCGGACGCGAGGCGAACCTGATTGCCGCCTCGCAGGTCTGGCATCGCCGCCGCACCACGTTCGAGACCGATATCGAGGGCTGGATTGCGACACGCGGGGATGTGGTGCAGGTCAGCCACGATCTGACCGTGTGGGGTTATTCCGGGCGGCTCTTGGGGCGGGAGGGAAACAGGATCACACTCTCGCAGCGCATTCCGATCGGCTCCGGGGTCATGCTCATTCGAGACCCTGAGGGCAACATGAAAACCGTCACGGTTACAGGGGCGGGTGAGGAAACCGATACCGTCACGATCACGACCGACATGACAGGGTTTGCGCTGCCGGGCGACGAAGGTTTCGAGGGCGTTCCCGCGATGGATTGGGGCTTCCAGTTCGATCCCGAGGCGACCCCTGGCCGCCGGTTCAAGGTCGTGGATATTCAGCCAGCAGGATCGGACGGCGTGCGGTATTCGGTGGTTGATGATGATCCGGAGTATTACGCATCCGAGAACAACCCGTACCAGTACACACCACCGAGAGATGGGCAATATCTGGTCGGCGTGGTGTTTGGGATCACCGTCAGCGAGGGAATCGTCAACGTCCTTGCCGACATCAACAGCGTGCAGATCAGCTGGGCACTGTCCACCGCAATGCCGGTTGATGTGGCGATTTCGATCAACGGCGTGGCCCAACCGGTTGTCAGGACCGTGGACCGGAAACTGACGATCCAGGCACAGACCGGGGATGTACTGGATATCACGATCACACCAGTATCCCTAATTGGGCGCGGCAAGCCCGCCATGCGCACGTATACGATCCAGGGCTTGCGCGCTCCATTGCCAGCATTGACGGGCCTGACGAACGTATTCCGCGACGGCCTGACCGTACTGGTATGGAATCGTGTGGTCGATGTCCGCAATCCAGAGTATGAGATCAGGATCGGTGAATCCTGGGTGAATTCTCGGGTCGCGGCGATTACCCCGACGACAGAATCCCTCGCGGTCGGCAATGGTCTGTATTGGGTTGCAGCCCGATATGTCCACAAGGGGCAGGTGATTTATGGAGCGCCCGACAGCCTTTTGATCTCGGGCGCATCGCTTGTGCGAAATGTTTTGCTGACCAAGGTCGAGGACCCTCAATGGGATGGGGTGCTCAGCGAGGGCGCCTACGTCTGGAATGGAATGCTGACGCTCATCGGGTCGGGCGATATTTTGAGTGAGCAGAATGTTCTCGCCGTTCGTGAGATGCTGTGGTACAGGGGCTCTCAGTTGCGTGGCGTGTACACGTCCGCAGAGAGTATCGATATCGGGTTCGTCGCCCCTGTGCGTCTGGATTTTCGCCTCGAAGGGTACGCCCTGAATTTCGGCGAGGATGTCCTGTCAATGGCCGATGTGCTGTCCAACTCCGATGTTTTGAACGAGTCGAACGCGCAGCACTGGAAGGCCACGCCGCAATACCGGATGGCTGATGAAGATGGTGAATATGGACAGTGGATTAACTACACTCCGGGCCTGATCAATACACGGCACCTTGAGATTCGTCTGATCATCGAGACCGATGACCCGCTGATTGTGCCGTTTGTTGAGCATTTCACTTGGATCGTAGATATCCCGGATCTCTTACAGTCAGCCGAGAGCGTCACCGTGCCTGCGGGCGGCTTAAGGGTCGAGTACGAGAAGGTTTTCCATGCCGTGCCGAATGTCCAGATCACGGTATTCGATGCGGTGGATGGCGATCGCTATGTGCTGACGAATTCGGACGAATCTGGATTCAATATCCAACTATTCAACACATCAAGCCAGAAGCCTGGCCTCATCAACTGGCTGGCACAAGGCTACTAAAAATCTTTTTGTATCAACCATTGCCCGTCTTGTGCGGGCATTTTGTTTTGGAGTCACCATGACCCAAGAAGCTGTACAAATCACGACGGAGCCACCGCTGCCTGGGCTGAAACTGGTCAAGGGCCTCAACGGGGCATTGAAAACCCTGGGGACCGATTTCGCAGGTGCCGATGATCCAGCGGCGATAGCCTGGCCGTATTCTACTTGGGCCGATACCGGAACCGGCACGATCAAGCGCCGCAATGCTGCCGGTAGCGCGTGGGTGGTTGAGGGGCGGTTGCTGCGAGGGCATTTGCCGATGTATGCCCAGGACGATGTGCCGACGTCCGACATCGGTCCGATCTACATCATTGGAAAAGGCGCAGCGGAATGGGCAGCGTCGAAATATGAGGTATTGGCGCCATATTCGCTGTGGACAGGAATGCCGATCGGGATGGAGTTTCCCATTGCACCCGGTGCTCCTGAGCCGCCGACAGACAGCCCGAATTTTCGATACATCAAGCTGTCTGCCGGATTAACTGGTGCTGGTGGATACAACGCCGGATGTTTGGGCGCCGAAATTGTGACCGGGCTCGATCCGACCGTTACCGCTACCGCCGTCGTATCGCTCGAAAGCTCTCCGATGAATGGCGTGACTGTCGCGCTACTCAACACGACGCGCACATTTTTGCGGCCTGCGCAGGCATCAGGGCTTGATATCTACAACAGCCAAAACGCCAATCACTCTCACACCGGAAGTACGGGCAATGATGGTGAGCACACGCATCAGCTCAACCTGACCGTGGGATCTAGTGGAAACGGTAACGGGCTAATGGTTGGGAATCCGCAATCTAGTGAAGGGCCGACAGGCCGCGGAAGCGTTGGCTACGGCGGCGCCCACCAGCACCAAATTTATATAGCAAACAGTGGGGGCGCGGAATCAGTGCCGCGTCACACCAGTCGCGCCTATTACATGAGGATCAAATAATGCCATACGCTGCAAACGGACAAATCAGCACCGACCCTATCCCCGGCGGAGTCGAAATATCTGCCGAACAATATGCTGAAGCGTTGGCCGGGATGCTGGCTGGAAAACAGGTTTCTATCGACGATGGTTTTGCGCTTGTCGATCCTCCGGAACCCGAAGAACCGGCGGCACCGGAGACCGAAACGTCAAAATCATCGTCATACCCGAAGTTCTCGGCGCTTGAAATGTTGGACCTGTTTACCGATGCAGAGCAACTCGCAATCGTACAAGCCACCCTCGCCAGCGCTGCAATCAAATTATGGTACGACCGGCTCATCGCGGCTACGTTCGTGACATACGAAGACTCGCGCACCGAGGGCGGCCTGCAAACCCTCGTTGATGTCGGCCTGCTGGATGCGGAGCGAAAAGAGGAAATCGTAGCAGCGATGCAGCCGAAGGCGGTCTGAAAATGAGCGAACGTCGCTACGGTCATCAGCTACTGATTGCCATCGACCAGCTGCTCAATACGCTCGCGGCTGGGTGGGCGGACGAAACGCTGTCGAGCAGGGCATGGCGCTGCCGCGACGTTCGTAAATGGGCAATCGCATATCGCGCAATCGACGCGGTATTTTTTTGGCAGCCGAATCACTGTCAAAACGCATACGAGTACGAGCGAATGCAGGGGCAATTGCCCGAGGGATTCAGGGAGTGATTCAGATCACCGATGATTGGAACCCGGCTCGAGCTTGGTAATCAGAAAGCGCTCTAGGGCAGGGGCGAGGTAAATGTATTTGTCTGGAAATGGGATGGTGCATATTCCCGTAATGTGCCGCCACTTTTCGCGGAGCATGTAGGTGGAATCCTTGCTCTTGTCGACAAGCAGAACGTGGCCGTAGAGCCTGATCGAAATCCCGTTTTTCTTGTAGGCGCCCCATCCTTTGCTGATTGCAAGCCCTACATAATCAACCGTATCGCCAGCCACGAGCGCATAGCATCCCGGCTTGTCGTAATTCGGGATTGGCGTGCGCAAGAATGGGTCCCAAGACTCCCACACTGGCGCTTCCTCGGTCTCGGTTTTCGGCCAGTGCAGTCTGAAAAATTCATTGGTCTTTGCTCGGATGATTTCGGGTGCCTGCATTTTCCGTCTCCGCTTTTCAAGAGCATTAACTTTACACAATCCAGCCCGCCGCGAGCGGGTATTTTTTTGGAGTGAGCATGGCTGAGCCTGCATCGAGTATTGCGACCGCCGGGGCTGTCGCAGCAACCGTGGGGGTCGCGGCGTGGATGTCGAGCCTGGACCCGGAGGCCGTCGCCGGCGCTTTCATGGGCGCGATGGTATTTGCGATCACGGCAAAGGACACGACGCTGATACCCAAAGCGATCTATACGCTCGTGTCGCTCATCGTGGGCTACGCGGCGGTGCCGGACATGATCGCGCTAACACCGTTTCGGGCGCCTCTGCTCGCGTCATTTGCCGTGTCTGCGCTGGTGATGCATACGACTGTCACCATCATCGACCGCATCAAGACGATGAGCGTCCGGGGCGTCTGGGATGCCCTGGTGTCGGTATTTCGGAAAGGGAGCTGATTATGAGCGCCGCTGCAATTGTCCTGCTGATCGCAAACCTGATTTCAATCGCCCTGCTGATGGGCTATCGGCCCAGGGGCAGTAAACACAAACCCGCAGTTTCGTGGTGCGCGTTCGCGATTCTTTGCGCGCTGATCTCGCAGGCGGTTGACGTGGGCCTGGATCACGGGCGCGTGTCGTGGTCGGATGCGTTTGTTTCCGTGATCCTCGCCGTGCTTGTGATTCGGGCCCGCGGAAATGTGGCGTCACTGACGAGGTGTAAATCATGACCCAGCTACCACTACCCATTTCCCCCCATGATTTTGTCGGACAGGTCATGGAGCCCGCACTGGATCTGCTGCCCGCGAAGATGGGCGCGATCGAGGCCCGCGTGATGCTGCTGGCAATCGCGCTGCAGGAGTCCAACCTTGCGCATCGCTGGCAGGTGGTCGATCTCAAGTATCCCGAGCGCAAGGGACCGGCCAGGGGCCTGCTGCAATTCGAGCAGGGCGGCGGCGTCAAGGGCGTGCTGACGCATACGGCCAGCCGAGACTATGCCGCCGATGTGTGCCTCGCGCGCGGCGTCGTGGCGGCTCCGGCCCAGGTCTATGCCGCGCTGGATCAGGATGATGTGCTGGCCGTGGCGCTGGGGCGGCTGCTGCTGTGGACCGATCCGCGCGCGCTGCCGGGCGTCAATGATGCGCCGGCCGGCTGGGATCTCTATCAGCGCGTCTGGCGACCGGGCAAGCCTCATCCGGACAAATGGCCCGGGAATCATCGGATCGCGCGCGCGGCATTGGGGGCGGCATGATTGCGGCGCTGGCTGGCTGGCGGGGGTATGCGGCCGCCGCTCTCGTCGCTGGCGCCGCGGCGTGGGCGGTCCAGGGCTGGCGATGGGAGGCCCGTACAGCCCGCACAGAGCGCGATAACGCCGTGGTCCTGGCCCAGTATCAACAGGCTGCAACCGAGGCGTCAGAGCGCGCCCGGGCGGCCGAGCAGAAAATACAGGAGGGAATTGAAAATGTGCGTACCGAATACCAGTCCATCGTGGAACAAACCGCGCTGGTGGCTGCTGCCGCTGGTGCTGAGTCTGTCAGCCTGCGCGACGACCTCGCAGCCGCCAACCGTCGTGCAGAGCGTGAGGCTGCCCGCGCCGGATCAGCGCTGGATGCAAACGCCCGCATCGCCGCCGAGCTGCGCGACGTGGTCGGAATGTGCGCGGCTCGATATACAGACCTGGCGGCAGAGGCTGACCGACTCCGGGGCGATTTGATGGGGTTGCAGGGGTATGTGAGGGCAGTGCAGGGCAGCAATCAGCAATAGGGAAATTTCGTGCTATAAGGCTGGCACAAGATTACACCATCAAGCAAAAATGTTTGATTTTTCGCTGTTCCAACTGTACATCATAATCATCGGTGACAAGATCGGACCGCAGTCGTTGGTCTTTGCTGTCATATTTGCTTATCTATCCTACCGCGCAATCCCGATACCCTGGAAAGTATTTTTCTTCGTCATATCGTTGTTCTTTGCATTCCCGTTAGCTTGGTTTTGGTTTGTGTGGATGTGGTAGGGCAGAGGGGGGAGACAAAAACAAAACCGGCCCGCGTGGGGCCGGCCAAGGTCATAATCCGATCCTTTTCCGCCTACGACGCACGGCTTCCTCGCTCACGCCTAGGCGGCTGGCGATTTCGGCATTCGTCATGCCTGACAGCTTTGCGATAGCGGCGTCGAATCTCGCGCCCAGCTTCTTCATGCGCGCCTGCTGACTGAATGGCAGTCGCTCCACGAAATCATAAAATTCACGCCGCAATCCCGCGTCGCGGTCGAGGGCCGTATGCACTGCCGTCCATTTCGGCATCCCTGGCCTGGCGCAGGCTTCCGCTATTGTGTCGCCTGACTCGATCCATTGCATGATGCGCCTGACTTCATCCGAGGAAATGCGGCGCATGTCGGCGTGGAAATAACCGGGCTTCTTCGGTGATTCGCCAGGGCGTGGCGGCTCGGGCGGCGGTGATTGCGGCAGGCGACCAGCGGCGCGGGTTTTCTGTACCCGTTTGGATTGGGCCTCTCGGACATCCGCCGCATCCAGACCTCGACCAATTGGCAGGCCGAACCGGATCTTGTACTCACGCGCCGAGATCCCGTGCGCGTGGTGGACGTGACGCCCCACGGATTTAAACGCCTGCCCGCATATCAGGCAGACCACGCGGTCGCCGGACGTATACGCCCGGACATCCGCGAGGCTGCTTATGGTGCGCAGAGCATCAGGGGGCATTTCATCAATCCTCGCTCGGGGATTTGCTGCGTGCCCCCAGATCATTGAGCAATGCCGCGCAGGTCACTCCGATCATGTATGGGATTCGTGTCGCTCCAGCCACCCAATTCGCGTATGTGACCACGGATACACCCAGGGCGGCGGCTGCGCTATCGTATTTGTACCCCATTTCTGACTGCCAGTGACGCAGGCTCTCTGGGGTCATTTTGTACTTTTCTCGCATCCGGCGGACGGTCTCGAAACCCACGCCCAGGCGCCGCGCGGCTTCGGTGTTTGTCGTGCCATCCAGGTCTGCAAGCGCGGTATTGAATCGAGCGCCCAGCTTATTCATCCGCACTTGCTGGCCGAATGGTAAGCACTCGACAAGCCTATCGAATTCTTGACGCAGGTCTGCATCTCGACCCAGGGCGATATGAACCCCGTTCCACTTCGGCATGCCTGGTCTTTTGCACGCTTCTGACAGTGTGTCCCCCTTTGCCACCCATATCAGGACGCGCCGGACATCATCAGAGCTGGTCCGCCGGTCGATATGGGGAAAAGATGGACGCGGCGGCTCGTCAGCGCGTCTTGGCCGTCCTCCCGGTGGCGTCTTCTTTTTGTCGCTAGCGGCTCGCGCTAGCCGCGCATTTATGGATTGAGATTCCCTGGCGTCAGCAGAAAGCAGCCCACGGCTGACGGGCAGTCCGAACTGTATTTTGTATTCGCGCGCGGAAATGCCATGCGCCCGCCATACATGGCGGCCTACGGCCTTGAATTTTTTCCCGCAAATCAGGCAGGTTACACGCCTGCCTGATGTGTATCTCTGGGCGGCGGTGAGGCTGTCCAGAGCGGGCGGGGTGGGGGCCATTAGACTTCGGTGACGATCAGCTCGCCCTCGGCGGCTGGGGCGGCGGCCTGGGCTTCCGCGTAGTCGCTGTAGCCGGCATCGCGGGCCATAGCGTCGAGCGCCAGATCAGCGCTGTCCGCCTCGTACACGCCGATGATGATGCCCGAGATTGTGTTTTCGATTTGGTATTTCATGGTGCTCTCCCTGTGTGTTTGTGATCAATCTCGATCACCATGAAGCCATTATAGTACCGTCTAGATGGTACTGTCAAATAGGTATTTACCCTATGTTGTAGGCCTGTCGTATTTGAGCATCAGCCTCGCGCAACTGCGCAATCGCGCGCGCGAGGTGGTTTGGCCTGCATCCTGATTCGCGGGCAGCGTCGGCCTGGCGCTCGCCGTTGACCAGGGCAAGGCGCGCAGCCGTCAGGATCGGCTGGCTGGTCATGCGCAGCAGGGATGTGAGTGCGTCGAATTGGGCGTCTGTCATAGCGAGATAGTACCATTTAAACGGGGGTATTTACCCCACCCCAGACACAAAAAAAGCCCGCGGCGTGGGCGGGCTTATGTCAATTTTTCCCCGCACACCAGAATAGTGAAATGTGGGTATGCTTGGAGGCGCAAGCCGGAATCGAACCGACGTACACGGATTTGCAGTCCGCTGCATCACCACTCTGCCATTGCGCCGGTGTGCATGTGCCAGGATGAGGCACTAGAAAGCCTGCCATTATACCGGATTCCATATTCGTGTGCCGGGCAGATTCCCGCTGAAAAATACCCCCACGCTGCGCCTTCGGCTTGCTGCCTCCCCGAGAGGGCGTTTTTGCCTCGGGGCCGCCCCGAGGCAAAAAGCATCCGGTTCCTCCATCATCCCTCGGACCGGTCAACGCGCCTGTGCGCGCAGCACGATCAAAGTGATCTCGGACGGGCGGCCTAAACGGATTGCCAGGCCGTTCCAGAGGCCGGTGCCGTTGCTGACGTACAGCCGCATGTCGCCGACCTGGTACAGGCCCGATACATAGCCCTCGTTGGCCCATTGCGTCAGTATGTGCGGCCCGAGGATCTGGCCGCCGTGCGTATGGCCTGACAATTGCAGTGCCGCGCCGGCCTGTGCATGCAGTGCTGCCCCGCCTGGGCGATGACTGAGCAGGATCACCGGCATGTCGGGGGCCAGGCCCTTCAGTGCCGCCGCCAGGTCCGGGCGTGGCTGGTCGAATGTGGCGGCCTGGCGGTCCGTGATGCCCGCGACAGCGAATGTGGCGCCGTCATGTTCGATGAGGACATGCGCGTTTTCCAGCATGTGCAGGCCCAGGCCGCGATAGGCGTTCATCCAGCGCTGGTAGTCGGCGTAGTATTCGTGATTCCCCGGGATGGCCAGGACACCGTCGCGGGCGCGCAGCGCGCCCAGCGGGCGGACGCCGGCGGCGCGCGCCTCGGGTGTGCCGTCCGCAATGTCGCCGGTGATCACGGTCAGGTCGGGGTCCAGCGCATTGGTTCGTGCGACCACGGCCTCTACCCAGGGGCCGGTCAGCAGGCGGCTGATGTGGGTGTCGGTGATCTGTGCGATGCGGTATCCGTCGAGGGCGGGCGGCAGGCCGGGCAGGGTGATTTCCAGGGTCTTGACGTCAGGCACCCGGACGGCTTGCCAGACGCCGATGCCCGCCAGCAGCAGGGCGAGCGGGCCAATGGAGAACAGCAGCGGGCGTCCAGCCAGGATTTCCCGACCCGCGCCGGGTGCGGCCAGGAGCACCAGCATGCCCACCACGTCGCGCAGCAACAGCAGCAGGGCGAGCAGCAGGAATGTGCCGAAAACCCAGTTCAGGCCGAGCAGCGCCTCGTAGGGGATTTCGGGCGATGCCATCGAGCCGGCAAAGCGGCGCGTGATCTGGTGCTGCTGGGATACCAGCAGCAGCGCCAGCGCCAGGCCGATCCGGCTCGCCGGTCCACAGGGCAGTGACCAGACGAAGCGCCATGACACGTACAGCCAGATGGTTCCGGTGATGAAAGTCAGCATGGCTTTTTTGAGAGCGTGCGCGTGGTGAAGAAGAATGTATCTTAGCAAGCGTCTGCCCTGGCTCCATCAGATTCCGCAGGCGCGCGTCGAAGGCGTGACGAGAGTGGTGTCCTCGGGTACAGTAGCTGCCAGCCGCCGCATGATGATTCGTGTGAAAAGGTCATGGGGCTTTCTTCCAGGGTGCAGAGAAGCCGGCCCGAGCAGCCGGCCCACGCCATCGACCGAGGTGCATCTTGTCAGCCATCGAATCCCTGCCATCGCAGCCGGCCTCTCCGTTATTGTCTGAACGCGAACAGCGCGGCAACATCATCCGCCTCACGGTGGCTCAGGCGCTGGCTGGGGCGAATGGCGTGGTGATTTATGCGATCGGGGCCATCATCGGCGACATGCTGGCGCCAGACAAGGCACTGGCAACTCTGCCGATTTCCATTTTCGTGGTTGGCATGGCTGCCTGTATATTGCCGATCGGCATGGTGGCCCGGCGCCATGGCCGGCGCACGGCGTTCCTGGTGGGGGCCGGCTGCGGCGTCCTGGCCGGGGTGCTGGCGGCGCCCGCGGTGGTTCTCGGCTCGTTCTGGCTGTTCTGTCTGTCGACGTTTTTCGGCGGCGCCTATGCCGCCGTGGTGCTTTCGTTCCGCTTTGCCGCCGCGGACGGTGTCGCACCGGCGCTGCGTCCGCGTGCACTCTCGTTCGTCATGGGGGGCGGGGTCGCGGCTGGCGTGATCGGTCCGCAGTTGGTCACCTACACGATGTATTTGTGGCCGGCGCATGACTTTGCGGCCACTTTTCTCGCGCAGGCGGTCGCGGCTGCCTTGTCCGCCATTGTGCTGCTGGGTGTGCGGCTGCCGATGCCGACGGCGGTGGAGGTGGCTGGGGGCAGGCCGCTTGGCATGATCGTGCGCCAGCCGCTTTTCGTCACTGCGGTGATCTGCGGTGTCGTCTCGTATCTCCTCATGAATTTCCTGATGACGGCGGCGCCTCTGGCGATGCAGATGTGCGGCCATTCGCAGGAAAGCGCTAACCTCGGCTTGCAGTGGCACATCATCGCCATGTATGGACCAAGCTTTTTCACCGGCCGGCTGATTACCCGCTTTGGGGCTGGCAGGATCGTGGCGCTTGGGCTGGCGCTCACGGGCATGTCCGCCGCCGCGGGCCTGACCGGCGTGGATGTTCCCCATTTCTGGCTGACGCTGATCCTGCTGGGCCTGGGTTGGAATTTCGGCTTTGTCGGCGCGTCCGCGCTGGTGCTGGAATGCCACCGACCCGAGGAAAAAACCCGCGTGCAGTCGCTCAATGACTTCATCATTTTCGGAACGATGGCGGCCGGCTCCTTTGCCTCGGGCGGTTTGCTGGCAGCCTATGATTGGGACATGGTGCTTTGGGTTTCGTTCGCTCCCCTTGCACTGGCGATGATCGCGCTGGCGCTGGCGCCCGCGTCATCGGGCGCCAGGGACTGAGGGCGTTTTCAGCGCGAGTCGCGCCAGTGCAGCCATTCGCCGACGATGCCTCTGCGGAATGCCATGACGCAG
>JBEBRQ010000015.1:0-58218 GCA_040394755.1 Castellaniella defragrans | reverse complement strand
CTCCTCAATGAGAAAATTCTACTTCTGATCTCACCGCTTTATTGGGGGGATTACCTGCGACTGACCAGGGCGGGCAACATCGAGCGTATTGGTCATGGCCTGTATATCACGCCCAAGACCAGACGGTTCGGCATCAAGTCGATGCCCGAGCCTGAGCAGGTGGCGCGGACCGTCGCCGAAGCCGAAGGCGCCACGATCGAGATCCATGGCGCAGAAGCCGCAAGGCGCCTGGGGCTGTCCACACAAGTACCGGCGCAGGCGGTTTTTCAGACCACGGGTTCCTCACACCAGATCCGGTTGGGCAAATTGACCGTCCGACTGCAGCATGTGGCGCCACGCAAGCTGGTGCTCGCGGGCAGACCAGCGAGGAAAGCGTTGTCGGCCCTCTGGCATCTGGGGCGAAACCAGGTCACACCGAACACATTCAAGCAGATCGCAAAAAAACTGCCCGCGGATGAATTCGAGGCGCTGAGCCAGGCCAAAGCTTCGATGCCAGCCTGGATGGTGGAGGCCCTCGTCCGCTTTGAGCAAAGTGAGTTCGCCCATGCCTGAATCCACAGCGCACTACTTCGATTTATCCTCAACCGAGCAAGCCGAGCTGTTGCATGGCTTGGCCACCGTGCTGGGTCGCCGCGCCGAAATCCTGGAAAAGGATATCTGGCTATGCCAAATGCTGGGTATCCTGTTTGCGCTACCGAATCAGAAACCAATGGCGTTCAAGGGCGGTACGTCACTATCCAAGGTTTATCAAGCCATTGAACGATTCTCTGGGACAAAAATTTCTGCCCAATCATATTGGCACACCTTCCGGCATCATGCTGGGTCTGGCTGTCAGCATCGGTGGTATGGTTGCGCCGGGAATCGGCTGAGCCGGTGATCAATACGGCCTGCCCACAGCCATGAATGTTGTCGCGGCATTTGCGGCACTGACGATGATTGCGGCTTTTCTAATTCCAAACCGGCAAAAAGGTATATTGGCAGTGGCTGTCGCCAACACAAAAGACTCTTCATCTCAGCCCGTTCCAATTAAATGATTCCGGCAGCTGCACGTTCAGCGCACAGGATACAGACACTTCACAAGGCTGTTCCTGTTCCGGGGATGAAAAACCCCGACATATCCACTCCCTCAAGCTCCAGTAATTTTATTTTTTTCCTGATGCCGCCGGAGTAACCAGTCAGGCTGCCCCCGGAACCGACCACCCGGTGACAGGGAATAATAATGGAGATCGGATTATGGCCGACAGCCCCGCCGACAGCCCGCCCGGACATGCTTTTTCTGCCTGTCCGGGCGGCTATCTTTCTGGCGATTTCGCCGTAGCTTAGGTATTGACCATAAGGGATGTCGCACAGAATCCGCCACACCTGCTGCCGGAATGCACTCCCTTGCGGGGCCAGGGCAAGAGAGGAAATTACCGGTTTTTTGCCTGCAAAATAGGCGTCCAGCCATTTTGCCGCAGATGAAAGTATCGGCAAGTCCGGATTTTCCACAAACTCACCATCAACCGTATCAGCAAAATACTTTTGTCCTTCCAGCCACAGCCCCACCAGTTTTTCACCCTGAGCACCCAGCATTATTCTGCCGAGGGGTGAATCATAATATGCTGAAAAATAGGTCATGATCGTTTCCTCCTGATAATCTGCGATGATTCAATCATGCAGTGTTGCCGGCACTTCCATCTTCGGGCTCTGAGGCAAGAAACATCTCTGAGTCTTCAGGGACTTCTGCGCGATCTGTTCGGGTATACGACCTGATCTTTGCTGTGACTATAATCGTATAGTCTTCAAACAATAAGTCGTGTCCCTGACGCTGGCACATCCGGTGCTGAATATTGTTGCGCCATTTTTCAACAGCCTGTTCGTTTTTCCATACAGATAAACTGAGCAGCTTTCCCTCATTGTTCAGACTGGAAAACCTTTCTGACCGCAGATAGCCATCCACCTGCTCAAGCTCATTTTTCAGACCCGCAGCCAGTGAAAGATAATCCTGCATGTATTCCTTTCTTACCGTGACTTCAAACAGAACAAATATCATCACATACCCCTTTCTGTTGTTTTGCCTCTATAAAGAATTCCACAGACTGACTGTCGCGTAGCCGCGCCACGGACGCCAAGCTTGCGCCATTGTCAGAATTTCCTTTTCTGACAATGGCGCAAGCGCCTTTTTAACGCCGTAGTCCGTGTGTGGAAAAGCGTCAGGCCAACCCATTGCGCGCATGGCAATGTATTCGGCCGTCCACATCCCGATGCCCGGAATGGCCGTCAGTTTCCTGATCTCCGTTTCCGGCTGATGGCACAGTAAAAAATCAACCCCGCCGTCCACAACCAACCGAGCTAAACATAAAATGGTATTGGCCCGTGCACGCGTTATGCCCAACGGCCCCAGATGGCCGGCAATGTCGCCACTTAAGGCCGCAATGGTCTGGGCGGAGGGAAACGCATGGGTCAGCCCTGCAATGCCCGTTTCAACGGGTATGCCAAAACGTTCCGTCAACCTTCCGGCCAGAGTGCCCGCCGCTTTGACAGTGATCTGCTGCCCCAGTACCGCGCGCACCATCATTTCAAAAGGCTCAAAACAACCGGGAAGACGGGTACCCGGCACAAAGAAATCAGGCTTTATCTGATTCATGACTGACAGGGTTTCAGCAACAGCATCCGGATAACAATACAAATCAAACAGATGTCGAATGCGGACAAGCAGATGAGGCAAAGCGGGCAACAAGGCCGGACTGACGGTCACGGTCAGCGCGTTTTTATCCGGCCGGTGCCCGACGCGCACCCATCCGTCAATGGATTTCCGACCTTCATCCACATAATGGACTGTGCGCATATAGCTGTCGTTATTGACGGTTTCCACACCGGGAATCGCCCGCCCGGCCAGAAAGCCGATGATCTGCCGCCACTGGTACGGCGGGCGGTAACCCAGCATCAGGGTAACGCTGCTGTCATTCTGCCCGGCATCCGGCGTTTGTTTACGCAAGGCGGTAGGTGAAAGGCGGTATTGTTTCCTGAACAGATCGTTAAAGCGCCGTAGACTGCCGAATCCAGCGGCCATGGCAACATCCGTTACAGAAAGATTCGTATCCGTCAGCAGGTTTTTGGCGAGCAGCAACCGGCACGTCTGAAGGTACTGGACGGGCGACACCCTGAACTCGGCTGTAAAGGCCCGGCGGAGATGACGCTCTGAACATCCGAGTCGCCGGGCATACTCCGCCAGATTTTGCCCGCTGCCGCTGTTTTCTTCAAGCAGTCTTGCCGCCCTGTGAGCCAATACGGCAGTCGCATCAACAGGCGCCAGACCCGGCGCGAGCTCCGGTCTGCATAACAGGCACGGCCGGTAACCGGCCTGCTCAGCCGCTGCCGCCGTCTCATAGAAAGTGCAGTTTTCTTCCCTCGGCAGTTTTGCCCGACATACAGGGCGGCAATAGATGCCCGTAGAAGAAACGCCAACAAAAAAACGGCCGTCGAACCGGGCGTCTTTGGCCTTAAACGCCGCATAACATGAACGGCTTTCCACGATCGGCATACTTCAGCCTCCTTTGCGTTCCATGATAACTTTTTCCCGATTATTTACTCGCCGTTTTCGGACATGGATAGATATTCCCTACGGGTCACGCTCTGGGTTGTACCCACCCGGAACTCCGCACGCAAAACCTCGACCTGATCGATGCGCTATGCGGATGAAGGCCGACCAGACGACACACGCCCAAACGCACAGCGATCGGTATTCTGGCCCATCGAAACAATTGCGGGCGCAGGGGTTATTTTTCTGCTGTAATGTTCTGGAGCAAGCAACTTGGCCAGATCCAGAGATGTATCCCCCCACTTGAACGCCACCTTTTCGAAATCCCGATTGCCTGATCCGACGAAAAGCCACGAAGCCAGCCCGCAAAAACGCGAAATGTCCCAGCACACAAGAACCGATCAGGAAATCCAAACTATCCAGGCATTCCTTGCACTGCTGGACAAAGACATCGACGCTGGAACTCATGTCCGGCCGCTGCCGGATGATCTGGCCCAAGCCATGCTGGCCTTTGCTCGCGATGATGCATGCCTGGACGAAAACTTCGAGGATGATGTCATCCTCTGACCGGCAAAGCCGAAGTCAGGGCCGTGTTTCGGTACTGTTCACGCCATCCGAATAAGAGAAGGCAGGAGGTGCGGACAGTATCGGCGTAGTGTTTATCCATGAGGATTCAGGCTTAAAAGAGTTCCATCGTCCAACCGGCTCATCCAGCGACTGGCGCTGCCGGAGCGTACCGGGTATTGCTCCAGCAGTTCATCCACGTCGATGACGCCGGTTTCCCGCGCCCAGGTCAGGAACAGGCGCACAGCCTTGACGCTGGTGCAGCAGGCCAGCAGCCGTCCGAACACGTCTTTGCGCGGTGAGCGCAGGCCATCGAACAGGTTGCGGGATTCTTCAAGGCTTTCCCGCGTTCCGGTGTCGTAGAGCAGTTCCAGAACGGCACGCTCGGGCACTGCCACCCGCAGTCCTGCGGGCTGTCCGGGTGGTGTGTACAGGGTCTTGCTGGCGAGCACATCGTCTGGCCAGTCAAACAGCCTGGCGCTGACGTAGCGCGATGGAAAGCGCGTGGTGAACCAGGCTGGCAATGCAAAACGGGCCTCGCCCCAGAGCACCAAGGTTTCCCTGGGCGCCAGGTTGTGCCGAACCCCTTGCAGAGCCAGAGCGCTTTTGCCGCCAACGTGCAGCCCAGGAACCCGTTTTTGCAGGAGCCGTAGCGCACCACTGGCGTCAAAGTCGTCGTTGGGATAGGCATAGACGCCGTGCCCCAGGCGCACTAGCCAGCCGCTCTCGGCGTAGCGGGCGGCCAGTTTGGGGGACACGCCGAAAGTGTCAAGCATGGCGAGATCGAACGGTGCTCCCCGAGGAAGCTCCGCCTGCAGGCGCTTGATTATCTGATATCGTGAATGTTGACTCATGTATGAAATATACGTCGAAATCCAATCGATCTCCACTAAATTTGATGGATTTCACTTTGAAATACACCTCATAGTGGAATTTCACGATTAAATCCAATCTTAATCTGCCAAGCTGAACAATGTGGCCAAGATAGGCTCGCCACTGACGGCGGGCCACGATTGGAAGGCGGTTCCGGCCGTTCTTCCGGTACGACTCGAAGGCAAAGATCATCGTCTATGCTTGGGTCAACGATGAATCATCGTGCAGTATGCAAGACATCTGCCTCAGCGACGACGACTGATACTGCTTGGCGGGATACATGGATGCCAGTGGAAGTCACTGGATGCGGGTGGACAGCCGGTCGACGTTGTACGCTTCTGGTGTTCTCACCTTATAACCTGTACAATGGACTGTACATTAAACATTAGAGATAGACCATGCGCACCATCAGTTACACCGAAGCCCGACAAAACCTGTCGAGCACTATGATGAAGGCCGTCGAGGATCGTGCCCCCATTCTGATTACTCGCCAGAATGGCGAGGCCTGCGTGTTGATGTCCCTCGAAGAATTCAACGCACTGGAGGAAACCGCCTATCTGCTGCGCTCCCCAGCCAATGCCCGCCACCTGATGGACTCCATCGACAACCTCAAGCGTGGCAGTGGCGTTGAACGGAGCTTGGCCGAATGAGGCTGATCTGGTCCGAACAGGCCTGGGACGATTATCTATACTGGCAAGACGCCGACAAGCGCATGGTAAAAAAGATCAACGAACTGATCAAAGAAGCCAGTCGCACCCCTTTCGAGGGCAAAGGAAAGCCCGAACCACTTCGCCACAGCTTGGCGGGCTTCTGGTCGAGACGGATCACGGCGGAGCATCGGCTTGTATACTCGGTCACAGATGATGCATTGCTGATCGCGGCTTGCCGTTACCACTACTGAAAGAGCCAAAAGCGGTTGTCTTAACGCGAAGGCAATGCCAGTTTTAAGTAATCGCGCACGGAACATGCCACAGCGTAATCAGTTGAACTGGACCCATGGGGCGGGCTATATTAATGCCGAGCATTATGATGCATTGAAGACAGAAAAACATGGATGTCTCCAGACGTCATTAGCTCAATATGGACGAACTCAGAAGCCGATATCGTGGTGTTGATTTAGAGTTAGTCCACAATCAATCATTTTTTAATTGACATTATATTTAAAATCAATGAGATAAGAGCCGATCCAGGATCACGTTTCCAATTTGGAAGCAGTTGTTCAGATCATTGCAGGTGGACATTCACTTGAGGATGCATTGCCAAAACACTGCCAGGCAGAAACGATCAGTGGAGGGCATCTCGCAGACACTCCCATGGCGCTCGAAATCGCTTGATGGTATGCGTGGTGTCGCCGACTCGGCAGCACCACACCACCGCGCCGCCTGATCGGCCTCATCACCCATTTCCGACCATAGCTCCGCTCGGCGAGGAGGCCGGGACAAGCGTTCCGCGATAAGCAAACAACAGTCCGACCCATCGGTGAGCGACCACGACACGAAAGCGGTAAAGCCCGTTCGTATCCTCGGCGCCGGCTCTGACGCGTGGTGCCAGCCGCATGGGTAGGGGCAAACCTGCAACGCTCCAGGCGCGGAGCTCCCAGCTCACGCCGTCAGACGTGGCGCGCAGATCGAAGGTGAACCGAAGCGGGCCGAAGCGCTCTTCGAACAGGCCGATCCGATCCCGCTTCGTATCGGTCAACAGCGAGGCAAATTGCGCGCTGCCGAAACGGCGCGTCCACCGCTCTCCATCGGGGGTAGATTCCAGCGTGACGGACGCCTCATGCCTTCCCGACCGAGACAGCCCGAGCAGCCACCGCAGCAGCCGGGCCGGGAGGCTTGCACCAATGCGGGTAATCGCACAGCCAGAGGCAGAAAGCCGGCCGCCGCCATGCACCGCCCGCACCGACGCCGGAAGCGCATGCCATCTGCGGCCGAGAAGGCGTTCGAACAGGATAGGGCTTTCCGGCAGGCTGTCATTGGTACGGGTATGGATCGGCAGATCCGCGAGCTCGCGCATGACATCGCCGAGCTCCAGCATTCCGGCACAGGCCACCGCACCCCGCCGCGTCTCGCGCCCATCGAGCAGCGCACGAACCATGGCGGCAGCCGGAGCGGCCGGCGTATGTGGCCCTGCATTGGCTTGCGCCCACAACGCCCATTGTGCATGAGCAGGACGATTTTCAGCGTCGCGGCCTATGGCGTCGACAGTCATGCCTCCGCGGTCCGTCCCAAACAGCGAAAAAATGTCGGAGAGCGCCCGCAAGGGTCTGGCGAACGGTCTCAGGGAAGACAGAAGCCCCCAGCGCACCGGCAGGCTAAGCAGCACGAGGCCGAAATGCATGATCGGCACCTCGAGCCCGGCCATGAAAAGCGCATCGCGGCGAATGGGGAAACGTTCCGGCAGAAGATCGAGGTCGGGCGTCTCGCAGATCGACACGAACCGCTTGCCAAGGCCCGGCATATGCAGGACGCGCAGGCCCGACCAGCCCGGCATGGTCCGCCAGGTGCTCCCGGAGAAGATACGAACGGGCCGCCCGACATAAGACAGGATGGCCTCCACAACGGACAGGCCACGCGGCGCGCGTGCGCCGGGCGAGATCGCCACCACGACATCATCGATTTGTCGCCATCCCTCCACCAGCGGCTTCAGTGCAGCGTGAGACAATGCGGGCGTGGAACTGGCGGCAGTCACTGCAAACACATCTGCCTCACGTGCGGCGCCATCCAGCGCACTCACGAAGCCGGCGACATAGTCGCGTCCATCGGCGAGATCGACATAATGCGCACCCAGCCGGACGGCAGCGAGCGCGAGACCATAGTCGCTGTCCTGAAACGGGCCGGCGGCATCGATCACGAGCCAGGGGGAAAGTTCCGCCAATTCGTCGGGCCGCGATCTGTCAAACTGCCGGGTAAGGACGTGCGCCACCACGCCCTGTTCATCAAGCGACCTGCGCAGCGTTTCCAGCGCGCCCTGTCGCCGCGCGGCGAGCACCAGTTCGATCCCGGGGAATCCGGCCAGCATGGCGGCAAGCCGGCTGCCGAAGGTGCCGGTCGCACCGATGAGGACGACGCGCTTCATGGTTCGTCCGGTGAAATGTCATCGATGAAACGCGCCCGCAAATGTGATGGAGGAACCATGCAGGCCTCCCGCCGTTCGAGCAGGCGATACCGGTTGCGCGCCACCATGCGATAGGCCGCGTCGCGAAGCGGGCGAGGAACAACGCGCAGCATCGTCAGCCACCGCCATGGGCGCGGCAAGCGTCGCAGAATCGCAATCACCGCAACGCTCGCTTCGGGCGGCCGCCCGCGATCGAAGAAAGGCGCAGAGCAAAAATTGCACAAGCCGTCGAACACCATCAGGCCGTCAGGGCCGGATACGGTGCCGGTCTGCTCCTTTCGCTCCTCCTGCTGCCCGCTCTCTCGGATGTTATGCAAGGGATAAACTCCAGCAATTCCACTGCCTATCCAGCGGAATTTGTCATTTCCGTCGACAGGGCCACAAACCGGAGGGCAGTGTCCGTCGTCTTGCGCCCAAGACGATGCATGTCACGGGGATCGTCAACCAACCGTCTTCGATCGTCCTTGCGAAGTCACGGATAGTGGCGGCACATTCGTCAGGTGCGACCTGAAACCACCCTGGCTTCATGGCGCTTGCTTTCTCATGAATTACAACGAGTTGGAATGGCCGCGTCATTCTACCACCAGTGAATTTCCTCCACTGACGAGGATGACAGTGTCGAGGCCAAATAGAAATGCCGTTGGCGCAACGTGAGAATGTCCGGTCTGTGCAAAATATAAATGCCCGGTATGCAAGACATCTGCCTCAGCGATGACGACTGATGCGGCTTGGCAGGATATATAGACGCCAGTAGAAGTCACTGGATGCTGGTGGACAGCCGGTCGACGTTGTACGCCAGGCGCCCGGCGAGGTAGGATTCCAACTAGTCATTCTTACTCAATGGAAATCCAGCCATGCGAGTGACCGAAAAAGGGCAGATCACCATCCCCAAGCGTCTACGTGACGCCACCGGCATTCTGCCGGGTAGCCAGGTATCTTTCGCGCTGGAAGGTGGGAAAATCATCATCATCCAGAAGGTTGGCACGGGAACAGGCGATCGGCGCAAGACACTGCGCGCGGCTGCCGCCAGAGTGCGCTCGATCCTGGATCAACCGTTCAAGCAGATGGACAGCGAAGCCGTCATGGCGTTCCTGCGTCCTGACGACAGCGATGTTTGATCTATATCCCAGTATGATGGCTCAACGGGCTTTCTGGTCGATACCAATATCTGGATCGACTGCATGGACCCGGACAGTCGCTTGCACGAGTGGTCGGTGGATCAGATCCAGCGTTGCAGCGAACAAGCGCCCTTGCATATCAATCTGGTGATCTACACCGAGTTGCTGATCCCTGGCCCCGATGTCGGGACCTGACAAATTTTTGGCGGCATGAAGCTGTTGACTCCCACATATGGCTGGCGGGTGACAATCACGAATGCGGCCCAACTCCGGGAACTGGACAAGCTGGCGGGTCTGGCGCTTGATCTGCACGGCGACATCCCGCGCCGCCTGGATGCTGTCTTGCACGATGCACCCAAGCCGGACACCCCGCGTGTCATCGGCCACGGGCAACCATTTGAGTCTCACTTTCTGCCCTTGGCGCAGGCTTCCAGCTCGTCCAGGTGCTTATACATCCGGGCCATCGAATCCTCGAGGCTTACCCATTGCGTAGCCGGATAGCCGACCTCTTTGATGCCGGCATCGACCTGGGCACGGAACCACGCATCGTAGGCGGCGGCTTCGTGGGCGCGTTTCATCCGCGGCCTGTCGGCCTTGAAGGAAAGCTCCGAAGAAGCAGTTGCAAAAGGTTTGACAGACGAGAAGCTGGAACAGGTTCTGGCCGATGAAGATTAACCGCGTCGTGGTCGACACCAACGTCTTGATCAGTGCCGCACTATCGCCTCGGTCTGCCCCCGCGCAAATCGTGGATTGCCTGCTGCAACATGCTACGTTGGTGTTCTCACGAGAAACATTCCAAGAGCTCGAAACCAGACTCTGGCGCCCCAAGTTTGATCGCTATCTGCACATTGAGCGCCGCCGCATGCTATTGCATGACTTTTCTGAATCGCTCAGTGGGTTGATCTGCCTGCACCGCCCAGGCCCGCATACAGCCGAGATTCCGATAACGATATGTTTCTCCATACCGCCTTGCACAGCAAGGCCGAATGGCTGGTCAGTGGCGACAAGGACTTGCTGGAGCTTCCACCAGCCGACTGGGGATTTGAGATCCTATCGCCAGTGCAAGCCCTAGAAAATGGCGCCAAAAATGAGTTGCGCAACAGCGCGTCAACCTCAACCTTGCGGTAGGGGTTCATAGATTCCCTCGCATTACCGACCAGCCACGCCACTGGCTTATCAGATCAACCCAACGCTTTCAGCGCCGCATTGTAATCAGGCTCGTCGCCTATTTCCTCTACCAACTGGGCATATAGGACCTTATTGTCGACATCAAGCACCACCACTGCCCGCGCAGCCAAGCCAGCCAGCGGACCATCGGCGATGGCTACGCCATAGTCTTCCAGAAACTTGTACCCGCGCATGGTCGAGAGCATGGTGACCTTGTCGATGCCCTCGGCTCCGCAAAAACGTGCCTGCGCAAACGGCAAATCAGCGGAAATGCACAATACTTGCGTATTGGCCATGCTTGCGGCCAACTCGTTGAATCGACGCACCGAGGCAGCACACACACCGGTATCGATACTGGGGAAAATATTGAGCACCTTGCGCTCGCTAGCGCAGTGGCAGGCGCTCAGGCTGACGTCGGCCAGATCCTTGCCGACCAGCTTGAACTCGGGAGCAACGGAACCGACCGCAGGCAACGCACCCTTGACCTGAACCGGGTTGCCGTGGAAAGTGACTTGAGACATATCGTGAGCTCCTTGAATTGAAATAGCGTAGAAATCCCAGCCAGGCCTTTCACACGAGAAGCGCCGCCGCCGCAAGTGCCCCGGATGACCAGGAAGCTCTCGGGCCATTGGCTTGCGCCAAGACGGCAGACCCGCACAAAAAGATTTTCAATGACGCATCCATGTCGTTGGCACAAAGCATCCTGACAAAAGTATACCGCAAATAAGAATCAATAACATTTAGATAAAGTCTGGAACTTCTGATGCCAGGCGCGGGATGAGGCGTTGACTGGCTGGATGGCGCCAGCGACGGGCCGGCCTTCGCCCCCCTCCAGAAACTCGCATGCAAATAGACACGATGACAAAAGAACCATGTATGCCTTGGGTAACCCAATGATTCTCGACAATACACACAGGCCGCCTAGTCAACTCATGCGATAGAAAATACCTCGGCGCTCAATCCGGCGGCGACAAAGCGGCCGCCTCGATTCGCCTTATGATCTCAGCCTTGTTCGGCCCCATCAGCGACTTCGGCAACTCCGGCTGGTTCATCACGTTCTGCAACCGCGCGCCATGTCGCGCCAGCCACAACACCCGTTCCATGCGTGGATGATCGTAATCCAGCAACCAATACAAGGCGGTATGCCCCCATTCGTCCGGCGCATCTACGCGCGCTCCGTTGGCAAGCAGGTAACTGGCCGCGGTTTGGTAGACAGCATCATCTTTGTAGAACATGACTTTGCCGAGATTGGTATCGCCCCTGTCATCAAACGCATTGATATCCGCGCCGTAGGCGATAAGGCGATCGGCCACATCCAGGCGCGCCATCTGCGGACACTGCGCACCGAACACCGCGCTCAGGCTCCTATTCAATCCGGCCGTCGTTGCCGGCTCGCCACGGCGCGGGGGCTGCGCCAGCAGCAAGACCACCCTATCCTGCTCGCCCTCGCGTACGGAGTCGCATTCGTTCAGAGCCATTCCCAAGGCGGTTTTTTCCTGTCTGGGATTGAGCCAGTAAGGGTCCGCTCCCAATTTCAGGTAATCCTTGATAAGCACATCGTCCCGAGGCAGCCGACAACTCGTGTTCTCGCCCCCTAGCCAGGCCGGGCAAGCATCGTTGGATGCATTCAAGTCCCCCCCGCCAGCCACCAACCTGCTCAGAAGCACGCGCCGCGCTGCCTGTTCGTCCGCCGAAAATGGCTTGTCGCCATATGCCCGCGCGCAACGATTGCTAATGCTACTGATCAGGCCGGTTGTGGAGCCTTTGCGATCGGCGATAACGACTCCCGCGTCCAGCAGCCTGTTGGCCATATCGAATTTGCAGTCATAAACCGCCTTGTGCAATGCAGAGGTCGATGCATCGCGCCATTCGCCCTGGTCCAGGGGGATCGATCGCTGCAATACGTTTTCCAGGGTATCTAACGTACCGCTGGCCACTATTTCCAACAGTATCCCAGGTGCATTCTCCAACGGCACCCCGTAGGCCAGCATCCGTTCGAATGCCCAATCCCGGTTCAGCGAATCATCACGATAGTCGCGCCCCCTGTCGTGCCTCACCGAATACTCGAGATATTCGACCGCTTCGGCGGACAAGGGATCCAGCTTACCGGTTCGCAAAAACGCCTCGACCACTTCTGGGTTGTCCGCGAAGCTTATGACATGCCCGAATGGTGTCTCGAAAGCATACTGCTCACCCTGGGGAACAAAACCCTCGGCACCCGCCTCAAGCAACAGTTCGACAATCCTTTTACTGGGCGGCCAGGTTGTCACCGCCAGATACAGCGGGGCCTCATCGCTGCGGGTCTTGGCCCGAACCTGATCCGGGTCATCGCGCAGGATTTTCTCCACACGTACCACATTGCGATCGAGAACAGCGCGCTGTAACGGACTGAGCGACGCCTTGTGCGCCCTATCGCGATTTCGATCCGCCAGGTTCTCGTACCACTCGGGCGGCCCCACATACGGCACGCATGTCACCCCCGTCATGCAGGCGATATGGATGCAATTGGTGAGAAAAATCGGCACGCCGATCAAAAAGCACGCCAGCACCCAATGTTTACGTCGCATATGCTTCAATTCCTTGATGTCGATATTCCAATTGCACGCCAACATGAAATCGCGATTGCCCACGAATTCCGGATATCTACGATACTGATTAAAACCATGAGCATCGGAGATTCAGCACGCACAAGGTTCCACGTCAAAAATACACGACGATGTTCAAGCGAAAGGTGGCCCATCAAACCGATGGTTAAAAAAATGACAACGAGTAGAACCGCCATCAGAAACACCAGGCGCCAAGAGGTTGATTTTCACATGATCGGACACCTATCAGTGACTGATTTAGATCGATCGGTTTCCAGAAAAATGACGAATCGAGGATTTTTGTTGCGGCGCGTTCGTTGCGACGGCTGGAGCGCTTTGTAGCGCATCACGGTAGTCGCCATAACCACCATGCAGGGTACCAGCGCCGTACGGGATGGCGGCGCATGGCCCTCCGGGGGCCGACAAGATCAGAACAAACGCACCGCCGAGCTGTCTTGCTGCGCAATGCGCGGGCTGATTCCCAGTGCGCATTGCTTCGGCGTGATGCCGGTATGGCCGCGGAACATCCGGCTGAAGTGACTGAGGTTGCCGAATCCGCAGCAGGCGGCGGTCTCGGTAACGCTGGTACCCCGCTTGAGCAGGGCAACCGCGGCGTTGAGCCGGATGCGCGTCAGGCAGGCATGCACCGGGCACCCATAAAGCGCCTGGAAGCCTTGCTGCAGGCGCTTTTCGTTCAGGCCCACGGCGCGCGCCAGCGATTGAACGGTCCACTCCTGGCTGTAGTTTTTTTCCAGCAGTGCGCGCGCTTCGATCAACCGCTGCCGGTCGGCTGGCACAGGCAATGGCATAGCGGCCGGTTCCAGGTGCTCCTGCAGGAAGCAGGCAATGGCTTCCATCGCCTTGGCGCGCAGGTACAGGTCGCGGGACAGGCAGGGTCCAGCATAGTTGCAGCCGAGGCCGAGTAGGTCGCAGGCTACGCGCCGCAGGGTACTGGAGGATGGCACCACGCCCAGGAAGGCATCGATATGCGGCTGGTCGCCTGACAGTGCACGGGCGCGCCGACGCAGATCGTCCATGTGCAGCCCGGTCAGATTGGCCATGGCTTCCTGGGGCATGTGAATGCTGACCAGACGGAAGGCGCCATCGGTCTGGCCATCGAGCACATCCCAGCCGGAGGCGGGTTCGCCCGATGCCATCAGGAGGGTAGAGCCGGCGCTGACATCCACTATCGCACCGTCGTCGAAGGCGGTCTGGATGTGGCCTTCGAGCAGGATGTTGACACTGAAGGCTGCCGGCCCTTTCGCCTGAAAAGACCACTTGCCTTCAGGACGGCCACTGACGCAGCTGATGTAGAGGCCTTCGCAAGGCTGATACATGTATACGGCGTGCCGCCAGTCCTCAGGGACGCCTTCAAGGCCATATTCCTGCAGTGTGCTTGGTTCAAGTGCTGTCTGGCCTGATCCCGGCTCTGCGATCCCCACCATAAATTTATCCTGAAAACATCAAATTTTTTCCGTAAACCGTTAGCGCGTCCTGTTCAATTTGGTAATGATAACCATTATCAGTATACGTCCAAGGCAGGCCGCTGAACACTAGAGGCCGCAGCGTGAAATCGCGCTTGGCCATCGAGCAACAACTCATGACGTCGGCCATTGCCGCCGCGGATTCTTCTTGCATGTCAACATTTCCTTCCGCTCCACACCGCCTCACGGTGGCCCAGGTTCTGCCAGCCATCGCCGGCATCTATATCAGCCAGACCATCGTCACGGCACTGACCACACAGGCGCTGCCGTCGTTACTGCGCAGTGAGGGAGCCTCCCTGACGGTGGCGGGTTTGACCGCCCTGCTCTGGGTGCCATGGGGTATTCGTTTTCTCTGGGCGCCACGGGTGGAGCGCATGCGCCTGCCCCCCGGGCGGGTGGAGCGCCGGTCGCGGTTACTGGTGCTGGCAGGCCAGTGGGTGATGGCGGCCATCCTGGTGACGCTGGGGCTGGCCGGCCTGGCAGGTCATGCATCGCTCGACAGCTTTGCCGCGTGGCTGCTGGCCGGACTGCTGTTGGCAGCGGTGGTGGCGGCGAGCACCGACGTGGCATGCGACGGCTTCACGGTCGAGCAGTTGGCCGGACAACGGCGTGGCTGGGGCAATGTGGCACAAGTCGGCGGCAGTTATATCGGTGCCATGCTGGGGGCAGGCGGTTTTCTGCTGGTGGCGGGCAAGGCGGGCTGGCCCACGGCGCTGGTGGCCGCGGGCCTGGCCATCGTGCTATTGGGGCTGCCCATGCTGTATCTGCGAGAGCCGGCGCGCGATCAAGCGCTGGCCGTCGATCATCAACCCGGCCTGTTATACGCGTTGCGGCGCCCGCAGGTTCAGACCGGCCTGCTGCTGATGTTGCTGTCGAGTGTCGGCGTACGGCTGACGCTGGGCATGTTCGGCCCATTCATGCTGGATCGCGGCATGAGCCTGGAACAGGTGGGCTGGCTGTTCGGTTCGCTGCATATCGGCGCGGGGCTGACGGGCTCCGTGCTGGGCGGGTTGCTGGTGCGTGCCGCCCCAGGCTGGCAGGCGGTCTGGATCGCGGCCGGCCTCAAGGCCAGCGTGCTGCTGGCTTTGACGCTGGCTGCGCCCGTCGCTTCGCTGACGGTCTTGACGATTCTGGTCGGCCTGACCTTCGCGGTGCTGGGCTGCCTCTGGGTCGCGCTGTATTCGGCACTGATGAATCTGACCTCTGCGCTGCAGGCGGGGGTGGACTTCACGGTTTTTCAGAGCGCTGACGCGCTGCTCGCCATGGCGGGGGGCGTGGCAGGCGGCTGGCTGGCCGGGCACCTGGGTTACCACTTCTGCTTTGGCCTGGCGTCAGCGTTGACAGTCATTGCAACCGGGGTTGTGTGGCGCCATGCGCGCTCGGAGAAAAGCGCACCCTCATCCTCTCAAGGAGCCGTGCATGTCGGATAAGCAACGCGTCGGGACAGGCGCAAGCGTCTGGGCCATCATGCGGCCGGTACAAGGCCAGATCCGGTTCGCCATGATGCTGGCCGGGCTGGCCGCCGCCTGCACCCTGGGGGCGTTGGCGGTACTGGCCTGGGCGGTGCACGCCCTGCTCGCCGAGCCCGGCCGGTGGCCCTGGCTGCCGCTGGGCCTGGCGGCTGTGCTGACTGCGCTGGCCTTTGTATTGCGCCTGTCGGCATTCAATCAGTCGCACTACGCCGCCTTCCGCCTGGAAACGCGGCTGCGCACCGATCTGGCCCAGCATCTGGCGCGCGTGCCGCTGGGCTATGTGCAGCAGACCGGCTCCGGCGCGCTGACCAAGGTGATCATGGATGACGTGAAGGCGCTGCATGTGTTCGTGGCCGACAGCACGCCTCTGTACGCACGGGCCTATGTGTCGCCGGTGCTGACGTTTGTGCTGCTGTGGTGGCTGGACTGGCGTCTGGCGCTGGCCGCCACCGCGGTGCTGGCGGCGGGGATGGCGGCGGTATCGCTGACCATGCGTGGCAGCGGCGACATGATGCAGCGCTATCACGCCGCTGGCGAGAATGTGAGCAAGGCCATCGTGGAGTATGTCCAGGCGATGCCGGTAGTGCGCACCTTCGATACCGGCACGACCACGTTCCAGCGCTACCAGCGCGCCCTCGATGGATTCATGGAAGTGGTGCTGCAGTGGTATCGCATGGCCGGATTTTCGTCGCGCTTGTCGGTGGCAATCCTCAACCCTTTACCCACGCTGGCGGTGCTGGTGTGGCTGGGCGCCTGGTTGATCAGCCGTGATGCGTTGGACACGGCCACCTGGCTGGCGGTGTTGCTGATGGGCACCGGCATGGCCGAATCGCTGCTGCCGCTGATGTCGCTCAAGCATCTGGTGGCCAAGACGCAGATGAGCATCCACCGCATTCATGAGGTGATGGCCGAACCGGAACTGCCGCAGCCTCAGGGGCAGCAGGCCAGGACGCCCGTGGATGGGTCGGTCTGTTTCGATCAGGTGGATTTTCGCTACACGAGCGACGCACCCCTGGCGCTGCAGAACGTGAGCTTCAAGGTCCCGCAGGGCACGGTGACGGCGCTGGTGGGGCCGTCCGGTGCGGGCAAAACCACGGTGGCGCGACTGATCCCGCGTTTCTGGGATGTCAGCGCAGGAAGCATCAAGATTGGGGGCGTGGATGTGCGCGAGATGTTGCCCGACGCCCTGATGCGGCACGTGGCGTTCGTGTTCCAGGATACCTTTCTGTTTGCCGATACGGTCGCCAACAACATCCGCCTGGGAATCGAAGGCGCCACGATGGATGAGGTCATGGCCGCCGCGCGCGCCGCCCAGGCCCATGACTTCATCGAACGCTTGCCGCAAGGCTATGACACGCCGGCCGGTGAACGGGGCGTGTTTCTCTCCGGCGGGCAGCGCCAGCGCATCACCATCGCCCGCGCCATCCTGCAGAACCGGCCCATCCTGGTGCTCGACGAAGCCACGGCCTTTGCCGACCCGGAAAACGAGGCCGCGCTGGTAGCGGCGCTCTCCAACCTGATGCGTGGCAAGACCGTGCTGATGGTGGCGCATCGACTCTCCACCATCCGCGATGCGGACCAGATCCTGGTGTTCGATCAAGGCCAGCTGGCCGAGCGCGGCCGGCACGATGCACTGGTCGCGCAAGGAAAGGTGTATGCACGGCTATGGAGCAACTATGAAAAAGCGCGGGACTGGGCGCTGCAGGGAGAACGGGCATGAGCATTCCAGAACCCGGCCAGCGCGTCACGCCCCTGCGTGAGACCTGGCGTCAATTGATGACTAGCGCCCGCAGCCGTGCCCCCGGGCTGCGCGCCAGCCTGATGGGCCTGGCGGCGGCAGCCATCGCGCAGGGCCTGGCGCTGGGGTGCCTGATACCCATCTTCCAGACGCTGATACCGCACGCCAGCTGGCGTGCGGCGTTGCCATGGCTATTGGCGACAACGGCCCTGATGCTGGCCAGCACGGTGATCCGCTGGTGGGCGCAAGGTTTCGATTATCGCGGCGATATGGTGCGCAGCACGTATGAATTACGTTCCGAACTGGGCGCGCAATTGCGCCGCATCCCGCTGGAAGTACTGCAGGACAAGCGGTCCGGCGGCGTCAACACGACCTTGCTGGGAAACGTGGATGAGACGCTCAACTACATCCTGACGATTGCCAACATGATGGCCACCGCCTTGGTGACGCCCGTCACGGCGGCGCTGGCGGCCTTGTATTTCGACTGGCGCATGGGAGTGATCCTGCTGCTGGTGTTCCCGCTGCTGATCCCGCTGTACCGCTGGCGCCGTCCGGCCTATGGCCGTGGCATGCGCATGCTGGCCGATGCCAATGAGCGAACCAGCGCGGACATTCTCGAATATGCCCAGGGCCTGCCGGTACTGCGTGCGGCCTGCTGCATCGGGGAAAAAGCAGAACGCCTGCATGCCAGCTTCCTGTACCTGGAAAAGATCCAGACCATCGGCCAGCAGAAAGGGGCCAAGCCGAACCTGATCCTGGCCACGGTGATGGAGCTGGCGATTCTGCTGGTGGTGTTCCTGGGCGCCGTGTTCGTCGTGCAGGGTTCTCTGGATATTGCCGTGCTGGCGGCGCTGATGGTCATCGTCGTGCGCTTCAGCGAGCCGTTGGCAACGTTTGTGCTGTATTCCAAGATGATCGACCTGATCGAAGCCGCGCTGGGCAAAATCGATGCATTGCTGGAAATTGCCCCATTGCCGCAGCAGACGCCGACGCAGGCGCCTCAGAGTTTCGAGGTCGCTTTCGATGGAGTGTCGTTTGCCTATGCTTCGTCCGATACGCCGACGCTGCGCGACCTGTCCGCCCAAGTGCCCGAGCGCAGCCTGACGGCGCTGGTGGGGCCGTCAGGGTCCGGCAAGACCACGCTAACCCGTTTGCTGATGCGCCATGCCGACCCACAGGCCGGGCGTATCACGATCGGCGGCGCAGACATTCGCGCCATCGCGCCGGAGACGCTCAACAACCTGATTTCGGTGGTGTTCCAGGATGTGTACCTGTTCGACGACACCATCCTGGCCAATATCCGCATGGCCCGACCCGATGCCACGGATGAAGAAGTCAAAGCCGCCGCCCGCGCCGCGCATTGCCATGCGTTCATCACCCGCTTGCCCGAAGGCTACGCCACGCGGGTGGGGGACGTCGGCGGCAGGCTTTCGGGCGGCGAGCGCCAGCGCATCAGCATTGCCCGCGCCATGCTCAAGAACGCCCCCATCGTCATCCTGGACGAGCCCACCGCCGCACTGGATACCGAAAGCGAGGTGGCGGTGCAGACCGCCATCGACGCGCTGGTGCGCGAACGTACGGTGATCGTCATCGCCCACCGCCTGTCCACCATTGCCGCCGCCGACCAGATTCTGGTGATCGACGACGGAAAAGTCATCGAGGCCGGCAGGCATGCCGAACTGCTGGCGGGAAAAGGCCGCTATGCCCGCATGTGGCAGGCCCAGCAAAGCGCCAAGAACTGGCATGCCGCCCGAGGCGCGGAACGAAATTTTGACTCAACAGGAGAATAAAACATGCCTCCCTTCAAATTGCGTCTTCTCAGTCTTGCGCTGATCTCGCTCCATCCCTTGACCGGGATGGCTACCGCGCAGGCACAGGAGGCGACATCGGAAGCCGGGGATGTTCCGTCGCTTTCCCCTGTCGTGGTATCCGCCAGCAAACGCGGCGCAACCCTGGATCAACTCAATGGTGCCGCCCGCGTGGCCGACCGCCTGACCCTGGAGGATGCCCAGGTGAATTCAACCATGGAGCTGGACCGGGTGTTCCCCGATCTGTACCTGTCGCACAGTGCCACGTTTCTGTTTCCGATCATTACCCTGCGGGGGGTCACGTCCGCTCAGGATTTCTATAACCCGGCGCTGACCGTCTATGTGGACGGGGTGCCGCAGTTGCCGATCTTTGCCGCCCAGTCGTTGCTTGGTGTCGAACAAGTAGAGTTGCTCAAGGGTCCGCAAGGCACGCTGTATGGCAAGAGCGCCCAAGGCGGTGTGCTCAACATCGTGACCCAAAAACCGGACAACACGCCTCGATTTGTCGCTCGCGCCGGAGTATCGAGCCGTGATGGCTATCAGTTGCAGGCTGAGGGTTCAGGGCCGCTGGTCGAGGATCTGCTATATGGCTCGGTATCTCTTCTGAACAATCGCGTCAACGGCGACATACGAAGCGACATCATCGGCAGTGATCATCTGGGTGGCGTGCGCTCGCGCGCCGGCCATGTCAAGCTGCGCCTGGCCCCGACAGGCAGCCCATGGGAACTGGGCCTGAGCGCCGGGCGCGATTGCGCCACGGGAAATCAGGAGGTCTATACGCTGTTCGACGACTACACGTCCCGCAGGGCGTACGTGCTGGCCAACCTGCCCGAGGCCTATCGCGACTACTATCAACAGCGCTGCGCCAACAGTTTCGCCGTCAACGGGCAATATGACTTCGATCTATGGCGTCTGAGCGTCATTGCCAGCAGCCAGCGGGTGCAGACCGCGCGCCATTGGCCGCTGGGTGCCTATTTCCCACAGTTCTCGGAACACTGGAAACAGAATACCCAGGAAGTGCGTCTGTCGACGCGGCCGAACCCCGCAGAAGATGCGCCTTCCCGTGCATGGGATGCGGTATTCGGCCTGTACCGGCAAGAAGTGGATATGTCTCGCGGCTACCAATTTGACATGGTGCTTCCCGGCTTTTACCGGGTAACGGATTCGTCTTCCAGCAACCGGAACGAATCGCTGGCGGCCTATGGCGATGTGACCTGGCACCTGACGCCCAAGGCCGATGTCACCGCCGGCCTGCGCTTCACACAAGACAAGGCCAGAACCCGTTTCCAGGGTGACATGATGGGCACTGCCTTCCAAGGACAGGCCTCCGCCAGCCAGACAACCTGGCTTGGCCACCTTGCGGCGGGCTACCAGTTTTCCCCCAGTTGGCGCGGTTACGTCAATGTGGCTCAAGGCTACAAGCCGCTGGGCTACAACCTCGCGCCATCGAGCGTGGACGACGCCAAGGGTTATGGCCGGGAACGTTCAATCAGCTACGAAGCCGGGGTGCGCTATTCAAGCCGCGATGTGCGCGCCAGCCTCGCCGTCTACCGTGTGGATGGCAGGGATGTGCAGCTCTACGGCGACGGTGACATGGGCAACCAGACGCTGAGGAACGTGGGCGATACCCGCTCGATTGGCGTGGAGTTCAACACCGAATGGGATATCACCCGGCGATGGAACCTGAGCGTGGGAGGCTTCGTCAATGACGCTACCTTCCGCCGCTTCGAGGATTCCAGTGCCTGCACCGGCTGCACGCACAATGAGGTGCCGATGGCGCCGAAGTATGGCCTCACGCTGGCGGTCAAAGGCAATGTGCCCGTGGGCAATACCGTCTTGAGGCCTCAGCTTTCCGTGCGCCGCACGGGGGCGCACTACTTCGATAGTGCCAATACTCTGCGCCAGGGCGCCTACACCCTGGTTGATGCGGGTCTGGCCTGGAGCCCGAACAGCAATCTGGAATTGATGCTCTACGCCCAGAACCTGACGGATCGGGACTATCGCACCTACGGATTCTCCTATGGCGCCGTAGGGAATTTCGCGCAGGTGGCGCCAGGACGGACGGTTGGAGTGACTGCGACTTATACGTACTGAAGATCAGGCATACGAAAACAACCACATTGGAATAGCCCCGCTTGACCTCGCCGTGAACGGTGAGGCTTTCAAGGCCCGATAGTGTTTTTCCCTCGTCCGGCCAGATCCTCATGCAGGATCCGTCGAATTTCCAGAATCGATGCCGCCGTTTCCTGCACACTGTGGCCGGAAACAATGACCTTTTCCGATACCGCGCCCGCAAGATGAGAACTCCGGTAGGGAACCAGGCCATCGTCCGTTTCCTCAAGCGGCCCTTCGGCTTCGGTGCGCGCAATGATGGAGTGATAGAGCACCTGATCAGAGATCGGCAAGTTGGCCGTGGCCCGGATAAAGGAATCCCGCTCATCGAGGTTATCGATGCTGTTCTGGATGACTGTCATGGCCGCAGGCGCGGATGAGGCGTCGGCAGCATGTGCCCGAGGCGTCAGCGCCTCATCAATATTTTGAAGGGCACTCAGAGGAAACCGGATGAAACCGGCCACCCAGCGCACGAGCCGGTGTCCGGCGACCGATGTACCGCGATGCGGCGCAGCAATGAAGATGGCTCTTTCGACACCAGGAAAGGGCTCGAAGCGCAGCATCGGATCGAGTCGGAAATGGACTTTATCCAGGCGTTCCGCGTCCGGCTTGTGCGCCTCGATGATCCAGTTCCATAGCTGCTCATCCGCTGAAGACACCATCAAGCGCGCAATCACGCCGCCCATGCTATGGCCCACGATCACCAGACCAGCCGAAGCCGCCGTATCGCCATTGGGATCGAAATTCCGCAATGTCTCGCGCAGCAGTCGACGGATGGTGGCATGGTTGATGGCCACCGGCATATTGGTCGGGTAGTAGACCTGCCAGACCTGATACTCCTTGCGCAAGGCTTCGTCCCCAAGAATTTCATTGGCGACGTTTACCCAAGCCTCGGGGCTGCTGGCCAGACCGTGAAGCATCAAGATGATTCGGCGATTCGGATCGAAAGGCTGCATCATGTACAGGTGCGGCCGATCAATACCCTGCTCGCGCCCAAATAGTGATCGTAAAGACTGGCGGTTGAAACCTGCGCGGGCCAGCCATAAGCCATAACCCGCCGTGAAATTGCCAGATAGCGGCACATGCTGGCCACGTATTGTCAGCTCGTTCTCAACCAGGGGATCGTGTACGCTCACATACACTTCATCCGTTTTCAGCAGATCATCCAAAGTCTCTCCGCGAAAGCGCAAGACCACAGTGATATTCGGCGACGGCATTTCACTCCAGGCCGGTGGCTGCCACCGCCGAGATCTCCGCGCCGGCATCCCGGCTGAATCTTCAGGCGCGGCACTGATGGCGAGCGGCGGCTCCGCCGTCACCGCCACCAGCTCAGAGCCAAATCCGTCCCGACGGTAAGTGCTGCGCAGCCCTTTGAAAATCATGGAGGAAGCCGGCAGAAGCTCTCGAGGCAAGACCGCATGCTCGGGCAAACGCACCTTCATATCGACATGCAAAACCCAGTCGGCGAAATGGACCGTGTATTGATTCTTACTGGATTGGGTACCGGCGCCTGCGCTACTCGCTTGAAACAGGAGGATGATGGCCTGCTGGACAGCATAGTTGTACCAGTCGCGCACTTGTGTCTGACGATCCTCGAATGCCCTGTCGCCTGGTGAGCGAGCCGTAAAGAACAGGTAGCCATAGGCATGGCGTGCGGCCTCCATCCAAAGAGTGAAGCTTTGTCCATTGGAATTCCTGACTCGTGTCGAATCCGGCATGGACATCGCGCGCGCCAACCAGAGCTCAGACAACGCAGACAGTTTGCGTTCATCCGAAATTCCGATGGAATCAGATAAGGCCGCGATGCATGCCGCTGTCGGTGGCGTGGCGCACACATGCATGTCCAGACCCGTGACGCGAATCGTCTGCATGGTCTGAGCGCTGAGTTCGCCCGTCGTCAGAATATCGCCGCGTTGGCGCGCGATATATTCCTCTGGCGCCACCTGGTTCACCGTGACCGAAGGCTGAAAGTCACGCAGCATGCCGCAACCCGACAAGCCGATTGCGGCCAGGCCAACAGCGAACCACTTTGCCAATGAACTGTTCATTTCACGAATCATGCCGCCTTTGCCGCCATAATAAACGTTCACCTGCGGCACGCCTTGGGGAACCTCTTTGGCACGCAAGGCTCAGTACATGTGCTGGCCGCTGCATTGCTGCCCGTCAGCATGGCCTGCCCGCCAGACGAGGCCCAGAGGTGAACTGCCCCGTCCGCCTCTGAATTTCGCGCCATATCCGCCAGAAATGACTCCGCATCACCCTTCTTTCATCTTGAGAAAACAGCGGATTGTATTTTTCATTGACTGGCGTAATCGATGGCAGATTATTGCCATGGAATATTTTTTCATAGACCGTATGGAGCAGTTTCCCATCCCCGGCATTCCCCTCCAATGGAATATCAAGGGATCGGGCCATGTCTTCGAGCGTGTTCCAACCATCCAACAAGACATAGCACGATTTTTCCGAGACTGATTTGCCTGGACGCAATGCCGCCAGCACCCGGAATACCTTATCCAGATCCATGGCGACAGGCTCTTGCCCCGCAACCTCAAACCCCAGTTTTGTCGCCTTTCGCAAAAGACCCTTCGGCGTTCGAGCTGACAGGAACCGCGATGTTCCGGGCTGAATACAATATTTGTCTGGCATGTTTCCGCCATCCTGCCAAAGCAAAACATGATCGACATTGAAAGCCCGCAGAGAAACAGCATAGGTCAGATCTTTCGGAGTCATCGCCACCCATCTCACAATATTTTTTGATCCTGCCATACCCGGAAATGGGGAATACACCTGTCGCTTATCGGTTTTCACGCCAAGAAAACCTGCCTTGCAGCACCGGGCATAAACAAAACAATATGCCGCGCCAGCGCCGTCATCATGGCAGCTCAACCTCTATCGGCAGCGTTTTGCAAGCTGATTCCGTGTTTACCGCAACACCAGAATGCGCATCGAAATAGATGCCGTCATATCGATCACCGTCATACAACAATGAGTAAATCAGACGCCGTTTGAACTGCCCTGTCAGACGAAAGGTCGGCCACGCGCAGTCATGATCCTTGGAAAATCTCTCGTTTTGATAACTCGAAAGGTAGGAATCATCACCTTTGAAAACAACCAGAACATCCCACCCATCGAACCTTTCCGGTGATCCTGGTTGTTTCTTGCTTTCGGCCTCATCCCCGCCGTTCTGTGGGCTGTGGATTTCCGATATTCCAAACCTTATATAACAATCGCCGCAAGCGTAACGTCTGTCAAACACATCAATCATCACATTTGGCCCTGACAGCTGAAATGGGTAGATCATGATGGAAATAACGCCAACCAGGAATGCGAAAGCGGCAAGAACAAGACAGGAAAGATATTTCTTGGCGTTCATGATTTTTTGTTCAGATGGCCAACTGCATATCGAGGCACCCCATCATGCTTTCGGAAGCCCGGCAACATAAAGAAGAAGTAGCGTTAACACCGGAAGCTCAAGCAATACAGCGCACACTGCAAATCTGACCGGAAGGCTACCAATCTTTTTTATACAGACGACGGCAACCAGACCGATATGCACCAGAGACAAAAAAATCAGAACATCGCCAAGCCACGAGTAATCGACCACCAAAGAAAGGCGGCCGAGCCAATCTGGAAAATCCAGGAATCTCACAGGTCAAAACCCTTAATACCTCAAACATACTCGATCGGATCTGCCCGGCCTGCATGCCGCCGCCCTCGAGCAAATTGTACTGGTCTTCACTACAATACGGGCTGTCCTGGTCAAGAATGGCAAGTAAACGGCTTACCAGCCCGGTCAAACCAAAAGCGCCATGAACCTTATCTCGATGATACTCCCGCACGGTTTCTGCGCTTTGGCTCTGGCAATCTGAGCCAATCCGGTCTGGGCGGCCCAGCACAAAGATCCCGCCAGCGGCGGCGATGGCACGGTATTATTTGATCTGGGCGCCCTGCCCACGCCTTTGCATGATGGACAAACGCCATGACGGATTACTGAACCATTTTTCCTATGTTTCGCCGAAAGATCACCCGCGAGTTCAAGAGCAACCTGTCCGTGGCGCAAGCCGTTTCAGCCATCCGCGACAGGATGGTTCCTTTGCCCTTGTTTGGGATCGAAAGGCAAGATGGAATCCTCGGAACGGCAAACAGCCGGATAGTCCGGTTGGGTTATTTGCATCGATTCTTTCAAAATTCAGGGCGATCCGTTTTTGTCGGGAAATTTTCCGAGCATCAGGATTTCATCATTCTGTCCGGATATTACAGACTGACGCCCATCATCTATTTTTTCCTCATTTCCCTTGCGGGTTTTGCTTTTTTGTTCTTCATGATCATAACGATCGAGATGATTCTCGGCGGGATCGATGCAAAATCCATTCTGTTTCTGGCCGCCGGACTGGTATTCTTTCCCGTTGCCTATCTGTTTTTCCGCATGATGATCCGTATAGGAAAAGAAGAAGACCAGCCGAAAATAGACGCCGTCCTCGAAGACGCGCTTTCGTGCAAGGTCAAAATCATTGATCAGAGCCCCTCATGACTCTCATTCACCATCGTCAGTCCATCCCGCGCGCGTCCTGGATGATCGCGCTGGCCGCCCTCATGCTGGCCGCGCCCGCCGCGGCGGATTCCATTCCCCAGTGCCCGCCCAATCTGGCGACGCTCGATCTGCCCAATGGCGGCCGCTATTGCGGCCAATTGCAAAACGGCAAACTGCACGGCCACGGCCGCATCGACTGGGGTCTGGGCCGCTACTACGAGGGCGAGTTCAGGGATGGTTTCATGGAGGGCGATGGGCATCTGGTGCAACCAGCACGCGATCTTGACTACAAGGGGCAATTTCAGCGCGGAGAACTGCACGGAAAGGGCTTGTGGCAACAGGGGGATGAATACGTCTACGAAGGCGAGTTCGTGCAGGGCGTGATGGAGGGCCAGGGCAGGTTGGCTCTTTACAAGGGCGCCTATGTCTACGAGGGTCTGTTCAAGCATGACAAGCTGGATGGTCAGGCGCGCATGACCGACAGTTCAGGCACCGTCATGGAAGGCCAGTTCAAAGGCTATCAGCCTGTCGGGCCGGTCATCATGACCTGGCCGACAGGCGATCGCTACGAAGGGCCATTGAGGGGCAATGCCCCGCACGGCAAAGGCGCCTGGACGCGCGCGGACAAGGCCGTCGTGCGCGGCGAGTTCGAATATGGCGATGTGGAAGGCAAGGCAACCATTACGTATCCCGATGGTGCGGTCTACACCGGCTCCGTGAACGGTCAACATCTGGCCGAGGGCAAAGGCGAACTGCGCCGCCCCAACGGCGATGTTTATCGAGGCGGCTTTGCCGAGGATCAGTTCGACGGCCAGGGCATTCTGACCAAGGCCGATGGCACGACCCAGGCAGGGTATTGGCGCGCGGGGCAATACCTGGACGCGCAGGGCGACGGCACACTGGAAAACACCGCCGAACTCGCCGCCCGCAATGCCGAGGATGCGCTATACAACCAGCAGGCGTTGCTGCAAAAGCAGTTTGCCGCCCTCGAACCCAGCCCTGCCAACGGGCCAGCGCGGATGTACGTGCTCCTGGTGGCTGGCGATGGCCGCCAGGAAATCTTCCGCCGCGAGGTCGCCTGGGTGGATGATTTTTTCGCACGCCGCTTCGACACAGGCAAGACGACCATCCGTCTGGTCAATAGCCGCAGCAGTGTGCAGCAAACCCCGCTAGCCACGACGCACAGCATCGAGCTCGCCTTGCAGGCGCTGGCGCAAAAAATGGATCGCCAGCGCGACCTGCTGTTTGTCTACCTGACCAGTCATGGTTCCTCGGAGCATGAATTATCCCTGGGGCTGCGCGGCCTGAACCTGCCCAACCTGCCCGCGCAACGGCTGGCGGAGATGCTCAAGGCCAGCGGCATTCGCAATCAGGTGGTGGTGATCTCGGCCTGCTATTCAGGCGGTTTCGTGCCGCCGCTGCAAGGCGAGCGCACCTGGGTGATGACCGCCGCTCGCGCGGACCGCACCTCGTTTGGCTGCGCCGACGAAGGCGACTTCACCTATTTTGGCCGGGCCTTGTTCAAGGAAGCACTGCCTGCCGCGACGACCCTGAGCACCGCTTTTCAGCAAGCCGATCGGCTGGTGGCGGAATGGGAAACCAATGATGCTGAAAAAAAGCAGAGTGACGCCAAAGCGCAGGAAACGCTCGCTGCATGGCTGCGTGCCGCCAGTACCGTATTGCTGGACACTGATCGTTCACATCCGCAATCGATCGTCAGCCCCGCTTTCCGCGACGAAGTGGACGCCTGGTTTCAGGCGCATCCTCCCATTGCCAGCGCGAACCCCGCCCCGCCCGGCCCTCCCGGGGAACCAGACGGAAATACCGGCGGATGAAATCATTCGAGCAGCGAACGGCGTTCCCGCCGCATCGGCTTTGGCATCGGTAACAACGCCTCCTGCAAATCGATTCCTGGCGACGCAGACACACACCGGGTTCTGCGCGCCGGACCAACAGTGATACATTTCATTGCAATATTGTCAGCCCGCTTCAACCCCATTGCGCGCGCCGGCACGTTTAACGAAAACAATCCCCATCACAAAGCCCAGACAAGGACTCTGACCATGAACCCGCATAAGCGCCCGGCTCGCCTGATCTGCACGACCCTGACCGCCGTCCTGCTGACGGCATGCTCGCAGGTACCACCCCCCCGATCCGCCGCCGAGGTCTACGCCCCACAGGCAAGCCCCACCCCGATGCGGTTCGCCCAACAGTCCAGCGACTACCGGCCACAGATCGAAAATCGCGAAAACTACGCGCACTACAGCGACAACCCGGTCATGGCCGCGCATGAGCAACCCGTCTCGACCTTCAGCGTGGACGTCGACACGGGCTCGTATACCAATGTACGGCGCCTGCTCAACGAAGGCCGCCTGCCGCCAGCCGACGCCGTGCGCGCGGAAGAATTCATCAACTACTTCGACTACGAATACGCCGCGCCCACCTCGCGTGAAAAACCCTTTCACATCACCACGGAACTCGCCGCCGCGCCCTGGAACCCGGCGCGCCAGTTGCTGAAGATCGGCATCCAGGGCTATCGGGTCGAGCCGCAAGACATTCCGGCGGCCAATCTGGTGTTCCTGATCGACACCTCGGGCTCGATGGCCGACCGCGACAAGCTGCCGCTGATCAAGGCCGCGCTGAAACAACTGGTGGCGCAATTGCGGCCGCAGGATCGCGTGGCCATCATCACCTATGCCGGCAAGGCGTCGATGACGCTGGATTCCACGCCCGGCGATCAAAAGGCGCGCATCGATGCCGCCATCGACAAACTGGTTGCAGCCGGTTCGACCAATGGCGAAGCCGGGCTGAGCCTGGCCTACGCCCAGGCCGCCAAGGGCTTTGTGAAAGGCGGCGTCAACCGCATCCTGCTGGCCAGCGATGGCGATTTCAACGTGGGCGACACCGATCTGCAGACCCTGAAAGGCAAGATCGCCCAACAGCGCCAGAACGGCATCGCGCTGACCACCCTGGGCGTGGGCGGCGGCAATTTCAACGACGCCCTGGCCATGCAACTGGCCGACGCCGGCAACGGCAGCTATCACTACCTGGACAGCCTGCGCGAAGCGCGCAAGGTGCTGGCCGCGGAAATGTCGTCGACCCTGCTGACGATTGCCAGCGACGTGAAAGTACAGGTCGAATTCAATCCGGCCGTGGTGGCCGAGTACCGCCAGATCGGCTACGAAAAGCGCGCCCTGGCGCGCGAGGATTTCAACAACGACCGCGTCGATGCGGGCGAGATCGGCGCGGGCGCCAACGTGACGGCCCTGTACGAGATCACGCCGGTGAACGCGGCAGCCGGCGCCCGCTTGCTGGACCCCTTGCGCTATGGCCAGCCCACGGCGAAGGCAGCGCCCGGCAAGGAGCTGGCCTTCGTGCGGGTGCGCTACAAACTGCCCGGCGCCACCAACAGCCAACTGGTCGAACAAGCAGTGGCGCGCCAGGACTCGCCGCCGCCGGCGACAGAAGGCATGCGCCGCGCCGCGGCAGCGGCAGCCTTCGCGCAGTGGCTGCGCGGCGGCAAGTACCTGGACGGCTATACCCCCGCCCAGATCACGGCGCTGGCGCGCGGCGCGCGCGGCGACGACCCGCAAGGCCTGAACGCCGAACTGGCGGCCCTGGTGGAACTGGCGGCCGATCTGGGCACGCCCGCCGTGCAGTAAGCCCGGAAAACAGCCGGGCCGGGCGCCACGCCGGCGCCCGCCGGATGCACGCGCGCGGCCAAACGGATACACTCGGCCGACATATGGACACCCTGGACGCCGACGACGAAACCCTGATGCTGGCCTACGGCGCCGGCAATCTGGCCGCGTTCGATGCCCTGTACGCGCGCCACCGCGCCGGCCTGTATCGCTACATCCTGCGCGGCACACGCAACCCGCATCAGGCCGAAGACGTTTTCCAGGAGACCTGGAGCCGCGTCATCGACGCCCGCGCGCGCTGGCAGCCGCGCGCGCGCTTCACCACCTGGCTGTTGAAGATCGCGCATCATCTGATCATCGACGCTTACCGCCGCCAACCCGCGCCGGTCAGTCCCCAGGAAACCGAAGCCGCGCTGGCCACGCTGGCGGCGGCCGAGCACGAGCAGCCCGAACAGCAACTATCGGATTTCCAGACTCGCCGGCGCTTGCAGATCGCCATCGAACAACTGCCGCACGAACAACGCCATGCCATACTGTTGAGGCTGGAACACGATCTGAGCCTGGAGGAAATCGCCGACGTCACCGGCGCACCGCGCGAAACCGTGAAATCGCGCCTGCGCTATGCCACGCAGCGCATTCGTGAGGCCTTGAACCCATGACGGCCCATTCCCGCCCCCCTCTCGACGAAGACGACGACCAGGACCTGCGGGCCCTGTACCGCACACTGCCGCGCGCCGAGCCCAGCCCGACCCTGGACGCGGCCGTGCGCGCCGCGGCCGCGCGCGCCGCCGCCGCCGACCACCGCGCGCAAACCCGGCGACGGCTGCGGCATCCCGGCTGGGGCGTGGCCGCCTCGATCGTGCTGACCGCCGGCCTGGTTCTCTTGGTGGAATTCCAGCGTCCCGATCACACCATCGTCAACGACGCGCCCCCCGTCGACATAGAACCAGCCAGCCCGCCACTGGCCGCAGCGCCACCGGCGACAGCGCCACGGCTGACCGCCGCGCCCACGCAGCTCGCCCCACAAGCCAGATCCGCCAGACCTGCGCCATCGGTCACGGACCGCGAACAGCAGGCCAGCACGCCATCCGCGGTGCCAAGCGGCATGATCCCCATGCATGAATCAACCCCGCAAGCCGACACGCCCCAGGCCGAATCCGACGCGCGCATCGCGCACATCCGCGAGCTGTTGCGCAACGGCCAGAACGCCACGGCGTTGCAAGCCCTGCAAGACCTGCGGCGCGATGCGCCCGACCTGACGCTGCCCCCCGACCTGCAAGCGCTCCTGCCGGCCACGCGGTGAGAAGGCTCGCGCGATCATTCCAGCATGGCCTCTATGCGCCGCCAATCCTCCCGGATCATGCGCCAGGCAAAGAATGCGGCAAACCATCGGGCGATCCGATTGCCATGCAGCGACCGCGTCATGATCGCGCGCACCTCGTCCTCACTCCACGGCGTCCACTCCCCCGCAACCGACGCAAGGTTGGCACCGAAGGCAGGCATCACCTCACTGCGCAATATGCGCCCGATTTCGGCAGGCGCATAGGGCGATTCCCGAAGATTTGCGGCGATCCGGCGCAAGTCGCCATCTGATAATTCAGTGTCCAGGAACAGCTCGCTCAGGACCGTCCAGACCTCCAGACGCTCGGCTGTCAGTGGTTCAGGCGCTTGCTGATCTCTACTTTTCATAAACCCCAGAACTCATCAAGCATGGTATGCCATCCTGGACCAACCGCCGCGCAAACACGCCTTCTGGCGTGCAAAAATGCCAGAGCGGTATCGTCGGCAGATCGAGCCTGAGATTATCCGCCAGACGCCGGCAGATCTCTTGCCGGGAGCCGCCGCGCATCAGCAGGCGGTCCAGCGCATAGCGCCATCCCTGGGTGCCCGCCGCCACCACAAAGACGTACCGGCTGAACCCACTGTCGATGCGCGAGACCTTCTTGACCAACCAAATACGCTCGGCGTAATGGGCAATGGGCTGGATATCCTGTTCGACCTGGCGAATACGGTGCAGGGGCAACCCGTGGGGAGCCAGCTCATCGTCTTCATGGACGGCGCACAGCTCCGCATCAATGGCTCTCTGATGCCTGACCGCCTCATCGGCGCGCAGGCGATGTTGCGCAGCAGCCGGCAGATCGCCGCGCACCAGGCTCAGGCGCGTCAGCGCGCGCGAGCAGCGCAAGGTTTCCATCTTGTCCAACTCGATAGCCCGTGCCAGGCATCCGGCGGCTTCTTCCAGCCGCCCCTGCTTCTGGTGCGCCACGCCCAGAGCGTAGAGCACATCCGGGTTGTCGGGCGCCAGCGTGTGCGCATGCCGCAGCTCCTCCTCCCAGGACGGATCGCTCAACCGTCTGCTCTTGTCCGACATGTCCAGCCAGTCCCATGCGCGAAGACGCTGGGTCGTGGCGCGCAAACGCAAGGCCTCATGCGCGGCAACTGTCTCTTGCCACCCCTGGCGGTAATGCTTCCAATCCGGCTCCACAGCCTTCGCCCATTGCGCGTCCATCTTTGCTGCGGCGTCATGGAGAAATGAATCGGACAGCAGCAGATGCGCAACGCCGCCGATGGGGGAAGCAACCGTGGCGGTCCGGGTATCCGCTCCCAGCTGGATGACGCGATCATGCAGTGACGGATGCGTATCCTCATTGCCGGTGGTGGCGCGCAAGGCATGATAAATCCACTCCGTCGCCTGGTCCAATGCCAGGCTATCCATGGTTTTCCCCGAAAGCAGCTGCGAGAAAGGGTCCCCGCAAGGGGTGGACGAGTGCCTGGCCTCGTCCCACAACCTGGGCCAGAACTCAAAATGCAGGTAGCACTCGGCCACCTCCAACGAGTACAACGCCTGGACGAAAGTCTGCGCCCCATCCCAACGGGCCGCCGCCCGATCGGCCACATACTCGCCCGCACAGCGGACCGCGAACGATCTGGCATCCAGGCGAGGGACATACCAGCGCAGGAAAAGCAGCAGACCGGAGCATGAGATCCTGTGAAACCAGCGCCAGTACTGCGATGTGGCCGCGCCGGATTCGGAAAGATTTTCCTGCAATCCGATCAGGCACCGGCGCAGGACATGGATGCGTCTGCCAAGCAGTCCATGCTGCCCCATCAGATGCCCGAACTCATGAGCAATGATGGCGCCGATCTGTCCGGCTGGCAACAGGCACAACAGGGGCAGCCCGATTTCCATCGTATGCCGAGTCTTGCCCAGCCAGAGCAAAGGCGCGCGTTGCGAGATGCTGGCATTCAAGCGATTGGACAGGACCACCGTATGCAAGGCCGGACCGCCAACACAGATCCGGACCGAATCAATCAAGGCGTATAGCCCGGGGGCGTCAGACTCCCGCAGCACCAGTGCGTCCTCGCAGCCAGATTCAGCGGGTGGCGGATGCAGCGCCCGGATCACATCCACGCCATAGAAGACCGCGAACAAGGCCAGCAGGGCGGCGGGCGCCCCTTCCAGCAGTGGAAACGAATATACAGCCAGCCAGAGGAGCGCCAGAATGGGCAACAGCACCAGAGCCGCGATGACCGCATAGCCAATGATCAGCCAGATCGAGATGCGCAGCCGCTCGCGCCAATGCGCCGAATCCACTGATTTCGCGGGCGGCATCGAGCGACTGGCGCCGCCGCCCGATGGCAGATCAGGCAAAGTCGGGTTCCCCTCTGCCGAAAGTCAGATGGCGGGCCCAGTCATCGATGCTCTTGCGATCCTTGCGGAAATCGAGGGCGGCCCGCCAGGCGCCGAGAAAGGCTCCGCGCCGGTAAACACGCCCCGCCAGGTCGAGAGTATGGTCAGCATCGGGACGCAGCGCCAGAGCGCGGTCGACCCAGATCTTTGCCAGATATCGATTGACCATGCAGCCCCTGCCCTCCAGGAAGGCGATCGCATAGCTATGGGCGGCGATCTGTTTTCCCCTTTCGTCGCCTTTGGCCCACAGCCAGGCCAGAGCCTCAGCCAGGCTGGTCCGCTTTTCCTCATCGTTATCGCTGCACATCAGCTGCAGCCAGGCCAGATTCTCGGCCGAAGCCGATTCGACTCTGGTTCCCGGATTGGATTTTTCCCAGATATCCTCCATCCATTCCTTGAATTGCGCATACTGCGCGGCATTCAATGGCTCGTCCCCCGTCGTTGCTTTGAAAACCAGATTGCAGCGCGCAATCCGATGGCCGGCCTCGGCGGCCCGGCGCAACCATTGCTGCGACAGCGCAGCGTCGATGGGGGTGAATGCCGGATCGATCTTGCCCGCATACAATTCACTCATGCCCATGTAGCCGTCGCCCTCGCCACGCGCGGCGCACTCCTGCCACAGGAACAATACCGCCTCCTGGGGAACATATTTCCAAAGATTGTCCCCGACCTGAACGATATTGACGTTCGATTCCACCAGCGCCCGGTCGATGAGAGCGGCGTGGTCATAAGTGCCCTGCTCGATACCGAAAAGCCCGAACCGGCTGCCGATGGCGGCAAGCAACTGCGCCTCGCAGTCATTTCCCCAACGGACGGCGCGATCCAGCACCTGCCGCAATAGATTCCGGGGATCGGGCATACCGTTGAACCAGAGGCAGGCTTGCAGAATGTACAGCGTGTGCGGATAGGCCTCGGCGGTGAAATCCACCGCGGCGGGGGCGCAATCCATTGCTTCGGCAAGCAAGTCATAGGCCCGCCGCAACCGATCGCGGTCCCAACGCAATTCCTGGCTATCATCACCGCGCGCGATCGTGCAGTGAAAATCGGCATACAGGCACAGCGCCCGCGCCCGGCTCGACGGCGTCAAGTCGAGCCGCAGGCAGCGCTCGAATTCTTCGGCGAATAGACCGAGGCGCTCGGTGTCGTCCACATCCGGGTAGTCCCGGAACCCGAGGTAGTCGAGCGCCTTCCGGAAGCGCAATTCGTCGCGCTCTGCTTCGCTCAAGTCGGCGCAGATGGGGCCTTCGATGAAAGCCTCCATTTCGGCATGGCTCCCCCCCCAGCGCGGATAGAGAAAATACAGGTAGCCACCCAGGACATCGCTGTCACCAGGACGCGCCATCAACGCCAGGCGCAGCCAGTAGGTCTTGCCGTCGTCGAGTTCCCCCGCCACGCGTGGCGGCAAGCCGGAGGGCAGGGTATGAGGAATGTCCGCCAGGCTTGCGCCATACGCTTTCAACAGCGTCAGCCCCCCTTTCCAGGCGTCTGGATGCCATTGCGCCTGAAAATCAGCATGACTGGCCGGAGCCTGGCCTTGCGCAAGATCCAGGAGCCACTGCGGCTCGCCCAGATAGGCCCCCAGGCGCATCATGCGCTGCAGCGCCAGGGCTGGCCTGGGATGCAGGGCGATGGCGCGCAGATAGGCGGCCAGCCCATGATCGCGCGCCATCTGGGCACCGGCCCATTGGGCCTGCTCCACATAGTCGGCGCAATACGCCGAGCGTATCTTTCCGGCCGCCTCCCCCCAGGCATCGCCCAGGAGCAGGTGTGCGTGATAGGACGTTGGTGAACTCGCGCACCATGCCCGCAGCTGGACCAGCATTTCCGGCAGCGGCAACGGCCCCTCCAGAAAGCAATCCACATACCAAGCGTATCCATAGGCGCGGCGCGGGGTATCCAGCCACTCGGCGGCGGCATCATCAAAGAATGCCTCCAGCGGCCCGTATTGCTCTGTTGCAAGGTATTGGCGCAGGGTGTCCAGTTGCGTGCGCAGCGATTCGATGGATGGGGTAGCGGAAAGCATCTTGCGGGTATCCATGGGTTGGAAAGGCCGACCGCAGCTTCAGGCATCCATTGAAGGCCTGGAAATCAGACTCGGAATGCAAAGCGCAAAAACGCCTTGCATCAAGAACCCAACAACCACCCGACTGATTCGCGCCTGCACGGCCTTTGATTGACTGATTATTTCTTGTAGTCCATCAGACCAAATGCGCAGACTATATCCGGAGAATTGCAGGCGCTCAACCGGAAAATATTAAGAATCTTAAAATATCAAGACTTATTCAGTATCGCGGCATGTATTTTGAAAACCGCGCGGACTCGCCCCAGAAGCATCCGGGCTTTCCCCAGCCGCCCTTGCGCAACAGGCGGCGGGGGAACGCCCCGCCGCCAGGCATACATGGTCAGAGACCCTCTGCCGCCTGCTCGTCCTTGCGATAGGTCGCATAGACGATCACCGGAATATCCAGGTCGCCCAGATATTGATCGATCAGCGGCCTGACATCGGCCCACTCCAAACCGCCGACGCCGGTCGCCAATCGCGGCAGCGCAACGCTGGAGATGTTTTCCTCGCGCACATACCGGACCAGATTCTGCAGCGCACGGCGCACATTTTCAATGCTGGCCTTGCCCGGTTTGGCGCTCGGCCCCTGGCCCAGAGTGTCCTGCGTCACCAGATTGACGATCTTGCGCACGCCGCCGCTTTCCTGCACGCCCGTCCAGCCCCACACATCCCCCGTGCCGATGGCCTTGGAGCGCGTGTCGCGCCGGTAGTCCTTGACCAGTGAAGGCCAACGCTCGCGCAAGGCCAGCGCCAGGCCGCTGTCGAATGGGTCTTGTGCCGAAATACCGTGTGCGAGCAGATCGGCCTTGCTCAATAGAATATCGCCGGTAACTTCCTTGATCATGCAATTCCCTTTTTCAATGAATGAACACAGCAAGCCATATGAATACTATATGCAAATACAATGCTGTCCTGCATTGTTTTACCTCAATGAGCAGTAGGCAATCCGTTGGATACCACAGAAAAACAAAGACGCTATTCATCCCCTCCGCCCAGCGCTACATACAACGATACCCCGTTTTGCAATTGCGCGGCCCGCAATTGCAGGATCTGCTGTTCGGCGTTGAACAGCCCGCGCCGCGCGTCCACGACTTCGAGGTAGATCGAAATGCCGTTCCGGTAGCGCAAGTCGGCGGTCTCGGCCAGGCGGCGCTGCGCCTGCACGGCCGCCTCCTGGGCCGCCAACTGTTCACGATAGCGGGCACGGCGCTCGAGCGCGGTGGCGACCTCGCTGAACGCAGTCTGCACCGTCCTCTGGTAATTGGCCACCAGTTCATCGCGCCGCGCCTTGGCCAGTTCGACGCCCACGCGCCGCTGGCCCCAGTCGAAAAGGGGCAGGCTCAACGCGGCGCCTGCCGTCCAGATTTCATTGGGCGCGGACAGCAATCCGGACAACTCGGATGAGGCATAGCCGTACGAACCCGTGAGCGCGATGCGCGGCAAGAACGCCGCCCGCGCAACGCCGATATCCGCATTGGCGGCTCGCAGCATGTCCTCGGCCTGCCGGATGTCGGGCCGCGTCGCCAGCAAGGAGGACGGCAGACCCGCGTCCAGGTTCTCGAACTGCCCGGCGCTTTCGATAGGCCGGGCTGGCGGCATGACGCCATCGACCTTGCCGCCCACCAGCACCCAGAGCTGGTTCCAGTGTCCGGCTGTGGCGCGCTGCAATTCCGCGAGCTGGGTCCGGGCCTGGGCCAGCAGAATCGCCGCCTGTTCGTAATCGACCAACGAGGTCACGCCCGCGTCCAGGCGGTCCTTGGCCACTTGCAACGCATAGGTCCGGGTATCGACGGTATGGCGGGCCAGTTCAATACCCTCGTCGCCCGCGCGCGCGGCATAATAGGTGGCGGCGATATTGGCGATCAGCGACAGGCGGAACGCCCGTTTGCCCTCCACGGTCGCCAGGTACTGATGCAGGGCGGCGGCATTCAGGTTGCGCACCCGCCCCCAGAAATCAAGCTCGAACGCGCTGATGCCCGCCTGCGCGTTGTACTGGTTGAACTGAATGGTGCGCTGGCTGTCGGCAAACACCGGGTCCAGGCTGGACAATGGCGCCTGACTGCGGCTGGCCCCCGCCCCGGCGTCGATGGCGGGCAGGCGGGAGGCCTGCTCGATACGGTAGAACGCTCGCGCCTGCGCGATGCGCGCCACGGCCGCGGCCAGGTCCCGGTTGGATTCCAGCCCCCTGGCGAGCAGGAACTTCAGTTGCTCATCACCGAAAAAATGTTGCCACGCCAGAGCCTGCGCGGCAGTGCCCGGGACGGGCGTCGAGCCGGAACCGGCATCGCCATAGTGTTCCGGCAGAGCGACCGGCGGGGCATGATATGGGGGCGCCAGATTGCAGGCGGACAGCCCGGCGCACAGCAACATGCTCAAGCCGATGCGCCGCATCATCATGCCCCCTCGCCGCCGCCGGGCGCGCCCGGCGATTTACGCGGCCGCGAGGGCTGCGGCGGCGCAAACCGCCGGCCAAACCATTTTCTGACGACGACGTAGAACAGCGGCGTGAAGAACACCCCGAAGACCGTGGCCGTGAGCATGCTGCCCATGACGCTGGTGCCCACCGCGCGCCGGCTGGCAGCGCCGGCGCCCGTGGCCAGCACCAGCGGCAACATGCCCAGCACGAAGGTCAGGCTGGTCATCAGGATCGGCCGCAGCCGCTGGCGCGCCGCGTCGACCACCGCCTCGATTCTGTCGCGCCCCTGGGCTTCTTCCTTGATGGCGAATTCGACGATCAGGATGCCGTTCTTCGCCGCCAGGCCGATGATGGTGACCAGTCCGATATTGAAATAGATGTCGGCCGACATGCCCCGCGCCAGCGTGAATCCGGCCGCGCCCAGCAGGCCGAACGGCAGTATCAGCAATACCGCGATGGGCACCGACCAGCTTTCATACAGCGCCGACAACAGCAGAAACACCACCACCAGCGACAAGCCGAGCAGCAGCGCCACCTGATTGCCGGCCTGGGTTTCCTCCAGGGCGGTGCCAGTCCATTCGTAGGTCATGCCGCTGCCCAGCGTCTGGGCCGCAATGTGTTCCATGGCCCGCAACGCGGCGCCGCTGGCCTGGCCCGGCGCGGCCTGGCCGGAAATCGTGATGGCCGGAAAGCCGTTGTAACGCTCCAGTTGCTGCGGCCCGCTGACCCAGCGCGTGCGCGTGAACGCCGAGAAAGGCACCATCTGACCCTGGTCGTTGCGCAATTGCAGGGCGGCGATGTCCTCGGGCCGCATCCGCTGGGCCGCATCGGCCTGCATGAACACGCGCAGCACGCTGCCGTCATGGACGAAATCGTTGACGTAATTCGAACCGAAGGCCAGCGCCAGCGCCTGATTGACCTGCGCCACCTGCAAGCCCAGCGCGCGCGCATGGATGCGGTCGATTTCCACGTACAACTGCGGCGCGGGCGGCATACCATCGATCCGCACGCCCGCCAGCACTGGATTGTGGGCGGCGGCCGCCAGAATGGCCGCGCCCGCCTGCTCCAGGCTGGCCCCTCCCAGGCCGCTGCGATCCTGGATTTTCATGGAGAAACCCGATGCGTTGCCCAGCGCCGGAATGGGCGGCGGGTTGAGCGCGAAGATGACCGCCTCCGGGATCGCGCGGAACGCGAAATTGCCGCGCCCCACGATGCTGTCGACCGAATCTGCGACGCCGGGCCGCTGGGCCCACGGATACAGGTCCACGAACGACATGGCGGCCGTCTGCCCCTGCCCGAAGAAACTGAAACCCACGACCGATGCGATATTGCGCACGGCATCCTGCTGGCGCAGGATGTGCTCGGCCTGCGCGACCGCGCGCTCGGTGCCGTCGGCGGTGCCGCCGGGCGGGCCGGTGTAGGCCACAAAGAAATACCCCTGATCCTCCGAGGGCAGATAGCCGCCGGGCAGCCGCGCGAACAGCAGCATGGCCGCACCGCACACCAGCAGAAAGACCAGCATCCAGCGCAATGGATGCACCAACATGCCTTGCACGCCGCGCACATAGCCCCGCGTCAGGGCGGCGAACCCCGCATTGAATCGATCGAACCCCCACCGCCTGCCGCGCCTGAGCCAGCCAAAGCGCCGCGCGGCCGGCCCGGCGGCAGGCGTATCGGCGGACTCGGGCAGCTTCAGCAAAGTGGCGCACAATGCCGCCCCCAGCGACAAAGCAAGAATGGTCGAGATCACGATGGATACCGTCAGGGTGATGGAAAACTGGCGGTAGATCGCGCCGCTGGAGCCGGGAAACATCGCCATGGGCACGAACACGGCCACCAGCACCAGGGTGCTGGCGACGATCGGTCCCAGGACCTGCCCGATCGCCTTGCGGGTGGCCTCGCGCGCGCTCAATTGCTCTTGCGCCATGATGCGCGACACGTTTTCCGAAATGACGATGGCGTCGTCATTCAATATACCGATCGCCACCACCATGCCGAACAGCGACAGCAGGTTCAGGGACGCGCCAAACAGATACAGGCCGGCGCACGTGCCGATCAGGGCAATGGGCACCACCAGCGTGGGAATCAGCGTACTGCGCCAGCTTTGCAAAAAGATGAACACCATCAGGGTCACCAGCGCCAGCGCCTCGACCATCGTCACCACGACCGACTGGATCGAGGTCTGGATGAACGGCGTAATGTCGAACGGCACCGACCAATGCATCCCGTCGGGGAAAATGGTTTCGAGTTCACCCATGCGCGCGCGCACCTGCCGCGCCACGTTCAGGGCATTGGCATCGCTGGCGAGCTGGACGGCAATGCCGGCGGCGGGCTTGCCATTGACGCGCAAGCGGAAGCCATAGTTGTCGTTGCCCAGCTCGACGCGCGCCACATCCCCCAGCCGCACGACCGAACCATCGGGATTGACACGCAGGATGATTTCACGAAACTGCTCGGGCGTGGAAAAGCGGCTTTGCGTGACGATCTGCGCATGGAACTGGGCATCGCCCGACAAGGGCTGTTCACCCAGGGCGCCGCTGGCCACCTGGACGTTCTGCTCTTGCACGGCCCGCAGGGCATCGCTGGCCGACATCTGGTAGCCGGCCAGCTTGCTCTCGTCCATCCAGATGCGCATGGCATAGGGGGAACCGAACAACTGCACATCGCCCACCCCGGGGATGCGCCGCAATTCGTTGAGGATATTGTTCGAGGCGAAATTGCCCATTGCCACCGCCGTGATCTCAGGCCGATCGGATCGCAAGGCGATCAGCATCAGGAACCCGGACGACGCCTTGGTGACGGTCATGCCCAATTGCCGCACCTCCTGGGGCAGCCGCGCCTCGACGCGACTCAGGCGATCCTGCACCTGACCACGCGCCACGTCCAGGTCCGTGCCCGGGGTAAAGGTGACGGTGATCTGGGCTGTGCCGTTGGCGCGGCTGACCGAGGACATATACAGAAAATTGTCGAGCCCGTTCATCTCTTGTTCGATGATCGAGGTGACGTTACGGTCGATGGTGGCGGCATCGGCGCCGCGGTAGTGGGCCGCAATCGAGATCGAGGGCGGCGCGATGTTCGGATACTGCTCCACCGGCAGCAATGCCATGGCAATGAGTCCGAACAGCAGGATGAACAAGGCCACGACCCAGGCGAATACCGGCCGGAACACGAAAAATGAACTCATGGCCGGGTTCCGCCATCGAGCCGGTCATCCACCTTGGCCGGGCTGACCTGCTGTCCTGGCCTGACCTTGTGCCAGCCATCGACCACGACCCGGTCGCCGCTCTCGAGCCCGTGACGCACGACCCACTTTCCGCCTTGCAACTCGCCGATTTCGATCTGCCTGGCCTGCACGATATCGTCCGCCCCCACCACCAGCACGCTCGCGATGCCGTTATTCAGCTGCACCGCGCGCGCCGGCACCTGCATGCCATCCAGCCGCAGCCCCACGTGAAAACGCCCCCGCACGAACTGGCCAGGCAGCAGCCTGCGATCGGCATTCTTGAAAACAGCCCGCACCGCCTGCGAGCCCGAGCTGAGGTCCACCGCCAGATCGGTGAAATCGACCAACCCCTGCTCGGGATATTGAGCGCCATTGGGCAGCGTGATGCGCACGGGAAACTGGTGGTCTGGCGGCAGCGTCAGCGCGCCGGAGCGCACGTACTCGGTCAGGTCCAGGATGGCGGCATTCGACTGGGTGAACGTGGCGGTGATCGGCGACAGTTGATCCACCCGCGCGAGCAAAGTGGCCGAGGCGGCGCTGACCAGCGCCCCCTCGGTCACCAGCGCGCGCCCCACCCGCCCGGCGATCGGCGCGCGCACCGTGCAGCGCTCCAGGCGCCGCTTGGCCAGCGCCACCGCGGCCTGCGCATCGGACACATTGGCCTGGGCCTGCGCCTGCGCCGCCAGCGCGGCATCGTATTCCTGCGCGCTGACCGCCTGCTTGCCAACCAATGGCGCAAAACGCCGCACGACCGCAACCGCATTCTTTTGCGCCGCCTCGGCACGCCGCAGCATGGCCTTGGCCTGTGCCAGCTGCGCCTTGTAGTCGCTGTCATCAATCTTGAACAACGGCGCGCCGGCCGCCACATCGCTGCCCTCGGTATACAGCAGCTTTTCAACGATGCCATCGACCCGGGCGCGGATCTCGGCGGTGCGCTGGGGTTCGATACGGCCGGGCAGGTCAAACTCGAAATCGAGCGGCGCGCGCGTGACCGTGGCAACCCCCACGGCCGGAGGAGGAATCGCGACGACGGGCTGATCCGCCCCCCGGTCGCAGCCTGAAACAGCCACGGCCACCGCCACGACCGCTGACCGGATCGCGATCCGCCATGCCAGACAAGACTTGCCATTCACACACGCCATCGACAGCCTCCAGTCAGACAAGCGCCGGACTCATGAAAAACGGCCTGCATCGCCATACGCAGGCCGCTCAGAAAGACCACTTGCCGAACACGAACAGCACATTGCCCGCGCCTCTCGCGCCAGGGATATACGTGGCGAAAACGCTCGCCTTGCGATATCCCACCGAGACCAGGGGCAAAACACCGGGGAAAGGGATGTAGTCGTTGATGTCCTTGCGCGACATGAGAAACAGCGTGTAGCCCGCCCCGACATGCCAATTCGGCGAAAGGTCAGCGATATTCAGGAAGCCATATCCGGCCATGGCCTGGACCCGGGCGTGCGAATCCAGGAACGACATGAAATACAGCCCCTGCCAATTGCCATCCTCGTCATAGATGCTGCGGCCATACCCGCCGCCCCAGGCACCCTCATTGAACTCGCGAATCTTGCGGGCGCTGTACATCGCGCGATTGTGCCAGGCCCATCCGGTCAGATAGAGGTCATTGTGGCCGGTATCCCAGATCTGGACGACGCGGCTACAGGCGCGCTGCATCCAGGATGCCTGCATGTCACAGGCCCGGGCGCCGGCCGGCAGAAAAACGCTCAAACATAGAACGATCGAAACCAGCGACTTTCGCATGAGCATCTCGATGTGAAGATCCAGCAATGCAGAATGATATTGATTTCATCCCGCGCGCCATTTGAAACCTGCACATTCCGACTGCGAATCCAGGAACCGTCAGGGGTTCCTTCACAGCCTATCCATAAAACCGTGACACCACTTTAAGTACGGCCTCGCGTTCGCACAAGCCGCAACCAAGACTTTCCACAATATTTACTGGCGCGGAATCCGCAATCTTTCGGAAATTTTCTATGAAAAACATAGCGGTATCTCATCCACTATGAGTTTGTATATAAACGCGTATCAGCTGTATCCGAATACTGCCATGAATGGAAAATAACCATGCCGTGAAATATTGTTCCATTCATTTATTGTTTTACAAGACGAAAAAACATCCTCGCACTTCTCCGGGGAAAATCTGCGATATTTACCAATCAAGGCGCATCATATGCATATCAATTCATCGTTTTAATTATGAAACATAATTTTGCGCCAGCTCGCGGCCTGTGGCGGTGCAAAGTTCGATGGCAAAACTCCGGCCTTGCGGCAGGATCGAGGGGGGATTTTTCCGGCCCATCATTCCCCCCTTCACGCACAGGACCTGTTTCACGGTATGGACGACTTCCACCAGATCGCGCTGGTTGTCCATGACCTGATCGATGTCCTTGTAGGCCGCCGGAATTTCATCCACGACACCGCTGTCCTTGCGACACTCGACCCCCGCCGTCTGCGCCTCCAGATCGGCACGGGAAAACCGCCGCTTGGCCGCGCTGCGGCTCATGCGCCGCCCTGCCCCGTGCGAGCACGAGCAGAACGATCGTTCATTGCCAATCCGCGCACGACGTAGGAACGCGCACCCATGCTGCCGGGGATGATGCCCAGCTCACCCGCCCGGGCCGAGATGGCCCCCTTGCGGGTAATGAACAGGTTTTCCCCGAAATGCCGCTCGCGCGCCACATAGTTGTGATGGCAATTGATCGCCTCGCCATCGAGACGGAAAGGCGGCAGCTGCGTTTTCAGCACATCGAGCGCGGCGGCGATGAAGTAGCGCCCGATGACGTTACCGATACCGCGCGAGCCGGAATGCAGCATGACCCAGACGGCATCGGCCTCGTCCACGCACAACTCGATGAAATGATTGCCGCCGCCCAGCATGCCGAGCTGACACAACCAGGTTTCGTTGAAGCGGCGCTGCATCTTCATCAGCTCCGGATGCTTGCCGACGGTGATGTCCAGCCGCGCGTCGAACGGGCGCCTGAGGCTTTGCAGCGCGCTGCCGCGCATGCGGCTGGCAGCGTGCTGCGCAAAGCCACAGGGCACCGCGTCCTCGATTCCCAGGCGCACGGTGCGCAAGCTATCGGGCAATTGTCCGGCGCGCAACGAAGTGCGCACCGCATTCATGCCGCAGCCGATGTCGACCCCGACGGCGGCGGGAATACCCTGGCTGATCGCCGGTGAAAAAGAAAAACCCCGGCGCTTGGCCAGGGTTTGCATTCCCGGCCCGGATTCGCTTGGCAGCGCGTTCCGGGCGACGACTCGCCTGCGGCTCAGCGCTGGAAAACCTCGTTGGTTTTGACTGTCATGGCAGGCATGCCGTACTCCTTTCATGGAGCAGGTGGATGAATCGAGGCGCCAGCATCCTGGGAAAGAATGATGGCGTCAAGCAAAAGACGCAACTCTGTGAGAACTGCCTATCCATCACTCACCGCTCGGCATCTTTGGCGCTGGACGCCACGATTTCGTCCAGTCCGCTGCGCTTCGCAAAAGCAAGGCCCGCCAACGATATGAGCACGCCAATGATCGCGTTGAAAAACCACAGGCACACGACGCCGCCGAGCATGAACACAATGAAAACGCAGAATCGCCAAAGATAACCTTCCGGCAGCGACGCAGCCGATGGCTCGGTTTCAGAAGAATTGTCGTCTGGAGATGTCATACCCGATCCCTGGCCTCGGCCGCTCAGTCGCAAGAGTATAGGTCTGATCGTCGCATCCCCGCAACGAGAGTCAGGATTTTATCGTATTCAATAACGCAAATCATTCTCATTCTTGAGATTTATCTTATCCTACTAACATAGCAGGATAAGCCTCCCGGCGCCCATCCCACCCAGCATACGGCCCCCGGGGCCCGAAGCGCCAACAACCGGAAAGGACACGGATGAATACTGAACGAAAAATGAAGCTGTATCGCCCGATCGCCGCCAGCACGCTCACCCTCTTGGGGGCTCTGGGTTGCCATGGCGCCGGATACGCCGCCGAACCAGAGACTGAAGCCGCGCCCGCCTCGATATGGGAACGCGATACGCTCACGGGAGACTGGGGTGGATTGCGTACGACGCTGCAAGACAAGGGCATCGACATCACCCTCGAATATGTCGGCGAGAGTTTCAGCGTCGTCTCCGGCGGACTCGAACAGCGCAACAGCTACGAGGGACGCGTCGAGTTCTCTGTCGATGGCGACCTGGAAAAAGCCATCGGCTGGCCCGGCGCGACGGCGCACGTGACCGTCTTCAATATCCACGACGGCGGCCACAACGTCGCCGAACATGCGGGCAGCATCGCGGACCCGAGCAATATCGACGGCCTGCCCGCCACGCGCCTGTTCACCGCCTGGCTCGAACAGAGCCTGTGGGACGACCGCTTGTCGATCCAGGCGGGCCAGCTTGCCGCCGATGACGAGTTCTTCACCAGCCCCACCGCCGGGAACCTCATCAATGGGACCTTCGGCTGGGCCGGCCTGCTTTCGGCAAACATGACCAACGGCGGCCCGGCGTATCCCGTGGCCACCCCTGGGATACGCCTCAGAATCCAGCCCACGGAGCAGTTCTCCGTCCTGGCCGCCGCATTCAATGGGGACCCGGCAGGCCGCCATTGCGACGACGACCCCCAGAAGTGCAACCGGCACGGCACGAAATTCCCGCTGGACAGCGGCACGCTCTGGATGGGTGAGTTGCAGTATGGTGTGCATCAGTCCGAAGACGCCACGGGCCTGCCCGGCCTCTACAAGCTCGGCGTCTGGTATTCCGACAATCGTTTCGCGGACCAGCGCTATGGCCTGAATGAAAGCGGCGCCACCGTCCCGGTCGCCGATCCAGACCTGGACGGTCCGCTCGATCACAAGGGCAACTGGGGTCTCTATGGCGTCGTCGACCAGACGGTCTGGAAGGGTGATGCGAGCAGCGTGAGCGTGTTCCTGCGCGGCGGCTTCTCGCCCGCCAACCGGAACCTGATCTCGTACTACGCGGACGGCGGCATCGGGCTGAAAGGCCCATTCGCCAGCCGCCCCGACGATCTGCTGACCCTGGGCGTGGCCTACGCGAAGATCAGCCGCGATGCGGTAGCGGCGGATCGGGATGCGGCGCTGTTCGATGATCCCTATGCAGTGCGCAGCAGCGAGGTCGTGTACGAACTCAACTACACGGCGCAGATCACGCCCTGGTGGACTCTGCAGCCCGATCTGCAATATATCGTCCGGCCCAACGGCGGCCAGGACCCCGATGACCCGACCCGCAGCCTGAACCACGCATTCATCGTGGGGCTGCGCACGACCATCACCTTCTGATGAACCACGGGCGGCCCGTGGCGGCGCGGTGCCCTTCCCGGGACATCCCAGGCCGCCGGCCTCGGGTCCCGCGCCGCGACACACGCACCGGGTGGCTGTGATTCGTGGAACAACGATGGATTGACACGCAGCCTATTGGTACGAATAATAACAATTATCATTCGTTTAAGCATAAACTAAGCCGTGCAGGCCGCTGGCGGCATGCGGCACGCAGACAGGGCGAAGACGAATCGATCGCCAGATATGCCATCGGCCGGGGACCGCTTTGGTGGAACTCGACCAATCACCGTTCAACCAGGAGAAATTCAGTGTCCGACTCGACAGAAAACCCATCCCAGGCACGCACGCCGAGCCAACTGGCGTCCGCGTGGCAAACGCTGCGTGCGCAGGAACCCGATCTGCGCGCCCGCGAGCTGGCAACGCGCCTGGGCGTGAGCGAAGGCGAACTGGTCGCCTGCCGCGCGGGTCAGGACATCATCCGGCTGCAAGACGATGCGGCGGGCGACATCTTTCGCGCCCTGCCCGAGGTCGGCCGTGTCATGGTCCTGACCCGCAACGAAAGCTGCGTGCACGAGAAAAAAGGCTGGTTCGAGGGCGTACATCTCGGCAAGACCATCGGCTCCATCGTCGGCGGCGCCATCGACCTGCGAGTTTTCCTCGATCATTTCAAGCATGGCTTCGCCGTTACTGAAGACAGTCACGGCCGGCGCCTCGAAAGCCTGCAGTTCTTCGATGGCGATGGCGTCGCGGTGCACAAGGTCTACCGGCTCGACCAGACCGACCAGGCCGCATGGCAGCAGCTGATTTCCCGCTACACCGCGGCCGATCAGGCACCCGGCATCGCCGTGCATGCGGTTGCCGATCCCCTGCCGCGCCTGCTGCCGGACGAGCAGGTCGATGTCGAATCCCTGCGCGAGGGCTGGCGCACGATGGGTTACGGCCCGCATGAGTTCTATGGCCTGCTCAAACGGCACCAGGTGACGCGTCTGCAATCGCTGCGCCTGGCAGGGGCCGAGTTCGCCCGCAAGGCTGACCATGCAGCGGCCGAACACACGCTGCGCGAGGTTGCGCGCAGCGGCCTGCCCATCATGGTGTTCACCGGCTCGCCCGGCCTGGTCCAGATCCACGCCGGCCCGGTGCACAACATCAAGATCATGGGCCCCTGGCTCAATGTGCTGGACGAGGACTTCAACCTGCATCTGCGGACCGACCATATCGCCGAAACCTGGATCGTCAAGAAACCCACCGCCGACGGTTTCGTGACTTCGCTCGAACTGTACGACGCCCAGGGCGGGCAGATCGTGCAGTTCTTCGGCCAGCGGCTGCCCGGACGCCCCGAGATCAAAGCCTGGACACGCCTTGCGGACAGTCTGGCGATGCCGGAGGCGCTCGCCGCATAATGAGGCGGCATACGCCAGCGGGCGCAGGCGCCGCCCGCTAGCGAAACACCACCAAAGGACGCTCCGGGTGGTCTGGATGACGCATGACGTGGCTGTCCACGCCGTAGACGCGCCGGATATTTTCGGCCGTCAGGACTTCGGCGGGGCTGCCGCAAGCGACGATCCTGCTGTCCGAGAGCAGCGCGATGACATCGCTCCAGCGCGCGGCGAGATTCACATCATGCAAAATCAGCAGGATCCCCATGCGCTCGGCACGCGCCAGCATGACCAGTGCTTGCAGCAACGTCTGCTGGTGCAAGGGGTCCAGGCTCGCCGTCGGTTCATCGAGCAGCATGTAGCGCGCCTCGAGATCGGCATCGCGCGCGGCCAATGCCTGCAAAACGACACGGGCGAATTGCACGCGCTGCTGTTCGCCGCCAGAAAGCTCCAGATAGCGCCGCGACGCCAGATCGGCGCTGTCCGCCAGCGCCAGCGCGCGCGCGGCAAGCGCCGCCACCTGCGCATCCGGGAGCGCCGGGAAAGGATAAGCCCCCATGCTCACCACTTCGGACACGCTCAGGTCGAAGGCCAGTCCGGGCTTTTGCGGCAACACCGCGCGCATCCGGGCGAGCGATGCCGTGGAAAATGACGCCAGGGGGCGGCCATGAAGGGTCACCGCTGCGGCATCGCCCGCTTCGGCATGGTCGGGCTCGAGTTCAGCCGAGAGGACCGACAACAGTGTGGATTTGCCGGCGCCGTTCGCACCCAGCAGGCTGCACACGGACCCGGGGCGCAGCGCCAGACTAACCCCTTGCAGAATGGCACGGCGCCGGCGCCGCACCCAGATATTTGAAGCCTCCAGCATAAGGATTCCATCCAGATTCACGCCTCAGGCCGGCACACTGCGAGCACGCGTGAGCAGCCAGAAGAAAAAAGGCCCGCCCACCAGACTGGTGACCAGTCCGATGGGGAGCTCCGCCGGGATGATGACCAGGCGCGCAAGCCAATCAGCCAACGTGAGCAGCAGCGCCCCCACGACCAGGGAAACGGGCAGCAAGCGCCGATGATGCGCACCCAGCACCATGCGCACCAGATGTGGCACGACCAGTCCCACGAAACCGATGCCGCCCGTGACCGCTACCAGCGGACCGATCACCAGCGCGGTGGCGACGATGAGGCGCCGCCGCACGGGAACCAGTTCGAACCCGAGATGCGCCGCTTCGCGCTCTCCGAGCAGCAGCGCGTTCAGGGCGCGCCACTGCGCGCACAGATAGGCGAGGACCGCGAGTGTCCACGGCCCGACCAGCGAGAGCGTATGCCATGAAGCCCCCGCCAGACTGCCCATGCTCCAGAAGGTCAGGTCGCGCAATTGGCTGTCCGTGGCCATATAGGTGAGCACCCCGATGACACTGCCTGCCAGCGCATTGATGGCGATGCCCGCCAGCAGCAATCCCGCCACGCCGCGGTAGCGGCTGCCGATCGCGTAGGCGAGGAATGTGGCGGCGAGGCTGCCGAGAAAGGCTGCCCCCGCGACAATGGCAAAGCCTCCCGCCGCCAGCACGATGGCCGTGACGGCCCCGAGCGCGGCGCCGGATGAAATGCCCACAAGTCCAGGCTCGGCCAATGGGTTGCGGAAAAGCGCCTGGATGACCACGCCGGTCGCCGCCAGCGCCGCGCCTGTGACACAGCCAAAGAGTACGCGCGGCACCCGGATGTCCAGCAGCACGCTGCGCATCATGATGTCCTGCCCGGCGAGATCGGGCGCAAGCAGGATACGCGGCAGTTGGCGCCAGGGAATCGCCACCGCGCCGCTGGCGCAGGCGGCCAGCGCCACCACCGCGAGCACCACGATCAAGCCCCCCAGGACGACGCTCAGGGGCAATGGCCCGGGAGGCGCCGATTCACGCGAGCGACCGGCCAGTGCGCCGATTTTCACTGGGAAGCCTGTTTGAGTATACGGATGGCCTCTCCCGTGCGCGGCCCCAGCCCCAGGATCAGGAGGTCGTCCATGGCGAACACCCGCGCAGCGCGCGCCGCCGGCGTCGACACGATACCGGGCTGCGCCAGGAAGTCATCGATCCCGCCACTGTTCAGCGACGCGGTCGTGATCACGATCATGTCGGGAGCGAGCGCCGCGACCCCTTCCGCCGAAAGGGCCTGATAACCCGCCTGCCCGGCCAGGACATTGTCCAGACCCGCCAGCGTGAGAATCTCGTGGGCGGCGGTCCGGGCGCCCGCAGCCATGAATCGCCCCGTACGGTTCATCAGCAGCAGCGTCCGCAGGGGCTTGCCGGGCTGCGCGCGAGCCTCCTCGATTCCGGCGCGAATACGCGCGGCAAGCACGGCGCCCTGATCGGGAACGCCAAGCACCCGCGCAATCTCGTCCACACGGGCATAGAGGGACGACAGGGAGGGGCCGTCCGAGACACGTTCGACGGCCACCCCCATGCCCTGGATCTGATCGAGAACCCCGCGCGGTCCGGCGTTCTCCGAAGCCAGCACCAGATCAGGTTTGACCGAGAGAATGCCTTCGAGCGACAGCGCCCGGTAGTAGCCCACGCGGGGGAGCCGCATCGCAGCTTCCGGGTAGAGGCTGGAGAGGTCGCCAGCCACCAGCCGCCCGCCCTGCCCCAGGTCGTAGACGATTTCGGTGACGACACCCCCCAACGCCACGACACGCTGGGGCGCCGCATACACGGCACTGGATACGCAGGCACTGGCAAGCAAGCAGAGCAGCAGCCGCATGATTTTCATGGCAGGACTCAATACTGGTACGCCAGGGAAACCCGGACGCTGCGGCCCGGCTGGGTGTAGTAGTCCACGGGACGCGACAGCGCGGAGGTGCCCTGGGTGGGCACATCCAGCGCATTCCAGTATTTGTGGTCAAAAAGGTTATAGACCCCCGCCTGCACTCGCAAGCCGCGCACCGCGCCTGGTTTCCACCAGCCGGTGAGATCAAAGACACCATAGCCAGGAGCCTTGAAATCCGGGTAGGGCGTGGTGGACGTCGCTTCCGGATATTCCACGTTCTTGCGGGCGGCAGCCGCGCGCATCAGGCCCTCCACCCCCCATTGCGGCGCGCGGTAGCCCACGGCCACGGTGGCCTTGAGCGGCGCCACGGAATTCAGATACTGCCCCGTGTCCTGGTCGCGGCCATGCGACCATGCCAGCGCGCCGCGCGTGTACCAGTTCGACGTGACGGACCAGTGACCGCTGAGCTCGACCCCATAGATGCGCACGTGCGAGCGGTTTGCGTAGCCGGTGACACCGTACGGATACTGCGAAGCCCATGCGTCCTGCCATTGCGGAGAGTCCGGGCCGACCGGAACACTGTCGTCGATGAAGTCACGATAGCGATTATCGAAGTACGCCAGGCGCCCGCCGAGAGCCTCGTCGCCAGCATCCAGGCCCAGCTCCCAGCCATGACTGATTTCCGGCTTGAGATCCGGATTGCCCACCACCAGATAGGTTCCGGGACCGCCATAATTCAGATAGAGCTGCGTCGCATTGGGCGCCTTGAAACCGTATCCGTACTTCGCATAAAAGGCCAGATTCTCACGCGCCTTGTAGGTCGCCAGCAGCGATGGCGAAAAGCGATTCCCGCTGCTCGAGGACTGACTGCCATTGCCGGCATTTGGATTCTGGTCGTAATCGCCGCCCGATTGCGGGTCCCATTGGTAGGCATCGAAACGCAGGGCGGGCGTCAAGGCGTACCGGCCATCCGCCCAGGAAAACTCATCCTGCGCCCACAACGACCAGGACAACCCGTCGACGCGCGGCATGTCGGCCTGATTGGTGTGCAGGAATTCGCAAGTGCGCGGGCCGAAGATGGCCGGCAGTCCCGGAGGCACGAACGGGCAGTTGTCATAGCCCGAGGAATCCTGCTGGGCGCGGCTCGCGGTGATGTCGCCGCCGATCTCCCAATGCTGCGACAGGACGCCGTCCAGGTGGCCGCTCCAGCGCGTGGTCGCGCCGAAAGCGGACTGTTCGATGGCGTTGAAGCGCCCATAGGCCCCGCTCGGGTAGCCATACAGATAGGGATCCCCCGGAATCACGCTCGCCCGCGCGTCATTGTTGTGGGTGCCGCTGATCCCTTGCTCCAGGCGCACCTGCTGCCAGTACAGCTTGAACTCACCGGCATCGAGCGCGCGCCGCGCGTCAGGGGATTGATAGGCGTATCCCAGTACGATGCGCTTGCGGTCGATATCCTCGTTGGCGACACCCTCGCCGATCAGGTAGTCCGCGTCCGGCCCCTGGCTCGACACGGCGTCAGTGCGCGACCAGTGATGGAAAGATTCCCCCGTGAAGGAAAGCTTGTGCCCGCCGTTCCACTCGTGCTGCACCTTGAGCAGGAAGTTGTCCTGGGTGTAGTCCATGGGGTCCGGCTGATCGCGCGCCGCCCCATGCCCCCCGACCTCGCCCATATTGTCGAGCTCATGCCCCTTGCGCACCCCGGCCTGCAGCAGCCAGCTGGTGCCCGTGCCGACGCGCCCCGCCAGCGCTGCCTGGAGCTTCCAACTGTTGTCGACACTGTCGTAACCGGATTTCACGAGCGCCCCGAAATCCCGATCGGCGGCGAGCAGGTCTTCCGGCGCCAGGGTGCGCAGATCCAGCGCGCCGGTCAGTGAGCCCGTTCGCGCAGCCCCCGCGCCACGCACGATATCGATCGCCGAGAGCGCATCGAAATCCACCACGCGCAGCCCGCCCTGGACGCCGCGCGCCCCATCCGTGAACCATGGAATCTGGATACCATCGATCCGGGTCACGACACGATCGGAATCCATCCCGCGAATGTTCACGCTATTGGTCTGCTGGCTGAAATTCACCGCCGGATCGCCCCGATTCGCGAAGTCCTCCCAACTGTCGATCGAACGCTCATCGAGCTGCGCGCGCGTCGTCACAGAAGAACCGACCGGGAGATCGTCCGCGACCGTCTGGCCCTGGACCACGATCGTCGGGAGCGCCGAGCTGTTGGCAGGCACCGCGGACGAGTCCGGGGCGGCCGCCGTGGCGCCAGCGCCCGCCGCTTCAAGAAAGTCCGCAGCCAGGGCCGAGGCCGAGACATAGAAAGTCGCCGCAATCGCCCCGAAATACGGTGCCGCCAGGTATCTGCTCATCATTCATCCCTACTGGTTATATGGTTTTAGAGAGACAAATGATAATCATTCTTACTATTGATATCAATATTGTTTAGGCTTCATCTAACAACGAATATGTATCTAATTGATTCGCTGCACTGGCTGCGCATCAATGCGCGAGCCTCTCCATCGCAATCACAATAGTAGTTGTCGTTCCCGAAAAAAAACGGCGCCCACGCTCGGACACCGCCATCACGATTTCGCCCGACCGTTCCGCCAGTTCGAAAAACCGCGCCGAATGCACCCGATGGCGGGCGCCGGACTCATAAGCATCCCTAAATCCCCAGATAGGCCTGCCGGACTTTCGGATCAGTCAATAGCGACTGAGCCGGGCCGCTCAGCACAATGCGGCCCGTCTCCATGACATAGCCGCGATCGGCCGTCGACAAGGCCAGGTGGATGTCCTGTTCGACCAGCAATGTGGTGACGCCTTCGCGCTGGATGTCGACCAATACGCCCATCAGTTCCTCGACCACCACCGGCGCCAGGCCCAGACTCATTTCGTCGATCATCATCAGCACCGGCGCGGCCATGAGCGCGCGCGCCATGGCGCACATCTGCTGCTCGCCGCCGGACATGCTGCCGGCGAGCTGCCGGCGCCTTTCCGCCAGCCGCGGAAAGAGGCCGTAGACTTTGTCCAGGTCGCGCGCGACATCCGCCTTGGCGCTGCGCCGGTAGGCACCCATCAGCAGATTGTCCTGCACCGTCATGCGGTCAAAGAGCTGGCGTCCCTCCGGCACCTGCACCATGCCGCAGGCAAAGGCCTTGTCGGGCGTGGCCTGAGACAGCTGCCGGCCATTCATCACGATGCTGCCGGTGGCGGGCAGGATGCGCGACAACGCGCGCAGCAGCGTGGTCTTGCCGGCGCCGTTGCTGCCGACCAGCGCCACGATCTCGGCGCGCCGCACCTCGAACGTAATGTCGTGCAGCACCGGCAGCTCGCCGTAGCCGGCGCTCAGGCCCTCGACTTGCAGCAGGGGATCGGCAATCTCGTTCATGCGCGCTGCCTTCCCAGATAAGCCTGCACCACCTGCTCATTGGCCAGGACCTCGTCGGGCGCGCCATCGGCGATGATCTCGCCATGATGCAGCACCAAGAGTCTGTCCGACAGGCTCTTGATGGCCTTGATGACGTGCTCGATGACCAGCACGCTGATGCCGGTGTCGCGCACCTTGCGGATCACGTCGATGACCTCGTCGATCTCGACCAGATTCAGTCCCGCCATGACCTCGTCGCACAGCAGCACCCGGGGCTGCATGGCCAGCGCCTTGGCCAGTTCCAGCCGCTTGCGTCCCGGGCCGCCCAGTTCTTCGGCGCGCTGGCCGGCCGCGCGGCCCAGACCGACGAAATCCAGGCAGGCGCGCGCCTGCTCCCGCGCCTTGGCCAGCTCGGGCTGGCCGCCGCCGCGGCCGAACAGCGCGCCGACCGCGACATTGTCCAGCACGGACAGGCCGGGAAAAGGGCGCATGATCTGGAACGTGCGGCCGATCCCCAGGCGCGCCCGGCGATAAGCGGGCAGATCGCCGATCGGCTTGCCCTGGTACAGGATTTCGCCCTGTGTGGGCGCGAGCGTGCCGCTGATCAGACTGACCAGCGTGGTCTTGCCGGCGCCGTTGGGGCCGATCAATCCCAGGATCTCGCCTTCGCCCAGCGTGAAACTGACCCGGTCCACGGCGATCAGTCCGGCAAAGCGCCGCGTGACGTTGCGCAATTCCAGGATGGTGTTCATAGCTTGTGGGCCCGGATGTTCTCGGCGAAGTAGCGCCATCCCGATTTTCTGTAGCGGCCGAACAGGTCGGTCAGCCCCCGCGGCATCAACACCACCGCGGCGACGATGACGGCGCCGAAGAACAGGCCGGCAACGCTGGTGACCTCGCTGGACAGCAGCTCGGAGATCGCCGACAGGGAAAAAGCGCCCATCACGGGGCCCAGAATGGTGCCCGCGCCGCCGAACACGGCCATGATGATCATCTTGACGTTCAGGCTGATGTCAAAGGCGCTTTCCGGGTCGAGAAAGGTGATCCAGTAGGCGTGGATGCCGCCGGCCAGCGCGCTGAACACGCCCGACAGCGCGAACGCCGCCACTTTGTAGAGCGTGGTGTTCACGCCCATGACGGCCGCGCCTTCTTCGTTTTCGCGGATCGCGATCAGGCCGAAGCCGAATTTGCTGCGCGTCAGCCAGGCGATCGTCAAAGTCGCCAGCACCAGCAGGCCCAGCGACAGTTCATAGAACAGCAGGTCATTGTTCAGCGGCGGCAGCACCAGGCCGATGTTCTGCCCGGCCAGCTCGATGTTCGAGACGATGGCCGTCATGACCTGCGCCAGCGCCAGAGTGGCGATGGCAAAGTAATGGCCGCGCAGCCGCAGCACCGGAATCCCCAGCAGCACGGCGAAGGCCAGCGCCAGCACGACCCCGAACACCAGCCCCGCCGCGAAGGGCAGCTCCCACTGCACCATGGCAATGGCGACGCCATAGCTGCCCAACCCATAGAACACCGAATTGCCGAAGGATGCATAGCCGGTGTACCCGCCGATGATGTTCCAGCCCTGGGCCAGCACGGCCAGCAACAGGGTGTTGATGCCGAATTGCACCAGGACGTCCGAGCCATACCAGGGCACCCCGGCCAGCACGGCCACCGCTGCGAGCAGCAGGATCACGCGCCAGGCTTTCATGCCGCCCTGCCCAGCAGGCCGCTGGGCCGCAGGAACAGCACCAGCACCAGGATGCCGAAGCTGGCGACATCGGCGAACGTCGGCCCCACATACAGCATGGTGAGCGATTCGACGATCCCCAGGAACAGCCCGCCCACCATCACGCCCAACGGATTATCCAGCCCGCCGATGATGGAAATGGCGAAGCACTTGGCAGTCAGCGTCGCCCCGATGTAGGGATTGATCTGCGAAACAGTCCCGTACAGTCCGCCGGCCGCGCCCGCCAGCGCCAGACCCAGCCCGAACGTGACGGCATAGAGATGGCGCGGTTCCACCCCATAGAGCCGCGCCGCCACCAGATTTTGCGCGGTGGCGCGAATGGCGCGGCCCAGGCGGCTGTGCAGCAGGAACAGCCACATGCCCAGGGTCAGCGCCAGCGCCACGCCGAACGCAGCCAGACGCGCCACGGGCAGAGTCACCGGACCGAGGGCGATGTTGTCGCCCGCATAGGGCGGGTTGATGGTGCGAAAATCCGCCGAGAACACCAACTGCGCCAGATAGGTCAGCACGACCTCCAGGCCGAACGTGATGAGCAGCGTATTGAACATGGGCGCGCGCACCACCAGATTCAACAGCCCGCGTTGCAGGGCGTACCCCAGCACAAAAAGGACGGCGGCCGTCACCGGCAGCCCGAGGAAGGGGTCCACGCCCAGGGCCGTGTACAGATACCAGGACGTGTACGCGCCCAGCATGATGAACGCGCCATGCGCCAGATTGACGATGTTCAGCACGCCCCACACCAGCGCCAGACCCTGCGCCATCACCGCGTACAGTCCGCCGAGCAGGATGCCGTTGACGAGGATTTGCGCGAGTAAGTCCATCGAGTCTCCCGAGGCCGTTGGCGGATGCCAGGACCTGCTCACACTAATTAAAAAGAGCCGCGCATGAGCAGGCAGGGCACAAACTGCAAGATGAGCCGCGCAGGCGCCGAAGCACGAGATGCGAACTCATCATCCAGGTCACTGGCGTGCATTCCAGGCCGGCATCGGATACTTGGGCTGCGTGATGAAGCCCTTGGCGCCATAGACCTCGGCCAGCTGGTCGCCCTGCACCTGGATCACCACCTGCGGCAGATCGATCTGCCCATGAGCGTTGAAGGCGATGGGACCATACAGGCTGTCGAACCGGATCTCGGCCAGGGCGTCGCGCACCTTTTGTGGATCGACGCTGTTGGCGTTTTCCATGGCCTGAACCAGCGCTTCGACATCGGCCACGCCCGAGGCCGCATGATAGTCCGGGTCATAGCCGTACTTTGCCTTGTAGGCCTTGGCGAATTGCTCGGCATCACCGAACCAGCGATCCTTGAGCTGCGCGGAGGGTAGCCAGGCGGTCATGCCAAAGGCATAGTCCGCATCGGCGCCGAGCGCCTTGCGAAAGTCCTCCGAGGGCACGCCGACCGTGAATGAATACATCTTGGGCGCAACGCCTAGGCTTTTGGCCTGACGCACGAAATTCAGGATCTCGGTTTCGTGTCCAGCCACCAGCACCGCATCCACATTCTTGCTCTTGATCTGCGACAGCAGCGAGTTGAAATCCGTGGCGTTGGTACTGTAGCGCTCATCCATCACCACATTCAGCCCGGCGTCTTTCAGCAGCGGACGCGTGCCCTTGGCGACCGACACGTCGAACGCATCATCCGCATACAGCAGCGCCACGCTGGTCGGCACGGGCTTGAGCACTTTGAGCATTTCGACCGTGCTGCCAAAATAATTGCTGGCGGGCGCCAGTGTGCCGAATATATATTTGAAATTACGCGAAAAGATCTGGTCGGACGCGCCGCCGCCCTGAACCATGGGAACCTTGTATTTCTCTGAGATGGCGGAATCGGCGAGCGCGAAATTGCTGGCAAAGGGACCCAGCAGCAGGTGGACCTTGTCCTGGGTGACGAGTTGCGTGTATTGACGCACACTGAGATTCACATCGGACTGGTTGTCATAGATCTTGAGCGCCAGCTTGTGGGGCACCCCGTCGATCTTCACACCGCCCGCGGCGTTGATCTGGTCGACCGCGAGCTGGTAGGCGTCACGATAATAGCGTCCGGTGTTGGCGACAGGGCCGGTGAGCTGAACGGAGGCTCCCAGGACGATGTCCGGCGTCTGGGCGACTGCCGCTGCGCCTGCGCACAGGGCAAAAGTCAGAGCAGACAAAGTCCGGCGCAAGAATTTCTGATACATCATGTATCTCCTTCCGGTTTTTATATGGCCCATTCTCAGACCTATATGTTTACATCAACCTGAATCTGAGATATTCAAGACGCGCGGCCTTGAAACCCGCCACCCGATCTACCAATGGCACGCCGGCCAGTATTTCTGCAACGATTGAAATATTATTTCTGGAAATACCGGATCATGTGTATCTTTTCAAATCAAAAAAATTCAGATCTTTGGAGGTGGGGTTCTTGAGCTGCGTCTGGTGGCAAAGCCTCTCAAAAGAACCAGCAACCCCTCACTTTCGTAGGCGGCCGGCGCCCCAGGGGGGGCCGGCCCCGAGCGCTATCAAAAACAGCCCAACAACCCAAAATTAAGAGAATTACCAAAACCGCGGCCGGCGTGGGCAGCAGACA
>JBEBRQ010000014.1:0-59210 GCA_040394755.1 Castellaniella defragrans | reverse complement strand
TGGCCCGGATGGCGAATCGTTTCCGAAAAATCGCGCGCCTCGCGCGCATTGATCAACGCCACGAGCGGCTGCATTTTCTTGCCCGGAAACGCCCCGCACAACACACTGTACTCGTACTGTTCGGTTTCGTAGCGCTGCACATCGGCGAAACGGTCCTTGACGACCGTCGGGCAGCCGGCATCGTCTGGGTCGAGCGACGCACTGGCCGGCATGAACAGGCGCGTCATGTCGATATCCAGCGCATGACCGAGCTGCAGGACCTTTTCATAGCTCAACGCAATTTGCCCGCGCTCGGCTTTCGAGACCGTGGAAACCGCCAGACCGCTGCGCCGCGCCACCTGCTGCAACGTCAGCCCGCGCTCTTTGCGCGCCTTGCGGATCTTTGCGCCCACCTCGTGCCGACCCGCCAGCCCTGGCCTCGCGACGGACTGCCGGGCGCCCGGGAGCACCTCGGAGAGGATTTGGACCGCATGATCTTTCTTGCTCGGAGCGCCGGACATGTTGGAGGGAAATGGCTGGAGGCGCGCGCTACGCGCGTCGTTCTTGGATACCATCATATTCTATGCCGTATCCAGTCCGACACGCGTCCGGCGTCCGTCATTGACGGCGCGCCACCCGCAGCCAGCCAACGCACGCCAACCCCATCAACACGAACCCGATATAGCCGTAGATCGGATACACGATCCCCACCAACTGAATGAAACCCACGAAACTGCCCGCCCAGGCCAGCACCCCCGCCACGACGGTGCCGGCGCGAAACCTCGGGGTGCCGGCGGGAAGAATACGCGCCACGAAGGCGTACAGCATGCCGACCGCCGTATTGAGGATCATGCCGAAGATCACCAGCGACATCAGGTGGCCCAGCCAGGGGGAGATCTGCGTGGCGATGGACAGCATCGGCATCGGCATCCCGCCGATCGTGTCCATGCGCAGGTACATGGCCACGGCAATCAACAGCATCAGGACGCCCAGCAGCAGGCCGCCCAGGATGCCGCCCCAGAACGCGGTCGAGCGCTGCTTGACCTGTCCGCCCATGATGACCAGGAACGGCATACCCGCCACGAGGTTATAGGACACATACAGCAAGGCGGCGATCAACCACTGGCCGGCACCCCTGGGCTGGACGGCCGCGGCCGCCTCGAGTACCTCGTGATCGGCATGGGGCGACACCAGCACATAGCCGGCCACCACGACCGTCATGAACATCAGAAAAGGTGTCACGGCGCCGATCAGAGTGACGACGTTGCGCACATCCAGGCATACGATGAGCACGACCGCCACCGTCGCCAACATGCTGCCCCAGACCTCCGGAAAACCCAGCCACTGCTGCAGCAGCGAACCGGCGCCGGCCAGCATGACCACCGTGACCGCGAACAAAAAGAAAGTGATCAGCACATCGAACACCAGGCCTATATGCCGGCCCAGCACAGCGTTGATGACTTCTTTGTGAGAACGGGCCATGAGCCGCTGGCCCATGACCGAGAACACCATGGCCAGCAAAACGAACAGCAGACCGGATACCACGGCGCCGGCCAGCCCGATGGTGCCGAAGCTTGCGAAAAACTGCAGGATTTCCTGCCCCGATGCGAACCCCGCGCCGATGATCACACCCACGAACGCACCCGCGATCCGGCTGACTTCCTTGAACGAACCCATGCCCCTGCCTCCCGAATATTATTGTCGCAATGAATGTATCGAGTCCCGCCCGGCGCACCAGCGCCCGGCATTCCCCGGATCAAACGATTGTTGCCCGCTATTCGCCGAAGCGGCGCGGGCTCAGATGATCGGCCTGAACCCCCTGCCGCGACAGATCTTCGGGCAGCGGCCAGCCCAGCAGCAGCGCGCAGGCGGTGGCCGATGCGCCGGCCGACGTCTGGATGCCATATCCGCCCTGCCCCGCCAGCCAGAAAAATCCCTGACAGCGAGGGTCCCATCCAATCACGAAATCGCCGTCGGATGCAAAACTGCGCAAACCGGCCCAGACACGCCGGGGCCGGCGGATGCGCAGGCTGGTCAGCGATTCGATGCGATGGATGCCCAGGGCGATATCGAGTTCCTCGGGCACGACGTCATGAGGCGCCACCGGGTCCGCATTGGCCGGCGAGCCCAGCAGTTGGCCCGCATCGGGCTTGAAATAAAAGCTCTCGTCGACCCCAATGACCGTCGGCCAGCGGCCGATATCCGCCCCTTCGGGCGCCTCGAACATGAAGGCCGAACGGCGCCGGGGTTCGATGCCCAGCGTCCGGGCGCCGCAAAGCGCCGCGACCGGATCGGCCCAGGCGCCGGCGGCATTGACCACCGCCCGCGCACGCACCGGATCACCATCGCCAAGCGCCAGCGTCCATACGGCATCCTCCCCGCGCGCGGCGCCGGTCAGTTCGGCATTGCAGCGCAACTGCGCGCCATGCCGCGCCATGCCGCGCAGGAAACCCTGATGCAATTCGGCCACATCGATGTCGGCGGCATCCATGTCATGCACCGCGCCGACAAGTTTGTCCGCCTCGAGGCACGGCACCATGTCCCGCGCCTCGGCCGCGCTGATGCGTTCAGCGCGCAGGCCTTCGCACCGATACATCGCCAGCGCGTCTGCCAGCAACGGCTCTTGTCCTGACGTCCCGACGTACAGCACACCGCGCGGATGCAGCAGATCGTGCGTACAGAACCCTTGCGGCGGCTGCTCGAAGAACGCGCGGCTGGCCCGCGTCAAGGCGCGGATCTGCCCGGTGCCGTAGCTTTCCATGAACATGGCCGCCGAGCGGCCCGTCGAATGGTAGCCCGGCGCGGACTCGCGCTCCAGCACCATCACAGAGGCCCCTGCCCCGGCAAGCCGCCAGGCGACGGAAGCCCCCGCCATCCCCGCACCGATCACCGCAAAGTCGTATGTCTGGCTGCCCATCCTGATTCACCACGGTTTTCCGATCGGAAAATTTTCCCATAGGAAAAAAACGCGGGCAAGCATGGTTTGTACTGATCCTGGAATGCCGTCGCAAGCGCTTTCGACAGCGCCGCGACTCTTTCCAACCGTTTACTTGCGCTGCCCGGCCTGCGCCGACGCCCTGTCCGCAATCCAGGCCGTGGCCGCTTTTTCCGCCTCTTGCGCCTGGGCCGACGAGAGCTTGCCGCGCAGATCCTTGATCACGGCGTCCAGGGCCTCGCCGCTCATGCCGGCCTTCTGGCCAATCAGGTACCAGCGCAGCGATCCTTGCGGGTCAGCCTTGCCACCCTGGCCGTTTCTGAGCATATCCGCCAGAGCCAGGATGGATTGGGCATGGCCCAGATCCGCCGCCTTGGCGTACCATTGCCGGGCCTTTTCCAGGTCGGCCTTGTGTCCGAACAAACCGTTGCGCAACACCTGGCCCATGTCGAACATGGCGGCGAGCTCCCCGCCTTGCGCCGCTTTGCTCAGAAAATCGAAACCCTTGCGCTCGTCCTTGGGCTCGCCGCGCCCATTCAGATAGATGTCCGCCAGCTTGTATTGGGCCGGCGCGAAGCCCATGGACGCCGCCTTGGCGTAGGCCTCCAGTGCCTTGCCCATGTCCGCCGTGGTCCCCACGCCGATTTCATAACAGACCCCCAGGCGGTACTGGGCCTCACTGTTTCCGGCCTTGGCGGCCTTGCCGTACCATTCGAGCGCCTTGGTGAAATGGCGTGGCGTGCCGATGCCTTGCTCGTACAACAGGGCCACGGTCAACATGGCCTGCGACTGCCCCTTTTCCGCGTTCACCAACATGGTCGAAAACAGGGTTTCCGGACTGATGGCCTGACGCTGTTGCGGCGCTTGCCGCTGGGCGGCAGGCTGCGCCTGTTGCGCCGTCTGCGCCGCGAGGCTGAACGGCGTCTGGGCCGCGAGGCCCAGGCAAAGAGCGGTCAGGCAAAACCCCCGGCTGGTCATGAAACGCATGGATGACTCTCCAAAACAATCGTGAATACTGAAATGCGACGACCGGACACATAATACCGCTCGCCAGGAAACTTCGCGTCGCCGCGATCCGTAGGGCTCGGACCGCCGTGTAGAATGACGCATCTTTCCGATTTCGCACTCGATGCGCCCCCAAAAGGCGTCGATATCGACGCCACGATACACGACACGCCGCGCACAACAGGAACCCTACCGAGCCATGGGCAAGAACAAGCCATACCTGCGCCAATTGCTGCTGATGCGCAGCGATTGGATGGAGTGCCGCCTGTATGCCAACGCGGAACGCCACGGCTACGGCAACGCCACCCCAGCCATGAGCCGGCTGTTCGCGCTGCTGGGCCGCAAACCTGTCGGTTTGTCAGAGCTCGCGCGACGCCTGACGATTTCCCGCCAGGCCGTGCACAAGCTGGCGCAATCAGCGGTGCAGCTGGGGTACATCGAGTTCGTCGACAGCGACAGCGACGCGCGCGTCAAGCTGGTGCGTTTCACGCAAAAAGGCTGGGACATGGTGGCATCGGCCGAACGCGAACTCGACGCCATCGAGGAGGCGCTATCCGCACAGATCGGCGCCGACCGGCTGCAGCAGCTCAAAGACTTGCTGGCCATGCCCTGGGTGAGCACCGAGGCCGACGAGGCCATGCCAAAGACACGCTGAAACAGGCCCCGGCCCCGCGCATCGGCGCATGGTCAGGTATTCTGATCGCGGGCGGGCGCCTGTGCGCCGTCCCGCTCGTCCTGCAACGCCTGGACCCGCCGCCACAGCACCTTGCCCGTCGCCGTGCGCGGCAATTCGTCGACCAGCTCGACCACACGCGGATACTTGTAGACCGCCATGTTGTCCCGCGCCCAGGCGACGATCTCATCGGCTGACACACTGGCCTTGCTGGCCTCGTGCAGCACGACGAAAGCCTTGACGCTTTCGCCTCGATAGGGGTCGCGCATGGAAACGACGCACGATTCCTTGATGGCGGCATGGCGGTGCAGCAATGCTTCCACCTCCGCCGGCCAGACCTTGAAGCCGCTGGCATTGATCATGCGCTTGAGCCGGTCGGCCATGTAGTAGTAGCCATCCGCATCCATGCGACCGATGTCGCCTGTGCGGAAAAAGGGCTGGCCGGCAATCTCGACGAATGCCGCCTGGGTATCCCGGGGCCTTTGCCAGTAGCCCGCGAACACCTGGGGACCGGTCACGACGATTTCGCCGACTTGCCCCACGGGCAAGGGCTGCAGGGTTTCCGTATCGATGATGCCCGCTCGGGTCCCCACGAAGGGAATCCCCAGACAATGCGGCCGCGGCGCATTCATCGGATTCTGATGCGAAGGCGCCGCGGTTTCGGTCAAGCCATAGCCCTCGATGTAACTCAGCCCATAGACCTGCTTGAGCCGCGCCGCCACCTCGTCCGGCATCGGCGCGCCACCGCCGCCGATGTAGCGCAAACTGGAAAAGTCGTACTGGTCCAGATCATCGCCGGACAGCAGGTCGATCACCATCGTCGGAATATTCGGCCAGTGGGTGACGCCCTGCGCCGTGATCGCCGTGGCCGCCAGCCGCCGATCCCAGCGCGGCAATAACACCATGCGGCACGCATGGTAAACGCAGGCCATCATACCCATCACCATGCCGGTGACGTGGAACAAGGGCACGACGATGAGCTGCGCGTCACCGGGCCGCAAATCCACCCAATGCGCGCCGGCGATGGCATTGTGCAGCAGCGAGGCATGCGTATGCATGCAGCCCTTGGACTTCCCGGTCGTGCCACTGGTATAGACCAGCGCGGCAATATCCCGCCCCGCGAGCGGCACGGCGGCCGGCTGGCCACCCAAAGCCAGCAGGTCCCGCCAGCCGTGGGTCCGGGCCGCGCCGGCATCGGGCAGGCCGTGGCGGACACACAGCCAGGTCCGCCAGGACTGGGGCCAAGACTGGCTGGCCGCATCGGCATCGTCCGGCAAAGCATCCGCGAGTTCGCAAACCAGCAGATGCGCCAGGCCGCCCGCCCCGGTCTCCAGTGTCCGGCTGGCCTGCGCCATATCGCCAGCAATGTCGGATGCGGCAATGGCAATTCGCGCCCCGGAGTCCTCGATGTAGTGCTCCAGTTCCACGGCCCGGTTCATCGGATTCACCGGCACGACCACCCCGCCGGCGCGCAATATGCCGTAAAAAGCAATGATGTACTGCGGGCAGTTCTGCATGAACAGCAGCACCCTGTCGTCCGGCCGCAGGCCCAGCCCCTGCAGCGCCGCCGCCAGCGCCGCGGCCTCTTGAGCGAGCTGCGTCCAGGTATGGCGCCGGCCCAGGAAATCCAGCGCCATGCCGTCCGGTTCGGCCTCGGCGCAGCGGACCAGCCCTGCCCACAATGATTCGTCCGGCACATCCACGGTACGCGGCACGCCCGACGGCCAGACGCGCAAATGCGGCTGCGCCATGAAATCGCTTGTCTCGTTCATCCTCTGTCTCCTCTGACGCCGGCATGACCGCCGCGCCCGCTTTTCCGCCTGTTACAGCACCTCGAATACCCCGGCGGCGCCCATGCCGCCGGCAATGCACATGCTGACGCAAACCAGCTTCGCCCCCCTGCGCCGGCCTTCAAGCAAAGCATGGCCGGTCAGCCGCTGGCCGCTGACGCCATAGGGATGGCCCAGCGCAATCGCCCCGCCATTCACGTTCAGGCGTTCGTCGGGAATACCGAGGCGGTCGCGGCAATACAGGACTTGCACGGCAAAGGCTTCATTGAGCTCCCACAAATCGATATCGTCCACCGACAGGCCCAGCCGTTCAAGCGCCCTGGGAATGGCGAACACCGGACCGATGCCCATTTCGTCGGGCGCGCAGCCCGCCGCGGCGAAACCGAGGAAACGCCCCAGCGGCGCCAGGCCGCGGCGTTGCGCCAGGATTTCGTCCATCACCACGCAGGCGCCCGCGCCATCGCTGAACTGGCTGGCATTGCCCGCCGTCACCAGCCCGCCCGGCAAAGCGGGCGGCAGGCCGGCGATGCCCTCCTGGCTGGTACCCGGGCGGATGCCTTCGTCGCGCGCGGCCAGCACCTGCCGCGTCACCAAACCCTGCTCGCGGTCCGAGACGCCCATGGTGGCCGTCATCGGCGCGATCTCGTCGTCGAACCGCCCCGCCGCCTGTGCCGCAGCCGCTTTTTGCTGGCTTGCCGCGCCATAGGCGTCCATCGCCTCGCGACCGATGCCATAGCGGCGCGCGACCTGCTCCGCAGTTTGCAGCATATTCCAGTAAAGGGCCGGTTGAGCCTGCGCCAGCCCGGGGTCCTGCAACAGCGTGGTATTCATCTGCACGCAGGAAATGCTCTCCACACCGCCGGCCACATAGACCTGGCCCTCGCCGGCGACGATCCGCTGCGCCGCCAGGGCGATCGCCTGCAGCCCGGACGAGCAGAAACGATTCACGGTCAAACCCGGCACCCCGATGGGGCAGCCACCCGCCAGCGCGCTCTGCCGGGCGATATTCATGCCGGTCGCCCCCTCGGGAAAGGCGCAGCCCATCACGACATCCTCGACCTCGCCCGCGTCGATGCCGGCGCGTTCCACCGCGTGACGCACCACATGGCCGCCCAGCGCGGCACCGTGCGTCATATTGAATGCCCCCTTCCAGCTCTTGGTCAACGGCGTGCGGGCGGTTGACACTATCACAGCCTTGCTCATCCTGGTCTTCCTGTCTCTTTCAATGATTGAAGGTTTCGCCATCCGCCGCCAGGCGTTCGATCAGGCCGGCGGGCCGCCAGAAGACGGCATCGGCGCCCGGCGCCGCGGCGAACCGCCGCATGGTTTCGGCCAGACGGAACAGGCCGAACCGGTCGGCATAATGCATCGGGCCGCCGCGCCAGGCTGGAAAGCCATAGCCAGTGCAGTACACGATGTCGATATCGCCCGCCCGCGCCGCAATGCCTTCCTCGAGGATGCGCGCGCCTTCATTGACCAGCGCAAGAACCAGACGCTGCACGATTTCCGCGTCGTCCACATGACGCGCACGGATGCCGGCCGCCTCGCGGTGGCCCTCGATCAAGGCCTGCACGACCGGACTCGGCATGGGCTGACGCCGCCCCGGCGCATAGTCATACCAGCCGGCCGACACCTTCTGGCCCAGGCGCCCGGCCTCGCACAGCGCGTCGGGCAGCCGGCTCTGGCGCAACTGCGGCTGCTCCACGCGCAGACGCTTGCGGATGTGCCAGCCGATGTCGTTGCCCGCCATATCGGTCATACGGAAAGGCCCCATGGCGAAACCAAAGCGTTCCATGGCGCCGTCGACCTGTTCCGGCGTGCAGCCGTCTTCCAGCAGGAACTCCGCCTGGCGCAGATAGGGCGCCAGCATGCGATTGCCGATGAAACCATCGCAGACGCCCGATACCACGCTGGTTTTGCCGATGCGCCGCCCCAGATCCATGACCGTCGCCATGACATCGTCCGCGGTGGCCGCGCCGCGGACGACCTCCAGCAGCTTCATCACATGCGCCGGGCTGAAAAAGTGCAGGCCCACCACATCGCCCGGCCGCCCGGTAAACCCGGCGATGCGATCCAGGTCCAGGGTCGACGTATTGGATGCCAGGATGGCGCCCGGCCGGGCCACCGCATCCAGGCGTCGGAACACGGATTCCTTGACCGCCATGTCCTCGAACACGGCCTCGATGATCAGATCGGCCCGCGCCAGGGCGGCATCGTCCAGCGCGCCATGCAGGTTCGCCAGGCGGCGCTCCAGCGCATCCTGCGCCAGCCGGCCTTTGGCGGCCTGATCATGATAGACCTTGCGGATCGCGGCAAGGCCCCGGTCGAGGGCCTGCGCGTCGGCCTCCAGCAAAACCACCGGCAGGCCCGCATCGAGAAAACACATGGCAATGCCGGTCCCCATCGTGCCGGCGCCGACGACTGCCACGGATTCAATGCGCCGCCGGAGCGTCGATGCGTCCACGCCGCTGACCTTTCCCGCCATTCTTTCGGCCAGGAACATGTGCCGCAGCGCCGCGCTCTGGGGCGTTGCCTCCAGGGCCTTGAAGCATTGCAATTCCCGCGCCAGTCCTTCGGTGAAACGATGCCGGCAGGCCGCTTCGATGAGATCCACGCTTTGCAGCAGCGCGGGCTGGCTCTGCGCCGTGCTCTTGAGGGCCGTGCGCGCGAACTGGAAATAGGCATCGGCGCACGGATGCGCGCATACCAGGCCGGCCAGGCGCGGCAAGGGCGCGCCATTTGCGTGGCGCTCGGCAGCATCCCGCGCCAACAGCAGCGCCGCATCGTCCAGGCTTGCCGTATCGTCCACCAACTGGTGAAAAAGCGTCTGGCCGGGGATCTGCGCCAGCGCTGCGGCCCGCACGACGCGTCCGCCCTGTATCAGGTTGAGCGCAGCCTCCACGCCCAGCGCGCGCGGCAAGCGCTGCGTCCCGCCCGCCCCCGGCACCAGGCCCAGGCGGATTTCCGGGAATCCCACTTTGCAGTCCCGCGCCGCGATGCGGTAATGACATGCCAGCGCCAGCTCCAGCCCGCCGCCCAGGGCCAGCCCCTCCAGCGCCGCCACCACCGGCTTGCCAAAACCATCTAGAGCCTCCACCAGACTGCCCAGATTCGGTTCACGGTAGACCGCGGGCGAGCCGAATTCCGTAATGTCGGCGCCGCTCGAGAACGCGCGCGCGGCGCCTGCCAGCACCACCGCCCGCACGGCGGCATCGCCACCGGCACGCTGCAATGCCTGCCACAATGCCTGACGCGTCCCGAAATCCAGGCTATTGACCGGCGGATGCGCCAGCCGGATCAAGGCCACATCGCCATGGCACTCGTATTGGATCGTCATCCCCCTCTCCTTCAACGCGGCTCGTCGCAGATCGCGCGCGCAATGATTTCCTTCATGATCTCGGACGTGCCGGCGTAGATCCGCTCGATACGCGCGTCGCACCAGGCGCGCGCCACGGCATACTCCTGCATGTAGCCATAGCCGCCATGCAATTGCAGGCACTCATCGGCCAGGCGTCCCAGCATTTCCGAATGCCACAGCTTGCCCGCCGACGCATCGGCGGTATCCAGGGCGCCCTCCAGATGGCGTTGCAACATGCTGTCGCAGAGCGCCCGCCCCGCCTGCAGATCAGCCCACAGCGCGGCCAGCTTGAAGCGCGTGTTCTGGAAATCGGCAATACGCTGGCCAAAGGCCTTGCGCTCCTTCACGTACTCGCGGGTCCATTCAAAGATCGCCTCCGCGCGAGCCTGATTGTTGACGGAAATGCACAACCGCTCCTGCGGCAGCTCGCGCATCATGTAACGAAAGCCATGATTCACCTCGCCCAGCAGATGACTGGCCGGCACCCGCACGTTCTCGAAGTACAGCTCCGCCGTATCCTGCGCATGCTGGCCGATCTTGTGCAGATTGCGGCCGCGCGAAAATCCCGCCATATCGGCTGTGACGACGAACAGGGATATGCCCGGCTTGCCCGCCTCGTTCTCGGTGCGCGCCGCCACGACGATGACGCCGGCGTTCTGGCCGTTCGTGATGAAGGTCTTCTGACCGCTCAACAGCCAATCGGCGCCATCGCGCACGGCGCGCGTGCGAATCCCCGCCAGATCGCTGCCGGTGCCGGGTTCGGTCATGGCAATCGCGCCGATCAGCTCGCCCGACACCATCTGCGGCAGCACCGCCTGGCGGATCGCAGGCGAGCCATAGTGCACGATATAAGGAGCCACTACCATCGAATGCAGATTGAAGCCCGGCCCCGTCGCACCGATCCGGCTCAGCTCCTCGGCGACGATGACGTCGAACAACAAGTCGCCACCGGGCCCGCCGTCATCCTCCGTGAGCCAGCAGCACAGCAAGCCGTTGGCACCGGCCCGCCGCCAGATTTCCTGTGGCACGCCATGCGCCGCCTCCCAGGCCGTATGCGCGGGCGCGATTTCCTGTTCACAAAAGCGCCGCACCTGCTCGCGAAATGCCTCATGCTCCTGACTGAAGAACGTGCGTTGTTGCCCCATTGCCTTTTTCTCCTTTCACTGGACCGCCGCAATGACGGCGGCCCGCTACGATTTCCAAAACCCAGCCAGCGGCGCGGCCTCTGGCGCCGCCTACTCGACCCGGCTCAGGTCGATGCCCTTGGTTTCCTTCCAGGTCGCCACCACGACGCAGCCGATCAGGCAAACCACGACCAAATACGTGTTGAATGCCCACCCCAGACCCCGCCCGTAGGACCAACTGATCAGATAGGGCGCGGTGCCGCCAAAGAGCGCGACCGCCAAAGGCAAGGCGATGCCCAGGATGCGGGCGCGATAGCGAGTCGGGACGCGTTCGGCAAGAATGGCCGGCTGGGTGCCGCCAACGCATGCGCCGATCACCAGCATCACCGTCTGAGCCACGAACAGCGACCACGGATCGCTGGTGATGCTGTTGAGCATCGGGATGATCAACGCTGCATTGGCCAGGTAAAAGAACACGGTGACCGGCTTTCTGCCGATGCGATCCGCGAGCCAGCCCATCACCGGCACGAAAATGATATTGATCGCCTGCGCGCCGAGGCTGGCCGTAAAGGCCGCGCCAGGATCCATGCCGCGTTGAGTGATGGCGAAAACAGCGATGAATGAAGTCCAGATGTAATAAGGCAGGACCGCGCTGGCTTGATACAGAAATATGCCGACGGTACGCTTGAAAATGCGGGACCTGGACCACGATTCCTGCGGCGCCCCGGCGTGACCGGCGCGCTCATGCCGCTGCGTCTGGTCGGCTTCATAGACATCACTTTCCATCATGTGCCGGCGCAGGTAAAGCACCACCACCGACAGGGCTGCGCCAGCGATGAACGGCACACGCCAACCCCAGGCATCCATATCGGCGGGGTCCAGGTTGCGACTCAACAAGGAACCAAAGACGGAGGCGATCATGACGCCCAGGCCAACGGAGAAGAACAAACTGCTGGACCAGAAAGCCCGTTTTTTCGCTGGCGCGATTTCGGCCAGATAGGCATAGGCGGCCGTCGATTCGCCGCCGTGCGCAAAGCCCTGGACCAGGCGCGCCACCAGCAGCAGGAACGAGGCCCAGCCACCGATCACGGCATAGGACGGCAGCAGTCCGATCAGCAAGCTGGCCGCGCCCATCAGCAGCATGGAGACGAGCAGCGAACTCTTGCGGCCGAGGCGGTCGGCCAGATTGCCAAACACCAGCCCACCCAGCGGCCGGGCCACGAAACCGACGGCGAACACGGCCAGGGTACTGAGCAGGGCCGAGGCCGAATCCTGGGGATTGAACAAGGCCTTGGCGATATAGGATGCAAAGACGGCATAGATCGTCCAGTCGAACCATTCCAGCGTATTGCCGATGCTGGTGGCGATCATCGAACGGGCGCGCAGCACATCGCCCAGCCTGGTCTTTGCCGCCTCGCCGGCCTCATGGCCGGATGCGGAGTATTCCGGTGCCGGGGGAACACCGGTGCCTGTATTCGGACTCATCGTGTTGTCTCCTGATTTCATCGTTATCGTGACGGCATTCCAGCCGCGAAGCCTCCCGCGAAAAGACAGCGTGACGATGCCGCCATCGCGCCAGTCTTTTGCAACCCCATGGGAGGCGAGAGAAAGAATACCGTCATATTGTCAACTTGTGTTGACAATATGAGCTTAGCTAGGGAAAGCCCCAAGGAAGGCCCAGACACCCCATGCACGCCGCTGTCATCGCCTCGACTGCGCGGGAATCCAGGCGCCTTTGCCATGAGAAACGAACCAAAAGAGTCTTGGCACGAACCCAAAGGACCTATGTCTATCCGGGATGAATTCGCTAAACTTCAAAGAATTCCATCCACCGCAGAGGAGACACTCGGTGGACCTGAACCAGCGCCGCCACATTGAAACCGTACTCGACCTCACGAGCGGGGAACCGTGCGCCCGCAAGATTCATGCAACCCGGCAGGACGACCTCATACAGGCCTCATGGCAGCGCTGCATCGATGTGCATGGGCTGGATCCGACCAGCCCGCAACCCGCGCGCATCCTGCCAGGCAATGAATTGCGCGAACATCAGGAACGCGCCGAGGAATTCGCCCGCATCGCTCGCGACGGCCTGATCCAGCTCTACCGCCAGGTGGCTGGCCTGAGCTATGTGATCCTGCTCACCGACGCGCAAGGCGTCACGGTGGATTACATCGGCGATCAGCGCTCTGCGGCGGAATTGCGCCGCACGGGCCTCTATCTGGGGGCGGACTGGGCGGAAACGCACGCCGGGACATGCGCGGTCGGCACCGCGCTGGCAACGGGCCAGGCATTGACGGTGCATCAGACCGACCACTTCGACGTCACGCATATTCCGTTGACTTGCACCGCGGTGCCGATGTTCGATTCGCGCGGGTGCATGAGCGCCGTGCTGGACGCTTCGGCGCTCACATCCCCGGCCCCGAAATCCAGCCAGCAGTTCGCGCTGCAACTGATCAAGGTCTACGCCCAGCAAATCGAAAACGCCAGCTTCATGCGGACGCACCATCATGACTGGACGCTGCGTCTCTCGGCTTCGCCGGCCTTCGTCGACGTGGCGCCGGACATTCTCATCGCTTTGGATGACAACGGTCGCGTGACAGGCCATAACCGCTATGCGCAAAAGCTGCTGGAGCGTGAACTCGACCTGCGGGGCACTGGCGCACATCAAGAGAGCCTGATTCTGGGGCACGCCTTCGACGCGATCTTCGATGCAAGTTTCGAACGCCTCGGAGACTATCTCAGTTCGCAGCGGCCGGAACGGCGGGCCATCACCTTCCAAAAGAGCGGCCACACCCTGTTCCTGGGGGCAATGCCGCCGGCGAAACGCCCCCGGGCAACGTCCGGAACTCTGGCAGGCATGATGGATATCCCGGGGCCGCTGGCCGCGCTGACCGGCGGCGATGCCGCGTTGACACGCCAGCTTGCTCGCGCAGCCCGGCTGGTAGACTCGCCGATCAATTTGCTGATTCACGGCGAGACTGGCACGGGGAAAGAATATTTTGCCAAGGCGCTGCATGCCGCGAGCGCCCGTCACCGGCGCCCCTTCGTCTCGGTCAACTGCGCGGCCATTCCGGAAACCCTGATCGAGAGCGAATTGTTCGGCTACTTGCCCGGCAGTTTTTCCGGCGCCGGCGCCAGCGGCAAACGGGGACTGATCCAGGAGGCCGATGGCGGCACCCTGTTTCTCGACGAGATCGGCGATATGCCGCGCGCCCTGCAGTCCCGTCTGCTGCGGGTGCTCGCCGAGCGCGAGGTGCTCGCCATTGGCGCGGTGCGCCCGGTACCCGTCGACATTCATGTGATTTCCGCCAGTCATCACGACCTGGAACAGCTCGTGCGCAATGGGCATTTCCGCGAAGATTTGTACTATCGGCTCAAAGGCGCGCTCTTTACCCTCCCGTCGTTGCGCGAACGCAGCGACCTGGACTGGCTCATCGATAAACTGCTGGGCGCCAAGATCCGGATCGAACCCGCCGCGCGTGCCCGGCTCGCGGCCCACGACTGGCCGGGCAATCTGCGTGAATTACGCAATGTGCTGGAATATGCGCGAGCGGTCTGCAACCACGACATGATCAAGGTTTCTGACCTCCCGGATGATTTTGCCCAATACCATTGTTCGGCGCCGCCGGCGATCGCCTCCTCCCCCGTGCCGCCGCCGGATCGGCCGCCTGCGTCTTCGGACCATGCCGAGCCGTTGGCGGACGCGGCGCTGCTCATCAGAGAACTGCGCGCCACGGGGTGGAATGTGAGCGCCACGGCGCGCAATCTCGGCATCAGCCGGATGACTTTGTACCGGCACATGAAGCGCCACGGCGTGCGCTCGCCAAACCGGATCAGCACAGGCGCCCCGATGTGACAGGTGGGCTGTGGCACCTGTCACAGCCCGTTCCAGGTGTCGCACGCAACCCAGGCATTTTTTCGGGGTTAACCCTCAAGTTCAGCCATTCAAAAGCGCTGTATGGCTTGGCACGCATCTTGCATCTCTGGAGTCATGGCAACCACTCCAGGGAAACGAGATGCATGAAGCCGCGTATCCGGCGACCGCTGAAAAATCCGTTCAGGCAACCGCTGCCTCAGACCGGCGCGATATGGTCGTGGGCATTATTGCCAATCCCGTGTCGGCGCGCGACATCCGGCGCGTCGTCGCCAACGCGGGTAACCTGCAACTGGCGGACCGGGTGGCCATCGTGTTGCGCGCGCTCGCCGCATTGGGCGCCTGCAACCTGCGGCAAGTCCTGATGATGCCCGATCGTGAAGGTCTGCGCGTCATGCTCACACGTCATCTGGCGCGCACTCGCGCAACAGCAAGCGGCGACAGTCACTGGCCGCAGCTGCGCTGGCTCGAAATGCCGGTCAGCGGACGGATCGAAGACAGCTTTCGGGCGGCTCGTCTACTGCGCGAGGCCGGTGCCGCCGCAATCATCGTGCTCGGTGGCGATGGCACCCACCGCGCCGTCGTGCGCGAATGCGGCCAAACCCCCATTGCGGGCATTTCGACGGGAACCAACAATGCCTATCCGGAAATGCGTGAAGCCACAACGGTCGGCCTGGCGGTCGGCCTGTATGCGAGCGGACGGGTTCCGGCCGAACAGGCGCTGGCGTGGAACAAACGGCTGGACGTCGATCTGAACGCAGGCCGCCCCGGCGCACGCAACGACATCGCCCTGGTGGATGCCGCAATCGCCCGGGAGCGCTATATCGGCGCCAAGGCGCTCTGGAAGACGGATTCGCTCGCAGCCCTCTATCTGTCGTTCGCCGAGCCTGATGCGCTCGGGCTGTCGTCCATCGGCGGACTGCTCCAGCCCGTTGGCCGGCGCGACGCCGGCGGCCTGCACATCGAACTGTCGACACCCGGTTCCAACATGACCCGCCTCGATTTACAGGCGCCCATCGTACCCGGCCTGATCGAGAGCGTGTCGGTGCATACCTGGGAACGGCTGGCGGATGGCAATCCCGTGCGCGTGCGCCAGCAAAGCGGAGTCGTGGCGCTCGATGGCGAACGTGAAATCACATTCGGCCCTGACGATGTGCTCACCGTGACGCTGCGCGAGCGCGCATTTCGCAGCATCGACGTCAGCGCCTGCCTGCGCTATGCCGCCGAGCAGGGCCTGCTGCGCCGCACACGCAACAGTTCTCACCCATTCCCCACAACCGCTTCGATGTCCTGAAGCGCATCCCATCAAGGAGACTCGCATGACAACAGCCCATCCAGCCGGATCTGCCGCATTGCCGCTTGGACGCGATGAACTGCTGCACTGCTACCGGAAAATGCGCATGATTCGCGAATTCGAGGAACGCCTGCACGTGGATTTCGCGCGCGGAGACATCCCCGGTTTCGTCCACCTGTACGCCGGCGAAGAAGCGACCGGTGTCGGCGTCATCCATCACCTGGGTGACGGAGACCGCATTACCAGCACCCACCGCGGCCACGGCCACTGCATCGCCAAGGGGGTGGATGTGGTCTCGATGATGAAGGAAATCTATGGCAAGCAAGGCGGCGCCTGCAACGGCAAAGGGGGGTCGATGCATATCGCCGACCTGTCCAAAGGAATGCTCGGAGCGAACGGGATCGTCGGCGCGGGCGCGCCCCTGATCTGCGGCGCCGCGCTGGCGGCCAAGTTCCGCGGCAAGGGCGAAGTGGGTATCACCTTCTTCGGCGATGGCGCATCCAACCAGGGGACCGTGCTCGAGAGCATGAACCTGGCCGCGGCGTGGGACCTGCCGATGATTTTCGTCATCGAGAACAACGGTTACGCCGAGGCCACCTCGCGCCACTATGCCACCGCCGTCGACAGCTATATCGACCGCGCGGCGGGATTCGGCATCCCCGGCGTCACGGTCGACGGCATCGATTTCTTCGCCGTGCACGAAGCTGCCGGCGAGGTGATCCGGCGCGCCCGCGAAGGCGGCGGCCCCTCGGTGCTCGAATGCAAGGTGGTGCGCTTCTACGGCCACTTCGAGGGCGATGCGCAGACCTACCGCGCGCCGGGCGAGCTGGAGGAGATCCGCCGCGATCATGACTGCCTGAAGATTTTTTCGGCGCGCGTGACGGAGGCGGGCGTCATCACGCAAGCCGAACTCGATGCGATCGACCAGGAGGCGGCGGCATCGATCGAAGACGCCGTGCAGCAGGCAAAGAACGCGCCCTTGCCGACCGAAGCCGATCTGACCACCGACGTTTATGTCAGCTACTGAACCCAACCGCACACCAGGAGCATTTCATCATGGCCCGAAAACTCAGTATGAAACTGGCAATCAATGAAGCCATCAGCCAGGAAATGGCGCGCGACCCGAGCGTGATCATGCTCGGCGAAGACATCGTCGGCGGCGCCGGCGGAGCGGGAGAACTCGACGCCTGGGGCGGCGTGCTCGGCGTCACCAAGGATCTGCACGGAGATCACGGCGAGCGCCTGCTCGATACGCCATTGTCCGAAAGCGCCTACGTCGGCGCCGCGATCGGCGCGGCGGCATGCGGCATGCGCCCGATCGCCGAACTCATGTTCATCGACTTCATGGGCGTATGTTTCGACCAGATCTACAACCAGGCCGCGAAGTTCCGCTACATGTTCGGCGGCAAGGCCGAAACCCCGGTCGTCATCCGGGCGATGGTGGGCGCGGGCTTTCGCGCGGCAGCCCAGCACTCGCAGATGCTGACCCCGCTGTTCACCCATATCCCCGGCCTGAAAGTCGTGTGCCCAAGCACGCCCTACGACAGCAAGGGGCTACTGATCCAGTCGATCCGGGACAATGATCCGGTGATCTTCTGCGAGCACAAGAACCTGTACGGCATGGAGGGCGACGTCCCCGAGGCGCCCTACGCCATACCTTTCGGCGAAGCCGAGATCGTGCGCGACGGCAAACACATATCGATCGTGACCTACGGCCTCATGGTCCATCGCGCGCTGGACGCCGCGGCGCAGCTCGCCAAGGAAGGCATCGAGGCCGAAGTGATCGATCTGCGCACACTATCGCCGATGGACATGGACACCGTGCTGGAATCGGTCGAAAACACCGGACATCTGGTGGTGGTCGATGAGGCGAGTCCCCGCTGCAACATTGCCACCGATGTCGCGGCCCAGGTGGCCATGCAGGTCTTCGACGCGCTGCGCGGTCCCGTGCAGATGGTTGCGCCGCCCCATACCCCGGTGCCTTTTTCACCCACACTCGAAGACATGTACATCCCAAGCGCCTCGCACATCGCGCAGGCGGCGCGCCGTGCGCTGGGCAAGGAAAGGAGCAACTGATGGCCACAGAAATCACCCCGATCATCATGCCCAAGTGGGGGCTGGAGATGCGCCAGGGCACCGTGCACGAATGGCTGGTCTCCGAGGGCGACCGCATCGAGACCGGCCAGCCGCTGGTCGATGTCGAGACCGACAAAATCTCCAATGCCGTCGAGGCCGCGGATCCCGGCCTGCTGCGCCGCATCGTCGCGACCAGCGGCGAAGTCCTGCCGGTCAAGGCGCTGCTTGCCGTCATGGCCGAACCGGAGGTGAGCGACGCCGACATCGACAAATACATCGCGGCTTATGAGGTGCCCGCTGGCGACACCGAGGACGAGGAGGACGAACCGGGCTACCTCTATCTGGACGTGGACAATACCCGGATCCGTTACGTGCGCCGCGGCCCCCAAGAGGGCGTGCCGGTGCTGCTGATTCACGGCTTTGGCGGAGACCTGAACAATTGGCTGTTCAACATCGACGCGCTGGCCGGCAGCCATCCGGTCATCGCCTTCGATCTTCCCGCGCATGGACAATCCAGCATCGCCCTGCCCGGCACCACGCTCGGCGATCTCGCCGGCTTCGTCGCACGCTTCATGGCAGCCGTCGATGTGGCGTCGGCCCATCTGGTCGGGCACTCGCTGGGCGGCGCCATTGCAATGCGTCTGGCGCTGGATTTCCCGGACAAGGCGGCCTCGCTGGCCCTCATCGACAGCGCCGGCTTCGGCGATGAAATCAACGGCGACTATACCGGGGGCTTCATCCGGGCCACCTCGCGCCGCGAACTCAAACCGGTTGCCCAGTTATTGTTCGCCAATGCCGATCTGGTCAATCGGCAACTGCTCGACGACCTGCTCAAATACAAGCGCCTGGATGGCGTCACCGAGGCCCTGACGGCGCTCGACCAGCATCTTTTCGCCGGGGGCAGGCAAGCAGAACAGCCCGGCAGCGAGCTCGAACATTTCGGCAAGCCGGTACTCGTGATCTGGGGGCAGGACGACCAGATCATCCCCAGCACGCAAACGCAGGCCGCCCCCGCGGGCGCCCGCGTCGAGGTCCTGGCCGGCGCGGGGCACATGCCGCAAATGGAAAAGGCAAACGATGTGAACGCGCTGCTCGAAGCGCACCTGCAAACCCCGACCTGAGGAGAAATCGATGAACACCGGACTTGAAGGTAAAACAGCGATCGTGACCGGCGGCGCGCGCGGCATCGGACGCGGCATCGTGCTCGCGCTCGCGCGGGCCGGCGCCGATGTCCTGATCGCCGATCTGCTGGAAGACGATTTGCAGGCCACGCAAGCGGCCGTGCAGGAAATGGGACGCCGGGCGCTCACGCGCCGCGTCGACGTCACCCAGGCGGCCGAGGTGGAGGCCATGGTCAGACAGGCGGTCGCCGAACTGGGCGCGCTCGACATCATGGTCAATTGCGCGGGCGTCATCACGATCCACCCGGTGACGGAACTCACCGAACGCGACTGGGATTTCGTGCTGGACGTCAATGCCAAAGGCACGTTCCTCTGCTGCCGGGCGGCACTTGGCCCGATGCAGGAACGCAAATCGGGCCATATCATCAATGTCGCGTCGATCGCGGGCAAGGAAGGTTTCCCCAACCTCGCGCACTACAGTGCCTCCAAATTCGCGGTCGTGGGATTCACCAATGCCCTGGCCAAAGAGGTCGCGCGCGAGGGGATCACCGTGAACGCCATCTGCCCCGGGATCGTGCGGACCTACATGTGGGACCGCCTGGCGGATGAGTGGAAAAACGAGGGCGAGAGCGTCGAGGATTCATGGGCTCGCCACCAGATCTCGCTCATCCCCCAGGGCCGCGCACAAACGCCCGAGGACATGGGCCGCCTGGCGCTCTTTTTCGCCACGATGGACAACGTCACTGGTCAGGCCGTGAATGTGGATGGGGGGTTTACTTTTCACTGACCACGCAGCGCTTGCCCGCGAGTTTTGGGCACCAACGGTGCTGATATAGAAGGATTCATCCAGGAACGCCCTCTTTCCTCCGTTTGCCATTCTTCACGCCTGTAGTACGATGGCCTCCTACTTCCAGGAGGGATCGATGAAGAAGAAAAAGCTCGTCACGCAGCAAGGCTTCGTGGACGCTTGCAACAAGCGGCTGAAAAAGCAGGACGGCTTTCAAAAGGGGATGAAATTCTTCCTCTACCCGCGCGATGCCGCGGATGGCGAGGCCGTCGGCGTGGATCACAACGGCCCTCTTGAATACCGGGCGATCTATGCGCGGGCATATCATGCCGCGTGCAAGCGTTTCGTCGTGAAATCGTAAAGCGCTCATCGCTTCGGCAAGCCCTCAAACAGGCGCATACCCCATGCGACAGACCCTGGCGCTGATCGGCCGCTGGCTGCGGATTTCCCACATTTCCTCGGGATTCATCGCCGTTCTGGTCGGCTACACCAGTTCGGTGGCCATCGTGTTCCAGGCAGCGAATGCCGCCGGCGCCGATCCGGCGCAGCTCGGCTCGTGGATGTGGGCGCTGGGTATCGGCATGGGCGCCACCTGCATCGGACTGTCCCTGGCCACGCGCGCGCCCATCCTGACCGCCTGGTCCACGCCGGGCGCCGCCCTGCTCGCCACCAGCCTGGGCAATATCGGGATGCCGCAGGCGATCGGGGTGTTCCTGTTTTCCTCCGCGCTGATCACCTTGTGCGGGGTGACGGGCTGGTTCCAGCGGATCATGGCGCATATGCCGCGCAATCTGGCCAATGCGATGCTGGCGGGCATCCTCCTGCAATTCGGCCTGGCGTTGTTCGGCGCGATGCGCACGCAGGCGGGGCTGGTCCTGCTGATGTTCGCGGTATTCATCATCGCCCGCCGCCTGTTGCCGCGCTATGCGGTGCCGCTGGCTTTCCTGACCGGGATCCTGTGGGCCGCCGGCGCAGGGATGCTCGACATGGGCGGCCTGGACTGGACGCCGGCGCACCCGGTCTGGACGACGCCGGAATTTTCCTGGACGGCGTTGCTGGGCGTCGGCATTCCGCTGTTCATCGTCACCATGACCTCACAGAATGTCCCGGGCCTGGCCGTGCTGCGCGCCAATGGCTACGAAACGCCGGCCTCGCCCCTGATCACCTGGACGGGCCTGACCGGGGTCGTGCTGGCGCCCCTGGGCGGCTATTCCTTCAACCTGGCGGCGATCACCGCCGCCATCTGCATGAGTCCGGACGCCGACCCCGATGCCGCGCAACGCTACAAGGCCTCGGTATGGGCGGGCCTGTTCTACCTCGCGACGGGTGTCTTCGGCGCGACCATCGTCGGCCTGTTCGCCGCCTTCCCCCGGGAACTGGTGGCGGCAATCGCCGGGCTGGCGCTGCTGGGCACGCTGGGCGCCAGCATTTCGGAATCCCTGCGCGAACCCGAAGGCCGCGAGGCGGCGCTGGTGACGTTCCTGGCGACCGCCTCGGGCATGAGCCTGCTGGGTGTGGGCAGCGCGTTCTGGGGGCTGGTGCTGGGCGGCCTGTGCCATGCGCTGGCGCGTTGGCGACGCTGATCCGGGTCAGTTTTCGACAGGGTCGTCAGACGAAAAGACCGCGCTCTCGCACGGTCAGACTGAAGAACTCCGGCCTTTTCCGGCGGAAAGGCAGATCAGCCTCTGCCCTTCCCCGCCATGCCTTGTTTACCAGCGCACCCGGAAGCCGATGTTGCCCTGGATCGAGTTGCTGTCACCGAAGTTGCTCAGGCTGGTAGTGGCCAAGCCCTCGCCGTAGATGGCGTACTTGCCATCGGCCCATTGATGCGAACCGCCGATCCCAATGCCGCCCCGCAGGCGATCGCTGCGGTTCATGATCCGCGTGTCGGCCACGTCTACCCGGGTGCCATTCAGGAACTCGTAGTACAGGTTGCCGATGCCATAGATACGCGCCCCATCCTGCGGGCTTTTGGCATTTTTCGTCCCGATGTCGCGACCCAGTTCCAGGCCCAGGCGCCCTTGCAGGCTGGCGCCCTGGTTCAGGCTGACCGCCGCGCCATAACTGTCGCGGAAGCCATCGAACGATACCCGCGAGTACACCAATTGCGCCTGCGGCGTGAGCGACCAGTCCGAACCACTGCCCAGCGCCACGCGCTTGCCGCTTTCGACCGACAACGCATAGCCAAAGCCGTCATTGCCCTTGACCAGACGCTGGCCGCCGGTCAGGTCGCTGTTGTATACGGTGGCCTGAATCTGGGAATCGACGTAAGCGCCGCTCTTGCCCAGCCAGGTCAGCGTCCCGCCCACGCCGTAGCCCTCGCTGCGGATGCGGCCGCGGCCCTGGGCGTTGTAGATCGAGTCTATCTTGGCCAGGCCGTTGACGTAGTGCAGGAACGCGCCCGCGGTGAGCTTGCCGTCGCCGTCGTTGCTCAACATCGCATCGACACCGGCTTGCAGCCTGAAGACGTCCTGGTCATAGTCCATGTCGGTGGTCGAACGCCGGGATTCGATCTGGTTGTGGATGCCTTCGATGCGGACCCACACGCCATTGTCCGATGCCGACAGGTAGCGGTTGCCTACCCGTTGTTGCCAGGTGGGCAGGCCATTGAGTCCGAGCAGCGCTTGCGGGTAGGCTTCATGAACCGGGACGCTGGCCGCGTAGCGCGGGCCGCTGTCGCCGCCGCCGTTTTCCGTCGGCAGTCGCGAGCGCAGGTACCAGTTGCCGTCCGGGGCGTTGATACCGTCTTTTTCCAGGGTGTAGGCATAGGCTCCGCCCACCACGGCCTGCTGGCCGTCCTGGGTCACGTAATCGCCCAGAAGCGTAAAAGTGCCGGCGGAAGCGCCTGCGACCTCGATGATCCTGATGCCCTCGACGGTCTGGTCGCCGGTACCGCCGACATTTTCAACCTTGACGAAAGAATTGCCGGACGTGCCGCCCTGGACGAGCAATTTGTCGGTGTCGGACGCGTCATCGCCCAATACCGTCCGTAGCGCCAAGGTTCCGCCATTGCCAACGTAATTGCCGGTTGTCGTCAGCACCGCGCCAACGGCGCCCGCTGAATCAGTCGAACCAACCACGACCGTGCCGTTGTTCGCCAGGCTGGCTATCGTCTGGTTCAGGCCGTTCGCGTCGAGAATGGCGGCGCTTTCGACACTGAAAGAGGATGCGGCGCTAAAGGCATTTTCTATGCCCGCCTTGAGCGTTCCCGCCGCAACCGCCGTTGCGCCCGCATAGGTATTGAGGCCATTGAGCGTAAAGGTTCCGTTGCCGATCTTGGTCAACCCGCCCGCGCCCCCAAGCGCTGACTCATCCGTGGCAATGGCAAACCCACTGTCATCAACGACGAGGCCACCCGCGCCGATCGTGAATTCACCGGCCGCAAAACCAGTAATGAACGCAGCGTTGTCGCCTATGGCGCGCAATATGCCGTCGTCGAATGAAGCGGAAGAAACCGTTCCCTGGCCTGCCGCGAGCGCCAGAGTTTCCAGAACACCGCCAGTCTTGACATCCAGCCGTCCGGTTGCGGTGGTATTTTTTGCTATTGCCGTGCCATTGGTGGCGCGCACTAAACCGCTATCGGAAATCGTCAGCGTGCCGGCGCCCGCTTCCCCGATCTGCAGGACACCCGAATTGATCCACTGCGACCCCGCGCCATCCACTGTGACCGTGCCAACGCTTCCTTCGAAAACAGCAATCTGCCCTTTCCCATTCGACACGACGCCATGATCGTTGATTTCCAGGTCGCCTTCGCCATAAAGGCCCACAGAAATGACGCCAGAGCCGTCCCAGCGCGACCCGGAGCCGCTCACCAGCATTTTCCCCTTGGTTCCTTCTATATTACCCACGAACAATGTTGCGCTCGATACGGTACCGCCATTGAGGATTTCCAATAAACCATCGCCTTTTTTATTATCCTCGATGGTGTTGCCGACCCCTATATAGTCCGTGACATTCCACTGCGAACCAACTCCGCTCACTGTCGCCGTGCCTTTGGCAAAGTCCCCAACAATCCCGCGCCAACTCGACACGACACCGCCGTCGCTGATTTCCAGCGTGCCAGTGCCTCTGGAGCCCACATACAGGTATTCAGAATTGTTCCATTGCGCGTCGGCGCCGCTCACCGTCACCTTGCCATTATTTGGCGCAACGAAGCCGATATGCCCTTCCCCATTCGAAACGACACCGCCAGCGCCAATTTCCAGTACGCCCTCAACGCGTAATTCAGCGGTTCCCAAATCCCAGGGAGAGCTTTGCCCGCCTGGAACTGTAACCGTGACACCGCTGCCAATGTTTTCAACGATTTCCTGCGCCTGTGCCGGCGCAGCGTTGAACAACACCGTAAAAGAAACGCCGGCAAGCAAGGTGCCGCGCAACGCTGGATGAACAACAGCAGTAGAAGCCTCAATCATAATGTAGTAATCCCAGAGAATTGTAATTATATTTACCGGCCAATCAGCCATCATATCGGCCGGCACCATGCAACAATGAACCGGCGGCAGCTTGAACCGCCGCTTCAGAGAAAACAGGATGATTTTTAAATACTGAAATCAGTGACCGCGAACAACATCGAAACAGCGAGCACGCCCCGCGCAGCCTGTCGAAAGCGCGGAACATCGGATCTATCCACTGATGACGACTCCACCATGACATAACTAGATTTATCTATTCCTGACGACTCCGCCAGAAGCAGATAACCACTAATAACATCGTAAATAAATCGCAACAGGCTCAATGATGTGTGAATTATCGACTAGTTCAATATTCACAACAGTCAATGAATGCAAACTGTAGGCTTTTTCAGACAAGCCTTTTTTGTTTGATTTTTATAATCATTTTTACAATAAGGGCATTCAAGACAAGGGGGATATTTTCTGCCTTGAAAATCTCTGGACAAATCCAGCGAAAAAAACGGGCCGGCGCCGTGCAGCCTGGCCAGGGCGGCCGACGCCCCGCCCTGATCAGCCGGCGCCGCCCGGCGCAGCGCCCAGGCCAAGCGGCGCGGGGGCCAGGTTGGCGATACGCTTGAACAGCTCGGCATACTGGTTGTGCTCGCCCTGCCAGGGATCGCCGTTGCGGGCAAAATCCTGGTTGATCGTCACCCAGTCCTCGGCGTGGAAAAGCCGCTGAGCAGCGGGGAGAATATAACGTTCCTCTTTGCCCAAATGCACCCACTCATCGGCGATATAAGTGCGCACCGCGTCGCGGAAAACCCCGAATCCTTCATCACCCGCCTGTAGATAGTGCACCAGGGCTCGGTCCATCGTGGCGGTGGCGCGGGTCGCCACCGCATGTTCGGCCTCGAGCTGATCCAGGTGGACGTCAAACTCGTGCGTGTACTGGCGCAGGCGGGCAAAGATCTGATCCTCTTTGGGATGGTGGATCCGATCGGGCATCTCGGAAATGTAGTCGATCAAGCTCGCCAGCAGCTTGAAGTCCGCCTCCAGGCGCCCCGCCTCGATTTCGTTGACCAGATGGGTCAGGCACTGCAGCACGGCGGCCAGGGCGCGATGCTCCTCGCGGATCATTTCGATGGCCGGGATGCGCGCCGGCTTGACGGCCTGCGCCTGCGCATCCCCCCCGCCAGACTCGCCCTTGCCTTCGTCCGTGGACACGACACCCAGCCAGCGGTCCAGGGCCTGGGGATCATCGATCAGCCCGGTACTGGCCCCCTGGTAGACAATCCGCCCACGTTCGAGAATCAAGGCCTGCCGGGTGATGGGCAGGATCTGACGCGCGTGCTGCTCGACGAGGATGACGGCCATGCTGCCTTCGGTGACCATGCGGTCGATGATGTGCAATAGTTCCTGGGCGATCAGCGGCGCCAGGCCTTCGAGTGGTTCGTCGAGCAGCAGCAACCGGGGATTGAGCATCAGGGCGCGGCCCATCGCCAGCATCTGCTGCTCGCCGCCCGAGAGCTGGCTGCCGAGATTGGGACGGCGCTCGCGTAGCCGCGGAAACATGTCGTAGACGCGCTCGAGCGTCCATTCGCCGGGGCGCGCAACCACCTGGAGGTTTTCCTCGACCGTGAGGGAGCGAAAGACCTCGCGCTCCTGGGGGACCCAGCCCAGGCCGGCATGGGCTCGCTTGTGGCTGGCGACCTGCGCGATATCGCAGCCTTCGTAGATGATGCGTCCCTTGCGCATACGCGTCACGCCCATCAGGGTCGCCAGCAGCGTGGTCTTGCCCATGCCGTTGCGCCCGAGCAGGGCCAGGCTCTCGCCATCGTTCAGCGACAGCGAGATGTCCTCGAGGATCGTGGCGTCCCCGTAACCCGCCCAGACGTTTTCCAGGCGCAGCAGCTCAGCCATGGGTTTCTTCTCCGAGATAGACTTCCTTGACGCGCGGATGATGCGCGATCGCGTCCGGGGTGTCCTCGATCAGCAAGGCGCCGTTGACCAGCACCGAAATGCGTTCGGCGAACTTGAATACCAGGTTCATATCGTGCTCGATCAGGAGGATGGTCACGTCCCTGGGCAACTGGGCAATGGTCTCGAACAGCTCCTGGCTCTCGGTTGTGGGCACGCCCGCCGCGGGCTCGTCCAGCAGCAGCACCTTGGGACGCAAGGCGAGCGCCAGGGCGATCTCGATCAGACGCTGGCGGCCGTAGGCCAGATTGCGCGTGACCTCGTAGGCATCGTCGATGAGCTTCAGGCGACGCAGGATTTCAGCCGCCTCGTCCACGGCCTCGGCATACGCACCTGCGGGTTTCCACCAGCGAGTGCCCAGGCCCATGCGCTCGCACACGGCCATCGAGACCGATTCCAGCACCGTCATGCCGGCAAAGAGCTGATTGATCTGGAAGGTCCGCACCAGGCCCCTGCGACAGCGCTCGTGCTGCGCCATCCGGGTGACGTCCGTGCCCATGAGTTCGATACCGCCGGCGGTCGGCACGAGGAACCCGGTCAGCAGATTGATCAGCGTGGTCTTGCCCGCCCCGTTGGGGCCAATCAAGGCATGGCGCGCGCCCTGCTCGATCGACAGGTTGACACGGTCGGTGACGACGAAGCCGCCGAACCGCTTGAGCAGATCGTGGGTTTTGAGGACTGCACTCATGATTGGCCCTCCTCGCCGCGAGCGCGGTCGCGGGCCCGGTGCCGCGCGTTCTCGATCCATTGCCGGGCCGTGCCCATGATGCCGCCGCGCGCGAACAGCACCACCAGGACCAGGATCAGCCCGAGCCAGAATTGCCAGTATTGCGGGTTCATGTCAGACAGCAGATAGTTGGCCACGACAAAGGCGATCGCGCCGAAGACCGCCCCGTAGAGATAGCCGGCGCCCCCGAGGATCAGAATCAGCAGCAGATCGGCCGAGCGCTGGAAGCCCAGCACGTCGATCGAGACAAACTGATTGGTCTGCGTGAGCAGCGCCCCCGCCACGCCGGCGTAGGCCGCGCCGATCGTATAGACCTTGACCAGGCGGCGCGTGACCGGCACGCCCAACGCCGGCATGCGCAGCGTGTTCATGTGAATGCCGCGCAAGCTCTGTCCGAAAGGCGAATGCACCAGCCGCCGCGCGACCCAGAACAGTACGAACAGGACCGCCGCCGAATAGATGTAGGCGACCCGGCCGAACATGTCGAACTCGAACATGCCGAGCAAGGGCTTGATCTCGATACCCGGCAGGCCGTCGACACCGCCGGTGATATCGGTGAATTTATTGGCCAGTTCGTAGAGCATCAGGGCTACCCCCAGGGTCACCATCAGGCGCGAGAGATCATTGCCGCGCAGCAGCAGAAAGCTGCTGAGAAAACCCAGAAAACCCGCGGCCACCGCCCCCGCCAGCAGGCCCAGCAGCGGATCGCCCAGGCCATAGACCCCCAGCATTCCGGCAGCATAGGCGCCGACGCCGAAGAACGCGGCATGGCCCAGCGAAATCACGCCGGCATAGCCGAAGATCAGGTCCAGGGACACGGCGAACAACGCCGTGATCGCGATCTGGCTGAGCAGCAGATAGTTGTCGGTGAACAGAAAGTACGCCGCCACCGGGACGCACCAGAACAGGTATTCGAGGGGATGCCAGCGCGCCGCCTGACGGAAGCGCCTCAGGAAATCGGCCCGGTCCGCGGCGCGGGGGGTCGCGCCCGTCGTCGTTGCATGGGTAGTCATTTTGTCTGGGCCCTATTTATGGGAGCGACCGAACAGGCCTTGGGGACGGAAGATCAGGGTCGCGACCATGACGGCGTAGATGATGAACGCGCCGATCTGCGGCACGTAATATTTCCCCGCGACGTCGGCGACCCCCAGGATGATGGCCGCGTACAGCGAACCCATGATGTTGCCGCTGCCGCCCACCGACACCACGATCAGGAAGTACACCATGTACTTGACCGGAAACTCGGGGTCGAGGCCGAGCATTTCCACGCCCAGCGCGCCGCCCAGGCCCGCCAGTGCCGAGCCCAGGGCAAAGGTCAGGCTGAACACGCGGTTGACGTCGATGCCCATGCCGCGCGCCACGCGCTGGTTGTCGACCGAAGCCCGCAAGCGCGCGCCGAACGGCGTATTGACGACCGACCACTGCAGCAGGACGGCAATCAGCAGGCCGATGATGATCAGGAACAGGCGATAGATGCCGATGTCCAGACCCGGCAGATGGATCTGACCCGTCAGAAAATCAGGCAGGCGCAGCGGCTGCTGCTGCGCGCCAAAGAAATAATGCGCGGCGGCGACCGCCATGAACACCAGGCCGATGGAAAACAGCACCTGGTCGAGTTCGGAGGCAGCATACAGGCGCCGGTACAGCGTGCGCTCGAGAATCATGCCGACGATCGCAGGCACGAGGATGGCCGCGGGCAACGTCGCCAGGAACGGCACGCCGTAATCGTTGAGCAGCACGACACAGGCATAGCCGCCCAGCATGGCGAACGCGCCATGCGCGAGATTGACGAAATTCATCAACCCCAGGGTCACAGAGAGCCCTACGCTGATGAGGAAAAGCAACATGCCCGAAGCAATACCGTCGAAAAATATAGTCATATGGATCGTCCCCTGCCATGAGACAGGCGGGCCGCCGATTCCCCGATGGCGCCCCGCCCGCGGGCGATGTGATGAGGATTACTTGCCCGGATCCTTCACCGCATCGATCTTGTCGAACTCGACGTTCTGCAGCACGCCGTTGACGCGCTCGACCTTGCGGATGTAGACGTCCTGAATGATGTCGCGGGTCTCGGGGTCGATCTCGACCGGGCCGCGCGGGCTCACCCATTTCATGCCCTTGACCGCGGCCATGAAAGCGTCGGCGCCGGCATCGCCCTGGGTCTTTTCCAGGGCCTGGTAAATCAGGTGCATGCCGTCATAGGCCGCCACGGCCATGAAGTTGGGCCGATCATTCGGGTAGGCCTTGGTGTAGGCCTCGACAAAGGCTTTGTTCTCGGGCGAATCATGCACCTCCGAGTAATGAAACGAGGTGATCATGCCGATGGCGGCATCGCCCATCGCGTTGATGACGTCCTCGTCGGTCACATCGCCGGTGGCCAGCGCCTTGATGCCGGCGGCTTCCAGACCGCGTTCTTTATAGCCCTTGGCCAGGGCCACGCCCTGCTCGCCATTGGGCACGAACAGGAACACCGCATCGGGCTTGACATCCTTGACGCGCTGCAAGTACGGGGCAAAGTCGGGGTTCTTGATCGGTGTGCGCACCTCGCCGACGATCTTGCCGCCCAGTTCAGTAAAGGTCTTTTTGAACTGGTGCTCGGCATCGTGGCCCGGACCGTAGTCGGCGACCAGGGTGTAGACGTTCCGGATGCCGTTCTGATAAGCCCATTGCGCCATCGGCGCAGTATCCTGGGGCAGCGTCATCGAAACGCGCACGATGTTGGGCGACTTTTCGGTGATCGATGAGGTGGCGGCATTGAGCACCACCATCGGCACCTTGGCCTCGGTGGCCAGGGGCGCGACCGAGAACGCATTGGGGGTCAGGGTGAACCCCGCGAGGATATCGACCTTATCCTTGATCAGCAGTTCCTGGGCCTGGCGCTTGGCCACCGCCGGCGCGACGCCGGTGTCGTCCTTGATGATCAACTCGACCTTGCGGCCGGCGACCATGTCGCCATGCTGGGCGAGGAACAGATTCAGGCCGTTGGTCATCTGCTTGCCATGCGAGGCGAAAGGCCCGGACATCGGGACGATGACGCCGATCTTGAGATCCTCGGCGGCCTGCGCGCCAACCATCATGGTCATGGCGCCCAGCGCCAGGGTCAGTATGCCGAACTTCTTGCTGAAATTCATGTTCTCTCTCCTGTTGCTTGTGAAAACCGTGTTGCTTCGGGGGGACCGCGGCCGGACGATCAGCGCCGCAATTGTTGTTCGAGTTGATGCAGAATGCGATAACACGGCAGCACCTGGCGCACGCTTGCGTTGGGCTCGCGTTCCCCGCGGATCGCAGCGAAGAATTCACGGTCCTGCAATTCGATGCCATTCATCGACACAGCGACCTTGCTGACGTCGATCGCCTCGTCCTTGCCGGTGAACAGATCGTCGTAGCGCGCAATGTACGTCGCCGTATCGCCGATATAGCGAAAGAACGTGCCCAACGGGCCGTCGTTGTTGAAGCTCAGCGACAGCGTGCAGATCGCGCCGTTTTCAGCCTTGAGCTGGACGGACATATCCATGGCGATGCCCAGTTCCGGATGGATCGGCCCCTGCAACGCATTGGCCTGCACGATGGGGCTGCCCGCCTGGTAGGCGAACAGGTCGACGGTATGCGCCGCATGGTGCCAGAGCAGATGATCGGTCCAGCTGCGAGGCTCGCCCAGCGCGTTCATATTCGTGCGCCGGAAAAAATACGTCTGGACGTCCATCTGCTGGATGTTGAACTCACCGCGCGCAATCCGCTCATGCACGTACTGATGACTGGGATTGAAGCGCCGGGTATGGCCGCACATCGCCACCTTGCCGCTGCGGCCCGCCAGGGCAGCCAGCGCCTCGGCGTCCTCGAGGCTGTCAGCCATGGGAATTTCGACCTGCACGTGCTTGCCCGCCCGCAGGCAGGCCATGGCCTGCGATGCATGCAACTGGGTCGGCGTGCACAGGATCACCGCATCGACCTCGGGGCGCGCCAGGACCTCCTCGAGTTCAGTCGCGGCGTGCCCGATGCCGTATTTCGCGGCGATCTGGCGGGTCTTGTCGATCTCGCGGCTGACCAGCGAGACCACCTCGACGCCATCGATGTTGCGAATGCCGTCCAGGTGTTTGATGCCGAACGCGCCGGCGCCGGCCAGCGCGACCTTGATCGTCGATCGACTCATGCTTGTTCCTCCAGAATCAGATGCCCCACGGCCGTATTGGATGCGGGCACGTGGTAGAAACGATGAACCACCCGGGGCGCCGGACCGCCGGCGGCGTCGGCCATCGCTCCGCGCGCAATCAGCCACATGACCAGCTCGATGCCTTCGGAGCCGGCCTCGCGCACATAATCGACATGCGGCACGGCGGCCTGGCCTTCGGGGTCGGCGATCAGGCGATCCAGAAACGCCTGATCGAATGCCTTGTTGATGAGGCCGGCACGCGGCCCCTGCAACTGATGGCTCATGCCGCCCGTTCCCCAGATGTGCACGTTCAGCGGCTCGTCGTAGGATTCAATGGCGCGGCGGATCGCGCGGCCCAGCTCGAAGCAGCGCCGGCCCGAAGGCACTGGATACTGCACCACATTGACGGCGAAAGGAATCACCGGGCAGGGCCAGGCCTCGGGCTGGCCGCACATCAGCGACAGCGGCACCGTCAGGCCGTGGTCCACATCCATTTTGTTGACGATGGTCAGATCGAAATCCTGCTGGATCACGGATTGCGCGATATGGGCGGCCAGCTTGGGATGGCCGATCACCGTGGGCACCGGGCGCGGGCCCCAGCCCTCGTCGGCGGGACTGAACTCGGCCGCGCAGCCGATGGCGAAGGTCGGAATGAATTCGAGGCTGAAAGCCGTGGCATGATCGTTGTAGACCAGGAAAATCACATCGGGCTCGTGCTCGCGCAGCCACTGTTTCGACGGTTCATAGCCCTGAAACAGAGGGGACCAGTAAGGCTCGGCCGTCTTGCCCAGGTCGATGGCCGCGCCGATGGCCGGCACGTGCGACGTGTAGACGCTGGCGCTGATGCGCGCATGCTGCTTGCTCATGACTTTGATTCCCCCGTCCGGCGATTGCCTTCGATGCCGCGACCGCCCGAGCGCATCATGGCTGCGTATTCCTCCTGCGACATGCCGGTCATGCTGGCCGCCATATACTGAAAGGAACGGCCGTCGGTCGCGCCGAGCTTGGCCAGAAAGTAGATATTCCCGCCCAGGGCGAGGCAGCGGTTCAGGTCGCGGGCGAGCACGGCCTGCTTCTGGTCCTCGGTCATGGGCCATTCGTCCAGATAGGCGCGCTCGTCGGCCTTGAAGCGCGCGCGGTTCTCGGCCTTCATCAGCGACATGCAGAACTGGTTCAGGTGATAGCCCTCGCGCGACTGGTCGGCATCGAAAATGATCGTGCCGGGGATATCGGTATAGGGTTTATCGAGCGACACGGCTCACCTCCAATACAAATAGTTCGGATTGTCGACCAGGAGCTTGCGCTGCAGCTCGGCGCCCGGCGCGATCTGAGGAATGTAGTCCACCAGCAGTCCGTCATCGGGCATGTGATCCTTGAGGTTGGGATGCGGCCAATCGGTGCCCCACAGCACGCGGTCCGGGAACGTCTCGACCAGACGGCGAGCAAACGGCACCACATCCCGGTAGGCATGCCGCTGCCCATCCAGCGCAGGCGGACCGGACTTGCTCAGGCGCTCCGGGCAGCTGACCTTGCTCCAGACGTTCGGATGCTCGCGCATCAGGCGCACGAACAGCTCGAACTCGGGACCATCCACGGGCCGGGTCACATCGGGCCGGCCCATGTGATCGACCACCACCGTGGTCGGCAGGGCCGTGAAGAAATCGTACAGATCCGGCAGGTCCTGCGCCTCGAAATACACCACCACATGCCAGCCCAGCGGCGCGATGCGCCCGGCGATCTCGGCGAGGACCTCGCGCGGCGTGAAATCGGCCAGGCGGCGCACGAAATTGAAGCGCGTGCCGCGCACACCCGCCTCGTGCATGTCGTGCAATTGCGCATCGGTGACGTCACGCGCCACGGTGGCAACGCCGCGCGCGCGGTCCCCGGAGGCCCGCAAGGCATCGAGCAGGGCCCGGTTGTCGGTGCCGTGGCAGGTCGCCTGGACGATCACGTTCCGGGCAAAGCCGAGATGGTCGCGCAAGGCGAACAAAGCCTCTTTGGGCGCATCGCACGGCGTGTATTTGCGCTCGGGAGCGTAGGGAAAGACGGCGCCGGGGCCAAAAACGTGACAGTGCGCGTCCACCGCCCCATCGGGCACGCGAAAATGGGGCTTGCTGGGACCTTCGTAAAAGTCCAGCCAGCCCGGCGTCTTGGTGAAGGTCTGGTTCGCGGCGTTCGGCATCCCTGGCATCCTCACGATTTGATCAGTCGATGTACCGCAGGCCTGCCTTTTCGAGGCCCTCGCGCATCTTGTAGTAGTCCAGACCCAGGACGCCCGAGGCGAAGATATCGCGCTTGCCACCCTCGTTGTCCTCGCGGGCCTGGGCGCGGTCGGCCGCCTCGCCGGCGAGCGCTGCGGGCACCACCACCACACCATCGACATCGGCAATGACCACATCGCCCGGCATGACCTGGGCGCCGGCGCACACCACAGGCACGTTCACCGAACCCAGGGTCGCCTTGACGGTGCCCTTGGCGCTGATGGCACGGCTGAAGACCGGAAAGCCCATGGCCTCCAGTGTGTCGACATCGCGCACGCCGCCGTCGATGATCAGGCCGCGCGCGCCGCGCGCCTTGAAAGAGGTCGCCAGCAGGTCGCCAAAGAAACCATCGGTGCTGTCGGTGGTGCAGGCCGCCACCACCACATCGCCGGGCCGGATCTGCTCGGCGGCCACGTGCAGCATCCAGTTGTCGCCGGGTTGCAGCAGAACGGTCACGGCGGTGCCGCACATGCGCGCGCTGCGATAGACGGGGCGCATGTAGGGCTTCATCAGGCCGACGCGACCCATGGCTTCATGAATGGTCGCCACGCCGAATGCCGCAAGCCGCCCGGTCGCCGCCGGATCGGCGCGCTGGATGTTGCGATGGACGACGCCCAGATTGTTCAGAGGAGATGCCATTTCAGTAGTCCTTGGTTCACAGGGCCGGGCTCACAGTCCCCTGCCCTTCAAAACGGCATCGAGCCGCGGATAGACGCGCCGCGCATTGCCTTCGTAGATCTGGAACCGGTCCGCATCGCTGAGCGTGGCCGCCGCCTCGATGTAGCGCCTGGTGTCGTCGAAATAGTGCCCGGTCTCGGGATCGATGCCACGCACCGCGCCGATCATTTCAGAAGCGAACAGCACGTTCTTGACCGGAATCACTCTGGTGAGCAGATCGATGCCCGGCTGGTGATAGACGCAGGTATCGAAATAGACATTATTGAGCAGGTGCTCGTCGAGCAGCGGTTTTTTCAGGGCCTGTGCCAGGCCGCGGAAACGGCCCCAATGATATGGCGCAGCGCCGCCGCCATGCGGAATGACGAAACGCAGGGTGGGGAAATCCTTGAACAGATCCGAGGTCAGGCACTGCATGAAGGCCGTGGTATCCGCGTTCAGGTAGTGCGCGCCGGTCGTGTGGAAGCAGGGATTGCAGCTCGTGGAGACATGGATCATCGCCGGAATATCGTACTCGACCATCTTTTCGTAGATCGGATACCAGGAACGGTCCGACAGCGGCGGCGCGCTCCAGTGGCCGCCCGAGGGATCGGGGTTCAGGTTGATGCCCACCGCGCCGTATTCCTTGACGCATTTTTCCAGCTCGGGAATGCAGGTCGCCGGATCGACGCCGGGCGACTGCGGCAGCATCGCGGCGGTGACGAACTGCTCGGGAAAAAGCCGCGAGACGCGATGGCAGAGTTCGTTGCAGATCGCCGCCCAGGTGCTCGAAACCTGGAAGTCGCCGATATGATGAGCCATGAAGCTCGCGCGCGGCGAAAAGATCGTCATGTCCGAGCCCCGCTCGCGCATCAGCCGCAACTGATTGGTCTCGATCGTCTCGCGCAGCTCATCGTCGCCGATCCGCAGATCGGCTGCCTTGGGCATGACCGCAGGGTCCGCGATCCCGGCAATCTGGCGATCGCGCCAATCGGCCAGCGCCTGGGGCGCCGTCGTGTAATGGCCATGACAATCAATGATCAAAGGCTTTCTGCTCATATCAAGCGACATCCTCAAACGTTGCGGGATATGCGGCGGCGGGTACCATGACCTCGCCGCGCATGATCAGGCGCGCAGTGCGCAGCAGCGCCGCGCGCAAAACTTTCTGGCCGTCCTCTGGATCGAGTTCGAGTTCGACGCTGAATTCGCCGCTGGGATGCTCGATCGAGACGGTCTTGCGCGCCCCCTCGGGCAGGCGCGCGATGCCCCCGGTGACCGAGCCCTCGAGCACGCAGGCCGTGCCGACGGTCACCGCGGCCAGCACGCCGATCGCCTCATGGCAGACGTGCGGAATGAAGCAGCGGGTGCTGATGCTGCCGCCGGCGCGCGCCGCGGACACCAGCGTCATTTTGGGATAATTGCGGGCACGCACGTCGCCCAGCCCCATGAGCTCGCCGGCGCGCAAGCGCAGGGCCTCGATGCGGGCCTTGAGCGGGCCGTCGGCATCGAGTTCGGCCGGCGTTTCATAGCCGGTACACCCCAGATCGGCCGCGCGGAACATCACCAACGGCATGCCATTGTCGATACATGTAACCTCGATGTCGAAGGCCTCGAAATCATCGCCCGCGCCGGGCTCGACGCGAACCGTGTCGAGCACCCGGCCGGTGGGCAGCAAACCCGCGCAGACGGAGCCGGCCGTATCCAGGAAATTGATGGTGATGGGCGCCGAACGGCCTGGCACGCCGTCGATGCGGGCAGTGCCCTCGTAGCTCACGCGGCGGCCCTGCGGCGTCATCGGCGTGCGCACCGTGATGTCGCACTGCATCCCGGTATTGCGCGTCAGGACCCGTACCGTGGTCTCGTCGCCCCGCGGTTCGACCAGGCCGCGCTCGATGGCGAACGGCACGACCGCCGCCAGCATATTGCCGCAATTCGGGGTGGTGTCGACGGTATCCCGATCAGGTTGCAACTGGGCAAAAAGAAAGTCCACATCCACGCCCGGCGCGGTTCCGCGCCGGACGATGCCGACCTTGCTGGTCAGGGGATGGGCGCCGCCCAGGCCGTCGATCTGGCGCGGATCGGGCGAACCCATGACCGCGAGCAGCACCCGGTCGCGCGCCGCTGTGTCGGCGGGCAGATCGCACTCGAGGAAAAACGGCCCGCGCGATGTGCCGCCGCGCATGAACAGGGTAGGAATCGCTTTCTGCATGATGGCCCATTATGGGAGGAACGAGACTTTTGAATAAGAGCCGTCACCCACTATCAGCTATGCCGTAATGTTATGATTCATCGCAGATCATGCCGTATATGGACGAACCAGAATGGATCTCAAGCAGCTCGAATATTTTCTCCGAGTCGCCGAGCTGGGCAGTTTCACTCAGGCTTCCCGCGCCCTCGACATCGCCCAGCCAGCCCTCAGCCGGCAGGTGCGGATGCTCGAGGTCGAGCTGCGGCAGAATCTCCTCAATCGCAACGGGCGCGGGGTTACCACGACAGAGGCCGGCAAGCTCCTGCTCGAACACTGCCGGGGCATTCTGCATCAGGTCGAGCGCGCCAAAGAAGACCTGGGCCGGGTGCAGGGCGCGCTCGCCGGGCGGGTCGCCCTGGGAATCGCGCCCAGCGCTTCAAAGATGATGACCGTGCGCCTGACGCGCCAGGTCCGCAAGCATCTGCCCAATGCCTCGTTGTCGATCAGCGAGGCGCTGTCCTTCGTCATGCAGGAATGGCTGCTGGCGGGCCGCCTGGACATCGCCCTGCTCTACAACCCCAGCCCGTCGGCCGAGCTCGACATCGCGCCCCTGACCTGCGAGTCCCTGTATCTGGTCGGACCGCGCGGCCCCCACCCATCGGACAAGCCCATGGCGCTGGAATCGCTGACCAACATCCCGCTGGTCATTCCCAACCGCCCGCACACGATCCGGATGCTGCTCGAGGCCGAAATGTCGGTCCTCGGGCTCAAACCCAACATCCGCCTGGAAATCGACGGTGTGCCGGCGATCCTCGATCTGGTGGCCGACGGCGCGGGCTACGCGATACTGACCGAGCACGCGGTGCTGACCTCGGCCCGCCCCGAGATCTACCACATCCGCCCCATCGTCCAGCCACAGTTGATCAGCCGCCTGTGCATGGCCACGGCCTCGGGCCGCATCACGACCCTGACGCAGAACGCCATGCTGGAACTCATCCGTGAAACGGCGCGGCAGGTCTATCCGCCAGCGATGATCCAGATCGCCTGAGGGGAATTCAGCCGCGGCGGTGCCGAGTCGCGGCATGGGGTGCGCTCAATGCGTATCGCCACGCTCGATGAAGGCATCGGCGCCGACATGGAAGCGCCCGACCAAGGCCGCGATCTGGCGGGTGTTGAGCGTTCTGCGGCCCGCCAGAATTTCGGAAATCACGCTCTGACTGCCGACCTCGGGCAGGTCGGACTGGGTCAGCCCGTGCTGATCCAGCAGAAAGCGCAGCACCTCCCGAGGCGACGAAGCCGGGATGGCATAGTGCTCGTTCTCATACTCATGCACCGCCGCGGTCAGCAAATCCAGCAGATCGGCCAGCGGATGCGCCGGGTCCTCTCGCGCAGGCGTATCGCGGGTGTCGTCCAGAATCGCCTCGATCAGCGCGAGAGCGTGATCGTAATCCGCCTCATCGCGGATCGCGCCCACGCCCGCCACGGCGCGGAACTCGCCATAGCTGCGGGCCACCTCGGTCAGGTTGAGGCTCACGGCTGCCATGAGTCGTACTCCTTGTGCGTAAAAACATGCTTGATGAAGACCGTCTGCGATCGGAACACCACATCGGCAACGATACGGTACTTGTTGCCGCCCACATCGAAGACCGCATAGCCGCTCACCCAGTCCACTGAGTTGAACACCATTTTCAGCGATGAAAAGTCGGTTGCCTGGGCGTGTTCCAGCGCGGTGTGCCAATGAAGCAGCGCGTTGGCGGCGCCTGGATGGATTACCCAGAATTCACGTAACCGCCGCTTGGAGATGATGTGCATCGGACAAATTATCGCAAAAACGAATAAAAATAGCAATAAGCAATATCATGACGATCGAGGTCAAATGCCTTGTACCCGCTTTGGCATCACCGATCCTTGCCATACCCGATCAGCCGGTCAGCATACGCCTGCCAACCGCCGGCCTTGTCGATTCCCTCGAACAGCCCACGGGCCGCCAGACCGGCGACCCAATCCTGCTTGGCCGCGGTCGCGGCAGCCATCGAAGGCTCGAGCCCGGCCTCGCGCACGGTGTTGGCCGCCTCGCGCATTTCCTCGGCGCGCCGGCGTCCGTGCTGCACGACACGGCTGTAGAAATAGGCGCCCTGCTCCGGCCAGTCGATCGAAGGAAAGGTTTCTTGCAGCGTCGGCAATACATAGTCCTCGACCCCATAGGCGCGCGCAGCGGTATAGCTTTCGATTACCAGGGCCTCCAGGCCCTTGATCATGACGCTGCGGCACATCTTGATCGCCGAAGCCACGCCCAGATCGCTCGACACAGCGGTGGTGTCCATGCCGACGGCGCGCAGGCACTCGGCCAGAGATTCGGCATGCGGCCCGCCCAGCAGCATCGGCACGCGAATCCCGTAAGGCGGCACGGAGGTCATGACACCCGCCTCGACATAGCGGCCCGCCGCCGCCTCGATCAGAACAGCGGCCTCGCGCTTGGCGCCCGGCGAGGCGGAATTGAGGTCCAGGAAAAGCGTGCCCGGCCGGATGTGGCGCGCGGCCTCGCGGGCCACGGCGACGGTGTTCGAGGCAGTCACCGCGGAAATGATCAGGTCGCTGTGAATGCAGAGTTCCGCCGCCGAATCGCACAGCGGCACCCCGTCGCGTTCGGCGCGGGTCCGCAGGGGCGCGGCCGTATCGGGGTCGGCAAGCTTGATATCCCAAGCCCGCACGGCAGCCGTCCGATCCTTGAGTCCAGCGCAGAAAATGCCGCCGACCTCGCCATAGCCGATCAGGCCCAGATTCACATCGCGCATGATGGTGTCCCTCAAAACGATTCAGTATCGACCTCGGCCATGTTCGCCGCCCCATGGCGCGCGCCCTCGACAGTACGGTCGTTGATCAGCGCATCGAGTTCGGCACGCGTGGCGGCATCCAGGGCCACATCGACCGCGCCCAGGTCGTCGGCCAGATGGTCGAGGCGGGTCGTGCCCGGAATCGGAATGATGTCCTCGCCCTGATGCAGGAGCCAGGCCAGCGCCAGTTGGGCGGGCGAGCAGCCCACGCGCGCGGCGATCCGCTGGTAAGGCGCCAGCAGGCGCAGATTGCGGGCATAGGCCTCGGGCTGGAAGCGCGGTATGCGCCGGCGCAGGTCACCCGCATCGAGCGCCCCGGGGTCTGCCAGGCCAGCGGCCAGAAAGGCGCGGGCCAGGGGGCTGTAAGGCACGAACGCCGCGCCGATCTCGCGGCAGGCCGCCAGAACGGCGATCTCGGGATTGCGCGTCCAAAGCGAATATTCGCTCTGGACCGCGGCGATGGGATGCACGGCATGCGCCCGGCGCAAGGTATCGGCGGACACCTCGGACAGGCCGATGTGGCGGATCTTGCCCGCCCGCGCGAGGTCCGCCAAGGCCCCTACGCTATCCTCGATCGGCACCGACTTGTCCCAGCGATGCAGATAATAGAGGTCGATCACCTCCGTGCGCAGGCGCGCGAGCGCCTCCTCGCAGGTGCGGCGCAGGGTTTCCGGGCGGCCGTCGATGCGGCGTTTGCCATCCTCCTGGAAAATCCCGCATTTGCTGGCCAGCACGAAGCGGCTGCGATGCGGCGCCAGGACCCGACCGAGCAGCGCCTCGTTGTGGCCGAACCCATACAGGGCGGCGGTATCGAACAGCGTCACCCCGCGCTCCAGGGCGCCCAGCAGGAGCGCCTCGGCCCGGGCCGGATCGACAGGCGGCCCGTAGCCGTGGCTCAGGTTCATGCATCCGAGTCCGATCGGAAAGACTTCGAGGTCCGCGATTCTGCGCAATGTCGTCATAGCGGATCATTATGCGGGCAGGCCCGCCGCTTGTTAAGCCAGCGCCCGGACTAACAGCTATGCCGGGGTGCTATGGGGGCGATGGAGACCCTTGACGCAACATACATGCGGATGGCCTCGCGCCATCAAGGCCGGATGCCCCGGCTGGCCATGTCGATCGTGACCAGCGGCCCGGTTTCGCCTTGCAGCGCCTGCGGCGGCGGCACGGGCGTACCGACGCGAAAAATGCGGCACAGCAGCCACCAGCACAGCGAAATCGGCATCAGGATCGGGAACAGGGCGGCCCAGAGCGGCAGCAGGAAGTTTTTCTTGACCTGCCGTTCGCCCAGGGCGCCATTGCGCCAGGGGACGTGACGGCGCCAGGCCTCGCGGGGCGTCAGCACGATTTTTTCGCCGGGCAGCTCCAGCCAGTCGGGCTCGGCGGGAATGGGCAGGCCCTCGGGGCCATGCGCCATGAACGCACGAATGTATTCCCATACCTCGGCCGCACGATAGGCGCCGTCATTGTTGCGCATGATCGCCAGCGGAAACATGCCAGGCGGGATTTTCTTGCGTGTACGGTAGCGGGGCGGCATGGGACCGATCTTGGGTACCAGCAAATTGATGGTATGGCGAGTCACCGAGCTGAAATGCGAGCCGCCAAAGGCAAATTCCGTGAACGAATCGGAGTCGGCCTGCACGCCATGCCACTCGCCCTCCCAGAGATCGGCGCCTGTCTTGATGTAAATCCGCTGGGTGTGCCGGTTGAAATAGGCATGGTTCATGCGCTTCAAGATGCGCAGCCTTCTGGCAAGCAGCGCGCCGAATCCAAATATGAACATAAAGACACCGAGCACAAACATCGTGTTCGGCCCGGGCGCGCCTGGACCCATATCGAATTCCAAGTCCATTTCCCACATCATGTACAACAACACCGGAGAAAACGCCAAAAGCATGAACATGTAGAACTTTGCATCCATCACATGAATCGTAGCGAACTGCGGCCTGCGCAACACCAGTACGGCTTGTCCCATGGCGACGAACTGGCCTGTGATGCGCGGCGGCACATTGGTGGCGGGCGAAGACGGGGTCCAGGGGCCGTGGGGATTGACCACCGCCGCCGGTTTCTTCTTGCCCAATACCTGCTTTTTCTTTTTGCTGCTGGGTTTCATGTTTTTTATTTGTGCGACGGGCATGACACGCCCATGGATGGCTAGAGATCGATCACCAGCACCGGCGTCTTTGACCGCGAACAGCACGGCGTGAACTGGTCGCCGGCGGCATGCTCCGCGTCGGTGAGGTAGCTGTCGCGGTGATCCGGGACGCCCTCGACCACGCCGGTCAGACAGGTCCCGCAAATGCCCTCCTCGCAGGACACGGGAATGAAAACCCCGTGACGGTCGAGCACCTTGGTCACCGGCTCGTCGGCGGGAATGTCGAAAACCTCGCCGGTGCTGGCCAGCCGCACCTGGAAAGGCTGGTCCCCCTGGGCCGGCTCCAGGTGCGCGGCGGCGGCGAAGCGCTCGAAATGAATGCGCGCATCCTCGAACCCCGCCGCCCGCGCCTGGGCGACGGCGGCATCGATGAAGCCCGCCGGACCGCACACGTAGACATGGGTGTCCGCATCGGCGCCCGCGAACAGGGCCGGCAGATCCAGCGCCGTTTGCGGCTCGTCGTCGAAATGCAGCCGCGCGTGCGCGGCCAGGACCGGATCATCCAGGAAGGCGGCGCGCACCCGGGTCCGGCAACTGTAATGGAATTCAAAGCCAGCGCCCGCCGCCTGCAAGCAGCGGGCCATGCAGAGCAACGGCGTCACCCCGATGCCGCCGGCCAGCAGCAGGCTGTGCCGCGCCGGTGTCAGGGCGAAGCGGTTGCGCGGCGCGCTGATGCGCAGGAGGTCGCCCACCTGGACCTGATCGTGCAAGGCGACTGAACCGCCGCGGGACCGGACCTCGCGCAGCACGCCGATCCGGTAGCGCCGGCGCTCGGCGCAATCGTTCAACAGGGAATACTGGCGGATGAGACCGCCGGGCAGATGCACGTCGATGTGCGCGCCTGCGGTGAAGGCCGGCAAGGGCGCGTCATGGGGATCGACCAGTTCGAGACTGACGACGTCCTGCGCCTCGCGGCGCTTGTCGGCGACTCTGACGGAAAATTCTGGCATGGGAAAAGTCATGGATGAACAGGAACCGCACAGCCCGCCACCGCTCAGGAAGCATGCCGCGCACCCGCCAAGCATACCCCAGGTGTCCCCTGCCCCCGATGCATCCGCAGTTCCAATCATGGTTTTCCCAATCCACCAGAAAGCGATCGCGCAATGACCGAACCGCCAGGGACGCTGTTGCGTCCCCGGCGGCCCGGCGAGATCCCGCTACAGCAGGATACTACGCTGCCTCGAGAACCAGCAGCCCGGTCGCCGTATTCGAGATGGGGATGTGATAGTTGGCATGCTTTTTGGTCACGGCGGCGGCCCCGTCGAGCGCGCCGCGCGCCGCCACCCACATCAACAGCTCGATGCCCTGGGTGCCGGTGAAATCGACCAGTTCCTCGTTCGAGTACTGGGTGACCCACTGTGGATCATTGACCAGACTGTCCATGAACTTCAGGTCGAATTCCTTGTTGAGAAAACCCGCGCGCTCGCCATCGAGCTGGTGCGACAGACCGCCGCTGGCAATGATCAGCACGCGCTTGTCGCTGTCCCAGGACTGGATGGCGCGGCCGATGGATTGCCCCAGACGCCAGCAGCGCGAAGCCGAGGGAAATGGCGCCTGCACGGTGTTGATGCACACGGGCACGATCTCGACCGGCCATTCGCCGCGCGCCTGGTGTTCAGGCCACAACAGGGCCAGCGGCAAGGACACCGCATGGTCGATGAATGCCTCCTGGCAAGTGGTGATGTCGAACTCGTCGGCCACGAGGGCCTCGATCATGTGCCAGGCCAATTCGGGATTGCCGGGGACCGGCGTCAGGGCCGGGATGCCCCAGCCTTCGTCGGCGGTCTCGTAGACCGTCGCGGCGCCCACGGAAAAAGTGGGCATCTTGTCGAGGAAGAAGTTCAGGCCGTGATCGTTATGGAGAATCACGACCACATCGGGACGGGCCTCGCGCACCCACTGGCGCGCGGCGGGATAGCCGTCGAAAAAGGGTTTCCAGTAGGGTTCCTGCTGGAGGTTGCGGGCGATCGCCCCGCCGATGGCCGGGACGTGGGAAGTGCTGACGCTGCCGATGATCTGAGCCATGTTCATTGCCCCGCTGCGATGAGTTTGGCCTGGAAGGCCTCTTTGGTCATGCCGGTCTGCTGCGCGCCGATGTCCTGCATGTCGAGTTTGAAGATGCCGGCGAATTTCGCCAGATAATAGGGATGGCCGCCGGCCGCGATCAGCGCCAGCACGTTGCGATTGCGGATGGCCTGCTTTTGCGCGTCATTGAGCCGGTACTTGCTCATGTAGGCTTCCTCGTCGCGCTGAAACGCCTCGCGGCATTCGGCTGAATTGAAGCTGAAGCACATTTTGTTCAGGGCATAGCCGATGCGGGCCTGGTCGCCGTCGAAAATGACGGTTCCCGGAATCTCCCGCTTGGGTCGGGCGGTACTCATGCGTGTCTCCTTGGGCGTGCCTTGCAGGCACTGGTTTTCAGGACACGCCTATGATGAACCCGCCCGGCACGCGGCAAAATGGACTTTTCTTCCTAAAAAAAGTACATTTCTAATATATTAGGTTATTGAGGGAAAACCCTTGGATAGCTTGCACCCTGGCCCGCCTGCCCGCGATCACACATCGATTCCCATATATAAACTCTACGGTTACGGCAATGTCTGGACGACGCCGGACTCGATGTACTGCGAAACAATCGCCGCGCAGGAAAAACTGCACAATTGGCACGTCAAACCGCACAAGCACGCGGATCTCTTTCAGATCCTCTGCCTGGAAACCGGTCATGTCATGGTGCATCTGGACGGTTCGACGCGCGCCATGAACGGCGGCCAGATGGTCCTGGTGCCCCAGATGACGGTGCATGGTTTCCAGTTCGACCCGAACGCCCAGGGCTACATCCTGACCATCACTTATGGCCTGATGGCCCAGATCTGCGAGCGCATGGGCCTGACCCTGACCTCCCTGCCCGACCCCTCGTTTCTCACGCTCGGCGAGGATGATGAAAGCCGCCATGCGCATCTGTCGTTCATCCGCCTGAACCAGGAATATCGCAGCGCTTATTCGCCGCAGCGCAGCGCCCTGCTCGACGCCCTGCTCTCATGCATCCTCGCCTGGGTGCACCGCCGGGACTCAGCCAATCGTGGCGGGGAGCCCTGCGCCGCTACCCACGGCCAAGGTTCCGGCAACCTCCACCTCGCCCGTTTCACGCAATTGATCGAAAGCCACTACAGGACCCAGCACAAAGTGGGCTGGTACGCTTTGCGCCTGGGAATCACCGCCGCGCACCTCAACGTCATCACCCAGGCTCTGGGCGGCAAGTCGGCCCTGCAACTGATCCACGAGCGCCTTCTGCTGGAGGCGCGCCGGGAACTGATCTATACCCCCCGGACCATCAGCACCATCTCGGACTCGCTCGGCTTTTCCGACCCCGGGTATTTCACCCGTTTTTTCAAGCGCGTGTCGGGCCGATCCCCCAAGGAATTCCGGCGGCTCACCCTTTCCCTGGAGCCTTCTTCGAGCGCCGCGCCGGAAACGGCGGCAATGCCGCGAACGGCCGAACGCCCTCGCTGACATGACGGGCATGGAATACACGCATCGGGTTCCGATCTTCAAACTGTACGGCGGTCATGAGGAATGGCCCACGCCGGATCTGGTCCACTGTGAAACCATCGCCGCGCGCAGCAAATTGCACGATTGGCACATCCGGCCCCACCGGCACACCGGCCTCTACCAGATCCTGTACCTGCACCAGGGCAATGCGATCGTGCAGATCGACGAGCGCCGCCACTGGCTGACGCCGCGCCGGGTCGTCGAGATCCCGCAAACTTTCGTCCACGGCTTCGAGTTCGACCATGACTGTCAGGGCTATGTGATGACGATCGCCTACCCGCTGCTCGCGCAGCTTTCACGCAATCTCGACGAAAGCGCCTCGCTGCCGGCCCTGCCCCATGTTCATGTGCTGGAGCAGCGCGCCGACCTGGATGACATCCACAATGCCTTTGCCCGCCTGAACACCGAATACACCACACGCGCGCCCTTTCGCAGCATACAGATCGAGGCGCTGCTCACACAGATCTACGTCTGGCTGCGGCGCAACCATCCGACCGGGCAGCGCATCATTCCCCGGCCGCGCAGCCACGAGCACTTCCGCCGCTTCGGCGAATTGCTGGACCGCTCGCATACGGCCCATCACGATGTGGCCTACTATGCCCGCAGCCTGGGGATCACTCCGGCCCACCTGAACACCGTGACACGCGGCCAGGCCGGCAAGTCCCCGCTGGAACTCATCCACGAACGCCTGCTGCTGGAAGCAGGCCGTAACCTGGTCTACACCTCGATGACCATCAGCGAGATCTCGTACGAGCTGGGATTCTCGGACCCCGCGTATTTCACGCGATTCTTCAAAAAAGCCTCGGGCATGTCGCCCAAGGCCTTCCGCCAGCACGCCGGCACCTGAGAATTTCCGCGTCCGGCGCCGAAAGCCCCGCCTGGATATCGCGCCCGTACGCCTGGAATCAGGTTTCGGGATCGCCCGCCACCGCCTCCTCGACATGAGCATCGCCGCGGACATAAGTCTGCCGGTCGATCCCGTAGCGGCGCAACTTGTCATACAGCGTCTTGCGCGGCAGCCCCAAGGCCTCGAGCGTGCCGCGGATCTCGCCGCCATGCGCGGCCAGGGCCTCGCGGATCAGCTCGGCCTCATAGCGCTCGACGCGCTCGGGCAGACTGCCGGCCCGAGGCGCCAGCTCGGGCGCATCGCCGGGCGGCGCCTGCTGCACGCCCAGCGCGCAGCGATCCACGAAATGCGCCAGCTCGCGCACGTTGCCGGGCCAATCGTGGTTCATCATCTGGCGCCACAACGCCGGATCGGCCTGCGGCGCCGGGCAGCCGAAACGGCGGGCGGCCAGGTCCGCGAAATGAGTGAACAGCAACGGAATGTCCTCGCGGCGCTCGCGCAGCGGCGGGATGTTCACCGTCACGACATTGAGCCGGTAGTACAAGTCCTCGCGAAACTGGGCGCGCATCGCTGGATCGCCCAGGTCGGCCTTGGTGGCGGCGATCACGCGCAGGTCCACGTCACGTTGTTCGTTGGTCCCCAGCGGCGCGATCTGGCGCGTTTCCAGCACCCGCAACAGCCGCACCTGCATCGCGGGCGACATGCTCTCGATCTCATCGAGGAACAAGGTGCCGCCATCGGCGTGTTCGATGCGGCCAACGCGGCGTTTCTGCGCGCCGGTGAAGGCGCCCGCCTCGTGACCGAACAGCTCGCTCTCGATCACGGATTCGGGCAGCGCGCCGCAGTTGATGGCGACGAAAGGGGCGTCCCGGCGGCGGCTGAGCCGATGCAGGACCTGGGCCACGACCTCTTTGCCGCTGCCGGTCTCGCCATGCACCAGCACATCGACATCGGCATCGGCCACGTGCCACAGCAGTTTGCGGATCTGCACGATGGCCGGCGCATTGCCGATCAGCATCGATTCGGCAATGTCAGTGCCGCCCACAGCCTGCGCCCGCAGCCGGCGATTTTCCAGAACCAGCCGGCGCTGCGCCGTGCCATGACGGATGGCGGCCAGCAGCCGCTCGGGCGCATAAGGCTTGGACAGGAAATCGTAGGCGCCTTCGCGCATGGCGCCGACCGCCATCTCGATGTCCCCATGCCCGGTAATCAGAATCACGGGAATCTCAGGGTCCAGACGCTGCACCCAGCGAAACAGCGTCAACCCGTCCATATCGGCCATGCGCACATCCGTGACCAGCACACCGGAGAAAGCCTCCGTGAGGATGTCCAACGCCTCGCGCGCGCTCGCGCAGGCCCGCACGGACACGCCCTGGAGATCGAGCGCCTGCGCATTCGCATCGCGCACGTCCGCATCGTCATCCACGAACAAGACTTCCATTGGACTCATGCCGTATCCTCCATCGCCGCCAGCGTCACCTCGAGCGCCGCGCCTTGCGGGACGTCGAGGACCTGGAGTGTGCCACCGAATTCGGCCAGGATGTCGCGCGAAATCACCAGACCCAACCCCACGCCTTGCTCGCGGGTGGTGAAGAAAGGGGTGAACAGGTGCTCGCGCACCGCCGGGGAAAAGCCCGGCCCATTGTCCTCGATCAGCACCCGGATCCGCCCGCCGGCGCGCTCGACATTGAGCCGGATGCACGGATGCGCGCTGCCCACCAGAGCCTCCAGCGCATTGTGCAGCAAATTGACAAAGACCTGCTCCAGGCGCATGGCGTCCGCCCGCACCCGCGGCGAAGGACCGGCGCGCCGATCCTCCAGGCGCACGCCTTGCCGGCTCAGGCGCGGCCCCGTCAGCAGCAGCGCGCCATCCAGCGCCGCGTCGAGTTCAACCGACGCCACACAGGCCGCCCGCTTGCGTGAAAATGCCCGCAGTTCCTGCGTGATGCAGCCGATCCGCTCGGTCAGCCGGGCAATCGTCGACAGGTTCTCGCGCGCGCGGTCGGGCTGGCCCCGCAACAGAAATTCGCCTGCATTGTCGGCATAAGTCCGGATCGCCCCGACGGGCTGGTTGATTTCGTGCGCCACGCCCGCGACCACCTGCCCCAACAGCGAAAGCTTGTTGGCCTGAACCAACTCGTCCTGCATCTCATGCAGGCGCGCCTCGGTCCGGCGGCGCTCGTCGATCTCGTCGCGCAAGCGCGCGTTGGCGTGCCGCAACTCGCCAGTACGCACGCGGACCTCGGCCTCGAGCGCATCGCGCGCCGCCAGGAGCGCCCGGGCCCGCCGCCAGCGCCACGTGGCCCACCATCCCCCCATGGTCAGAACGGCCAGGACCAGCAAAGCCAGGGCCTGGGCGGCCAGCCGGGCCTGCGCCAGCGGGGCCGACACGGGCTTGAGCAAATGCAGGCGCCAACCGTCCATGTGCGCCACCGCCTGTTCGATGTGCAGGACTTGCGTGCCTTTTTCCAGACCAGCCGCCGGACGCGTCAGGCGCAGCAGCGGCGCCGCAGACAGATCATCCCCCACCAGCAGCGGGTCCAGGGGCAGCAAATCCAGGGGCGCCGCGCCGAATTGCAGGCTGGCCCGGACCTGGACGGCCTCGACCGGCGACATGGGGCGCGCCACCCGGTAATGCCAGTCCTGCGGATAGCCCAGCAACACCACCTGGCGCCCATCGGTCACGAACTGGGGCATACCGCTGTCGGCCCAGGCAGATTCCAGGTCGCGGAAATCGATCTTGAGCACGACCACGCCCAGCGGCCCCTGCGCGCCGTCGATCCGGCGCGACAGATACAGGCCCGCCTTGTGGCTCACCACCCCAAGGGCGAAATGCGCGCCGTCCTGGCCAGTCATGGCATCCCTGAAATACGGCCGGAAGCGATAATCATGCCCCACGAAGGAGTCCGGCTCGCGCCAGTTGCTGGCCGACACCGTCCAGCCCGTCGCATCCAGAACATAGAGAATGGCGGGCCCCAGCTCCCGGCCCAGCGTCTCCAGCCGGCGGCTCAGATCCTCCAGCGCGCGCGGCGTGGGAGATTCCAACACGGCTTCGAGGGCCGTGTCCTGCGCCAGCACCTGCGGAATCGCGCGGTACTTGTCGAGCTTGTGACTCAACGCCGTCAGGCTCAGCTGCGCCGAGGCGCGGGCCTGCGCATCGAGATCCCGCAAAGCATGCTCCCGCGCCCAGGCGCCGACCCCCCAGAGCACTCCCGCCAGCAAGGCAACCCCCGTCGCGGCCAGCAGCCAGCGCACCACCCAGACGGACGGACGATGCGAGCGGGTGCGCTCGGCAACAAAGAGGGGGTGAGATTGGGAGTTCGGCATGGCGGAATTCCGGACATTTTACTTGGCGGTGTGCGGAATTTCGCCACCCCATTGCCAAAATCGGCATGAAATCCCGCTCAACAAGAGCAAAACTTCTTTTGAATCAAATGAATATGAAAATCCATCCAAACCATTGCTACATGGCACGGAGATTGCTTTATGTTCCCCAGCGGTCCTGGCGACAGGCACCGCTCTCCCTTGAAAAAAATGCCGTGATCGACGAGGAGGACTCGTCCCGTGCGGCCTTGTCTGGAGACACAGACCATGATCGACATTCCGACCCAAGCCGCTCCCGCGCGCAAGCTCCCGTTCTACCGGATCCTCTACATCCAGGTCTTGTTCGCCATCGCCGTCGGCATTCTGCTTGGACACTATGCGCCCCAATTGGGCGAAGCCATGAAGCCCCTGGGCGACGGTTTCATCAAACTCGTGAAGATGATCATCACCCCGGTGATCTTCCTGACCGTCACCAGCGGCATCGCCGCCATGAGCGACCTGAAAAAAGTCGGCCGCGTCACCGGCAAGGCCATGCTGTATTTTCTGACCTTCTCGACCCTGGCCCTGATCATCGGCATGATCGTCAGCCATATCGTGCAGCCCGGGGCCGGCATGCACATCGACCCCGCGTCCCTGGACCAGGGCGCCGTGGCCACCTACGTCGCCAAGGCGCATGATTCGACCATCAGCGGTTTCCTGATGAACATCATCCCGGCCACGATGTTCAGCCCTTTCGTCAGCGGCGATATTCTCCAGGTCCTGTTCATCGCCGTGCTGTTCGGCATCGCCCTGGCCATCATCGGCGAACGCGCCAAGCCCGTGCTCGACCTGATCACCGCCCTGGCGAGCCCGGTCTTCAAGATCGTGGAAATCCTGATGAAAGCCGCGCCGATCGGCGCCTTTGGCGCCATGGCCTTCACCATCGGCAAGTACGGTATCGGATCAGTGCTGAACCTGGCGCTGCTGGTCGGCACATTCTATGTCACGGCCGTGCTGTTCGTGGTGTTCATCCTGGGAGCAGTGGCCCGCTACAACGGCTTCTCGATCCTGAAGCTGGTACGCTACATCCGCGAGGAGCTGCTGCTGGTGCTGGGCACGAGTTCCTCGGAAGCCGCCCTGCCGACCCTGATGCAAAAAATGGAACGCGCCGGCTGCTCGAAATCGGTGGTGGGCCTGGTGGTCCCGACAGGCTATTCCTTCAACCTGGACGGCACCAATATCTACATGACCATGGCCGCCCTGTTCATCGCGCAGGCCTGCGACATCCCCTTGAGCCTGGGCGACCAGATCCTGCTGTTGCTGGTGGCCATGCTCAGTTCCAAGGGCGCGGCCGGCGTCACCGGCGCCGGTTTCATCACACTGGCCGCCACGCTGTCGGTGATCCCCTCGGTACCGGTGGCCGGCATGGCCCTGATCCTGGGCGTGGACCGCTTCATGTCGGAATGCCGCGCGCTGACCAACCTGGTGGGCAATGCCACCGCTACCGTGGTCGTGGCCCGCTGGGAAGGCGAACTGGACAAGAGCCGCCTGGATGCGGCCCTGTCCGCCGGCGAGATGCCGCTGGACGACGCGGAGGCCCCCCCCGCCCAACCGGTCGGCCTCGTCAGCGTCGAAACGCAGGCCCGGGCCGCCTGAGCCTAGAAAAACCCGAGCGCATCCGGGCTGTAGCTCACCAGCATGCACTTGGTCTGCTGGTAAGCGTTCAGCGCCATCTTGTGGGTCTCGCGGCCGATGCCGGATTGCTTGTAGCCGCCAAAGGCCGCATGCGCCGGGTACAGGTGATAGCAGTTGGTCCAGACCCGGCCGGCCTGGATCGCGCGGCCCATCCGATAGGCGCGCGATCCATCGCGCGTCCAGACCCCGGCCCCCAGGCCGAAGAACGTGTCATTGGCCAGCGCCACCGCCTCGTCCTCGTCCTTGAAGGTCATCACCGAGGCCACCGGCCCGAAGATCTCCTCCTGAAACACGCGCATGTCGTTCTTGCCGAACAAGAGCGTCGGCTTGACGTAGAAGCCATCGTCCAGACCCTGCTCCGGGACATTGCGCACCCCGCCCGTCAGGCAGCGCGCGCCCTCCTCGCGGCCGATGTCGATATAGCCGAGGATCTTGTCGAGCTGGAGCTGCGAAACCTGGGCGCCGACCATGGTGCCGGCATCGAGCGGATGGCCGGTCTTGATCCCCTCGATGCGCTTGACGGCGCGCTCAATGAAACGCTCGTAGACCGACTCCTGGATCAATATCCGCGACGGGCACGTGCACACCTCACCCTGGTTCAGGGCAAACATGCTCAGTCCCTCGAGCGCCTTGTCGAAGAACGCGTCCTCCTGATCCATCACATCGGCGAAAAAGATATTGGGGCTCTTGCCACCCAGCTCGACCGTGCTGGGAATCAGGTTCTCGGCGGCGGCGTGCAGGATGTGCCGGCCCGTCGGCGTCGAGCCGGTGAACGCGATCTTGGCGATGCGCTTGCTCGAGGCCAGCGCGTTGCCGGCCTCTTTGCCGTAGCCGTTGACGATATTGAGCACGCCCGGGGGCAGCAGATCGCCGATGAGCTCCATCAGGACCAGGATCGAGGCTGGGGTCTGCTCGGCCGGCTTGAGGACCACGCAATTGCCTGCGGCCAGCGCAGGGCCGAGTTTCCATGCCGCCATCAGCAGCGGGAAATTCCACGGAATGATCTGGCCGACCACCCCCAGGGGCTCGTGGAAATGATAGGCCACCGTCGTCTTGTCGATCTCTGAGATGCCGCCTTCCTGGGCGCGAAGGCACCCGGCGAAATAGCGCAGATGGTCGATCGCCAGCGGCAGGTCGGCAGCCATCGTTTCGCGCAGCGGCTTGCCGTTGTCTATGGTTTCGGCCACCGCCAACAAGCGCAGATTTTGCTCCATGCGGTCGGCGATGCGCAGCAGCACACCCGAGCGCTCGGCCACGGATGTTTCGCCCCAACCCTTGCGGGCGGCATGCGCCGCATCCAGCGCCGCCTCTATGTCGGCGGCATCCGAGCGCGGCACCTCGCAGAATGCCTGCCCCGTGATTGGCGATACGTTATCGAAATAATTGCCGCCCGCCGGCGCCACCCAGCGCCCGCCGATATAGTTTTCGTAGTGCTTTTTGTAGGGAAAACCGACATCGATACCGAAGCGCTTCAGATCACTCATGTCCATTTCTGTCTCCTCTTTGAATTGCCGGCCTGGCTGCCCCAATGGCAACGAGGGGGCCATCCCTTATTTATACACCGCAACAGGCATGGCAAATGTTTCGCGTGATGCTGAAAAGCACGCGAGGCCGGCATACGCAAGCTTTCGCGCACAAAGAAAAAGGCCGCTGCAAAGCGGCCTTTTTCCATGCGTCCCCGGCAAGCCCGGGATCACTGGCTCTCGAGGAAGCTCTTGAGCTTGTCGGCGCGGCTGGGATGGCGCAGCTTGCGCAGAGCCTTGGCCTCGATCTGGCGGATGCGCTCGCGCGTGACGTCGAATTGTTTGCCAACCTCCTCGAGGGTCTGGTCGGTGCTCATTTCGATCCCGAAACGCATGCGCAGCACCTTGGCCTCGCGCGGCGTGAGCGAATCGAGGACCTCTTTGACCACGTCGCGCATCGAGCCGTGCAGGGCCGAATCCGAGGGGGACACGGTCCCGGTGTCCTCGATGAAATCGCCCAGGTGGGAATCGTCGTCGTCGCCGATGGGGGTTTCCATCGAGATCGGCTCCTTGGCGATCTTGAGGATCTTGCGGACCTTGTCCTCGGGCATGTCCATTTTTTGCGCCAGGGTGGCGGGATCGGGCTCGGTGCCGGTTTCCTGCAGGATCTGGCGATTGATGCGGTTCATCTTGTTGATGGTCTCGATCATGTGCACCGGGATGCGGATGGTGCGCGCCTGATCGGCGATCGAACGGGTGATGGCCTGCCGGATCCACCAGGTCGCGTAGGTCGAGAACTTGTAGCCGCGGCGATATTCGAACTTGTCCACGGCCTTCATCAGGCCGATGTTGCCCTCCTGGATCAGGTCCAGGAACTGCAGGCCGCGGTTGGTGTACTTCTTGGCGATGGAGATCACCAGGCGCAGGTTGGCCTCGGTCATTTCGCGCTTGGCCTTGCGGGCCTTGGCCTCGCCGGTGGCCATGCGCTTGTTGACGTCCTTGAGATCCTTGAGCGGCAGCACGACGTTGCGTTGCAGCTCGATGAGTTTTTGCTGGACCTCCTGGATGGCCGGCACGTGGCGCTCGAGCGTCTCGGCATAGCTGTGACCGGCGGCGATTTCCTCGTGCACCCAGTCCAGGTTGGTTTCATTGCCCGGAAACGCCTTGATGAAATGCGCGCGCGGCATCCCGGCGCGCGTCACGCACAGGTGCATCGCGACACGCTCGTGCGAACGTACCTCGGCGACCTGAGCGCGCAAGGTATCGGCCAGGCGCTCGACCATCTTTGCGGTGAAGCGCACGCCCATGAGCTCGGAGAGGATCGCCTCGCGCGCGGCGATGTAGTTGGACGACTTGTAACCCTCGGCCTCGAAGGCCACGCGCATCTTGTCGAACCAGGACGCGATGGTTTCGAATTTCTTGAGGGACTTGGTGCGCAGATATTCGAGCTGCTTGCTGCTCATGCCGCCGGCGGGGCCATCGTCGCTCTCGTCATCATTGCTGACCCCGGAGCCGGCGTAGTCCTCGCCCTCCTCGTCGATCAGGCCGTCGACCACCTCGTCGATCTGCGCCGTGCCCTCGCGCACGCGCTGGACGTGGTCGAGAATCTCGTTGACCGTGGTCGGGCAGGCGGCGATCGCCATCACCATGTGCTTGAGGCCTTCCTCGATGCGCTTGGCGATCTCGATCTCGCCCTCGCGCGTCAGGAGCTCGACCGTGCCCATCTCGCGCATATACATGCGGACCGGGTCGGTGGTGCGGCCGAAGTCGGAATCCACCGTGGTCAGCGCAGCCTCGGCCTCGTCCTCGACGTCGTCGTCGCTGGAGGCCATGGGCGCGTTGTCGCTCATCAGCAGGGTCTCGGCGTCCGGAGCCTGGTCGTAGACCGAGATCCCCATGTCGCTGAAGGTGCTGATGATGCCGTCGATCGCCTCGGCGTCGACCAGATCGTCGGGCAGGTGATCGTTGATCTCGCCATACGTCAGGTAGCCGCGGTCCTTGCCGAGCTTGATGAGGATCTTGAGGCGGTTGCGGCGCGCCTCTTGCTCCTCGGGGCTCATCTGGCTGCTGCGCGACGGCGCATCCTTTTCGGCCTTGCCACGCTTGCCGCGCTTGGGCAGGGGCTTGAGTTCAGGGATGACCTCGCCATCGCCCGCGTCATCATCGACGAAATCGCCGGCATCATTGTTGGCATTCTTGGCCGGACGGCCAGGCTTGCGGCCCGAGGGCACCTTGGCGGCGCGCTTGGGGGCCTTGGGCGCTGCCTCGGCCTGATCCGCCTTGCCGGCGGCCTTGCGCGCGGCGGTCTTGCCGGCCGGCGCCTTGGCCGTCGACCTGGCCGCCTTCACCGACGCTTCGAGCTCGGCGCTCGCCGCCGCGGTTTTCTTGGTTGCTGTTTTCTTGGCGGCCTGGGAGGTCTTGCCAGTTCCTTGGGTCATGAGTACCTTTCCATAGATGCTTGCAAGGGCGCGACAACCGCGCCCGGCCCGGCTGCTGCGGCCGGGGCCTGCATGCCGGGCCCGACATACTTGAGACGCAATGGCGCAAGGTCCGCGCAACCACATCCCCGCCCAAACGGCGGCAATGCCTGGCGCGAAATCCGCACATTACTCATTGAAAACTCTGCATTTTACTTTACTTGCCCAGAAGATTCATCCTCACCCCGCCTTGAGCCTGGCCAGACGGCGTGACAGGGCCTGATAGCGGCGCTGTTCCTCCTCGGAACGCAGGCCGCCCGCGATGAGCTGCTGGCACTGATCCTGCACCGCCTGTAACTCGATCTGGCGCAGCGCATCGTTCCACTCGGCCTGCGGATCGGGCAGGTCCTGGGCGAGAACCTCGCCGGAAAGATCGAGCATGGCCTGCGCGAGGTCCGACTCGGGATCGGCCGCCTCGATCAACGCACCCGCATGAGCGGCGCCCAGCGTACTCGCCAGCTCGATCAGATCGCGCACGAGAATCAAATGGGGACTGCGCGCCAAAAGTTCAAGCTGCTGGTCGCCCAACTCGGCGACAAGCTCGGGATGCGCGAGCAGCAGGCGCAGCAAACGGCGCGCCATCGGCGTCACCATGCGCGAACCGCGCCGCCCCGCCCGGGGGCGCGATGGCGTCCGGGACGGCATGACGTCGACCGCACCCCGGCCCTCCTCTGGCGGCGACGCAAATCCGAACGGCGCTGGTTCCTGCGCCGCGCCGGAAACCTTGGCACGCGAGGAACGCGCATCGCCCCCCCCGCCCGGGCCACCGGCCCGCTCGAGCGCGGCGCGGCGCGCCTCGGAAAAATCCCGGGCGAGTTCCTCGGGCGTCAGGCGCACCTGAGCGGCCAGCTCGCGCTCCATTTGCAGGCGGAACCCGCCCTCGGGCATCTGCGCGAACAGCGGGCGCGCCTCGTGCATGCACGCCGCCCGCCCCTCGGCCTCATTCAGGTCGTGGCGCAGCGCGAGCTCGTCCAGCATGAAGCGCGACAGGGGAATGGCGTCCTCGATGGCCGCGCGGAAAGCCTCGACCCCGTAGGTCCTGACATAGGAATCGGGGTCCTGGCCTTCGGGCAGGAACAGAAAACGGATCGCCACATCCTCGGCCACCCAGGGCAGGCAGGCATTCAGCGCCCGCCACGCCGCCTTGCGCCCGGCCGCATCACCGTCGAAGCCGAAAATGATCCGGTCGCTCGCGCGCCGCAGCTTCTGCAAATGATTGGGCGTGGTGGAGGTTCCCAGCGTGGCGACCGCGTTGCGCAGGCCATGCTGCGCCAGCGCGACCACGTCCATATAACCCTCGACCACGAGGACATAGCCCTCGGCGTGGATGCCCGCGCGCGCCTCGTGCAGACCGTAGAGCTCGTTGCCCTTGGAAAACAGGCTGGTTTCGGGGGAGTTCAGGTATTTGGGCTCGCCGGCCTCGATCAGGCGGCCGCCAAAGCCCACGATGGCGCCACGCGTATTGCGGATGGGAAACATCACGCGGGCGCGAAAGCGGTCGTGCCGACGTCCGTCCTCAGACTCGATCACCAGGCCGGATTCGAGCAGGGCCGGGTCCTCGTAGTGTTCGAAAACAGTGGCCAATCCCCGGCGATCCCGGCTCGCCCAGCCCAGGCCGAAATGGGCCGCAATCTCGCCGCTGAGTCCCCGGCGCTTGAGATACGCGATGGCCTCGGGCGCGTCCTTGAGGGCATGCCGATAGTGCGCCTGGGCCTGATCGAGGATCTGCTGCTGGCGCGAAACCTCCTGGCGCCGCTGGCGGTCGGCCTCCCGCTGGCGGGGGCTGCGGGGTTCCTCGGGCACGGTCATGCCCACGCTCGCGGCCAGGGAGCGAACAGCTTCGGGGAAAGATACGCCGGTATGCTCGGTCAGGAAACGGATAGCGCTGCCATGCGCGCCGCAACCGAAGCAGTGATAGAACTGCTTGGTGGGGCTGACCGTGAAGGAAGGCGTCTTTTCGTTGTGAAAAGGGCACAAACCCAGCAGGTTTGCGCCCCCCTTGCGTAGCTGCACATATCGACCGACGACGTCGGCGATATCGACACGCGCCAGCAGTTCCTGAACGAAAGACTCAGGAATCAATAGAGGCGCGGCGGCAGTTGCTGGCTACGGATGCGCTTGTAGTGGCGCTTGACCGCGGCGGCGCGCTTGCGCTTGCGCTCGGCGGTGGGTTTTTCGTAGAACTCGCGCGAACGCAGTTCGGTCAAAAGACCGGTCTTTTCGATGGTGCGCTTAAAGCGCCGCAGTGCGGCCTCGAAAGGCTCGTTTTCTTTGAGGCGAACAATAGGCATGTAATTCCTTGAGCCCTTTGATGTGTTGGAAACGGTTTGAGATAACACGAAATTCTAGCATAAATCCGGGGGAAATCATCCGGCAAGCAAGTGCAACGGCCAGAACAAACGCATGGAATGTTGATTCTTGCGTCGCGACCGGCTGGCCAGCAAGCCGCGATCAAGACGGCTGGCCAGCAATCCGGTTGACGACAGCGGTAGCCTCCTCGGCGGTTCCAAAGCCGATATCGAGCACGCCATTGGCGATCGGCGCCTGAATCCGATAGACCGACTGCAATGAATTACCCAAGGTCAGAACGAGGAATTTCCCAGGGAATCGCTCGGTGATAGAAGCCAGTTTCTGGGCGCCTGCCGGCGTGAAGGTAAATCGCACGAAGACACGACCGTTTTGGGCGCGACGCGGCTCGGCCGTGGACAAATCCACCCTGGTCAAAACCGGATCAGGCAGGTACCAGACCGCAGACCCATCCTTGAACTTCAGTTGCTCCAAGCCATTGTCTCGTTGCTCCTGCGCCAGACGGAAATCCACGCTGATCAATTCCCGAGAGGCAGCCGCCTGCTTCTGGCCGGCAACCGCTGTTGGCCTGGCCGGCGCATCATGGGCGTTCGCCGTTTGCTTTTTTTGCGTCAACTGCTGGCAGCCCGCCAGAAACACCAGCGCCAGGACGGCCGGAAACATCTTGTTCATACGCTTGATCGATTGCATCGCTCATTCCTATTGAAGGGAAAATTTGGCAACGGCAAACCTTGCATACCGTTCGAATGGCATTCCAGGCCCACCGTTGCCGGATTTCCAGGGTTTATCCCATGCTTTCTAAAATTCGCCCGATTTGCACAGAGGCGGATTCCGGAAGCATGGGGGCGTTACCATTGATACCCGACACCAACAGTGCCGCCGAAATCCCCCCTTCCAGAACCGCTGCCGGCAGCCTTCAGGATCCACTTGCCGTTCTGGGTCATGCGCGATACACCGACGGCGTAACCGCCCTCCCCGCGCCAGGCACCGCCCGCGATACTGACCATGTTCTTGCCAGGCTGGTTTGCCTGCGGCAGACCCGCCGTTGCAAGGGCTGCCGCAATACCGCCACTGGCATGCCTGTCATTGCTCTTGACCTCGTCCCTGAGGCGATTGATCGACTGGTTGGCCGCATTGATCGACTGGTTGGTCGCATACAACTGCGAACCATTGATCGCATCGGTACTGTCCGCGCTGATCCGGCCCGCCGCGACATTGGTGATCTGCCTCTCCTGCCCTTCCGCCCCGACGCTGACCACGCTTTCCGGCGTACTGCCGGCAAAGTAGTACGTGCGACCGGCAATGGTCGTGGACGCAGTGGCGTTGGGGGCCGACACCACGGTGCCGCTACCCAGGGCGACCGAACCGTCCAGGCCCGCCGCAATCGTGACGTCATTGCCCAGCACGAACGCGTTATTGGCCTCGATCGTATTGTCGTTGCCGAACGCATACGATCCGGACCCCGTCACATCATTGGGATCGCCAAAGGCACCGGAATTATTGCCCGTCACCTGATTGCCGTTGCCCACGCTGATGGTGTTATTGCCGCTGGCGACGGCGCCCGTGCCGATGGCGATGGCATTCGAACCCGAAGCATTGGCGTTGGTGCCTATCGCCGTGGAGTTACGACTGGAAGCCGTTGCGCCATTACCACTGGCAATCGAATTCCTGCCGCTGGCAGTCGCATCGTTGCCGGTGGCAATGCTGTTGTCACCCCTAGCCAAAGCGTCAGTGCCAGTGGCAATGCTGTTATTACCCCTGACAGATGCGCCAGTCCCAGTAGCAATACTGTCGCTACCAATGACACTGACATTTTGGCCAGCAACAACGTTGCGATCACCCGCCAAAATGATGTCAGAGCCAGTAGCAGTGTTGCCGTCGCCCATAGAAATGATGCGATTACCTGTCGCCGTGTTGTCCTCGCCTACAGCAATGATGCCATTGCCTGTCGCCGTGTTGCCCTCGCCTGCTGCAATGATGCCATTGCCGGACGCGGCGTTGCCCTCGCCCAAAGCAATGATGCGATTGCCCGACGCGGTGTTGCCCTCACCCAAAGCAATGATGCGATTGCCCGACGCGGTGTTGCCCTCGCCCAAAGCAATGATGCGATTGCCCGACGCGGTGTTGCCCTCGCCCAAAGCAATGATGCGATTGCCCGACGCGGTGTTGCCCTCGCCTGCTGCAATGATGCCATTGCCGGACGCGGCGTTGCCCTC
>JBEBRQ010000013.1:0-59829 GCA_040394755.1 Castellaniella defragrans | reverse complement strand
TGACCCGCATCGAAGACGCGCGCATGGGTCTGGCGGTGCTCATCGACCAGGAATCCTGTCTGAATTTCCAGGGGCTGCGCTGCGACGTATGCTATCGCGTGTGTCCGTTGATCGACGAAGCCATCACGCTCGAACTGCAACACAATCCACGCTCCGATCGCCACGCCATGCTGCTGCCCACCGTGCATTCCGCACACTGCACTGGCTGCGGCAAATGCGAGCAGAGTTGTGTACTGCCGGGCGCCGCGGCCATCAAGGTACTGCCGCACCCGCTGGCGCAGGGTTCGACCGCCAGCCACTACCGCAAGGGCTGGGAGGAGGCCGACAAAGCCGGCGGCTCACTCATCGGCGAACAGATCCACCTGCCCGTGCGCGGCCTGGATGACGTTCCTCCCGTTCCGCCCATTCCCAACATGGACGGCAAACCATGAGCACCGTTCCGGTCAAACCCAAGCGGCCGAACGTCGCGGGCCGCAACCCCACCGCCGCCGCCGTCGCGGGCAAAGGCTGGATGCGTGCGCATCGCTGGCTGCTGCTGCGCCGCGGTATGCAGACCGGCCTGCTGGCGCTGTTTTTGATCGGTCCAGTCAGCGTGGCGTTGGTGCATCGAGGCCTGCTGGGCCAGGCCTGGTGGCCTGTGAAAGGCAATTTATCCTCCAGCCTGACGCTCGACTGGCTTGCGCTGACCGACCCGTACCTGTTATTGCAAAGCCTGCTCGCGGGGCATGTGCCGTTGCGCACGGCCGTACTCGGCGCCGGCATCGTGCTGGGCTTTTATCTGCTGCTCGGCGGCCGCCTGTACTGCTCATGGGTATGTCCCATCAATATCGTCACCGATACGGCATCCTGGCTGCGCCGCAAACTGAAGCTGCGCCCGCCCGGGCGCGCACCATCCAAATTGCTGCGCCTATGGCTGATGGTGGGCACATTGCTGGCTTCGGCCCTCACGGGCACTATCGCATGGGAATGGGTCAATCCCGTATCAATGCTGCATCGCGCGCTGGTGTTCGGTTTTGGCGCCGTATGGATGCTGGTACTGGGCATTTTCCTGTATGACTTGCTGGTCATGCCGCGCGGTTGGTGCGGCCATATCTGCCCGGTAGGCGCGTTCTACGGCCTATTGGGTAAATCGGCGCTGCTGCGCGTCAACGCCGCAGGCCGCGACGCCTGCGATGACTGCATGGACTGCTACAGCATCTGCCCCGAACCGCAGGTCATCCGCCCCGCACTCAAAGGGGTGGGCCAGAGCCATCCCATCATTCTCGATGCCGACTGCACCACTTGCGGCCGTTGCATCGACGTCTGCCCTCAGCAGGTATTCCGCATGGGCCACAGATTCCGCCACAGGAGTAAACCATGAAACGCGCCTTGTACAAGACCGCCCTCGGCCTGATCGCGGGCCTGATCGCAGCAGGCATGCCAGCCGCCCAGGCCAGCGACTCCACCACGCTTCAAAGCTTGCGCCAAAGCAGTGTCGGCGACGCCGAACACGTCGCTGGCCACTATCGCCAGGAACTCGACACCGGCGCCACGCTGCCGCGCGATTTTGTGCAGCAGCCGCCGCTGATACCGCACACCGTCAGCAACTATCAGGTGACGTTGAATTTCAACAAATGCCTGGACTGTCACTCCTGGGGCCGCGCGCAGGCCACCAATTCGCCCAAAATCTCGGTCACCCACTTCCGCGACTCACAAGGGCGCGAACTGTCATCCGTGAGTCCGGCGCGGTATTTCTGTATGCAATGCCACGTCACCCAGAGTGATGCGAAACCGCTGGTCGAAAACACTTTCCAACGCGTCAAGGGCCTGAACTGAGCGAGGTGTGCATCATGAACCCGATCAAGTGGATCAAGACCCTGCCGCGCCGTCTCCGGGCCCTGGCATTCAGCGGCCTGGGGCTGGCCTTCGTGCTGGGTATCGTATTCTGGGGCGGTTTCAATACGGTCATGGAATGGACCAACACCGAAGCCTTCTGTATTTCATGCCATGAAATGAACCAGAACGTCTACCAGGAATACCGCAAGACCGTGCACTATTCCAACCGCACCGGCGTGCGCGCCATATGCTCGGACTGCCACGTGCCGAAGGAATGGGGGCCGAAGATGCTGCGCAAGGTCTATGCATCCAACGAATTGCTGCATCACTTTCTGGGCACCATCGACACGCCCGAAAAATTCAACGCCAAACGCCCGCAACTCGCCCAGAACGAGTGGCGGCGCATGAAAGCGAACAATTCCCAGGAATGCCGCAACTGCCACGACTACAGCTATTTCGACTACGCCGGCCAAAGCCCGCGCTCGGCCCGCATGCACCAGCAGGGCTTTGAGCAAGGCCAGACCTGCATCGACTGCCACAAGGGCATCGCCCACACCTTGCCGGCGGTGGATCAGTCCGTGGGACAGCCCAAGCCCGACGCTATTCCAGGGCAGGTACTGCATCCCGAGTAAGGGATGGCTGGCGGGGAATGCCCCGCGCGCGTGATGCCGCGTCATGATGGCGCGGTATCCTATCTAAGCATCGCACGCACCCGCCGCCAGCCAGGCGATGGTCGCCTGCCTGCCCGTGCGCGCGTCACGCCGGTAGGAATAGAAGCGCCGCGTATCCTGGTAAGTGCAATGACCGCTGCACTCGATCTGCTCGACGCCGGCGGCCCGCAGGCGATGGCGCGCGATCGCCGCCAGGTCGGCGAGCCAGCGGTCGCTGCCGGGCCGCCCCACGAAAAACGTTGCCAACGCGGGATCGGCTCCGGCAAACGCCTCCCGGACCTCGGGCCCGACCTCGAAACTCGCCTGACCGATGGCGGGCCCGATCCAGGCGCGCCAGCGGCTGTCCCGGGGCGCCTTCGGCCGCATCCGCGCCAGGGTGTTCTCGAGAACACCGGCCGCGAGTCCGCGCCAGCCCGCATGGGCAACACCCAGCACGCAACCGCCCGCATCGGCCAGCACGACGGGCAGGCAGTCCGCGGTCAGGATCGCCAGCGGACGATCCCGCCGCGTCGTGACCGCCGCATCGGCCCGGGGCGTGCCGCCATCGGTCCAGGCGTCGGCATCGCACACCTCGATACCGTGAACCTGATCGAGCCACAGGGGATCGGCCGGCAGACCGCCACCCAGCAGCGCGCGATTGCGCTGGACCGCCTGCGGCTCATCGCCCACATGCAGCCCCAGGTTCAGGCCGTCCCAGGGCGGCGCGCTGAACCCTCCGGCCCGTGTGCTGCAAAAATAACGCACCCCGGACCACGGCAGGCCGGTCACGCACTCGACGGCGCCATTCTTGTTCATGACTGCCACTGAATCTCCTGGCGGACCGCCGCGAAATCATCCGGTACGCCAGCCTCGAACCGCAGCCATTCGCCCGAGGCCGGGTCCTGAAACCCCAGAGCGCAGGCATGCAGCATCTGGCGCGCGGCGCCCGCCAGGGGCCGGCCGCCATACACCGCGTCGGCCAGCAGCGGATGATGCAGGCTGGCCATGTGCACGCGGATCTGATGGGTGCGCCCTGTCTCGAGCCGGCAGGCCACCTCGGCCACCGGCGCCTCGCCGGCATGGCCGCGGCGGATGCTGCGATAGTGCGTGACCGCCGGTTTGGGCGCGATCGGCTGCTGCACGCTCATGCGCACCGGCACCCGCGCATCGCGGCCGATCGGCAGGGACACGGTTCCGTCTGGCTCGGGCCAGCCATGCACCAGGGCAAGGTATTCACGCTTGACGCTGCGGGCCTGCAACTGGCGCACCAGATGGGTCTGGGCAATGTCATTGCGGGCCACCACCAGCAGGCCCGTGGTGTCCTTGTCCAGACGATGAACGATTCCCGCCCGCGCCACGCGGGCCAGCTCCGGATAGCGGTGAAGCAGTCCGTTGAGCAGCGTTCCATGCCAGTTTCCGGCCCCTGGGTGCGTGACCAGTCCCGCCGGTTTGTCGATCACGATCCAGTCGGCGCCCTCGCCGACCACCCGGAATTCGACGGGCTCGGCGACGAAAGCCAGGGCCTCGGGCGCGGGCTGCGGCCAGACCTGAATCCGGTCGCCCGGCCCCGCCCTGGCGCGCACGCGCGCCGGCTGGCCGTTGATCCGCACGTGCCCCTCCTCGATCCAGGCTTGCAGCCGGCTGCGGGAATGCTGCGGCATCAGGCGGGCCAGCACTTTATCCAGGCGCTCGGCAAGCGCCGTGAACGGCAGTTCGAACTCCTCGGGCCCAGGCGCCTCGAGATCCTCAATTTCGATATCCGTGTCAGACATGTCGACAAATCATATAATCTGCCAGCAATGCTAACACTATGACTAAGGACGCTCCGTGATCCTCCGCGACCCGCTCCGTTTCAACGCCATCGCGCAGCGCGCGCTGTCGGCCATCGCCATTCTCGCCCTGGCGCTCGCGGCCGGCTGCAGCTCAACCTCGGGGGACATCGATCCGACCACGGGCTGGAGCGCCGAGCGCCTGTACCAGCAGGCCCGCGAGGACATGAGCGGCGGCCGCTGGAGCGAGGCCCGCAAGAACCTCGAGGCCCTGGAGGCGCGCTATCCCTTCGGCATCTACGCCCAGCAGGCGCTCATCGACCAGGCCTACATCAACTGGAAGGACGAGGAGCCCGAGCAGGCCCAGGCGGCGATCGACCGCTTCATGCAGCAATACCCCAACCACGCGGGCACCGACTACATGCTCTACCTCAAGGGCATGCTGACCTTCACCCCGCCCAGCGCGGTGCTGTCGAACATCACGCGCCAGGACCCCAGCGAACGCGACCCCAAGGGACTGCGCGCCTCCTATGAGGCCTTCAACGACCTGATCAAGCGCTATCCCGACAGCCGCTACACCCCCGACGCCCGCAAGCGCGTCGCCTGGCTGGTGAACACCATCGCCGAAAACGAGGTCCACGTCGCCGAGTACTACTACCGGCGCGGCGCCTACGTCGCGGCGGCCAACCGGGCCCAGACCGTGGTCACGGACTTCCAGGGCGCGCCGATCGTGGAAAAGGCCCTCTACCTGATGATGATCAGCTACGACAAGCTGAACCTGGACACGCTGCGCGACGACGCCAAGCGCGTGCTCGACCAGAACTTCCCGGACAGCAAGTACTACACCCAGGGCCTGGACGCGCCCGTCAACTACTGGAATCCGATCAACTGGTTCTAGTATCCCGCGTCCTGTCCAGCCGGCGCATCCTCGCCGGCGCCCGGCGGACAGGCGAGGAAACCAAGCGCGCAGTCCGCGTCGCGGGTGCGGGCGAACGGCGGCAGGCCGCGCCATAAGCGGCGGCCATAGGGCTTGTCGACCAGACGGCCATCGCCCACCATCAACACCCCCCAGTCCTCCTCGGAACGAATCAGGCGGCCGGCCCCTTGCTTGAGAACCAACGCGGCCTGGGGCAACTGGTATTCCGCGAAAGGATTGCCGCCATCGGCCCGGCAGGCGTTCAGGCGCGCCTCGATGACCGGATCGTCGGGCGGCGCGAAGGGCAGTTTGTCGATGGCCACGAGCGTCAGCGCATCGCCGGGCACATCGATGCCCTCCCAGAAGCTGGCGCTGCCGACCAGGATCGCGTTGCCCGCCTGACGAAAACGATCGAGCAGGAGCCCGCGGGAGGTCTCGCCCTGGCGCATGACCGCGCGCCCCGGCGCGCTCGCCGCCAGATGCCGCGCCAGCACGTCGGCGACCCGATCCACCGCGCGCAAGGTCGTGCACAGGACCAGCACCCCGCCGGCGCAGGCCTCGACCAGGGGCAGCAAGGCCTGGGCGAAGGCATCGACGAACCGGGGATCACCCGGCCAGGGCAGGCCCCGGGGCACATACAGCAAGCCGCGCGCCGGGTAGTCGAAGGGCGAGTTCCATTGTTCGGTGACCGCATCCTCCAGGCCGAGCTGGCGTAGGAAATGTCCGAAATCGCCTTGCACCGAAAGCGTGGCCGAAGTCAGCACCCAGGTTTGCCCCGGACGCCGGAATCCCGAGAAGATCCGCGCCACCGACAGGGGTGCGCGATGCAGGCGCAGCGCATGGTTGCCATGATCGACCCAACGGACCGCGGCCTCGTCGGCTGGCGCAGCCTCACCGCGCGCCGGCAGGCGCCACTGCCGCAGGCGCTCGAGCAGCCCCTCGGCCGTCCGGGCGGCGGCGGCCAGATCCGGATGGCGGTCCTCCTGCGATTGCAGGCACCGCGCAGCATCGTCCAGCGCCTCGATCAGAGCATCGAGCTTTTCATCGAATGCCTCGGCCTCGGGCAGCGCCTGGAAAGTCGCCCGCGACCCGGGCATGAGCGCCACCGGCGCGGCGGCAAGCCGCAGCTCGCGCGCCGCGCTCTCCAGGCGCCGCGCGGTGTCGCTCCAGGGCGTCGCCTCGCGCGCATGTGCGAGGCCCGCGGCCTCCATCGCGCGCGCGCAATCCAGCACCTGATGCACGGAAACGCTCTGCCCCAGGAAACGCGTCGCCGTATCGGGCAGCTGGTGCGCCTCATCGAAAACCACCATGCGGGTCTCGGGCAGCAGATCGGTGATCCCCTCCTCGCGCAAGGCGAGGTCGGCCATGAACAGCGCATGATTGACCACCACCACATCGGCCTCCTGGGCATGGCGCCGGGCCTTGAGCAGGAAACAGTCGCGCACGAAGGGGCAATCCTGCCCCAGGCAATTCTCGCGCGTGGAGGTCACGCGGTTCCAGATATCGGCGCCCTCTGCCACGGTGGGCAGATCGGCCTTGTCGCCCGTGGCCGTCTCGCGGACAAAGCGCTGGATCTCGCGCAACTGGCGCACCTCATCGGCCGACTTGAGGCCACGATCGTCCTGGCCCAGGCGATCGAGATGGTAATGACACACATAGTTGCCGCGCCCCTTGAGCAACGCCACATCGACCGGCAGCGCCAGCGCCTTGCGCAGGCGGGGAATGTCCCGATGGAACAACTGGTCCTGCAAGGTGCGCGTCCCCGTGGATACCAGGACTTTGTCGCCCGATAGAAACGCCGGCACGAGATAGGCCCAGGTCTTGCCGGTGCCGGTGCCCGCCTCGGCCACCAGAACACCGCCGTCGGCGAGCGCGCGCCCGATCGCCTGCGCGAGCTCGCGCTGCGCGGGACGCGGACTATAGCCGGGCATATGACGCGCCAGGGCGCCGGACGGGCCGAATACATCGGCCAACTCATTGGAAAACATAACGATGCATCGAGAGCTAGCGGAACCCATCATAGCCGAGACATTTCAGCCATGAACCAATCTTGTGGCAAAATCTGTTCCTCGTTGCACGCATTTTATGATGGCCCATGAATACAACCAGCCTCCCCCCCTCAGCCCGGACCGTCGACCAGGCCCGTATCCTGAGGCAGATCGCCCAGGAACTGGGCGCACGCGGGGGGCAGGTGGCAGCCGCGGTCGAGCTGCTGGATTCCGGCGCCACCGTTCCGTTCATCGCGCGCTACCGCAAAGAGGCCACGGGCGGGCTGGACGACACGGCGCTGCGCACACTCGAACTGCGGCTGCTTTATCTGCGCGAGCTGGAAACCCGCCGGGCGGCGATCCTGGACTCGATCGAGCAGCAGGGCAAGCTCACCGCCGACCTGAACACCCGGATCCTCGAGGCCGATAGCAAGCAGCGCCTCGAGGACCTGTACGCCCCCTTCAAGCCCAAGCGCCGCACGCGGGCCCAGATCGCCCGCGAAGCGGGCCTCGAACCCCTGGCCGATACGCTGCTCGGGGACCCCGCGGCCGACCCGACGGCCCTTGCCGCCGGCTACCTGAATCCAGAAGCCGGTTTCGAGGACGCCAAATCGGTGCTCAATGGCGCGCGCGACATCCTGGCCGAGCGCTTCGCGGAGGACGCCAGCCTGCTGGACACGCTGCGCGAGCATCTCTGGAACACCGGTCTGCTACATGCCCAACTGGTTTCCGGCAAAGAGGCCGAAGGCGAAAAATTCCGCGACTGGTTCGACTTCAGCGAGCCCCTGCGAACCATGCCTTCGCACCGCACCCTGGCGCTGCTGCGCGGCCGCCAGCAAGGCATCCTGGACCTGCGCCTGGAACTCGAACCCGACCTCGAAGCCCGCAACCCCCACCCCTGCGTCCTGCGCGTGGCCGAGGCGCTGGCCATCGATGCCGGCTTCGATGCCCACGCCGACGCGCGCCAGCACTGGCTGGCCGAGGTCTGCCGCTGGACCTGGCGGGTGAAACTGCTGACGACCTTCGAGACCGAACTCATCGGACGGCTGCGCGAAGCGGCCGAAACCGAGGCGATCCGCGTATTCGCCGCCAACCTCAAGGATCTGCTGCTGGCCGCGCCGGCCGGCCCAAAGACCGTCCTCGGCCTGGATCCGGGCATCCGCACCGGGGTCAAGGTCGCCGCCATCGACGCGACCGGCAAGGTGCTCGAAACGCACACCATTTATCCCTTCGAACCGCGCCGCGACGTGGACGGCAGCCTGCGCACACTGGCCGAGCTGGTCCGCCGCCACGGGATCGAGTTGATCGCCATCGGCAACGGCACGGCCTCGCGCGAAACCGAGCGCCTGGCCGGCCTGCTGCGCGAACGGCATCCCGAACTGCGTTTCGAGCGCGTGGTGGTTTCCGAGGCCGGCGCCTCAGTCTATTCCGCCTCCGAACTCGGCGCCCAGGAATTTCCCGACATGGACGTCAGCCTGCGCGGGGCGGTATCGATCGCCAGGCGCCTGCAGGACCCGCTGGCCGAACTCGTCAAGATCGAGCCCAAGGCCATCGGCGTAGGGCAATACCAGCACGATGTGAACCAGCGCGATCTGGCCCGTTCCCTGGACACCGTGATCGAGGACTGCGTCAACGCCGTGGGGGTAGACGTCAACACCGCTTCCGCCCCCCTGCTGACCCGGGTCTCCGGACTCAATGCCGGTCTGGCGCGCAACATCGTCAGTTGGCGCGAGCAGCACGGCGCCTTCCGCAACCGCCAGGCCCTGCGCGAGGTGCCGCGCTTCGGTGACAAGGCGTTCGAACAGGCGGCCGGCTTCCTGCGCATCCCGACCTCGGACAACCCGCTGGACGCCTCCGCCGTGCACCCCGAAGCCTATCCGGTCGTCGAACGCATTCTGTCCCGGATCGGCAAGCCGGCCGCCGAGGTCATGGGCCAGGCCCAGGTCCTCAAGGGCCTGTCGCCTGCCGATTTCACCAGCGAACGATTCGGCCTGCCGACGGTGCGCGATATCTTCGCCGAACTCGAAAAACCCGGGCGTGATCCGCGTCCCGAATTCAAGACCGCGAAATTCATGGACGGCGTCAACGGCATCCAGGACCTCGTCGCGGGCATGGTGCTCGAGGGCGTGGTGAGCAATGTCGCCAATTTCGGGGCGTTCGTCGATATCGGCGTGCATCAGGATGGCCTGGTGCACGTATCGGCCCTGGCCGACCGCTACGTCAAGGATCCGCGCGACGTGGTGCGGGTCGGCCAGACCGTGCAGGTACGGGTGCTCGAGGTGGATGTGGCGCGCAAACGGATCGCGCTGAGCATGCGCAAGGACGATGCCGCGACGCCCCATGACAGCCCCAGAGGCCAGACCCGGCAGCCGGGAGGCCGCCGCGGCAACCATTCCGAAAGACCTGTGGCCGCGCCGCAAGGCGCCATGGCACAGGCCTTTGCACGCCTGCAGGGCAAGCACTGAGCCCGCAGCCGGCACAAACCATCAACCCATAGACCTACATCAGAGCCAGGAAAGAAATGATCGGTTAAAAAGTAACCAGGGGGAACCGCCATGTCGCCGTTTTCGACTGACTGCAGCACCGATGCCCGGATCGCGGCCCGAGCCACCGACCAGTATTTTCACGCCAGCCAGGCACGGGCTTTCGCATCGCTCTCTCCTGCCTCTCTCAGCCTGGCGTGGCTGGACTGGGCCATGCACCTGCTCGCCTCGCCGGGCAAACAGACGGAACTGATCCGTCTGGCCATCGACCACCAGCGCGATCTCGTGCACTATCTGTACGATTGCCTGACGGCCGCTGGAAAACCATCCAAGACCTGCATCACGCCCCCTGAAACCGACCGCCGCTTCAGCGATCCCGCCTGGCAGCGCTGGCCCTTCAATCTGCTCCACCAGAGCTTCCTGCTGACCCAGGCCTGGTGGGAGGAAGCCACCGCCGAGATCCAGGGCGTCGATTCCCACCACATGCACCAGGTTTCATTCTGGACGCGTCAATGGCTGGACATGATGTCCCCGGGCAACCGGCTCTGGACCAACCCGGTCGCCCTGGACCGTACCATCACAGAAGGCGGGATGAATCTGCTGCGCGGCGGCAGCTATCTGCTCGAGGACATCATCCGCCACCAGGCCGAAATGCCGATCGTCGGCGCGGACAAATACCGGGTCGGATACGATGTGGCCGCCACCCCCGGCAAGATCGTCCTGCGCAACAAGCTGATCGAGCTGATCCAGTACGCGCCCACGACCCGGACCGTGCGCCCGGAGCCGATCCTGCTGGTGCCCGCCTGGATCATGAAGTACTACATCCTGGACTTGTCGCCCCACAATTCCCTGGTCCGTTTCCTGCGCGACCAGGGATACACCGTGTACTGCATCTCCTGGAAAAACCCCACCGACCAGGACGCCGCGCTGGGGATGGACGACTACCTGAACGACGGATTCTTCGCCGCGCTGGATGCGATCGGACGCATCCAGCCCGACCACCGCATCCATGCCACCGGCTATTGCCTGGGAGGCACCCTGCTCGCCATCGCGGCGGCGGCCATGGCGCGCGACGCGGATCATCGCCTTGCAAGCGTCAGCCTGTTCACCGCCCAGGTGGATTTCAGCGAGCCCGGGGAACTCGGTCTGTTCATCGACGAAGCCCAGGTGCACATGCTCGAAGCCCAGATGCAGCGCCGGGGCTATTTCAGCGCCGAGCAGATGGCCGGCGCCTTTCAGATGTTGCGGTCCTACGACCTGCTCTGGTCGCGCGTGATCCATGAATACCTGCTCGGGGAACGGCGCCCCGTCAATGATCTGATGTCTTGGAACGCCGACACGACGCGCATGCCCGCCCGGATGCATTCCCAATATCTGCGGCGCCTGTACCTGAACAACGACCTGAGCGCCGGGCGCTACCCCGTCAATGGACGGCCCGTGTCGATTACCGACATCCGCCTGCCGGTCTTCGCCGTGGCCACCCTCACCGACCACGTCGCCCCCTGGCGATCCGTCTACAAGCTGCACCAGTCCTTCAACGGCGAATTGTGCTTCGTCCTGACCAGCGGCGGCCACAACGCCGGCATCGTCAACGAACCCGGCCATCCACGCCGCCAATACCGGATCCACACCCGGCAGCCCGGCGATTCCTTTCTGCCGCCCGATGACTGGATGGCGAGCACGCCATTGCACGACGGGTCCTGGTGGACCGCCTGGTCGCAATGGCTGGCGGACCGCTCAGGCCCGCCCGAAGCCCCTCCGACGCTGGGCAGCCTCGATGCCCCGGCCCTGGATGACGCCCCCGGCCGCTACGTACTGGAGACCTGATCCATGCCACGCCCCGCCTCCCCGCGCCTCCCCCTTCACGGCAAACACGGGCTGGCCATCGGCATCACTCATCGCTGGAACTCCCTCCCGGCCCGCGCCCTGGGCGCCGCCGGCCTGCTGTTGACCCTCTCGGCATGCATCAACCTGGCGCCAGAGGCCCAAATTCCCCCCGCGCCGGTCGCCGATGTCTGGCCGGCCGACACCGAAACGGCAACCACCCGCGCCCTCAACGACCTGGACTGGTCACACTATTTCCAGGACCCCGACATGCGCCGATTGATCGGCATGGCCCTGGAGCACAACCGTGACCTGCGCCTGGCCATCCTGCGGGTGCGCGAGGCCGAGGCCGCCTATCGCATCCAGCGATCGGAGCGTCTGCCTTCGATCAACATCCAGGGCGGCGCCGAGCGAGGCCGGGTGCCCGCGGATCTCAGTCTCACAGGGCAATCCGAAATCCAATCCCAATACCAGGCCAGCATTGGCCTGAGCAGTTGGGAAATCGATCTCTGGGGCCGGGTCCGCAATCTCGAAGACGCCGCGCTCAACGACTGGCTGGCGACGGATCTGGCCCGCCAGAGCGTCCAGGTGGCGCTGGTGCGTCAGGTCGCCGACGCGGTGCTGACCCTGTGGGAGCTGGATCAGCGCAGCGTCCTGGCCGACGAGGAGGTCCGCAACCGTCAGCGGTCCCTGGACATCTACCGGGATCGCGAGGCGGTCGGCTCCTCATCGAGGCTGGAGCTGACCCAGGTGCGCACCCTGCTGATCCAGGCCCAGGCCCTGCAAGCCCAGTTGAAGCAGGAACGGGCGACCGCCGCCCATGCGCTCGCCGTGCTGACGGGCGCGGACCCCGAACTGCCAGCCACCTACGACCTCCGGCTGGAATCGACCCGGCTGGCCCAACTGGCGCCCGGCCTGCCCTCTGAGGTCCTGGTGGCCCGCCCGGACATTCGCGCCGCCGAATACCAGTTACGGGCCGCCTATGCCCAGATCGGCGCCGCCCGGGCCGCCTTCCTGCCGCGCATCGCCCTGACCACGGAAACTGGTTCGGCCAGCGCCGCGCTCAACGGCTTGTTCGCCGGCGGCAGCAGGACCTGGACCTTCGCGCCCGCGATCCAGGTGCCAATCTTCACGGCTGGCAACCTGCGCGCCAGCCTGGACGTCGCGGAGATCCGGCGCGACATGGCCATCGCCACCTACGAGCAAAGCATCCAGGTCGCTTTCCGCGAAGTCGCCGACGCCCTGAGCGCCCGCCAGGGGCTGGCCGACCAGCTGGCGATCCAGGTCCGCATGGCGCAGACCCAGACTGAACGCGCCGAGCTGGCGCAGCTGCGCTACGACAGCGGCGCCGCGCACTACCTGGAGGTCCTCGATGCCAGGCAGGAATTGCTGACCGCCCAGCAAAGTCTGGTACAGATTCACCGCGCCTGGCTGTCGAGCCACGTCGCCTTGTATGCGGCATTGGGAGGCGGCGCCAGCCAGCAGACCCCGGCCGATCCGGCGCCCGCCGCCACGAGCGCCCTTCAACCCATCCCCCCCCGAAAAGACTCATGAAACTGACCGACAGCACCAGGAAATACCTGCCCATCATCCTGATCGCCGCCGTGGCCGCCGGCGCCTACGGCATCTGGCGCTGGTCCGGGGACCAAGGCCCTGGCCCCGGTTTCGAGCAGGGCAACGGCCGGATCGAAGCCACCGAGATCGACATCGCGACCCGGTTGGCGGGCCGGATCGCGCAGATCCTGGTCAATGAGGGCGATTTCGTCCAGGCCGGACAGATCCTGGCGATCATGAATCTGGACTCCCTGCAGGCCCAGCTCGAGGAAGCCCAGGCCTATGAGCGCCAGGCCGGTCATGCCGTGAATGCCGCCGAGGCCCAGATCGCCCTGCGGGAGAGCGATGTCACCGCGGCGCAGGCCGTCGTCAAGCAGCGCGAAAGCGACCTGTTCGCCGCGCAGCGGCGCCTGAATCGTTCCAGCACGCTCGCCAAGCGCGGCGCGACCTCGCAGCAGGAACTGGATGACGATCGGGCCCAGCTGCACAGCGCCGAGGCCGGCCTGGCCGCGGCCAAGGCCCAGGTGGTCTCCGCCCAGGCCGCGGTATCGGCCGCGCAGGCCGACTGGGTCGGCGCCAAATCCGCCGTCACGGCGGCGGCGGCGACCGTCGCCCGCATCCAGACCGACCTGGAGGACAGCCGCCTGAAGGCCCCGCGCGACGGCCGCATCCAGCTGCGCGTCGCCCAGCCCGGCGAGGTCCTCAGCGTCGGCGGGCGCGTGCTCAACATGCTCGACCTGACCGATGTGACCATGACGTTCTTCATGCCCGAAATCACTGCCGGCAAACTGGCGATCGGCAGCGAGGCCCGCATCATCCTGGACGCCGTGCCGCATTACGTCATCCCTGCAGAGATCTCCTTCGTCGCGAGCCAGGCGCAGTTCACCCCCAAGACCGTGGAGACGGCCAGCGAGCGCCAGAAGCTCATGTTCCGCGTCAAGGCGCGCATCCCCAAGGACCTGCTGGAAAAGCACCTGGAACAAGTCAAGACCGGGCTGCCTGGCGTGGCCTGGGTGCGCGTCGATACCGCGCAACCCTGGCCCGAATTCCTGACCGTGCGCCTGCCCGAGTGAGTCCATGACGCAGGACACTTTCGCTGCCCGCATCCAGGGACTGAGCCATCGCTACGGCAAGACCCTGGCGCTGGACCGCATCGACCTCGACATCCCCCCCGGCCGCATGATCGGCCTGATCGGTCCGGACGGCGTCGGCAAATCGACCCTGCTGTCGATCCTGGCGGGCGCACGGGCCATCCAGAAAGGACACGTCGAGGTCCTGGGCGGCGACATGGCGCGGCGCAGCCATCGCCGGCGGGCCTGCCCGCGCATCGCCTATATGCCGCAAGGTCTGGGCAAAAACCTCTACCCGACACTGTCGGTCGAGGAAAACCTGCAATTCTTCGCGCGCCTGTTCGGCCACGCGGCGGCCGAGCGCCGCCGGCGCATCGACGACCTGACGCGCAGCACCGGCCTCTACCCCTTCCTGTCGCGCCCGGCGAGCAAACTGTCCGGGGGCATGAAACAGAAACTCAGCCTCTGCTGCGCCCTGATCCACGACCCGGACCTCCTGATCCTGGACGAGCCCACCACCGGGGTGGACCCCCTCGCCCGGGCCCAATTCTGGGAGCTGATCGCCCGCATCCACAGCGGCCAGCCCAGCATGAGCATCCTCGTGGCCACCGCCTACATGGACGAAGCCCAGCGCTTCGACCAGCTGATCGCCATGAACGAAGGCCGGATCCTGGCAACCGGCACCCTGGCCGAATTGCTCGCCGCCACCGGCCAGGACACACTGGAGGCGGCCTTCATCCATCTGCTGCCCGCCGCCCGGCGCTCGGGCTACGCGCCGGTGGAAATCCCCCCGCTGCCCGATGACGGCTCCGAGGACATCGCCATCGAGGCCCATGACCTGACGGTGCGCTTCGGCGATTTCGTCGCGGTCGATCATGTCAGCTTCCGCATCCGGCGCGGCGAGATCTTCGGCTTTCTGGGCTCGAACGGCTGCGGCAAAACCACCACCATGAAGATGCTGACCGGCCTGCTGCCCAGCAGCGAAGGCCGGGCCTGGCTGTTCGGCCAGGAGATCGATCCCAAAGACCTGGACGTCCGCCGCCGGGTCGGCTACATGTCGCAGTCTTTCTCGCTCTACGGCGAACTGACCGTGCGGCAGAACCTCGTGCTGCACGCCCATCTGTTCCAGGTCCCCGCCGACGCCATCGAGGAACGGGTCCGGAACATGGTGGCGCGCTTCGGTCTGGACGACGTGCTCGACAAGCTGCCCGAGAGCCTGCCGCTGGGCATGCGCCAGCGCCTGTCGCTCGCCGTGGCCATGGTCCACGAACCCGAACTGCTGATCCTGGACGAGCCAACCTCGGGCGTGGACCCCGTCGCCCGGGACGAATTCTGGCGCCTGCTGATCACCCTGTCGCGGCGCGACCGGGTGACGATCTTCATTTCCACTCACTTCATGAACGAGGCCGAACGCTGCGACCGCATGTCCATGATGCACGCCGGCCGCGTGCTCGACAGCGACCGCCCCGCGGAGCTGGTGCGCAAACGCGGCGCCCGGACGCTCGAGGAGGCCTTCATCGGCTACCTGCAAGAAGCCAGCGAAAGCACCGCCGCCCAGCCGGCGCCCGCCCCCGTTCAGACGGATGGCGCGATGGCGCCCAAGGACCGGCCCGATACCGCCGGGCGTGCCGCGCCATCCCCGCGCATCCCCTCGTTCAGCATGACCCGGCTCCTGAGCACCATGCGGCGCGAATCGATGGAACTGCGGCGCGATCCCGTGCGCGGCACGCTGGCCCTGCTGGGCTCGGTGGTGCTGATGTTCGTGATGGGCTTTGGCATCAGCATGGACGTGGAGGACCTGAGCTTCGCGATCCTGGATTGGGACCAGACCACCATCAGCCGCGATTACGCACAAAACCTGTCGGGGTCGCGCTATTTCACCGAACATGCGCCCATCCTCGATGACGCCGACATGGATCGCCGCATGCGCAGCAGCGAACTGTCCCTGGCCATCGAGATCCCCCCGGGCTTCGCCAGAGACCTGCTGCACGGCCGCACGGTGGAAATCGGCGCCTGGATCGACGGCGCCATGCCGCAGCGCGCGGAAACCGTCAAAGGTTATGTCGAGGGGATGCATACGCAATGGCTGATGCAGCAGGCGAACGAGCGCCCGGACATCCCGGCGGCCTCGACGGCCAGCCTGGAGACGCGCTTTCGCTACAACCCGGATGTGCGCAGCCTGCCGGCCATGGTACCCGTCGTCATTCCGATGCTGCTGATCATGCTGCCCGCCATGCTGACCGCGCTGGCCGTGGTCCGCGAAAAGGAAACCGGCTCGATCATCAATCTGTACGTCACGCCGGTCACCCGCACGGAATTCCTGCTGGGCAAGCAGATCCCCTACATCGCCCTGGCCCTGCTGAACTTCGTGATCATGTGCCTGCTGTCGGTCACCGCGTTCGGGGTGCCGATCAAAGGCAGCCTCCCCACCCTGGCGCTGACCGGCGTCATCTACTGCATCGCCGCCACCGGCCTGGGGCTGCTGGCCTCGGCCATGACGCGCAGCCAGATCGCCGCCATGTTCTTTACCATGATCGCCACCCTGATCCCGGCAACCCAGTTCTCGGGCCTGATGAACCCGGTCGCCTCGATGGAGGGCCTGGGCCGGATCATCGGCGAGGTCTACCCGGCCGCCTACATGTTCACCATCAGCCGGGGAATCTTCAGCAAGGCCCTGGAATTCCGCGACCTGTGGCCCTCGATCTGGCCGATGGCCCTGTCCATCCCGGCCATCCTGGGCATGGCCATTGCCCTTCTCCGCAAGCAGGATCGCTGACATGACGACGCATCACTCGCTTGCAACGATCTGGCGGCTGGGCATCAAAGAGCTCTGGAGCCTGTGGCGCGATCCCGTCATGCTGGTGCTGATCGTCTTTTCCTTCACCGTCTCGGTCTACACCTCCGCCACCGCGGTCCCGGAAACCCTGAATCAGGTCGCCATCGCCATCGTCGACGAGGACAACTCCCCGCTGTCCCTGCAGATCACCAACGCCTTCTATCCGCCCCAGTTCCTGCCGCCCGCCATGATCGACCTCGCCCAGGTCGATCCCAGCATGGACATGGGCCGCTATACCTTCGTGCTGAACATTCCGCCGAACTTCCAGCGCAACATGCTGGCCGGACGGACCGCCGAAATCCAGATCAACGTGGATGCCACCCGCATGAGTCAGGCCTTCACCGGCAGCGGCAACATCCAGCAGATCATCCAGGGCGAGATCACGAATTTCATGCGCGAGCGCCAGCCGGTGCAAACCTCGCCGGTGGATCTGGTCCTGCGCGCGCGCTTCAATCCCGCCCTGGAAAAAGCCTGGTTCGGCGGCCTGATGGAAATCATCAACCAGATCACCATGCTGTCCATCATCCTGACCGGCGCCGCCCTGATCCGCGAACGCGAGCACGGCACCATCGAGCATCTGCTGGTCATGCCCATCACACCGGTGCAGATCATGATCTCCAAGGTCTGGTCCATGAGTCTGGTGGTGCTGCTCGCCGCCATCCTGTCGCTCAACGGCATCGTGCGCGCCATGCTGCACGTGCCGGTCGAGGGCTCGCTGCTGCTGTTCTTCACCGGCGCCAGCCTGCATCTGTTCGCCATGACCGCAATGGGCATCTACCTGGCCACCGTGGCGCGCAACATGCCCCAGTTCGGGATGCTGATCATCCTGATCCTGCTGCCGCTGCAAATGCTCTCCGGCGGCAACACGCCGCGCGAAAGCATGCCGCAGATCGTCCAGGACGTGATGCTGGCCGCTCCGACCACGCACTTCGTCGAACTGGGGCAGGCCATCCTGTACCGCGGCGCGGGATTCGACGTGGTCTGGTCCTCATTCCTCTGGCTCCTGACGATCGGTTCCATCATGTTCTACTTGTCCCTGCGGCGTTTCCGATCCGCCATCAACAGCCTGGCATAAACAGCGGTATCCAAAATGATCAATGCTTCCCTGACCACCCTGCGCAACCGGACCTTCGACGAGCTGGCCGTCGGCGATCATGCCCGCATCGAACGCACCCTCGGCATGCGCGACATCCAGCTCTTTGCCGCCGCCTCGGGCGACGTCAATCCCCAGCATCTGGACCCAAACGACACCGCCTCCCTCCAGGGCATCATCGCCCACGGCATGTGGGGCGCCGCGCTGATCTCGACCGTGCTGGGCACGCTGCTGCCGGGCCCCGGCACGGTCTATCTCAGCCAGAGCCTGAACTTCCGCGCGCCGGTGCGCATGGGCGACCGGCTTACCGTCGATGTGCGGATCACGGGCCTCGAAAAAACAGAACGGCAGGCCCGTCTGGCCTGCACCTGCACACTGCCCGACGGCACGATCGCCATCGAGGGCGAGGCGCTCGTCCAGGCGCCGCAGGCGGCCATCGAATACGTCCGCACCACGCTGCCCGAGATCCGCATCCAGGCATCGCCCGAGGACGGACTGCGCACCCTGCTGGCCCAGGTGCGCGACCGCGAACCGATCCGGGTCGCCGTCGTCCACTCCTGCGACGAGATCAGCCTGAAAGCCGCGCTCGACGCGCAGCGCGAGGGCCTGATCGAGCCGATCCTGGTCGCCCCGCGCGCCCGGCTCGAACGGGCCGCGCAAGCCCTGGGCGTGACACTCGACGGGCTGGATATCCGCGATGCGCCCCACAGCCACGCGGCGGCGGACCAGGCCGTGGCACTGGCGCGCGCCGGCGAGGTGGAAGCCCTGATGAAAGGCAGCCTGCACACCGACGAACTGATGTCGGCCGTGGTGCGCAGCGACGGACTGCGCACCAAGCGCCGGGTCAGCCACTGCTACCTGATGCAGACGCCGCAATACCCGCGTCCTTTCATCATCACGGATGCCGCCATCAATATCGCTCCCACGCTGGAGCAAAAGGCCGACATCATCCGCAATGCCATCGATCTGGCCCATGCGATCGGTGTCAACGACCCGCGCGTGGCCATCCTGGCCGCCGTGGAAACCGTCAGCGCCACCATGCCCGCGACACTGGATGCCGCCGCCCTGTGCAAGATGGCCGACCGCGGCCAGATCACCGGCGGGCGCCTGGACGGCCCGCTGGCCTTCGACAACGCCGTATCGCAGACCGCGGCCCACATCAAGGGCATCCATTCCGAGGTCGCCGGCCGCGCCGACATCCTGGTGGCGCCCGACCTGGAAAGCGGTAACATGCTGGCCAAGCAATTGATGTACCTGGGCGACGCCGCCAGCGCCGGGCTGGTGCTGGGCGCCCGCGTACCCATCATCCTGACCAGCCGGGCCGACACCTATGAATCGCGTATCGCATCCTGCGCCCTGGCACTGATGCTGGCGCACCATTACCGAAGCACACCACTATGACAATTGGCTACCCCTCTCTGCAAGAATTGATCCTGGTCCTGAACTGCGGCTCATCGAGCATCAAGTTCGCCCTGTTCGACGCCGCCGCCAAGCCATTGCCCCGGCGCCCCGCCTGGAACGGCAAGGTCCAGGGCATCGGCAGCGAGCGCCCGGACTTCGGCGAAACCGACGTGGCGCCGTTCTCGATCAAGCTCGACGAGGCCCATCCCTACCGCAGCGCCCTGGACCTGATCCTGCGGCGCGTGCATGCCCGCCTGGGCCACGGCCGCCTGGTGGCCGTCGTCCACCGCGTCGTGCACGGCGGCAGCCGGTATTTCGCCCCGGTGCGCATCGATGCAGACATCCTGGATGATCTGCACAGCTACATTCCCCTGGCGCCGCTGCACCAGCCGTTCGCCCTGGAGGCCATCGACATCCTGCTGCGCGAACGGCCCGGCCTGCCCCAGGTCGCCTGCTTCGACACGGCATTCCACCATACCGTGCCGCAGGTCGAGCAGATGCTGCCGCTGCCTTACGACGCCTGGGAGCGCGGCCTGCGGCGCTACGGCTTCCACGGCCTGTCCTACGAATACCTGTCCATCGCCCTGCCCGAACGGCACGGGGAACTCGCGCACGGCCGGGTCATCGCCGCCCACCTGGGCAGCGGCGCCAGCCTGTGCGCGCTGCGCGGACTGCGCAGCCAGGCCACAACCATGGGATTCTCGGCGCTGGACGGCCTGATGATGGGCACCCGCACCGGATCGCTGGACCCGGGCGCCGTGCTGTACCTGATGGAAATCGAACAGCTCAGCCTCGAAGAAGTCGGCCGCATCCTCTATCACGAGTCCGGCCTGAAAGGGGTTTCTGGCATCTCCGCCGACCCCCGCGACCTGCTGGCCGTCGAGGCGAGCGAGCCGCGCGCCAAGCTGGCTCTGGATCTCTACGTCCAGCGCATCGTGCGCGAGATCGGCGCCATGACCGCCGTGCTGGGCGGCCTGGACATGCTGGTCTTCACCGCCGGGATCGGCGAACACAGCGTGATACTGCGCCAGCGGATCTGCGAGCGGCTGGACTGGCTGGGCATCCGGCTGGACCCCGAGGCCAATGCCGCCCAGGCCACGACGCTGTCCACCGCCGACAGCAAGGTGCGGGTCGCGATGGAGCCGACCAACGAGGAATGGATCGCGGCCAGCCACGCCTGCGACCTCATGGCCTGAACGGCGGCCCATGGAACGCTCGCGATACCCTGCCCCGGCATCATCATTGCCCGCCGCGTGGCGGGCAGCCCTTCCTCACGGAGTCTGACAACAATATGCTTCTGGTCATCTTCGCCCTCGGCGTCATCGCCACCTTCATCGGTTTCGGCATGCGCGACCGCAACCCCGGCATCGTCCTGCTCGGACTCGGTTTCCTGGCCATGCTGTCGGCCATCGTCAGCAAGGCGATCGATATTTTTGGCTAGGGGTTTTACACTGTCCGGCGCTCCAGCAAAGAGCGCCGGCCTCCCTGGCCGGCGCCCGTGCAAGAGCACCCTCGGAGCCGATCCAGGGACTCCACAAACCATGATTCGGGGCAATCAAAAAGCCGCATTCAACCCAAGGATGAAACGCGTATCGCGAGAACCGTCATCCACATCATTTCTCCTGTTGGCGCCGGAAACATCGCCAGACAGGCTGACGTATTTCCCAATCGCATAGCTCAGGCCGACGCTATAATCAACTTTGCCATGAAGGTCAGAAGCATGGAAATGCTGGTAGCCCAAACCAACCTTGAAATCCAGTTTGTCGATGATCGGATGCATATAGGTCAGCCGATAATACATATCGCCGTCATTGACATCCCTTCTCATGCCGCGATAGATTTTCAACGATAGTCTCTGATAACCAAGACCGACATAGGCCTCGCCCGAGTTCCAGGCACCCTCCCCTGGATAATAATAATGGACATAGCCCACGTCCAACCCAACATCGTTCGTTACCTGGAATCGGTAGCCTGCATACAGATCCACCTCGGCATCAGCATTTCCAAATCGGCCCGATGAATTCCAGTTGCCAACATAAAGGCCATTGCCAAAATCGTAATCCACCCCGCCCTGCACTGCGGGTCTGACGCCCTCATCCCGGCCTTCCTGGTCGACGCCACGGTCCTTGTACAGGGATACCACCCCGATATTGAAACTCAGCTCCGCGCTGGATGTCATTGGCATGACGAAGGCCAAAGCCCCGACAAGCGCCGCAAAAGAATATATTGCTTTCATATCCATGAATCTCCGATCGATTTCAAGCGCCTGCCAGACACGGGCAGGCGCTTTGCCAATCACATTAAGATAGTTACCGACCAGCGGGAATGGCATCCCCATGCATCGCGTTGCTGCGATAATGGGGCCGATGAGTGAGCATATAATAAAAGCCAACGATCAGAACGACTGCGGTCGAAAGCATGACAATATAATTGTCATACCATGCCGCATCCGGCGTGCGTGGCCACGCGATATTGATGATGGCCGCAATTCCATACACCAGCGCAAGCACGTTCACCAACATCCCCCAACGGCCCAGCGTGAACTCCCCGGAGGGCCGCCAGCCTTTCAAGCGCGCACGCAATGCCGCCAACACGACCATCTGGAAGGCAATATAGATCCCCACGGCAGCAAATGAAATGATCTTGACCAGTGCGTCAGTCGAAATCAAAGCCCCAAGCACGATAATTCCCGGAATCACCCCGGCCAGAATCAGCGCGTAAGGCGGAACGTACCTGACGCTGGAAAACTGCGCCAGCAACTTGCTGGCAAAAATCATATCGTCACGAGCATAGGCATAGACCAGCCGACTTGCCGCTGCCTGCAGACTCATCGCACATGAAAGGAATGAGATCAGCACGACACCAATGACCACCCAGCCGCCTACGGCACCGAAGGCATTGGTCAGGATGATCGGCACGATATCCCCTTCGATACGCCCCTCGATGACTGCCTTGAAATCAACGACGGACAATATCAATGCCAGACAGATAAAGGTGGCGGCAATTCCACCGATATACACTGTGCGCCGCATGGCCTTGGGAATTCGCAAACCTGGATCAGGCACTTCTTCGGCAACGTCCCCGCACGCCTCGAAACCATAATACTGATAAACGCCTATCAGGCTAGCGGCAAGAAAAGCCCCCAGATACGAACCATTGCTGTTTGCCCCGAAAGTATCGAAAATCACACTGATATCATGATGGCGCTCGAAGATCAAAAGATAGCCGCCCACAAAGAGAGCCCCAAGAATTTCCGCGGTAAAACCAATCATGGCGGCACGAGCCAGGACTTTCGTTCCCATCATGTTGATGGTGGTGGCTGCCAGAATAACGAGCAAAGCGAAAATGACCGTATTCCCTGTCGATGGCTCAAACCCCATCAGTATCGCGGTATAGGGCGCCGCGCCATACGTCACGCCACCGATCGTCGCAAACAAGGCGATGATATAGACCCACCCCGTCATCCACGCCCATTTCCGCCCCCAGAGGCGACGCGCCCACGGGTAGACGCCCCCGGCCAGCGGGTACTGGGAAACGACTTCACCAAATATCAGGGCAACGAGAAGCTGGCCACAGCCCGCAACCAGCAGAGCCCATATCATTGGCGGCCCGCCCAAGGCCAGAGAGGATGAAAACAATGAATAAATTCCAACCACCGGCGAAAGATATGTAAAGCCAAGGGCAAAGTTTTCCCATAGGCTCATGTCCCTGCGGAACTCTGATTTATATCCAAGCCTCGCCAGATGTTCGGCATCCTTGTCAACAACATCATTAGCATTTTTATGCCCCACCTTAGTCTCCTTGAAAATATATAGCGCTCTTGGAAAAGCATCTGTTGTTATATAAAGCGGGAATCTCGCACCTCAACCCAGATTGATCCAGACCGACTTGGTCTGCATATGGGCCAGCATGGTGTCAAAACATTTGTCCCTGCCCTGGCCAGACTGCTTGTACCCTCCCCAAGGCTGAGTCATGTCTCCATGCTCATAGCAATTGACCCAGACGATTCCAGCCTGAATATCCCGGGCCATCAAATGCGCCGTCTTGAGGTCTTTTGTCCAGATCGACGAGGCCAGGCCGTAGATACTTTCATTTGCTATCTCTATGGCTTGTTCTTCTGTCTTGAACGGTATGACCGCGCCCACGGGACCGAATATCTCCTCACGGGCGATCTTCATGTCAGGCTGAACATCCTTGAAAAGAGTGGGCTGGACATAACTGCCCGCCGATAATCCGTCGGGACGCCCACCGCCCATCGCCAACACGGCACCATCAGCCTTGCCGCTCTCGATATAGGAGAGCACCCGGCCCTGCTGCTCCCGGGTGACCAGAGGCCCCATCGTGGTTGCCGGATCCAGAGGGTCTCCAGGTTGGAATCGACGGGCTTGCACGAGAAACTTTTCGACGAAATCCCCATAGATCGATTCATGCACCAGCAATCTCGACCCCGCGCTGCAGACCTCGCCCTGATTGGTATAGATGCCATTGACCGCATACGTGACCGCCGTATCCAGATCGGCATCCTTCATGATGATCTGAGGACTCTTGCCGCCACACTCAGTCGTCACTCTTTTCATGTTGGACTGACCGGAGTAGATCATCATCATCTTCCCCACCTCGGTGGAACCGGTAAAGCTGATCTTGTCCACGTCCATGTGCAAGGCCAGATGGCGCCCAACATCTTCACCAAAGCCATTGACGACATTGAAGACGCCATCCGGAATTCCCGCCTCGGCAAACAGCCTGGCCAACAACAGGGCGCTCATGGGAGATTGTTCCGCCGGCTTGAGAACGACCGAATTTCCCGCAGCCAAGGCAGGCGCGACCTTCCAGGCCGCCATCATCAGTGGATAATTCCATGGCGTCACGCAGGCAACGACCCCGAGGGGTTCGCGGACAATCATGTGCAACGCGGAAGAATCCGTGCTGGTCACCATGCCATCGATCTTGTCGATGGTTTCCCCAAAATATTGAAAAGTCAGCGCCGAAAACGGGACATCGCCGTCAACGAGTTCAGTGATCGGCTTACCCATATCCAGGCAATCCAGCAAGGCGAATTCATCGGCGTGATCCTCGATGAGCGCAGCGACGCGGTACAGCACCGCCATACGGTCCCGGGGAGCCATTCTGGACCACACCCCACTTCGGAAAGCGCGCTTTGCTGCCGACACCGCGAGATCGACATCCGCCGGGCTGCCACGCACCATTTCAGCCAGCGATTTGCCCGTTGCCGGATTGATGCTTGTAAATCGCTCTCCCTGCACTGCGTCGACAAACGCCCCATCGATGAATAGCCTGGTTTCCGGCTTCAGGCTGATGGCCATGTCGTGCCAGTATTTTTTATCCTTCATTCGATATTCCTCCTATCAAACCTGCAATTTAAAAATGATATCGACTTGCCCTTGAACCGAATCACAAAGCCCACAACCCGCCAGCAACCATGGGCCTATCGCATTCTCGATGCCAGCATGCATCCCATTCTTTGCGGGCGCATGACAGGCTTGATGGGCAAAGTCAGCCCATCGCGCAATTCATGCCCGTCCGAGCTCGTTGCATTCTGTCTCCTGTTCCCGGGTTTCCGGGATTTGATATTTTTCTACTGGACAAAAAAGTAAAAGCAAAATCCATGCCAATCCGCACGGAATTCCACCATGCCATATAAGCATATGATAAATAATGGAAATTTGCGGAATCGACGCGGCGGCCGGACAAGATGATGCGCAGAATGATGGGAATTTGATGGGACAATGCGATCACTGCTGCACAACCGCATCAATTGCCATCCGCATTACTCTTGCGAACGATCGTGGCAATGTCCACATTGAGCAACTTCGCAGCGCCTCTCTTGCTGCCTGCCTGCAAGATGGCCGAGCCGATCAATCCCTTTTCATAGTTCCGAACCGCCTGCCGGAGATCAAATCCTGCCTCAAAGGAGACTGGGAAATCTTTCAGATCTGGCGCAGGACAGGGATTGACATCGAATCCTGAAGCAAGGTCATCCAGATCCATCTGATGCCGAGGAAGCGCATCGATAGTCGCAACCTCATCACACATCACGGACAGATATTCAATGATATTCTGCAGCTCCCTGATATTTCCAGGAAACTGGTACGACAGCAGCCAGCTGCGACAGGCCTCATCAATGGATAGAGGTAGCGGGCGCCGCATATTGACCTCATGCAAAAAATAATCGATCAAAAGCGGCAGCAGATTTTTTCGTTGCCTGAGCGGCGGAACGACCAGGGTGATGACATTGAGTCGATAATATAGATCGCGCCTGAAAGAACCATTCCGCACGGCGGCCCGAAGGTCGCAATTGGTGGCGGCAATCACCTGCATTCGCAAACGCCGGGGGGTCGTGGACCCCACACGCTGCACCATGCCTTCCTCCAGAACCTGCAATATTTTTGCCTGGGATTGCAGAGGAATCTCGCCAACCTCATCGAGAAACAAGGTGCCGCCATCGGCTGCTTCTATCAAACCCTTCTTGCCCCTGGCCGAAGCGCCCGTGAACGAGCCTCTCTCATACCCAAACATCTCCGACTCGAACAGGGTATCCGGGATCGAGCCACAATTGATATGCACGAAAGGACGCCCACCCAGGCCAGAGGCTTTATGGACATACCGTGCAAGCTGCGATTTACCGACCCCTGACTCACCCAACAGCAGGAGGTGGCTGCCCAAGGCCACTGTGCGCAGGCTTTGCTTCAGCAAGGCCTGGGTATCGGGACAGGTGATGAACGGGACCTCCAGGTCCACCGCATCCTCCCCTTTCAGCCCCATCCCTCTACCCAGCAGCTTTGGTGATTTTTGCGTTGCGGATGCCCGAACGGCATTGTTCTGTATGATAATCAGAAAATATCTACCGCTCTCATCCTGGGTGCCAAGGACGCGGGTGATCAGGGTATATTCCCTATCATCTGCATCGAATATCACACGGCTGGTCCTGAGACCTTGAGTGAAATCATCCAGCAATGAATCATAGGCGAGCTGGCTCTGGGACAACAAATTACGCAAATGCTGCCCGAGAAGTATCTTGCGCGAGACTTCATTCATGCTCTCGGCAGCCTTGTTCATATAAACGATCAAACCGGTACTATTGACGACAATCAACCCATCCGGCATCTGATCACATAGCGCCCACAGGCGGTTATCAGAAAAGAAGATCTTGAGGTCTTCCGCGCTGACCCCGCTCGGAAAGGCATCCATCAAACTGAAGAATTTCATCCTCCCTCCTACAAGAGAGACAAATTTGTTCTTTTTATTGATGAGGAATTACACTTTTGATAGAACAATCATGTAATCTTCGGATATAGCGTCAAAACAAAGCGATCGGGCGCATTATCCCCAATGGGAAAACTCTGGGCATTGCAGCTTACCAACGACCCATCTGGCACTCTGACATTGGTCACCCATTGCTGACGATTGATGCCATACCACTTTCTATGATTTGGCAATGGCGTACTCAGATCGACGATAGCCTGTATGTCCTGGCCAAAGAAATCATAGGGAGACCAGCCAAAAAGCCGCTGAAATGCAGCATTCACCGCCAGCAATCGGCGGTCACTATCAATCACCAGAATGGCATCAGGAATGGCGTCGAGTATGCTGCGAACATCGGAAGCCTCCCTTGCCAGGCGATTCCTGCTCTGGCGATAGCCAGTGACATCCCGCGTCGTCCCCCACATGCGCAGCAGAAATCCATCGAGAATTTTGCAATGAACCGTGTTTTCCATATACATAATGGAACCGTCATAGTCCGTATCGATGCTCAATGCGTTCTCAACGTGATAATTTGATTTTATTATCTCCATGACAAATGCTTCATTTTCCTGATTGCGTGGAAAATAAAGAGAAACCGGCTGATCATTCAAATCCATTCCCTCGGGCAGATCATACAATCGCGCCATCGCCTCATTGCACATAAGCCATCGGCACTCGTTCTCGAAAACCTGCCGCACGATTTCATGAACCCCGCAGCGCAAATCAACCGGCTCGGAAAAATCGATGCACCACATGGCTTCCGAGGCCGCCTGAACGAATGACTTATGTATTTCCTCGGAATATATCAGCTCCTCAAGCTCCGGATTGGCATGGAATCCCAATAGAACAGTCACACGCAATCGATAGTCTGCCCCAGAGCCGATGTTTTCGACCAGACCGATCAGTTTGGTGCACTGATCATGACCTGGAAGCATCAAGGACAGTACTTTATAGGTGGAATTCATGATTCCCGTGCGATTCCGCATGAAATCACGGATATCGAATACCGACCGCGCATCCAAAATATTGTTTGCCATGCAAGCCCCGCCTCCAAATATACCGATAGCGACGCGATTCATGGCGATGACATTCATATGAATATCAATCTCCATTGCCAAAACGGATTCTTCTATCTCCAGTTCCTCCATCATCCAGCTCCATCCAGTTTGAAACTCATGCCATTTCTCTGGACAACTCCAGTCATCACGCGATATCAGGACAACCTTTCCACAGCCTCGGCAAACTCGAATACATCCATGACCGCGCCATACGTGGCAAAGTTGAAAATTGGCGCATTGGGATCCGTATTGACGGCAATGATCGTTTCGACATGCTTCATTCCATGCAGGTGCTGCACGGCCCCTGAGATTCCCAGAGCAACATACAGTTTGCAATTTGCAGCGACCTTGCCGGTCAACCCCACCTGATGCGCCTTATGCAACCAACCGGAATCCGCCACGGGACGCGAACAGCCCAGCGTCGCGCCAAGTTTCTCCGCCAGGGCCTGAAACTGTGGAATATTCTTCTCATCCTGTATTCCCCGCCCAACCGACAGGATGAATTCGGCCTTGCCGATATCGATCCCCGCCGACGGAGGCTCGATGAAATCCAGATGCCTGGTCTGACGCCTGGCGACCGATGCCAGGTCGACCGCGATCTCCTGGATTGCAGCACCGCCCTCGCCAGACGGCGCCTTGAAAGTTGCTCCTCGCAACGTCAAGACGACCAATGGGCTGTCTGGAAACTCGAGCTCGATATTGACCTTGCCCGCATATCCGCCGCGGGTGGCCCGCAAACGCCCCTCGCCGACAGCAATCCCGAAGACATCCGACGCGAATCCGCCGCCCAGCCGTGCAGCGACGCCGGCAGCAACGCTCAGGCCGCTGGCCGAATGGCCGATCAAAACCAGCCCGGGCTGCGCCATCTCGATGATCGAGCACAGCACTTGCTCGGTCACCGCGGCATCAAAGTGCTCCCCTCCCACCGGGGCGACCATGATTGTGTCCACGCCTGGAAGATTCATCTGGTTCCCGAACAAGGCCGCATCCTGCCCAACGATAACGACGCTCAAAGGTCCGCCGACATCATCTTTGATCGAAAGAGCCGCACCAATAAGCTCCGCACTGATATCCGCCAGCACACCCCTTCCATGCTCGGCAACGACAAGTATTCCGCTCATGCCCTGGCCCCCATTTTTTCTTGAATGATTCCGATCACCCGGGAAGCCACCTCGTCCGCGCTCCCCGCTATCATTTCCGCGCGATTCGCCACAGGCATCAGGAGCTGACGCACCCGGGCAGCACGCAGCCCCACGCTGCCAGCCTCTATTTCGATATTTACTACGGGTTTGGCCTTGGCCTGTTTGATCATGCGCATGGTTGCATACCGAGGTGTGTTGGCCCCAGTCTGCATCGTCAGCACAGCAGGCACTGGCAAGCCGACACGATGGCCCACGCCGCCCTCGAGTTCGCGTGTCACCACCATTTCCTCGCCGCCATCCCACTCGGCGCCAATCACCAGCGCCGCGGAAGGCAAATCCAGCAACCTGGCCAATGCAATGCCAGTCGAACCCTGAGCCAGATCGCCGGACTGTGCGCCCGTGATGACAAGATCAGGAGCCTCCGAGCGGATGAAACCCGCCAGAATCCTGGCAATCGTGATCGGATCAGCATCGCGCAAGGATTCACTCTGATCCCAGATGCGCACGCCCCGATGCGCGCCCTTGCCCAGCGCCTTGCGCAAGCCCTCCTCCGCCTCTGGGGGCCCGATGGTCACGACGACGACCTCCCCCCCTCCCAATCGTTCGGTGAACAGCAATGCTTGCTCAATCGCCGTATCGTCCCACTCATTGAGCAGATACTCGAAAAATTGCGGCATGACCGCCAACCGGTCAGCGGAGAATTGGAAATCATCGCTCAGTTTTCCGATCTGTTTGATAGGCACCACGATGCGCAGACCTTCCTTGGCAGGTGCCTGATACCCGGGGAGAGAAACAGGTTCGTAAGGGGAGATGCGCCACGGAACCGCGCCAGGCACAGGCTCCACGAGCGTTGGTGCCACCATATCCGCCGCAGCGGCGCTGATTGCCGCGGTACCGCCTGCCTGAAGCGCGGCCACAGGCAACGATGCATGCTGCTCAAACCATGCATCGAGACGATGGTGAACAGATTCCATGACCCTGTCCGCCATCAGATCGGCGATTTTTTCCATCAGAGCGGGCAGGTCCCGCAAGTCAAACTCATCCAGATCGATCGCTCTGGCAACCAGTTCCGCAATATCTTCCACAACAAGCGTCTCCTCAAGTCCAGCGGTTTTGCGAGCATCCTCGAACATAGTCAGATCCTTCGGGCAACACGTGGCGAACACCTGCACACCCAATGCCGCCGCTTCCCGCATGCGCAGCTCCGAGGGTTTGGCGGCACCGGGCTGATCCGGGATCCAGAATCGCCCTCCACCAGCGCCACAACAAAACGAGTTGTCGCGATGGCGAGGCATTTCCACCAGTTCGCACCCAATCAATTCGAGCAATTTCCGCGGCGCCTCATAGCCCTTGTTCAAGCGCCCCAGATGGCAGGGATCGTGATACGTCACGCGCAATCCGAGAGGCCGGGTCACCTTCAGGGCGCCAGACTCGAACAATTCGCAAAAGAGCTGGGTGTAATGCACGATCGGCGCCATCCCGCCGAACTCCGGGTACTCATTGCGCAGCGTGTTGTAGCTATGCGGATCCGTCGTGAAAATCCGCCCAAAGGGCTTGGCCTTGGCCATCTGGTCCAGATTATGCTCGACCAGCGACTCGAACAGGCCTTCCTCGCCAACCCGGCGCACATCATTGCCCGCCGTCCGTTCACCGTCGTACAACAGGCCAAAATCCAATCGGGCCGCCTTGAGCACCCGCGCAACCGTGCGACTGACCCGCTGGTTCCGAGGATCAAAAGACGCCTGATCACCGACGAACCACAGGACATCCGCCGCCTCTTGCCTCACATCCTTGACGCGGAACTCCAGCTCCGATGTCCAGGCCCCGCGTTTACGCGCTGGTTCACCGAAACTGTTGCCGCAGGCGCCAATCGTATCAAGCACGCTGCGCAACAAGGGGTCCAGCTGATCGTTCTCAACCAGACGGCGGCGCATCTGGAGAATTTTGACTGGCTGTTCAATACCCACTGGACAGATTTCCAGGCAGGCGCCACACATGCGACATGCCCAGAGTGTATCGAAACGGATCACCCCCCCCTCCAGCAACCCCCCTGCCTGCCTGCACCCTCGGGCCTGATCATTGTGCAGACGCAGGTCCAGGATGAAGTCCCGGGGGCTGAGTGGATACCCCGCCGTTCGCGCAGGGCAAGCCTCATGACAACGGCCACACTTGGTGCATGCATCCAGATCCAGCAGATCCTTCCACGAAAACTCGGAAATATCGCCCACGCCGACTTCGGCAAGATCGGCATCAACGCGCGGCAGGCGGCGCAATGCCAGGGGGTCTCGCGCAGCAAGCGACCCCAGGGCGGCGATCATATGCTTGGCTTTGTACCAGGGTATCGTGGCGATGAACGCCAGGGCCGCCACGCCATGCACCCACCAATTGAAGGAACGCAGACGCAATAAGGACTCAGGATCGGGACTCAGGGTCCGTAAACCCCAACCCACCATGCGGCCTACCGGCTCCCATCCAGCCCAGGAAGGTTCCTCCAGGGCATGACGCACACCCTCCTGCAGAAACCCCGTCAGCACGATGACCAGCAATGCCCCAAGGAAGATCCAATCCTCGATGCGCCACGACACGGCAGACTTTCTGAACTCGGCCTCTCCGGCATAGTCTCGTAGATAGTTCAACTTGGGCAACTTGAACCATGCTCGCCGGACCATCATCAGAATCAACCCGATCGCAACCGCCACGCCCGCCACATCGAGGATCAGGCTGAAAATCAGAAAGAACCAGCCTCTCCAGAACGACACACCGAACAAGGGCCGGACAATGTCATAGTCCAGCGTGATGATGGATGTGCCGATGAACAACAGCACAAACCCGAAAAATATGCCCGCATGCGCCATGCCGGCATACCGATCGCGTCGGCGGACAGTGCGATGGGCCAGCATGTCCGCGATCATGCGGGAAATCCCCCGCCACAGATCGAGAGGAACGGGCGAAGCCCGGCCGCGCATATACTTCAGGACGCCTCTGGCCACACCAAGGATGCCTACACCCATGGCGCCGAATCCAATGACGTAAAAGACGATCAACCCGGTCGCCGGCAGCGCCCAGAAAAGCTCCCTGGTTTCCATGACGTTCCTTTCGGAAGGATTGGTTCCGCCCCGGATCCGTCATGGAACGAATCCGGGCATGTCGACATCAGGCGGCCGGTGCTCCTGCGCCGCAGCGCTGGAGATGCCCTCGGCAGCGCATCAGGATTGCCATGCGCAAGCCTGGCCGCGAACGATGAGGCCTGCGCATGGGCACATGGTCAATCCACCTCGACCTTGGGCCGGAGATCCCCGAGCTTGGGATAAGTACCGTGCCCCCACACTTGGCGCTCACGGATCCAGGGCAGCGGATATTCCGGATGCGGGCTGTCGAATTCACGCGCCAGGCGATGGCCTTCGAACATTGCCTGTAGCGCTTGCATCGGCGCCTTGCAATCGCCTATCCGATAGACGGCCTCGATGCCATTGGGCTCCCATTCGGACTTGCGCTGCTTCAACTCACGATAGAGGTCATCATCGGAAATGCGCGATGTCAGCAGAATCACGGAATCCGCTTCGACCTCGATCGTTCCAGGGTTCAGGCGGCGCGGCACCGAGCCCGTAGTGGGTCCGGTCAGATCGGCGCCATAGCGGTACATATAGCCAAGCGTGACCTTTCCAGGCTCGATCTTGTCGATCCAATGGTTGCGGATCGTCGGAACCCCCTTCTCGTTGAGCATCCGCTTGTTGTTCTGAACCTCCAGAGTGAACTGTCCATAATCGGCAATCTCCGAAAGGTTCGTGACATAAGTGACCTCCATCCCGAGATCCGCCATCATCTCCGTCAAAGTGATCCCGAGGAAATGACCTTCGGCATCCATCACCAGGACCCGCTTGCCGACCAATGGCTTGCCCGCCATGATCTGCTCGGGCGTGAAAATATGAGGCAGCGATGCATCGGCCCCCGGAATCGGGCGATGGCCCTCAGGTCCCAAACCATCCGTGCGCCAATGGGAACCGGTCGCGATCACGACCCGATCCGCGCCATATTCGAGGATATCCTGGGCGGACATCATGCCCACGCCCAGATGAATCTCGACGTTCTTCATCTTGCGCAATTGGATTTCGCGATAGGTGATGACGCGGCTCCATTCATTGAGACGCGGCAGTTTACTGATCGACCGCCAGTGCCCGCCCAACTCGGCCTCGGCCTCACGCAAGTGAACGGTATACCCACGCTCACCCAACACGCGCGCGCACTCCAGACCAGCAGGCCCGGCGCCGACGACCAGAACGGAACAGGGATCCTTCGCCGCCTCGAATTTCTCTGGATGCCACCCGCGCCGGTATTCCTCCATTGCCGTCTGATTTTGCGTGCACTGCAATTGGCCAACCTGATTGAACTTCGAGACGCACATATTGCAGCCGATGCATTCACGAATATCCTCCAGGCGGCCTTCGGAAATCTTGTTGGGCAGGAACGGATCGGCAATCGAAGGACGGGCGGCGCCAATGATGTCGGCCACGCCCCCGCGGATGATGGCCACCATATCGTCAGGGCTGGTAAAGCGGCCGTTGGCGACCACTGGAATATCCCCCACGATGCTCTTGGCGTCCTTGACGAAAGGCGTCATCCAGCCGGATTTGCGAAACCGCGAAACGCCGGCGTCTTCCCCCCACTCCTCGTAATCTCCGATCTTTACCGACCATAGATCACAGACGCCTTCACGGTGCATCAGCTCCATGAAACGGATCCCATCTTCCTTGGCCTCGATACCGCCATCCGGACCATGCAGGGTATCGACTTCGAATCGCGTCGTGATGGCGCAGGTATTCCCCAGCTCCCGCTTGAGCGCCGTCATGAGCTCAATATAAAAGCGCGCCCGATTCTCCAGGGAGCCGCCGTATTTATCGGTGCGATGGTTGTATCTGGACTCGAGAAACTGGATAGGCACAGTGCTGTCCCCGCCAGAAACCTCCAGCAAATCGAAACCCGCCTGCTCGGCCCTTTTCGCGGCCAGCACATACATGTTGATGACCGCCTTGATATCGTCATGATCCATCTCGCTGCCATACACTGTACGAGACGGGAACATATTGGACACCAAGCCGCTCGGCGCGCGCCCGACTTCCCTGGATTCGAGGCATGGCGCATGGAGTCCGCTGTACCAGAGCTGGACCCCCACCAAGCTGCCATGCTGATGCGACATATCGCACATATGGCGCAGATTGATGACATCGCCGTCATCCCACAGCCTGGCGGACGTATAGGGATATTCATCGGCCTCCGGGTGAATGGAACAATACTCGGTGAATACGACACCCCAGCCGCCTTCGGCCTTCATGGCCCGGAAATGTGCCTGCGTCCCTGGGCGCTCCGATCCCGGGCCTGCGCAATGGGAAGTCTGGAAAAACCGGTTCCGCGACACTTTTGGTCCGATCTTAATGGGGTCGAAAAGAATGTCGTATTTTGGATCACGAGCCATGGATTGCCTCCAGATTATTGATTGAATAAGTCACCCTGCATCCCTGGCCATTCCGAGACAAGAAAGTTCGAATGCGGCCACGAGTTTCAGGACCAACAGACAGAAAACGTCTGCCGCTCCTTTAAAGATGACTAAGCAAAATCCATGCCAATAAAGAAAACCATCCTCCCGCGACTGAACCCCCCAAGGAAATGAATGTCAGGAACTGAAAGAGTGCTGCACATCCGCACGAATCATCACCGACTGATGCGATAAATCATCAGGGGCGATACGCCGAAACTCAAAAACAGTTCACACCACCCCGCGATCCCTCAGATCGAGAATCGCCTCCGGCGTCATCCCCAGGACCTCGCACAGCACCTCCTGCGTGTGCTCACCCAGGACGGGCGGCGCACGCCGGGGCTCGACCGGCGTGCCCGACAGACGCATCGGACTGGCGACCAGGGGGACCGTGCCGGCCACGGGATGCGGCATCTCGATGCGCAGGCCGCGGGCGCGGACCTGCTCGTCGGCGAACACGCCCGCCAGATCGTTGATCGGCCCGCAAGGCACAGCCTTGGCCTCGAGGGCGGCGATCCATTGCGCCGTGGTGCGCGCCTGCGTCAGGCGCCGCAGGATGGGGATCAGGTCCGCCCGATGCTCGACCCGCGCCCGATTGGTCGCGAAGCGCGCGTCCCGCGCCAGTTCCGGCTGGCCGGCCTCGTCGCAGAAACGCGCGAACTGGCCGTCATTGCCGATGGCCAGGATCATGTGGCCGTCGGCCGTCGGGAAATCCTGGTACGGCACGATGCTCGGATGGGCATTGCCCAGGCGGACCGGACTGCTGCCGCTGGCCAGGTAATTCATGGCCTGGTTCGCCAGCGTGGCGACCTGCACGTCCAGCAGCGCCATGTCGATGTGCTGACCCTCGCCGGTCCGCTCGCGCGCGGCGAGGCAGGCCTGGATCGCATTGGCGGCATACAGGCCCGTCATGATGTCGGTCAGGGCGACCCCGGCCTTCATCGGCCCGCCGCCCGGTTCGCCGTCCGGACGGCCGGTGATGCTCATCAATCCGCCCAGGCCCTGGATCAGGAAATCATATCCGGCCCGGGCGGCATACGGCCCGGTTTGCCCGAAACCCGTGATGGAGCAATACACCAGACGGGGATTGAGCGTCCGCAGATGCTCGTAGTCCAGGCCATAGCGGGCGAGTCCACCCACCTTGAAGTTCTCGACCAGGACGTCCGACTGGCAGGCCAGCTCGCGGATCAGCGCCTGCCCCTCGGCGGTGGCCATATCCACCGTCACGGACCGTTTGCCCCGATTGGCGCACAGGTAGTACGCCGACACATCGGACGCCTGCCCCTGCGCATCGGGCAGCCAGGGCGGCCCCCAGCCGCGGGTGTCGTCGCCGACGCCCGGCTTTTCGATCTTGATGACGTCGGCGCCCAGGTCGGCGAGGATCTGCGTCGCCCAGGGGCCGGCCAGTATCCGGGACAGATCCAGGACGCGGACCGATGACAGGGCCCCCAATGGCGCTTTCGACATGGTGCGCCCCCGCTCAGTTGGCGAACGCCGCGAGCCCGGTAATGGCGCGGCCCAGGATGAGGGCGTGTACGTCGTGCGTCCCCTCGTAGGTGTTGACCACCTCGAGGTTGACCAGATGGCGCGCCACGCAGTATTCATCCGAAATGCCATTGCCGCCCAGCATGTCGCGGGCCATGCGGGCGATGTCCAGAGCCTTGCCGCAGGAATTGCGCTTGATGAGCGAGGTCGCCTCGACGCACGCCATGCCCTCGTCCTTGAGACGGCCGACGCGCAGCACCGCCTGCAGGCCCAGGGTGATCTCGGTCATCATGTCGGCGAGTTTTTTCTGGATCAATTGATTGGCCGCCAGGGGGCGCCCGAACTGCCGGCGCTCCATCGTGTACTGGCGCGCGGTTTCATAGCAGGCCTCGGCGGCGCCCAGCGCGCCCCAGGCGATGCCGAAGCGCGCCGAGTTCAGGCAGGTGAACGGCCCCTTGAGGCCGCGCACCTCGGGAAAGGCGTTTTCCTCGGGCACAAACACATCATCCATGACGATCTCGCCCGTAATCGACGCGCGCAGACCCACCTTGCCATGAATGGCCGGCGAGGACAGGCCTTTCCAGCCCTTTTCGAGGATGAAGCCGCGGATCTCGCCCGCATCGTCCTTGGCCCAGACCACGAACACGTCGGCGATCGGGCTGTTGGTGATCCACATCTTGGCGCCCGTGAGCCGATAGCCGCCCGGCACAGCGCGCGCGCGCGTCACCATCGAACCGGGATCGGAACCATGATCGGGCTCGGTCAGGCCGAAACAGCCGATCGACTCGCCCGAGGCCAGACGCGGCAGATATTTCTGCCGCTGCGCCTCGGTGCCGAAGGCCATGATCGGCACCATGACCAGCGAGCTCTGCACGCTCATCATCGAGCGATAGCCGGAATCCACGCGCTCGACCTCGCGGGCGATCAGGCCGTAGCTCACGTAGTTCAGCCCCGCCCCGCCGTACTGCTCGGGAATCGTCGCCCCCAACAGGCCAAGGCCGCCCATTTCCCGGAAGATCGCCGGATCGGTTTTCTCGTGCCGGAAGGCCTCCTGCACCCGCGTCAGCAGCCCATCCTGGGCGTAGGCGCGGGCGGCGTCACGCACCATGCGCTCGGTATCGCTCAACTGCTGGTCCAGCAGCAGGGGATCGAGCCATTGAAACTGGGGACGGGCGGCGGACGACATGCGGTGCTCCTTGTCTGGAAAGTGGAAATGAAAATTTCTATCAGTGAACTTTCCGCATACTAATAGGATATTCCAGCAGGCACAAACGATATAAACTACGCTACTTGTGACTTCCATTCACTTTAAAGATGCGAAAACGCCTTCCCAGCACCCAGGCGCTGCAAGCTTTCGAGGCCGCCGCCCGGCATGAAAGTTTCACCCGCGCAGCCCAGGAACTTTCCCTGACCCAGGGCGCGATCTGCCGTCAGGTCGCCGGCCTCGAGGCGCTCGTCGGCGTGCCGCTGTTCCAGCGCGCGCGCCGCGGCGTGCGCCTGACGGATGCCGGCGAACGCTACAGCCGACTGGTGCGCCGGCAACTGGACGCGCTCGAACGCGACACCCAGGCCATCATGGCCCACCAGGACGGCGGCGTGCTGGAACTGGCCGTGGTGCCGACCTTCGCGACCCGCTGGCTGCTGCCGCGCCTGACCGAACTACAGGCGACCCGGCCGGGATTGCAGATCAACATGGCCACCCGCACCCATCCCTTTCTGTTCGAGGATACCGAGTTCGATGCGGCCATTTATTCAGGCGATCCGCGCTGGCCGGGCACCCAGGCCCATTTTCTGATGCGCGAGAATCCGCAACCGGTCTGCAGCCCGCGCCTGGCCACCGGCCCGCTGGACGCGCAGGCAATCGCCGCCCTGCCCCTGTTGCAGCAAAGCACCCGGCCCACCGCCTGGCGCGAATGGTTCGCCTCGGCCGGCGTCGCGGCCCCCGCCGCCCTGGCCGGCATGCGGCTGGAACTCTTTTCCATGTTGTCCCAGGCGGCCAGCGACGGCCTGGGCGTGGCGCTGATTCCACCCTTTCTGATCCGCCAGGAGCTGGCGCGCGGCGCGCTGACGGTCCTGAATCCGCACAGCGGCCCCGGCCAGCGGGCCTTTCACCTGATCATCCCCGAGCGCAAGGCCTCCCTGCCCGCCCTGATCGATTTCCGCGATTGGCTGGCGGGGCAGGCGCGGCTGGATGAGTCCGCCCGTCAAAGATAAGCGCCGATCACACGGGCAAGCGTATCGAAGGCAGGCTGGATTTCCTCGGGCGTCGCTCCGGCATATCCCAGCAGCAGCCCGGGACGGACATGCGTCTGATCCATGTAATACGCGCTCAACGCCCGCGTGACCACCCCCTGCCGCAAAGCATCCCGCGTGACCAGGGTATCGTCCACATCATCCGGCAGCGACAGGATCAGGTGCAACCCGGTTTCGCCGCCGACGACATCGAGCGACTCGCCGAAATGCCGGCGAATCTCCCCGATCAGGCAAGCGCGGCGTTCCGCATAACGCCTGCGCATCCGGCGGATGTGCGAATTCAGATGCCCCTCGCGGATGAAGTCCGCGAGGATGGCATGAGTCATCATATTGCCCTCGCGATACAGCTCGGCCACCGAGTTGGCGAACGCATCGGCCAGCGCCTGCGGCACGACCAGGAAGCCGACCCTCAGGCCCGGGCACAGGGTCTTGCTGAAACTGCCCGCATACAGGACCCGGCCCGCCTCGTCCATGCTCTGCAGGGAAGGGAGGGGACGCATGTCGTAGCGGAATTCGCTGTCGTAATCGTCCTCCAGTATCCAGCACGAAACCCGGCGCGCATAGTCCAGCAGCATACGCCGCCGCGCCAGGCTCATCACCATGCCCAGCGGATACTGATGCGAAGGCGCTACGACGATCAGACGGGGGGGATGGGCCAGCTCGGCCTCGCCCGGACAAAATCCCTCCTCGTCCACGCGGATCGGCACCAGATGCAGCCCGGAGGAAATCAGCAGGTTGCGCACCCCCCAGTAAACCGGCTCCTCGACCCAGACCGTATCGCCCGGATCGCACAACAACCGGGCCGCCACATCGATGCCTTGATGAATTCCCGTGGTCATCACGACCTGCTGGGCCGTGCTGCGCACGGAGCGCACGCTGCCCAGATAATCCGAGATCACCTGGCGCAGCGGCCCATAGCCGCCGGCCGGCGCATACCGCATCAGCTCCCAGGGGCCTGCGCGCCACTGGCGGTTCTGAATGCGCGACCAGACCTTCAGCGGAAATTCCCGCACATCCGGGATGCCGGGCATGAACGCGCCAGCCTGAAGATTGGAGAACCCCAGGTTGAACAAGAGGCGCCGCCCGCGACCAGACAGATCATGCCTGGCCGCGGCGTGCGCGGCATCGGCCCGATCCTCGCCGGCGCCAGCCGCCGGCTCGATCAGATCCTGGCTGATATCCTCGACGTAGGTGCCGCGTCCGACCCCCGCATGGACATAGCCCTCCTCGGCCAACTGGCCGTAGACCTGCAAGACCGTATTGCGCGCGATACCCAGCTCGGCGGCCAGATCGCGCGAAGACGGCAGGCGGGCGCCGGCGACAAGACGCCCCTCCAGAATGGCTCTGCAAATCAGGCGATAAAGCCGGTGATATACAGGACCATCATGGGGAGGAACAAAGTGCTGCTGCAACCATTCAGAGAGAATGAACGCTTCCAAATTGGCCCTATTCAATTTGTGAAAATGGATCTATTTAGCAGACCAAAAGGCTAGTATATTGAAAAAAACAGAGTGGAAACACTCACCCCACAATACGGAGACAAGCATGACAGAACTCAACCAGGACTGGCTGGCGCGCAAGAATGCGGCCATCCCCAACGGCATCAATATCGCCTGTGACTTCTATGCCAGCCGCGCCCTGAACGCCGAACTATGGGATGTGGAGGGCCGGCGCTACATCGATTTTGCGGCCGGCATCGCCGTGGCCAACACCGGCCATCGCCACCCGCGCATCGTGGACGCCATCCGCGCGCAGCTCGATGCCTTCACCCATACCGCCTTCCAGGTGGCGCCTTACGGTTCGTATGTGGAACTGGCCGAACGCATCAACCGCCTGACACCAGGAGACCATCCGAAAAAGACCGCGTTCTTCACGACCGGCGCCGAGGCCCTGGAAAACGCCGTCAAGATCGCCCGAGCCGCCACCGGTCGTACCGGCGTCATCGCCTTTTCCGGCGCATTCCACGGACGCACGTTCATGGGCATGGCCCTGACCGGCAAGGTCGCCCCCTACAAACAGGACTTTGGCCCGCTGCCGGCCGAGGTCTACCACATCCCCTTCCCCAATCCGCTCGACGGCATCACGACCCAGGACTCCCTGCGGGCGCTGGATCTGCTGTTCAAGGCAGACATCAGTCCAAACCGAGTGGCGGCGATCGTCATCGAGCCGGTCCAGGGTGAAGGCGGCTTCAACGTCGCGCCACCGGAACTCCTGAGGGCCCTGCGCGAATGCTGCGACGATCACGGCATCCTGCTGATCGCCGATGAGGTCCAGACCGGTTTCGCGCGCACAGGACGGATGTTCGCCATCGAGCACTCGGGCGTCACGCCCGACCTGATCACCATGGCCAAGAGCCTGGCGGGTGGCATGCCCCTGTCCGGGGTCTGCGGCCGGGCCGCCTTGATGGATGCCGCGCCACGCGGGTCCTTGGGGGGTACCTACGCCGGCAACCCGCTGGCGATCGCCTCCGCCCTGGCCGTGCTGGATGTGATCGATGAGGAAGGCCTGATCGCGCGGGCCGAGGCTCTGGGCCTGCGCCTGAGACAGGCCCTGGCCGGCTTCGCGCATCCGCGCATGGCCGAAATCCGCGGGCTGGGCGCCATGATCGCCGTGGAATTCCGCGACCCCGAAAGCGGCCGACCCGACCCCGACACCACCGCCCGCATCCAGCGCCGCGCCCTGGAGCGCGGACTGATCTTGCTCACCTGCGGCGCCTACGGCAACGTCATCCGTTTCCTGTTTCCCCTGACGATCCCCGATGATGTGCTGGCGGAAGGTCTGGCGATCCTCCAGGACGCCATGGCGGACTAGGGCCTGTTCACACTGAAAGGAGCCGCGCAAGGCGGATCAAGGATTCAAAGCCGGCCCAGGGCATCTCCAACCGCCGCCAGACGATCCGCCGGCACGCGCGCCCAGCACAGTCCATCGGACTCCAGGCTGATGTGGCCGTCGGCGCCAACCGCCAACGCGGACAGATCCCGTCCGACAAACGACCGCCCCAGGCTGTTCAGCCGCTTGGGGTCGTCGAAGGGCTCGGTCAGCAGCAGTTCCGCGCCGTCGGCACCGAACAGCCGCTGGCGAAAGCGCCCGTCCGCGTCGCGAAACGACACCAGGCGCGCACGCGCGGCCTTGGCCTGCGCGGTCCGGGCCGCCACTGCGGGCTGGCGCAGGCCGACAGCCTCGCGCAACCGCTCCATGAAGGGAACGGCCAGGCGGCGCGCCTTTTCGGCGCCGGCGCCCAGGATTTCATCGATCCGGCCGGGGTCCGCCATCAGGTCGGCGTAGCGCTCGCGCATGGGACCGATCTGTGTTTCGATCCGCTCGCACAAGGCCTGCTTGGCCTCGCCCCATCCGAGGCCGCCCTCCAGGGCCGCACGAAACGCCACGGCCTCGTCCGGCGCGGCAAACGCCCGGTACAGCGTATACAGGTGCGAAGCCTCGGCATCCTTGGGCTCGCCGGGCAGGCGCGAGTCGGTGACGATCTGCGCCACCGCCGCCTTCAATGCCTTGGCGCCGCCCTCGAACAGCGGAATCGTATTGTTGTAGCTCTTGGACATCTTGCGCCCGTCCAGGCCCGGCAGGGTGGCGACCTCCGCGTCGATCTGCACCTCGGGCAGCACGAACAGCGCCTCGCCCCGGCCATACAGGTGGTTGAAGCGCTGGGCGATGTCGCGCGTCATTTCGAGATGCTGGATCTGGTCGCGGCCAACCGGCACCCGATGCGCATTGAACATCAGGATGTCGGCGGCCATCAGCACGGGATAGGAGAACAGGCCCATGGTCACGCCGTCGTCCGGATCGACTGCCTTGGCCACATTGGCATCGACCGAGGCCTTGTAGGCGTGGGCCCGGTTCATCAGGCCCTTGGCCGTGACGCAGGTCAGCATCCAGCACAACTCGGGGATCTCGGGAATGTCGGACTGCCGATAAAACGTGACGCGCTGCGGGTCCAGGCCGGCGGCGAGCCAGGTCGCGGCGATTTCGAGGCGCGAGCGGGCGATGCGGGCCGGATCGTCGCACTTGATCAGCGCATGATAGTCGGCCAGGAAAAAGAAGGCGTCCACGCCGGGCTGGGTGCTGGACTGGATGGCAGGACGGATTGCGCCCGCGTAGTTGCCCAGGTGAGGAGTGCCGGAAGTCGTGATGCCGGTGAGGACACGCGTCGTGGTGGGAATGGTCATGCGATTGGAGCCTGTTGACTGAACTGCGCGGAAAATCCGGATCGTCAGAGCGTCACCGCCGCCCGGCGCTCTGCGTCCAGGTATTCGCGCGACTGCATTTCCATCAGGCGCGAAACGGTGCGGTGGAATTCGTTGGACATCGGACCCTGAGTATATAACTCGTCGGCGGGGCATTGCGCGGACATGATGAGCTTGACCTTGTGATCGTAGAGTACGTCCACGAGCCAGGTGAATCGCCGCGCCTCGGAGGCCTGGCGCGGCGCCATGCGCGGAACGTCCGACAGGATCACCGTCTGGAACCTGTCGACCAGTTCGAGGTAGTCGTTCTGCGAGCGCGGCCCGCCGCAGAGGGTCGCGAAATCGAACCAGACCACCGTGCCCGCCAGGGCCTGGGCCTGGATCTGCCGGTTTTCGATGGTCAGCACCGGCTTTTGCGCCGCCGTATCCGCCAGCCGCTCGAAAGCCTCGCGCAATTCGTCGTGCGTCGCCGCCGTGATGGGCGTGAGGTAGGTGCGCAGGGCCGAAAGCGTGCGGCGGCGGTAGTCCGTGCCGGCATCCACATTCATCACGTCCATCCGCTCCTTGATCAGCTCGATCGCGGGCAGGATGCGGTCCCGGTGCAGGCCGTCCGGATACAAGGTGGAGGGCTCGTAGTTCGAGGTCATGACGAACGAGGTGCCGTACTCGAACAGCTTGGACAGCAGGCGATGGAGGATCATGGCATCGGCCACGTCCGACACGTGAAACTCGTCGAAGCAGATCAGGCGATAGCGCCGGGCCACCTTGCGCGCCACGTGGTCCAGGGGGTCGGCCTCGCCACTGACCTCGCGCAGTTCGCGGTGCGTGCCGCGCATGAACTCATGGAAGTGCAGGCGCGTCTTGCGCTTGACGGGCACCGTCAGGTAGAACGCATCCATCAGGAAACTCTTGCCGCGCCCCACCCCGCCCCACATGTACACGCCGCGCGGCACCGCCGGATGGCGAAAGAGCTTTTTCAGAGGGCTGGAACGCTGCCGCTTGAACTCGATCCAGTCATCGTAGTAGCGCTGCAGCCGTTCGACGGCCGCCCGCTGGGCCGCGTCGGCGATGAAGCCCCGCTCGCGCAGGGCTTCCTCGTAGTACTCCCGGACATTCATGCCGGACGGATCACAGGTTCAGCGTGCGCTTGTCGACCGCGAGCGCGGCTTCTTTGACGGCTTCGGACAGGGTGGGATGCGCGTGGCAGATGCGGGCAATGTCCTCGGCCGCGCCACGGAATTCCATGATGGTCACCGCCTCGGCGATCAGCTCGGAAGCCAGGGGGCCGACGATGTGCACGCCCAGGACCTCGTCAGTCCGGGCATCGGCCAGGATCTTGACGAAGCCGGTGGTGTCGCCCAGCGCGCGCGCGCGGCCATTGGCCATGAAGGGGAAGCTGCCCGCCTTGTACTCGCGGCCGTCGGCCTTGAGCGCCTGCTCGGTCTTGCCCACCCAGGCAACCTCGGGCGAGGTGTAGATCACCCAGGGAATCGTGTCGAAATTCACATGGCCGTGCTGGCCGGCGATGCGCTCGGCGACCGCCACGCCTTCCTCCTCGGCCTTGTGCGCCAGCATCGGGCCGCGCACCACATCGCCCACCGCCCAGACATTCGCGAGGTTGCTGCGGCAATCCTCGTCCACGACCACGAAGCCGCGTTCGTCGAGCTTCAGGCCGACGACGTCGGCGCCCAGGCCCTGGGTGTTGGGCACGCGGCCGATCGAGACGATCAGATGGCTGACCGAGAGTTTCTGCTCGGCGCCCGCGGCGTCGGTATAGGCGATGGCGACCCCCTTGGCCGAGGTCTTGACCTCGCCGATGCGCACGCCGGTCTGGATGTTCAGCCCCTGCCTGTCGAAGGCCTTGCGCGCCTCCTTGGCCACGTCCTGATCGACGGCGGCGAGGAAATCGGGCATGGCCTCGAGGATGGTGACCTCGGCGCCCAGGCGGCGCCACACGCTGCCCATTTCCAGGCCGATCACGCCCGCGCCGATGATGCCGAGCTTTTTGGGCACCACGGGAATGCGCAGGGCGCCGTCATTGGACAGGATCTGCGTCTCGTCGAAAGGCACGCCCGGCAGTTCGCGGGCGCTGGAGCCGGTCGCCACGATCACGTGGCGGCCTTCGAGCTCGTCGTCGCTCTTGCCGGAAACCTTGACCAGCCAGCCGAAATCGGTCTTGGCGGCCAGGGCGCCGGTGCCGTGGAAAAAAGACACCTTGTTCTTTTTCAACAGGTACAGAATGCCGTCATTGTTTTGTTTGACGACCGCATCCTTGCGGCCGATCAGCTTGGCCAGATCGAGGCTGACGCCCTTGACCTGGATCCCATGATCGCCCAGATGATGATTGACCTGCTCGAAATGCTCGGAAGACTGCAACAGGGCCTTGGACGGAATGCAGCCGACATTGGTGCAGGTGCCGCCGGGAGCGGGTTTGCCCGCCGCATTGGACCACGCATCCACGCAGGCCACCGACAGGCCGAGCTGGGCGGCCCGGATCGCGGCGATATAGCCGCCGGGGCCCGCGCCGATCACGATCACATCGAATTGTTTTGCCATGACTGTACTCACAAATAGGGTTCGGCGCGGCGCCCGGCCAAGGCCGGGGCGCACCGGAAGGACACACCCCGGCACCCCCGGCGGACCGCCGGCCAGGAGCGCTGGGCGCGCGCTGCGGAAAGCAGACTCAGACCCCGAGCAGCAGGCGCTGCGGGTCCTCGAGGGCTTCCTTCATGGCCACCAGGGCCAGGACGGCCTCGCGGCCGTCGATGATGCGGTGGTCGTAGGACAAGGCGAGATAGTTCATCGGACGGATCACCACCTGGCCGTTTTCCGCGACCGGACGATCCTTGGTGGCATGAATGCCGAGGATGGCCGACTGCGGCGGATTGATGATCGGGGTCGACAGCATCGAGCCGAACACGCCGCCGTTCGAGATCGAGAAAGTCCCGCCGGTGAGTTCCTCGAGGCCGAGCTTGCCGTCCTGGGCGCGGCGGCCGAAATCAGCGATCTGCTTTTCGATCTCGGCGATCGAGAGCTGGTCGGCGTTGCGCAGGATCGGGACCACCAGGCCGCGCGGGCTGCCGACCGCGATGCCGATGTCGAAGTAGCCGTGGTAGATGATGTCCTTGCCATCGACCGAGGCGTTGACGACAGGATAGCGCTTGAGGGCGGCGACTGCGGCCTTGACGAAGAAGGACGTGAAGCCGAGCTTGACGCCATGCTCTTTCTCGAACTGGTCCTTGTAGTGCTTGCGCAGGTCCATGATGGCCTGCATATTGACCTCGTTGAACGTGGTCAGGATGGCGTTCTCGGCCTGGGACTGCAACAGGCGCTCGGCGACCCGGGCGCGCAGGCGGCTCATGGGCACGCGTTGCTCGGGACGGCCATCCAGGCCCACGGGCGCCGGCACGGCAACGGCGGCCGCTGCGGCGGGAGCGGACGAGGCCCCGAGCGCATCGCCCTTGGTCACGCGGCCGCCCCGGCCCGTGCCCTCGACGGTCGCCGGATCGATGCCCTTTTCCGAGAGGATCTTGCCCGCGGCGGGCGAGGCCACGGCTGATTTGGCCGGCTTGGGCGCCTCGGCCTGAACTGCCGCCGGAGCGGCGGCGGGCGCCGCAGCGGCCGCCGCGGCAACCGACGGCTTGGCGGTGGTGTCGATCCGCGCCAGGACTTCGCCGGAGACGACGGTGCTGCCGTCGCCCTTGACGATTTCCGTCAGCACGCCCGCGGACGGCGCGGGGACCTCCAGCACGACTTTATCGGTTTCGACCTCGATGAGGATTTCATCGGCCTCGACGGCTTCGCCGGGCTGTTTTTTCCAGTTGAGCAGGGTTGCTTCGGAAATCGACTCGGAGAGTTGAGGCACGAGGACTTCGGTAATGGCCATGGTATGTATTCCGTTCTATCTATTAGTGTTCGCGTGTCGGCGATCGTGTCATTTGATCAATGAAAAGCTTTTCAGCTTGGCCGAGAAGGCCTGCTCGATCAGATTGCGCTGCTGTTCCTGGTGCTTGGCCAGATAGCCCACGGCCGGCGACGCCGACGCCGGACGGCCGGCGTAGCCGAGCTTCTGCCCGTCGGTCATGTTCTCGTAGAGGTGGTGCTGAACGTAGAACCAGGGGCCCTGGTTCTGCGGCTCGTCCTGCACCCACACGAGCTCGTTGGCATTGGCGTATTTCTGCATCTCGGCCTGAAAGGACTTGTGCGCGAAGGGATAGAGCTGCTCGATGCGCAGGATGGCGACGTCCTTGCGGCCCTGGTCGGCGCGGGCGTGAATCAGATCGTAGTAGACCTTGCCCGAGCACACCAGGACGCGCTTGACCTCGGAGGGCACGATGTCCGGGTTCGTCTCGCCGATCACCGACTTGAACCCGCCCTGGGCCAGATCCTCGAGAGGCGAGGTGGCATCCTTGTTGCGCAGCAGGGACTTGGGGGTGAAGATCACCAGCGGCTTGCGGAAGGGCCGGATCATCTGGCGCCGCAGCACGTGGTAAATCTGGGCGCCGTTGGTCGGCTGCACCACCTGCATGTTGTTGTCCGCGCACAGTTGCAGGAAACGCTCGATGCGGGCCGAGGAGTGCTCGGGACCCTGCCCTTCGTAGCCATGCGGCAGCATCAGCGTCAGGCCGCACTGGCGGCCCCACTTGGCCTCGCCCGAGCTGATGAACTGGTCGATCACGACCTGGGCGCCGTTGGCGAAGTCGCCGAACTGGGCCTCCCAGATGGTCAGTACATTGGGCTCGGCCGTGGCGTAGCCGTACTCGAAGCCCAGGACCGCCGCCTCGGACAGCACCGAGTCGATGACGGTGAAGGTCGCCTGGTTGTCGGAGACGTTCTGCAGCGGGATATAGGTGCCATCGTCCCAGCGCTCGCGCTTTTGATCGTGCAGCACGGCATGGCGGTGCGTGAAGGTGCCGCGCCCCGAATCCTGCCCGGTGATGCGAACCGCATAGCCATTGGCGACCAGCGTCGCGAAGGCCAGGTGCTCGCCCATCCCCCAGTCGACCGGGTGCTCGCCGCGCGCCATGGCGCGCCGATCATTCAGCAGTTTGCTGACCAGCGGGTGAACCGTGAAGCCCTCGGGAACCTGGGTGAGCTTTTCGCCGATGCGGGTGAGCTCGGCCACCGGAACGCCGGTGTCGGCCTGATCGGTCCATTTGGCCCCCAGGAACGGCGACCAGTCGATGGAGTATTTGTTTTTGTAGTCGGTCAGTACGGGGTCGACCGTATGCTGGCCGTCCTCCATGAGCTGCCGGTAGTCCTTGACCATCTGATCGGCCTCGGCCTCGGCCAGCACGCCCTGCGCCACCAGCCGGTCGGCGTAGAGCTTGCGCGTGCCGGGGTGTTTGCCGATGCTCTTGTACATCAGGGGCTGGGTCAGCGAGGGGGTGTCCTGCTCGTTGTGGCCGAGCTTGCGGAAGCACACGATATCGACCACGACGTCATGCTGGAACTGCTGGCGGTAGTCCAGGGCGAGCTGGGTGACGAACACCACCGCCTCGGGATCGTCGCCGTTGACGTGGAATACCGGCGCCTCGATCATCTTGACCACATCGGTACAGTACAGCGTCGAGCGCGTATCGCGCGGGTCCGAAGTCGTGAAGCCGATCTGATTGTTGATGACGATGTGCAGGGTTCCGCCCGTCCCGTAGCCGCGGGTCTGGGCCAGGTTCAGGGTTTCCATCACCACGCCCTGGCCGGCGAAAGCGGCGTCGCCATGCACCAGCACGGGCAGGACCTGCAGACCCTCCTCGTCGTTGCGGCGATCCTGGCGGGCGCGCACGCTGCCCTCGACCACGGGGTTGACGATCTCGAGGTGCGAGGGGTTGAATGCCAGCGAAAGATGGACCGGACCACCGCGGGTGGACAGGTCGCTGGAAAAACCGTTGTGGTACTTGACGTCGCCGTCGCTCAGGGCCTGGCTGTGCTTGCCCTCGAACTCGGCAAACAGGTCGCCGGGCATCTTGCCCATGATGTTGACCAGCATGTTCAGGCGGCCCCGGTGGGCCATGCCGACCACGATTTCCTGGACGCCGTTGTCACCTGCATGGTTGACCACCTCGTCCATGGCGGCGATGAAACTCTCGCCGCCCTCGAGGGAAAAGCGTTTCTGGCCGACGTATTTGGTATGCAGAAAACGTTCGAGGCCCTCGGCCTCGGTCACCTGGCGCAGAATGTGGCGCTTTTGCTCGGTGGAGTATTCGGGCATGCCCAGCGTGGATTCCAGGCGTTCCTGGATCCAGCGTTTCACCGCCGGGTCCGAAATATGCATGAATTCGGCGCCGACGTTCTGGCAATAGGTGTCGCGCAAGGCCTTGAGGATGTCCCTCAGGGTCATCGTGTCGGCCTTGGTGAAATAGGTGTTGGTGGCCGAATAGACCTGGTCCAGGTCGGCCTCGGTCAAACCATAGAACACCGGATCCAGCTCGGGGATATCGGGGCGGTCGCGGCGCTTGAGCGGATCGAGTTCGGCCAGGCGCGAGCCCAGGGAACGATACGCGGCGATGATGGACTGGACATAGACCTGCTTGCCGGCGATCGCCAGCGCCTGGTCCGACGCCTGCGCCGGCCGCACGGTGAAGCTGTTTTCACGGGCGCGTTGGGCGAACGAGGCGACGATCGGCGCATGAGCCTGATCGCGCGTGGCCTCGCGGCCATCGGCGGCGGGCTGGTGCTGGAGCTGGTCGAAGTAGTTGCGCCACTGATCCGGGATGGAACCCGGATTGTCCAGATAGGACTCGTAGAGGTCTTCTACGTAGGGGGCGTTGGCGCCGAAAAGATAGGAATTAGATTGGAGCTCTTGTTCCGTAGACATTATTTGCTTCACCTCACGAGTGCTTCACTCGGACGATGTAGGATTGGAAAACCTTCCGCGACACGGCCAGACCGGATAGCGGATAGCGGGGCAGAAGGCAACGTACGACGCCTTGCACAAGCCGTATTAGGGTTCAAGTATACCCGCGAACCCCAAGAGGTATACACTGACCCCCCGAAATGTCCGCTGAATGCCGGTTTCGACCCTCCCGGCGTTGGCATTAACAAACACTCGGCAGTGCGCCGGCCTTGCCGAAGGCCGGCGGCGCATGCCCCCGTGAACAAGGAAACAGGCAGGAGCTCGCAAAGAATGGACCTGAACAACGAACGTGCAAAGATGGCGCTGGACTACCACGCATACCCGCAACCGGGCAAGATTTCCGTGGTGCCGACCAAGCCCCTGGCCAACCAGGACGACCTCTCCCTCGCCTACTCGCCGGGCGTCGCCACCGCCTGCATGGCCATCCACGCCCAGGGCGAGGACGCCGCCGCCAAGTACACCTCGCGCGCCAACCTGGTCGGCGTCGTGACCAACGGTACCGCGGTGCTGGGCCTGGGCAACATCGGTCCGCTCGCGGCCAAGCCCGTCATGGAGGGCAAGGGCTGCCTGTTCAAGAAATTCGCCGGCATCGACGTCTTCGACATCGAACTCGCCGAACACGACCCCGACAAGCTCGTGGACATCATCGCCGCGCTCGAACCGACCCTGGGCGGGGTCAACCTCGAGGACATCAAGGCGCCCGAATGCTTCTATATAGAAAAGAAGCTGCGCGAGCGCATGAAGATCCCCGTCTTCCACGACGACCAGCACGGCACCGCCATCATCTCGTCGGCGGCGGTCATCAACGGCCTGAAGGTCGTGGGCAAGCAGATCGAGGAGGTCAAGCTCGTCTGCTCCGGCGCGGGCGCGGCGGCCATCGCCTGCCTCGACCTGCTGGTCAAACTCGGGGTGCGCCAGTCAAATATCTTCGTCGTCGATTCACGCGGGGTGATCTGGAAAGGCCGCGACCAGAACATGGAGGCCAACAAGGCCCGCTACGCCCAGGGCACCGACGCCCGCACCCTGGCCGACGTATGCCGCGACGCCGACGTGTTCCTCGGCTGCTCGGCCCCCGGCGTGCTGACCGCCGACATGGTCAAGACCATGGCCGCGCGCCCGCTGATCCTCGCCCTGGCCAACCCCGACCCGGAAATCCGGCCAGAGGACGCCAAGGCAGCGCGCCCCGACTGCATCATCGCCACCGGCCGTTCAGACTACCCGAACCAGGTCAACAACGTGCTGTGCTTCCCGTTCATCTTCCGCGGGGCGATGGATTGCGGCGCCACGGTCATCAACGAGGACATGAAACTCGCCTGCGTCAAGGCGATCGCCGAGCTGGCCCAAGCCGAATCCAGCGCCGAGGTCGCCAGCGCCTACAACGACCAGGATCTGTCCTTCGGACCGGAATACATCATCCCCAAACCCTTCGACCCGCGCCTGATCGCCAAGATCGCGCCGGCGGTGGCCGAGGCCGCCGCAGCCTCGGGGGTGGCGCTGCGGCCCATCGAGGACATGGACGCCTACCGCCAGTCGCTCATGAGCTTCGTGTACCACTCGGGCCAGCTGATGCGGCCGCTGTTCCGCCAGGCCAAGGCATCGCCCAAGCGCGTCATCTACGCCGACGGCGAGGATGAGCGCATCCTGCAGGCCGCGCAGACAGCCCTGGATGAAAAGATCGCCGCGCCGATCCTGGTCGGCCGGCCCTCGGTCATCCAGATGCGCATCAAGAAACTCGGCCTGCGCCTGGTGCCCGGCCAGAACATCGAGATCGTCGACCCCGAGGACGACGCGCGCTTCAACGAAACCTGGAACGCCTATTACAAGTTGCGCAGCCGCGAGGGCGTGACGCCCAACATCGCCAAGGCCATGGTGCGCAAGCACAATACGCTGATCGGCGTGATGCTGCTGCAGCGCGGCGATGCGGACGCGATGATCTGCGGCGTCGCCAGCCGCTTCGACAACCAATTGCGCTACGTGCAGGAAGTCATCGGCCTGAAGGCCGGGGCGCGGACCTACGCCGCCATGAACGTCCTGATGCTGCCTACCCAGACGCTGTTCCTCTGCGACACGCATGTCAACGAGGATCCCACGGCCGAGCAGATCGCCGACATGACGATCCAGGCTGCCGACGAGGTGCGCCGCTTCGGGGTCGTGCCCAAGGTCGCCCTGCTCTCGCACTCGAATTTCGGCAGCAGGCCCACCGCCTCGTCGATGAAGATGGCCGAGGCGCGGCGCCTCATCCAGGCGCGCGCGCCCGACCTCGAGGTCGACGGCGAGATGCACGCGGACTCGGCCTTGTCCGAAAAAATCCGCACCCAGGCATTTCCGGACACGACACTGAGCGGCGCGGCCAACCTGCTGATCACCCCCAACCTGGACACGGGCAATATCACTTACAACATGCTCAAGATGACCGGCAGCAATGGCGTGGCGATGGGGCCGGTGCTCCTGGGCGCCGCCCGTCCGGTGCACATCCTCACCACCAGCTCGACCGTGCGCCGGATCGTCAATATGACGGCCCTGGCGGTCGTGGACGCCCAGCAGGAAGCCAGCGAGCGGGCTGCCTGACCGGGGGTTCACGCTCAACGATCAAAAGGTATAGCGGTACCCGGCGTTGATCTGCTTCTGGTCGAAACTGCCGCCCTTGGCATAGGTGGCATCCAGATAGAGGTGATGACGCCGGTTGATCTGCATGTTCACGCCGATCCCGTTGTCCCACCAGCCGCCGCCAAAGTCGTAGTCCTCGCGATCGGTCTGGTTGAACGTGTAGTGCGTGTTGCCGCTGAATTCGCGCACATAGCCGGTCTTGACGTATACATCCACCGGGTTGGCGCCCTCAACCACACTATAGCCCGCGATGACGCTCAAGCGGCCGATGGTCGAATCGTAGGCACCCAGTTCAGTCCGCAGGCCGGTGTCGGCCCGCACTGTCGCGCCGCTCTGCCGGGAATACGTCAGTTGCGCCTGGGGTTCCAGGTACCAGCCCTTTTGCGGCGCTTGCAGGTAGAAGCGCTTGCCGCTTTCGAGGCCAACGGCAAAACCATCTGTGGCGGTATCGCCCTTGACCACATAGCCATTGGTCGTCACCGTGTTCAAGGCATTGTTCATGCGCACATACTTGGCGATCCCGTCGACATACCAGCCGTCATCGCTTTCAAAGGTGCCGTAAATGCCCACGTGGTAGCTGTCCACGCTGGCGCTGCCCGCCCGGTATTGACCATCTCCCCGGCCATAGCCGCCCATGACGCCGGCATACAGCTTGCCCGCCAGATCCTGTGAAGTGATCTGGCGATCCACCCCGATCTGCACGCCGGAATAATCCATGTCGAAACCGGTCAATCGCGGGCCATCGAACTTGTCGAGCTGACCGGCGAAGGCATGGACCCAGACATCGCCACGCGCCTGCGGCGCTCTGCGCAGCTCGCCCATGCGCTGCAGCAGCGTCTGGTTTTCCACGTATCCCATCAGGTAGTTGAGGTTGAGCATCCCGGCCGACAGCGTGCCGACATTGTTGATCGGCGGCGTGGGATCAGGGTCCGGGTCGGGCGTTGGGGTGTCGGCCCTGACGAGCCACCAGTTGCCATCCGTTTTCTGCGTCAGTCCATAAACGTAGGCGCCCACGTCCGCCCCCGCGCTGGTGAACAGCGCCTGGTTGGCCGCGGCATCCTGGCCGGTGAATTCGACGACCTCGAGTTCCTCGGCGCCGGTGTAGCCGCCCGATCGGCTGTCGTTGAAATGCAGCGCATGCGCGCCGCTCGAGGTCTTGCGGATCACGATGCGGTCGCCGGCCTGATTGGCCATGTCGGTGCGCATGACAAAGGTTCCGCCCGTACCGCCGAGATCATCGACCGTGAGTACCGCGCTGTTGCCGATGAAAGTCGGCGGACCCAGCGCGACAGTCCCGGCGTTGCTCAATTCGAGGGTCGTCACATAGGAGTCGGCCGTCATGTTCCAGGTGGAAGCATCCACCTCGAGGGCCACTGTGCCGCCGCTGGTGCCGTTGCCGGCCGTATCATCGGCATCGACCATGCCGTCGAACACCGCGCCGTTGCGCAGATCGAACGCGACGCGGCCGTTGTCATATGCCAGCACATTGCCGGCCACGGCCGACTGGTCGGCGCTGATCGCGGCGCTGCCGTAGCCGGAGGCGGCGATGTCCCCGGTCATTTGCGACTGGCTGTTCATCGCGACAGCCGCCGTTCCGTTGTGCTGGACCTGGATATTGCCCGTCAGCCGCGTGCCGCTGGCATCGAGCTGGACCCGTGTGGCATCGGATGCCGCCGGATCTGCGGAATCCCCGGTGACCCGGATATTGCTGTCAAATGCCGAGCCATCGTTCGCGGTCAGTTTGATCTGGCCCTGACGATCGGCCACCAGATCGCCTTTCACGGTATAGCGACCAGAGGCCGGGGTACCGTCCCTTGCGCCGGAAATCACCAGAGAGCCCGTCCCCGATGCGTAGATGGCGTCGCTGCCCGCGCCATTGACCGTGATCGCGGTATCGCCGGTCAGGTAGACTTGCCCGCCGGTGTAGGATTGTTCACCGGCCAGACCAATATCCAATCCCAGCAGGCACAATGAGGCGTAGGTGCCTGTACATCTCGCAACCTTTCCGTCCATTGCCACAATCCCATGCGCGCCCTGCCCTTCCGTGATGATGGTCGTGCTGCCCAATTGAATCTGCCCGGTCTTGTTTGCGTACACGGCGTATGCGTTTTTTCCGAACGTGTGAATTTCACTGCCGTCACCGATCGAAACACGAGCCGTGCCCGTCTGCGGCAAATTTGCGGTATCGCGATCCCGATTTCCCGCATAGACCCCATAGCCGGTACTTTCTCCAAAATTACTTCCATCTCCTTTAGTCAGGATGACCGCATTTTTGGCGATACTGATTTCATTCCCTCTGGTATTGGAGGTGATGTTGGCGCGCACACCGACGCCGCCATTGCTCTCAATGTAGGCGTTTTCCCCCAGGATATTGATCCATGCGCCTGAGCCATTGGCGTTGGATGCGTTGATCCCATCGCCGGAGCTTCCCCGAGCATTGATGATCAATTCTCCGGCGATGGAGAGTGTCGCGTTGCCATTGGTGCGGATGGCGTCCGCGCTGGCGCCATTGGTGGAGATCGATATTCTTTCGACATCAATGGCTGTCGAGCCGCCGTTGGCGTAGTATCCGATCCCTTGAGGACCACTCAGGTTGTAGGGTCCTGAAAGAGTGATTTCCACATAATCATAGCCGGAGAAATTAGTGCCATATACCGTTTGATTGCCGGTGCATGTCAGGGTGCCGGGGACGGTTTCGGTGCAAGCCCCATGCACCAGGCTGCCATAGCCAAATACCAAGAGTCCCGCCGCGCACAATTGCATGCCCAGCATACTGAGGGGCATTCTATTCTTTGAAAATCCATGCTTTTCCATACCAACACCTGCATAACGACAAAACAAAAATACCCTCCCCCTGATTGCTGGATTCTTCAATCGAGCAACGCATGATTTTTACTTTTGGATCGACCGAGGCCCACTGGCGCACTTTCGTGCTGTTAGCCCAGGGAGCCAACTGAGGATTAACTACCGCATCGTCTGTAATTGCCTTCCGATGACGACCGCACCAACCGCAGGGATTGCGGGTGCATGGGTATCATTCCGATAAGAAATGTTTCAATAAAAACATCATGATTCATGCCGTTCAGAACCGCAAAATAATGATAAACAATATCATTCATGACATTTTTTACATAATCCGTGCTAGATATTTATATTTTGGCTGCACGCAAGTGATTTCATGATGATTTAGATCAACAAATCATTATCATCTTTCATGGAAACAATATAGTTCTTTTTGCAATTAAATGTTAATAATATGATATTCAACACTACCTCAAACCAATGCCAGGCGCAGACAAGACGACCAGAGAACTGGAAGCCTTACCCCGTCAATACAGATCGGCTCTTTCCGATACCATATTTCCAGCCTTTGAAACAGCCCCCGGTTTCCTCCATCAGACAAAACCGTTCCCCCCGCCCGCGAACGCCGGCAACAGTAAGGCACGATGAAACCCGGCCATTCCCGGCCGGCCATCGAGGGGGACGCAATGACAATCGGAATGTGGATGCCCTGGCATCCGGAACGCTGGGCCGGCATCGCCCTGTGCATCGGCCTCGCGCTGCCCCTGGAGGCCGGGCTGCTGGCCGCCGCCGATCGACTGGTTGCGGCGCTGGACGCGCACCCCATGCTCCCCATCGCCGGACATGCCCGGCGGCGCATCCTCGCGGCCTGCTGGCCAGGGGCACTACTGCTGGCGGCCGCCTGCGGCTGGACGTTCGGGGCGACGCCGGCCGCGCTGGCGGCCACGGGCTGCCTCCTCACCTTATGGACGCTGGCCTGGATCGACGGCCGCACGGGTCTGCTGCCCGACGGCCTGACCCTGCCGCTCTTGTGGGCGGGCCTGCTGGCGAATCTGGGCGGCGCTTTCTCGCCCCTGCCCGACGCGGTGCTGGGCGCCGCCGCCGGCTACCTGTGTCTCTGGGCGCTGTATCTGGCCTTCCAGTGGCTGACCGGGCGCGAGGGCATGGGCTACGGGGATTTCAAGCTGACCGCTGCGCTGGGCGCCTGGCTGGGCTGGCAGGCCCTGCCCGCGGTTCTGCTGACGGCATCGCTGGGGGGCCTGTGCTTCGCCGCATGGCTGCGCGCGACCGGCCGCGCCGCTGCGGGACAGCATTTGATCTTCGGTCCGTGGCTGGCCCTCGCCGGTGGCTGGGCCTTGATCAGCCGCTATTGAGCCAACAGCGATCATCCATCATGCAAAAAGGGCGGGCCATCCGGCCCGCCCCTTCGTCCAGACGCCTGGAAAGGCTTACTTCACATTCCGCGCCGTGGCGCCGGTATAGAGCTGGCGCGGACGTCCGATCTTGTAGTCGGGGTCCGACAGCATCTCGTTCCACTGCGCAATCCAGCCCACCGTGCGAGCCAGGGCGAAGATCGCCGTGAACAGCGCGGTCGGAATGCCGATCGCGCGCTGCACGATGCCCGAATAAAAGTCCACGTTCGGATAGAGCTTGCGATCCACGAAGTAGGGATCCTCGAGCGCGATGCGTTCGAGTTCCATGGCCAGCTTGAACAGCGGGTCGTTGTGCAGGCCGAGCGCATCGAGCACCTCGCGGCAGGTTTCCTGCATCATCTTGGCGCGCGGGTCGTAATTTTTATAGACCCGGTGGCCAAAGCCCATCAGGCGCACGCCCGAGTTCTTGTCCTTGACCTTTTCCATGAACTCGCCGACCTTGGCCACGCCGCCATTGGCCTGGATGTGCTCGAGCATGTTCAGGCAAGCCTCGTTGGCGCCGCCGTGGGCGGGACCCCACAGGCACGCCACGCCCGCCGCGATCGCGGCGAACGGGTTCGTGCCCGACGAGCCGCACAGGCGCACCGTCGAGGTCGAGGCATTCTGCTCGTGATCGGCGTGCAGGATGAAAATGCGGTCCAGCGCGCGCTCGACCACCTCGTTGACGTGGTAGTCGTCGCAAGGCGTGGCAAACATCATGCGCAGGAAATTGCCCGTGTACGACAGGTCATTCTTGGGATAGATGAAAGGCTGGCCGAGGGAATGCTTGTAGGCCATCGCCACCAGCGTGGGCATCTTGGCAATGAGGCGGATAGCCGAGACTTCGCGATGCGAAGGATTGGTGATGTCGGTCGAATCGTGATAGAAGGCTGACAGCGCGCCCACCAGGCCCGTGAGTACCGCCATCGGGTGCGCATCGCGCCGGAAGCCCCGCAGAAAAGTATGCATCTGCTCATGCACCAGCGTGTGATGCGTCACCAGACTGTCGAAGTCGGTCTTTTGCTGCGCATCGGGCAGCTCGCCATTGAGCACCAGATAGCAGATCGTCAGGAAATCGCAATGCTGCGCGAGCTGATCGATGGGATAGCCGCGATACAGCAGCTGGCCCTTGTCGCCGTCGATGTAGGTGATCGCCGATTCGCACGAAGCCGTCGCCAGGAAACCGGGATCATACGTAAACATCCCTGTCTGGCCGTAGAGCTTGCGGATATCGATCACATCCGGGCCCACGGTTCCCCGGTAGACGGGAAACTCGACGGACGGACTGCCGTCCGAGAACGATAGTGTGGCTTTTTTATCGGATAACTGCATGTCTGGTCCTTCCTTAAAGTGATATCGCTTTCATTTGCTCGACCAGCCGACGGATATCGGGATCATCGTAGCTTCCGGTCAGATCGGTGCGGCCCAGCAACACGTCGAGCAATTCGTTGTCGCCCATTTCAAAAAGATGTGTCAGCGCCCGGACGTCCCTCTCGGTCAGCGCCGATTCGCAGGTATCCAGGAAACGCGTGATGATCAGGTCGTTTTCGAGCAGGCCGCGGCGCGCGCGCCAACGCAGGCGCGCGCGATCCAGGTCCGAGAGTGTGCCTGACATCCCACGCGCCTATACCGTGCGACGCACGAGCATTTCCTTGATCTTGCCGATCGCCGCCGAGGGGTTCAGCCCCTTGGGACACACATCCGTACAGTTCATGATGGTGTGGCAGCGGAACAGCCGATAAGGATCCTCGAGATTGTCCAGGCGCTCGCCCGTCGCCTCGTCGCGCGAGTCGGCGATGAAACGATAGGCCTGCAGCAGCCCGGCGGGACCGACGAACTTGTCGGGATTCCACCAGAAAGAGGGACAGGCCGTCGAGCAGCTGCCGCACAGGATGCACTCGTACAGGCCGTCGAGCTCCTCGCGCTGCTCGGGGCTTTGCAGGCGCTCTTTTTCCGGCGGCGGCGTGTCGTTGATCAGATACGGCTTGATCGAGTGGTACTGGTCGAAGAAGAACGTCATATCCACGATCAGGTCGCGCACCACCGGCAGGCCGGGCAGCGGCTTGAGGACGATGGGCTCTTTGAGGGTGAGCAGGTTCGTGGTGCAGGCCAGGCCGTTCTTGCCGTTGATGTTCATGGCATCGGAACCGCACACGCCCTCGCGGCACGAGCGGCGCAGCGCCAGGCTGTCGTCGACCTCGTTCTTGATGCGCAGGATCGCATCCAGCAGCATCTTGTCGGTGGGCTGCAGCTCGACCTCGAGCTTTTGCATGTAGGGGCGCTCGTCCTTGTCAGGATCGTAGCGGTAGATCTCGAATTTGACGATACGTTTTTGGCTCATTTCGGATTCCTGCTCAGAAGGTGCGCGGCTTGGGCGGGATGCTGTCCACGGTCAGCGGCTTCATGCGCACGGGCTTGTATTCCAGGCGGCTGCCTTCCGAGAACCAAAGCGTGTGCTTCAGCCATTCGACGTCGTCGCGCTCGGGATATTCCTCGAGGGCGTGCGCGCCGCGGGATTCGTGGCGGTTGGCCGCCGAACGGGTCGTGGCGCGCGCCACCTCGATCATGTTCGACACCTCGAGGGCCTCGATGCGGGCGGTGTTGAACACCTTGGACTTGTCGGCGAAATAGATATCGTCGACCTGCGACGCCAGGCCCTCGATGACCTGCTCGCCTTCCTTGAGGACATCGAGCTTGCGGAACACGCCGCAATGGCTCTGCATCGCGAACTGGATGCGATGGGCCACATCCTGGGTCTTTTCCCCGGAAGTGCGGCGCTCGATGCGATCGACGCGGTCCAGCGAGGCCTCGATGTCGGTGTCGGGCAGGGGCTCATGGGCATGATGGCGTTCGGGGTGCTGGCTGACGATGAAGTTGCCGGCCGAACGGCCGAAGACGATCAGGTCCAGCAGCGAGTTGGTGCCCAGGCGGTTGGCGCCGTGCACCGACACCGCGGCGCATTCGCCGATGGCGTACAGGCCGTTGACGATCTTGTTCTCGCCGTTTTCGCGCGTCAGCACCTGGCCGTGGTAGTTGGCCGGAATGCCGCCCATCTGGTAGTGGATGGTCGGCACGACGGGGATCGGGTCCTTGATCGGGTCGACGTTGGCGAACTTGATCGCGATCTCGCGGATCGAGGGCAGGCGCTTTTTGATGGTCTCGGCGCCCAGGTGATCGAGCTTGAGCACCACATAGCTGCCGTCGCCGCAACCCCGGCCTTCTTTGATTTCCTGGTCCATCGAACGGGACACGAAGTCGCGCGGCGCCAGATCCTTGAGCTGGGGCGCATAGCGTTCCATGAAGCGCTCGCCGTCCTTGTTGAGCAGGATGCCGCCCTCGCCGCGCACGCCCTCGGTGATGAGCACGCCCGCGCCGGCCACGCCAGTCGGGTGGAACTGCCAGAACTCCATGTCCTGCAGCGGAATGCCGGCGCGCGCGGCCATGCCCAGGCCGTCGCCGGTGTTGATGAAGGCATTGGTCGAGGCGGCCCAGATGCGGCCCGCGCCGCCGGTGGCCAGCACCGTGTGCTTGGCCTCGAGGACGTAGATCTGTCCGGTTTCCATTTCCATGGCGGTCACGCCGAGCACATCGCCATTGCCGTTGCGCAGCAGGTCCAGCGCCATCCACTCGACAAAGAACTGGGTGCGCGCCGCGACGTTGCGCTGGTAGAGCGTATGCAGCATCGCGTGGCCGGTGCGGTCGGCGGCCGCACAGGCGCGCTGCACGGGCTTTTCACCGAAATTCGCCGTGTGCCCGCCGAACGGGCGCTGATAGATGGTGCCGTCGGCGTTGCGATCGAACGGCATGCCGAAGTGCTCGAGCTCGT